>NZ_JBQUZP010000013.1:0-1276 GCF_056313785.1 Caulobacter sp. DMC95 | reverse complement strand
TGACGTGACCCCCTGAAACTCCTCCAGGAATAATTAGAGTCCGCCCCCAGGAAAGGGACGGACGAATGAAGCGATCACGGTTCACGGAAGAGCAGATTATCGGGATACTGCGCGAGCAGGAGGCGGGCGTGCCGGTGGCGGACCTGTGCAGGAAGCACGGGCTCAGCTCGCCGACCTTCTACAAGTGGAAGGCCAAGTACGGCGGGCTGGACGTGTCGGAGGCGCGGCGGCTCAAGGCGCTGGAAGACGAGAACGCCAAGCTCAAGCGGATGCTGGCCGACGCGATGCTCGACAACGTCGCGCTGAAAGACCTGCTGGGAAAAAAGTGGTGACGCCCGCCGCGCGTCGGGAGGCCGCGGCGTACCTGCGCCAGGCCTACGAGATGAGCGAGCGGCGGGCGTGCCGGGTCCTGGGCGTGGATCGCACGAGCGTGCGCTACGCAGCCACGCGGCCCGACGACGGCGTTCTGCGCGAGCGGCTAAAGGCCCTGGCGCAGGAGCGCCGCCGGTTCGGCTATCGGCGGCTGCACGTGCTGCTCAGACGCGAGGGCCATGCGGTCAACAAGAAGCGAGTCCAGCGGCTCTACCGCGAGGAAAAGCTGACCGTGCGCCGGCGCGGCGGACGCAAGCGCGCGATCGGCACGCGGCGGCCCCTGGAGGTCCCACTAGCGCCCAACCAGCGCTGGAGCCTGGACTTCGTGTCCGACCAGATGACCGACGGCCGCCGCTTCCGGATCCTGACGGTGATCGACAACTGCACGCGCGAATGCCTGGCCCTGGTAGCCGACACCTCGCTGTCGGGCCGGCGGGTGGCGCGCGAGCTGGACGCCATCATCGCCCAGCGCGGGCGGCGGCCTGAGACCATCGTCAGCGACAACGGCACGGAATACACCTCCAACGCCATCCTGGCTTGGACCGACGATAGCGGCGTGGGCTGGCATTACATCGCTCCGGGCAAGCCCCAGCAGAACGGCTACAACGAGAGCTTCAACGGCCGACTGCGCGACGAGCTACTGAACGAGACCCTATTCCGGTCGCTGCCGCACGCCCGCGCCGTGCTGGAGACCTGGCGGCGCGATTACAACGAGCGCCGGCCGCACTCCAAGCTCGGCTGGATGACGCCTAGGGAGTACGCCAGCGCCTTCTGCGGAGAGACCGGCCGGCACGCTGCGCAGGCTGAGAGCTCCGCGCACCGGCCTCTTGCCACCCACCAACACCAAGGCTCAAATCAACCCAGGACTCTCGTTATCGCTGGATGAGAAACGGGGGTCACGTCA
>NZ_JBQUZP010000012.1:1593-2769 GCF_056313785.1 Caulobacter sp. DMC95 | reverse complement strand
ACCGCCCTCTACCACTTTCTGTTCGTGCCCCTGACGCTGGGGCTGTCGTTCATGCTGGTCATCATGGAGAGCATCTATGTGATGACCAAGCGCCCAATCTGGCGAACCGTGACGCGGTTCTGGGGGGCGCTGTTCGGCATCAACTTCGTGCTGGGCGTGGCGACCGGGATCACCATGGAGTTCCAGTTCGGCATGAACTGGTCCTACTACTCGCACTATGTCGGCGACATCTTCGGAGCGCCGCTGGCGATCGAGGGCCTGATGGCCTTCTTCCTCGAAGCCACGTTCGTGGGCCTGATGTTCTTCGGCTGGGACAAGCTGTCCCGCGTCGGGCACCTGTTCGTGACCTTCATGGTGGCGCTGGGCACCAACCTGTCGGCGCTGTGGATCCTGATCGCCAACGGCTGGATGCAGAACCCGGTCGGCGCGGTGTTCAACCCCGACACCATGCGCATGGAAGTCGAAAGCTTCCGCGAGGTGCTGTTTAATCCGGTGGCCCAGGCCAAGTTCGTCCACACCGTCAGCGCCGGCTACGTGATCGCCGCGGTCTTCGTGCTGGGCGTGTCGGCCTTCTACCTGCTGAAGGGCAAGTATCCGGGCGTGGCCAAGCGGTCGATGACCGTGGCGGCCGCCTTTGGCCTGGCCTCGTCGCTGTCGGTCGTGGTGCTGGGCGACGAGAGCGGCTACGCGCTCACGGATAACCAGAAGATGAAGCTGGCCGCCCTGGAGGCCATGTGGGAGACCGAGCCCGCGCCGGCCGGCCTGACCGCCTTCGGCATTCCCAGCATGGCGGACCGCACGACCCACCACGAGATCAAGATCCCCTATGTGCTGGGCCTGATCGCGACGCGCAGCGTGGACAAGCCGGTGGAAGGCATCTTCCAGCTGGTCGCCAAGGCTGAAGACCGCATCGAGTCCGGCGTCATCGCCTATGGCGCGGTCGAGGCCCTGAAAGTCAATCCCAACGACGTCGCCGCGCGCGCCACTTTCGAGCAGCACCGCCGCGACCTTGGCTATGGCCTGCTGCTCAAGCGCCATGTCGCCGATCCGCGCCAGGCCAGCCCGGCGCTGATCAAGCAGACCGCGTGGGACGTCGTGCCGCCGGTGCCCGTGATGTTCTGGGCCTTCCGCATCATGGCCGGGATCGGCTTCTTGATGATCGCCCTGTTCGCTACG
>NZ_JBQUZP010000012.1:0-1499 GCF_056313785.1 Caulobacter sp. DMC95 | reverse complement strand
CTACGGCCTTCCTGCTGGTCACGCTGCGCAAGCACGAGACCAAGTGGTTCCTGGTCCTGGCGGTGGCGGCCATCCCGCTGCCGTGGATCTCAGCCGAGATGGGCTGGGTGCTGGCCGAGGTCGGCCGTCAGCCCTGGGCCGTGGAGGGCGTTCTGCCCACCTTCCTGGGCGCGTCCAGTCTCACGGTCCCGCAAATGCTGACCAGCATCGCGATCTTCACCCTGCTGTACGGCTCGCTCGCCGTGGTCGAGGTCGGTCTGATCCTCAAGACCATCAAGCGCGGGCCCTACGCCCTGCACGATCCCGCCCCCGACGGTTCGCCCGAACCCGAAGCCGCCGTCGCCTGAAGGAGGCATGACAATGGAAATCCCCGTCGATTTCGCCACGCTTCGCGTGATCTGGTGGGCCCTGGTCGGGATCCTCCTGATCGGGTTCGCCCTGACCGATGGCTTTGACATGGGCGTCGGCGCCCTGCTGCCCTTCGTCGCCAAGACCGATCAGGAACGCCGGATGGTGATCAACACCGTCGGCGCCACCTGGGAAGGCAACCAGGTGTGGTTCATCCTGGGCGGGGGCGCGATCTTCGCGGCCTGGCCGTTCGTCTACGCCATCAGCTTCTCGGGCTTCTACCTGGCCATGTTCGTGGTGCTGACCGCCATGATCCTGCGGCCCGTCGGCTTCAAGTATCGCTCCAAGCGGCCCGACCCCCGCTGGCGGGCGTTCTGGGACTGGGCGCTGTTCGTCGGCGGCTTTGTCCCGGTGCTGTGCTTTGGCGTGGCCTTGGGCAACGTGCTGCAAGGCGCGCCCTTCCGGCTCGACGGCGATCTGCGCGCCTTCTACGACGGCACGTTCCTGGGCCTGTTCTCGCCCTTCGCTCTGCTCTGCGGCCTGTTGTCCGTGTCGATGCTGGTGCTGCACGGCGCGGCCTGGATCACCGTCAAGGGCGAGGAGGGCCCCGTGGCCGAACGCGCCCGCCGCATCGGCGAGCTCGCGGGCCTGGCCAGCATCGTTCTCTTCGCGGCCGGCGGCTTCTGGGTCGCCTTCAGCGGCATGGGCTTCCGGATCGAGGGCCTGGCGGACGCCGCAGGCCCCTCCAACCCGCTGCGCGGCGCAGCCGCGGTGCGTGACCCGGGCGCCTGGCTCGACAACTACGGCCGCCACGGCTGGATGATCATCGCTCCGGTCCTGGGTTTCGCCGGGGTCGCCCTGGCCCTGCTGGGTCTGCGCCGGAAGAGCGCCTGGATGGGCTTCGCCGGGTCCTCGGCCTCGGCCACGGGCATCATCGCCACCGTGGGCCTGTCGATGTTCCCGTTCATCCTGCCCAGCAGCGTCGACCCCCGCTCGAGCCTGACGGTGTGGAACGCCTCGTCCAGCCACATGACCCTGTTCATCATGCTGGTGGTGACGATCGTCTTCCTGCCGATCGTGCTGGCCTACACCGCCTGGGTCTACAAGGTCCTCTGGGGCCGCAGCACCACGGCCGCCCTGGCCGTCAATCC
>NZ_JBQUZP010000011.1:0-5621 GCF_056313785.1 Caulobacter sp. DMC95 | reverse complement strand
AGTTTTGAAAAAAACGATTTGACACGGGTTTCGAGGTTGGATAGATAGCCGCCTCCGCCGACATCGGGCGCTAAACGATGGGGCCGCCGGGAGGTGGTTCGGGTCTTTGACATTGTTGAATTGGAAAGAGAAACGCAGGCGGCGGCGCTCTGGCGATGACCTTCGGGTCGTCAACTGACGCTGACGAATGCGGTCTCTTGAAGAAGACACCATTACGCCGGTCTGGCCTTCGGGTTGGATCGAGTGATGGGAACTCGTCAAGAAACTATGCAAACCAGATACCTGGCCCTGGGTTTTCCCCTGGGGTTGGAAGTCTGAAGTCAATGTCAACTCAACCTGAGAGTTTGATCCTGGCTCAGAGCGAACGCTGGCGGCAGGCCTAACACATGCAAGTCGAACGGATCCTTCGGGATTAGTGGCGGACGGGTGAGTAACACGTGGGAACGTGCCCTTTGGTTCGGAACAACTCAGGGAAACTTGAGCTAATACCGGATGTGCCCTTCGGGGGAAAGATTTATCGCCATTGGAGCGGCCCGCGTCTGATTAGCTAGTTGGTGAGGTAAAGGCTCACCAAGGCGACGATCAGTAGCTGGTCTGAGAGGATGATCAGCCACATTGGGACTGAGACACGGCCCAAACTCCTACGGGAGGCAGCAGTGGGGAATCTTGCGCAATGGGCGAAAGCCTGACGCAGCCATGCCGCGTGAATGATGAAGGTCTTAGGATTGTAAAATTCTTTCACCGGGGACGATAATGACGGTACCCGGAGAAGAAGCCCCGGCTAACTTCGTGCCAGCAGCCGCGGTAATACGAAGGGGGCTAGCGTTGCTCGGAATTACTGGGCGTAAAGGGAGCGTAGGCGGACTGTTTAGTCAGAGGTGAAAGCCCAGGGCTCAACCTTGGAATTGCCTTTGATACTGGCAGTCTTGAGTACGGAAGAGGTATGTGGAACTCCGAGTGTAGAGGTGAAATTCGTAGATATTCGGAAGAACACCAGTGGCGAAGGCGACATACTGGTCCGTTACTGACGCTGAGGCTCGAAAGCGTGGGGAGCAAACAGGATTAGATACCCTGGTAGTCCACGCCGTAAACGATGAGTGCTAGTTGTCGGCATGCATGCATGTCGGTGACGCAGCTAACGCATTAAGCACTCCGCCTGGGGAGTACGGTCGCAAGATTAAAACTCAAAGGAATTGACGGGGGCCCGCACAAGCGGTGGAGCATGTGGTTTAATTCGAAGCAACGCGCAGAACCTTACCACCTTTTGACATGCCTGGACCGCCACAGAGATGTGGTTTTCCCTTCGGGGACTGGGACACAGGTGCTGCATGGCTGTCGTCAGCTCGTGTCGTGAGATGTTGGGTTAAGTCCCGCAACGAGCGCAACCCTCGCGATTAGTTGCCATCAGGTTTGGCTGGGCACTCTAATCGTACTGCCGGAGTTAATCCGGAGGAAGGCGGGGATGACGTCAAGTCCTCATGGCCCTTACAAGGTGGGCTACACACGTGCTACAATGGCGACTACAGAGGGCTGCAATCCCGCGAGGGGGAGCCAATCCCTAAAAGTCGTCTCAGTTCGGATTGTTCTCTGCAACTCGAGAGCATGAAGTTGGAATCGCTAGTAATCGCGGATCAGCATGCCGCGGTGAATACGTTCCCGGGCCTTGTACACACCGCCCGTCACACCATGGGAGTTGGCTTTACCCGAAGGCGCTGCGCTAACCGCAAGGGGGCAGGCGACCACGGTAGGGTCAGCGACTGGGGTGAAGTCGTAACAAGGTAGCCGTAGGGGAACCTGCGGCTGGATCACCTCCTTTCTAAGGATGCCTCTCCAAGCTCTCACGGGCTTATTGAGGCTCCAGACACGGTCGCTAGACGACCAAAAATGAGCGGATCGCCGCCGTCTTCGTTTCTCTTTCCACTCACTTGGTTCCGTTAGGGATCAAGTCGATCGCGAGCCCGGAGGCAGATGCCTTCCGAAGGCCGTCATAGGCCTGTAGCTCAGGTGGTTAGAGCGTACGCCTGATAAGCGTAAGGTCGGCAGTTCGAGTCTGCCCAGGCCTACCACTCTTTCCTCTGATGCTTCGGATCACGACCAGCTCTCCTGGCTAACCCAGATCTCTTGAAAAAGAGGGGCCATAGCTCAGTTGGTAGAGCGCCTGCTTTGCAAGCAGGATGTCGTCGGTTCGAATCCGTCTGGCTCCACCATCTCTCCTCCCGATGAGGATTGAGATTGATCTCGCGATTGGAATGACAAGTTTGCGCTGGCTCTTCGAGCCGGTTGCGAAATGACATTGTGAAGGCAGGGTTCTCCCGCCGACCGCAGCTCACCCCTGGGATGCGGATCCGGTTTAAGGGCGGACTTAAGAAGACATCATTGTCTGACTAAAGGTAGAGCTCATGCTCAGGCCTCCCCGCGTGATGCGGCGAGGGCTGATCAAGCATGGGTTTTGCTGAGAACGATCAAGCGCATAAGGGCTTCTGACGGATGCCTTGGCATTGAGAGGCGATGAAGGACGTGGCACGCTGCGATAAGAGCCGGGGAGGCGCGAGCACCCTTTGATCCGGCTATCTCCGAATGGGGAAACCCACCTTTATGGTCACCCGACTTTGCTTTGCCTCCGGGCAGGGCGACGATCGGTTGATCAGACAAGGTATAATGACCTGAATACATAGGGTTCATTAAGCAAACCCGGGGAACTGAAACATCTCAGTACCCGGAGGAAAGGACATCAACCGAGACTCCCGTAGTAGTGGCGAGCGAACCGGGACCAGGCCAGTGCTGTCGTGACATAAAGCTGAAGGATCTGGGAAGGTCTGCCATAGTGGGTGATAGCCCCGTAAGCGTCAAATAGCGACAGACTCGAGTAGGGCGGGACACGTGAAATCCTGTCTGAACATGGGGGGACCACCCTCCAAGCCTAAGTACTCCTCAATGACCGATAGCGAACAAGTACCGTGAGGGAAAGGTGAAAAGCACCCCGACAAGGGGAGTGAAACAGAACCTGAAATCGGAAGCCTACAAGCAGTCGGAGCCACCGCGCGTGGTGACGGCGTACCTTTTGTATAATGGGTCAGCGACTTCATGTGCCGTGCAAGCTTAAGCCGTTAGGTGTAGGCGCAGCGAAAGCGAGTCTGAATAGGGCGAATAAGTACGTCGCATGACGACCCGAAACCAGGTGATCTATCCATGAGCAGGTTGAAGGTAAGGTAACACTTACTGGAGGACCGAACCGGTGAATGTTGAAAAATTCTCGGATGACTTGTGGATAGGGGTGAAAGGCCAATCAAACCTGGACATAGCTGGTTCTCCGCGAAAACTATTTAGGTAGTGCCTCGGACGTATTCCTTGGGGGGTAGAGCACTGAATGGATGCGGGCGGCGCGAGCTGTACCAATTCTAATCAAACTCCGAATACCCAAGAGAACTATCCGGGAGACACACGGCGGGTGCTAACGTCCGTCGTGAAAAGGGAAACAACCCTAACCATCATCTAAGGCCCCCAAGTACTGGCTAAGTGGGAAACGATGTGGGTTTGCTTTGACAACCAGGATGTTGGCTTAGAAGCAGCCATCATTTAAAGAAAGCGTAACAGCTCACTGGTCAAGCGAACCTGCGCGGAAAATGTAACGGGGCTAAAGCCAGTCGCCGAAGGTATGGGTGTGCACTCTGTGCACGCGGTAGCGGAGCGTTCCGTAAGCCGATGAAGGTGAGGCGTGAGCCTTGCTGGAGGTATCGGAAGTGAGAATGCTGACATGAGTAGCGATAAAGAGGGTGAGAGACCCTCTCGCCGAAAGCCCAAGGGTTCCTGCGTAAAGCTAATCTGCGCAGGGTTAGTCGGCCCCTAAGGCGAGGCCGAAAGGCGTAGTCGATGGGAATCAGGTGAATATTCCTGAACCAGTTGGAAGTGACGGATCTGGTAAATTGTCAGGGCTTATTGGATTGCTCCTGGCAGTGAACAGGTCCCTGGAAATAACTCCAACGGAGACCGTACCCGAAACCGACACAGGTGGGCAGGTAGAGTATACCAAGGCGCTTGAGAGAACTATGCTGAAGGAACTCGGCAAATTGCACGCGTAACTTCGGGATAAGCGTGACTCTCTTTTGGGCAACCAGATGAGAGTGGCACAAGCCAGGGGGTAGCGACTGTTTATCAAAAACACAGGGCTCTGCGAAGCCGCAAGGCGACGTATAGGGTCTGACGCCTGCCCGGTGCCTGAAGGTTAAAAGGAGGGGTGCAAGCTCTGAATTGAAGCCCAGGTAAACGGCGGCCGTAACTATAACGGTCCTAAGGTAGCGAAATTCCTTGTCGGGTAAGTTCCGACCTGCACGAATGGCGTAACGACTTCCCCACTGTCTCCAGCATAGGCTCAGCGAAATTGAATTCCCCGTGAAGATGCGGGGTTCCCGCGGTCAGACGGAAAGACCCTATGAACCTTTACTGCAGCTTCGCCTTGGCGTTAGCAGCAACATGTGTAGGATAGGTGGGAGGCTATGAAACCGGGGCGCCAGTTCCGGCGGAGCCATCCTTGAAATACCACCCTTATTGTTGCTGACGTCTAACCGCGGCCCGTTATCCGGGTCCGGGACATGGCGTGGCGGGCAGTTTGACTGGGGCGGTCGCCTCCCAAAGTGTAACGGAGGCGCGCGATGGTGGGCTCAGACCGGTCGGAAATCGGTCGTCGAGTGCAATGGCATAAGCCCGCCTGACTGCGAGACTGACAAGTCGAGCAGAGACGAAAGTCGGCCATAGTGATCCGGTGGTCCTGCGTGGAAGGGCCATCGCTCAACGAATAAAAGGTACTCTAGGGATAACAGGCTGATTTTGCCCAAGAGTCCATATCGACGGCAAAGTTTGGCACCTCGATGTCGGCTCATCACATCCTGGGGCTGGAGCAGGTCCCAAGGGTTCGGCTGTTCGCCGATTAAAGTGGTACGTGAGCTGGGTTCAGAACGTCGTGAGACAGTTTGGTCCCTATCTGCCGTGGGTGTACGAGACTTGAGAGGATCTGTCCCTAGTACGAGAGGACCGGGATGGACACACCTCTGGTGGACCTGTCATGGCGCCAGCTGTGCAGCAGGGTAGCTAAGTGTGGAATAGATAACCGCTGAAAGCATCTAAGCGGGAAACTAACCTCAAAACAAGGTCTCGCTGAGAGCCGTGGAAGACCACCACGTTGATAGGCCGGGTGTGGAAGTGCGGCGACGCATGGAGCTTACCGGTACTAATAGCTCGATAGGCTTGATCGTTCTTCAGTCAAACCCATGCAATCGCATGGCTCTACTTCAGACACTGATGTCTTCTTCACAATCTCCGGCCTCGCAAGAGGCTGGATGATATCCTTTTCGCTGACCTGGTGGCTTTGCCGGGGGTTCCCCACCCGATCCCATTCCGAACTCGGTCGTTAAGTCCCCCTGGGCCAATGGTACTTCGTCTCAAGGCGCGGGAGAGTAGGTCGCCGCCAGGTCCGCCAAAAGGATATCTCATCACTAAGTCCAAAACCCTGCACCACAATCTCACACACAACACCCTGACGCGGGGTGGAGCAGCCCGGTAGCTCGTCAGGCTCATAACCTGAAGGTCACAGGTTCAAATCCTGTCCCCGCACCCAAGGTCTGATT
>NZ_JBQUZP010000010.1:0-60978 GCF_056313785.1 Caulobacter sp. DMC95 | reverse complement strand
CGTGAAGGCGGCCGCACCGTCGGCGCCGGCGTCGTCGCCAAGATCGTCGAGTAATCGACCTTCTGAGCTTCGGCTGACTATGCGAAGGCCCCGGAGAGCAATCTCCGGGGCCTTTTGCTTTTTCGTCGACGGGCCGAAAGTGCGGTCATGGCGATGATCATCGACCCCGACGACTTCTTCACCAAGGGCTGCGGTCGCTGCGCCCGGTTCGCGACACCTGACTGCTCGACCCGTCCCTGGATCGACGGCCTGAGCGCGCTGCGCCAGATCTGCCTGGATGCAGGGCTGAAAGAGACGGCCAAGTGGGCCCACCCTTGTTACATGCACGTGGGCCGAAATATCGCGCTGCTGGGCGCGTTCCGTAGCGACTTCCTGATCAGCTTTCTGAACGCCGGTCTCTTGGTTGACAGCGCGGGCGTCCTGAAGACCCCTGGCCCCAACAGCCAGACCCCAAGCGTCATCCGCTTCACGAGGGTCGCGGAGGTCGAGGCGCTTGCACCCACGATCCGCGCCTGCCTGCGCCAGCTGACAGATCACGCCGAGGCGGGGACGAAGCCGCCCACGGTGACGCGCGAGATCGACATGCCTGACGAACTTGTGGAAGCGCTGGACGCCGACCCTGTCTTGGCCGAGGCGTTCCACGCGCTGACGCCCGGACGCCAGAGGAGCTATCTGTTCGCCTTGAACCAGGCCAAGCAGGCGGCGACGCGGATGGCCCGGATCGAGAAGTTTCGCGATCGGATTATCGCCGGCAAGGGCGCCCAGGAGCGTTAGGGACTGGTCGCGGTAATTTCGCACTCAAGCAGGGCCCCTCATGGTGGGAGAGGCAAACGCGCCGCGCCACCCTCTCCCAGCGGGAGAGGGCCGGGGGAGAGGGCGTAGGGCTTTGGCCGGCGCGCCGGCAGGGCGGCGGCTTTGTAACCCCTCACCCGACCGCTCCGCGGCCACCCTCTCCCTCTGGGAGAGGGAACCGGTTTTAAGGGGATTGGCGGACGTGGATGCTCGGAATTGGCGGCGTCGATCCCAACGAAATCAACGCCTTCTCACTTTTACGCGTCGCTGAATGATCCGCGTTCAAAGCCACACCCATACCCATAGCCATCCTTGTCGCGGGGGAGGGCGTTTGGATCCGGCCCAATACGGCGGCGGGGCTAGGTTGAGCGGGGCCGCGTGGTCTCGAAGCGGTTTCGACCGGTCTCCGGGTTCGTCCGGCCGCTCCGTCGCCTCCCCCAACACCTTCAGCGAGCGATCGTGTGAAGCGGAGAACCTGCGCCCGGTCCCCACGGCCGCTGTACCGCTCTGCGCCGTCGGAGTAGGCTCCCGTCATGTCGCGTTCCGTCGTCGATCCCCGTTCCGCCCTGCAGTGGCGCGCCGATCAGGCCGCTCAGCCCATTGAGCGGATCACGCCGCAGGAGACCGCCGTCGGCCTGTCGTTCGACGGTCGCCCGCATACAGTGCTGATGGCCACGCCGGACGCTCTAGAGGACCTGGCGCGCGGCTTTGTCGTCACCGAAGCGGTGGCCGCCGCTCAGGACATCGCCTCGATCGATCTGCAGGTCGAAGAGCAGGGCGTCCTGGTCGATGTCCGCTTCCGCCCAGGCGCGGGTCCGCGCAAGGCTCGGCCGCGCAATCTTGAGGGCCGCTCCAGTTGCGGTCTGTGCGGGGTGGAGCGTCTCGCCGACGCCGTGCGCCCGCTGCCGGTGCTGGCGGCTTCGGATGCGATTCTGGCGCACGCCGCGGTTCCACGGGCTTTGGCCAAGCTGGAAACCGAACAGGCGCTTGGCCGCCTGACCCGCGCCACCCACGCTGCGGCGTTCTTCTCGCTGGCGGGCGAGCTCGTCCTGCTGCGCGAGGACGTCGGCCGCCACAACGCCTTGGACAAGCTGGCCGGCGCCATACTGTACGAGGGGCGTGACCCCGTGAGTGGCTTTGTGTTGGTGACCAGCCGCTGCTCGTTCGAGATGGTCGAAAAGACGGTGCGCCTGGGCTGCCCGATCCTGGTGGCGGTGTCGGCGCCGACCGCTCTGGCGATCGATCGCGCCCAGGCGGCCAACCTGACCCTGGTGGCGTTGGCGCGCGCCGATGGTCATGCCGTTTTCGCGGGGGCCGAGCGCCTGATCGACCGGATGATGGAGCCAGCCTGATGGCGGACGAGAAGATCCCGGGTGTCCGGCCCTACGATGCGCCCGCCGGCGGCTGGGGCGCGCTGAAGGCGGTGGCCGGCGCGCTGTCGGATCAGGAGACGGTGATCGAGGGCGGCAAGACCCTGCTGAGGGCGAACCAGCCCGAGGGCTTTGACTGTCCCGGCTGCGCCTGGCCCGATCCCAAACACACCTCGTCGTTCGAGTTCTGCGAAAACGGCGCCAAGGCCGTGGCCTGGGAGGCGACGACCAAACGCGCCACGCCCGAGGTCTTTGGCCGCCACACGGTCAGCGAGCTGCTGACCTGGAGCGACCACCAGATCGAGGATCTGGGCCGCCTGACCGAGCCGATGGCCTATGATCCGGCCGATGATCGCTACAAGGCGATCTCCTGGGACGAGGCTTTTTCGCAGGCCGGCGCAGCACTGAAGGCTCTGGTCGATCCCAACCAGGCCGAGTTCTACGCCTCGGGCCGCGCGTCAAACGAGGCGGCGTTCCTCTACCAGCTGCTGGGCCGACGGTTCGGGACCAACAATTTTCCCGACTGCTCCAACATGTGCCACGAGCCCACCAGCGTGGGCCTGCCGGACTCGATCGGCCTGGGCAAGGGCTCGGTGACCCTGGAGGATTTCGACCACGCCGACCTGATCCTGTGTTTCGGCCACAATCCCGGCACCAACCATCCGCGGATGATGGCGACCCTGCGCGAGGCCAGCCGACGGGGCGCGACGATCCTGGCCTTCAATCCGCTGAAGGAGCGGTCGCTGGAGCGGTTCGCCTCGCCGCAGGATCCGGTCGAGATGGCGACCCTGGGCTCCACACCGATCGCCTCGGCCTATTATCAAGTGACGGTCGGCGGCGACGCGATGCTGGTCCAGGGCATGATGAAGGCCCTGCTGGCCATGGAAGCCCGAGACGGCGGCGTCCTCGATCATGCCTTCATCGCGGAGCACACGACGGGCTTTGCGGCGTTGGCGGCGCAGCTTGAGGCTCTCGACTGGGCGGTCATCGAGACCGGAAGCGGCCTGTCGCGCGCCCGGATCGAGGAGGCCGCCGCTGTCTACGCCAAGGCCAAGGCCGCCATCCTCTGTTACGGCATGGGTCTGACACAGCATCGCGACAGCTCCGGGACCGTGCAGCAACTGGTCAATCTGCTGCTGCTGAAGGGGAATATCGGGCGTCCGGGCGCGGGGATCTGTCCGTTGCGCGGCCATTCGAACGTGCAGGGCGCGCGGACGGTCGGGGTTTGGGAAAAGCCGCCGGCCGCACTCTTGGACTCGCTCCGTGAGGTGTTCGGCTTCGAACCGCCGCGTGAGCACGGGCACACCGTGGTCGAGGCCATCGCCGCCATGGAGCAAGGCGGGGCCAAGGTGTTCGTCGGCTTGGGCGGCAATTTCGCCGTGGCCGCGCCCGATCCGACCCGCACCTTCGCAGCCATGCGCAAGCTCGACATGGCGGTGCATATCGCGACCAAGCCGAACCGCACCCATCTTCTGGTCGGCAAGGCGGCCTTGCTGCTGCCGTGCCTGGGCCGCACCGAGATGGACGTACGCGGCGGGGTCCGTCAGGCGGTGACGGTCGAGGATTCCATGTCCATGGTCCACGCCTCGCGCGGTCTCAACGCGCCGGCGTCCGAGCACCTGCTGTCCGAACCGGCGATCGTCGCCGCGCTGGCTGAAGCCGTCTTTGGCCGCGACCCCTTGATTGATTGGGCGGGGCTGGCGAACGATTACGACGCCATCCGCGATCTGATCGCCCGCGTCTTCCCGTCGGCCTTCAACGACTACAACGAAAAGGTCCGCGTTCCGGGCGGCTTCCGGCTGCCGGTCGGGCCGTCGAACCGGGTTTGGCGAACCGCCAGCGGTAAGGCCAACTTCCTGGTCTTCGATCCCAAAGGCGGAGACCCTCGGCGAGGCGATCCCGATGTGCTGCTCCTGACCACCCTACGCAGTCATGATCAGTACAACACCACCGTCTACGGACAGGACGACCGGTATCGCGGGGTGTTCGGTCGTCGCGACGTGGTCTTCGCCAACCCTGACGACATGGCGCGGCTTGGTCTCCAGGCCGGGGCGAAGGTCGACCTTCATGCGGCCTTTGACGAGGGCCTATCCCGGATTGCGCGCGGCTTCACCCTCGTGGCGAGGGACATCCCGCCGGGCTGCCTCGCGGCCTACTATCCGGAGACCAATGTCGTTGTTGCGCTGGACGATCATGACCTGCGCTCGGGCACGCCGGCTTACAAGTCGGCGCCGGTTCGGCTGCGCAGGCACGAGGCGACTCTCAACTAAAGCGATTGTTAGGATGCTATGGGTCTAAATGCCCGCTCTCCAGGGAGGGACCCGTGCCGGCCGACGACATCAGGGTCGAAATTGTCGACGCCGCGCGCCTAGACCCTGAGGCGCGGGCGGCGTGGCGTGACCTGCGCGCCGCGGATCCGGCTCTCGCTAGCCCGTACTTCGACCTGCGTTTCATCGAGATCGCCGCCCAGATCGCGCCAGGCGCCAAGCTGGCGGTCGTCCGGCAGGGCGATGCGGTCCGAGGATTCTTGCCCTTCCAGAGCCGCGGCGCGCTGCTCCAGCCCTTGGCCGCGCCGCTCAGCGACTTCCATGGCTTGATCGCCGCGTCGGGCGTTTCCGTCTCTCGCCTGCTTCCGCATCTGCCGGGAGTCCGCAGAGCACGGTTCGGGGGGCTGATCGGCGCGAGTCCCGACGACCTTCCGAGGCTTGCGACCCGCAGGGCTATGGCGGCGGATCTGTCTCACGGCTTCGAGGCGTATCTCACCGGCCGCGATGGTCGCTTTCTGAAGGACAAGCGTCGGCGACGGCGCGCGCTTGAACGGGATCACGGGCCGGTGAGCTTCTCGTTCCGACGAGCCACCCGCGAAGACATTGCGATGATCGTCGCACGCAAGCGTGCGCAGATTGTCAGGACCCATCAGTACGACGTGTTCGCCTGCGGCTGGACGGTCTCGCTTCTGGAGCGGCTCGCGGACGCCGGCGCTGAGGACTTCGGTCTTCGGACCGCCACACTGGAGGCAGGCGGAAAGGTGATTGCCGCCGAGCTAGGCCTGCTTTCCGGGACCCGCTACCACCTGTGGTTCCCGATCTACGATCCAGCCTTCGCCCGTTACTCGCCGGGCGCGCTTATGACGCTCGACACGCTGGAGGCGCTGGCGAGCGCGGGGGTCTCCCGCGTCGACTTCGGCGTCGACGCCGACAACTACAAGCGCGACTTCGCTGACCCCGTCGAGGCGGTGTTCGAGGGCTTGATAGAGCGGCGGCGCGGCCCTCGGGGTCATCCTCTGCGCGTGATGGGCGCGGCGCGGTTGGCGCGGCGGTTCGATCGGATCGTTGCGTGCGAGCCGGGCCTCGTGGGGCAGCTTCGAGGGGGAGGGGGCTTCCTCACCGCGATCGCCCGCCGCCATCCCAGGCTGGGCGCGGCCCTTGGTCTTGGGTTCGGCCTGGTCGGCCTGGCCATGATGGTCGACTAGTCGACCCGGAAGATGACTTCGGGGTCATGACCTCGAATTAAGTCGAAACCTTGTCGGCCCCTCGCTAGCTTCTCCTCATCGAATTTCAACACGCATCCTTGGGGAGACACTGATGCGGGCTCTGACCACTCTGGCCGTGCTGGCCATCGCCACGACCGCCGCTGGCGCCGCTGCTGCTGCTCCGTCCGTCAAGATCAAGGACGCTGTCGCGCGCGTCGTGATCATTCCGGAGAACCGCCCTGACGTGAAGGTCGAGTTCCTGACCACGAACGCCGCGCTCCCGCTCACGGTCCGCCAGGACGGCGATCAGGTGGTCGTCGACGGCGATCTGAAGATGAACCGCATCAATAGCTGCAACAGCCGCGACGGTAAGGTCTGGGTTAAGGTCCGCGGGGTGGGGGAGGTGTCCTACGATAATCTCCCGCAAGTCGCCGTCCGTACGCCTATGAACGTCAAGGTCCAGGCCGGCGGCGCGGTCTTCGGTGATATCGGTCGCTCGGACAGTGTCGAGCTGGGCAACGCCGGCTGCGGCGATTGGACGATCGCTAACACCAAGGGCAAACTGGAGGTCGCTCAGGCTGGCTCTGGCGGAGCCAAGGCTGGCACAGCCGCCGAGGCCGAGTTCAGCATCGCGGGGTCGGGTGATGTCTCCGCCCAGGCGATCGCCGGCGACCTTGAGACCAACATCGCTGGTTCGGGCGACATCTGGGTCGCCAGTATCAACGGAAAGCTTGAAGCCAACATCGCTGGCTCGGGGAACATCACTGTCGCTGGTGGGCGCAGCCGCGCGGTCGACGTCAGCGTGATGGGTTCCGGCGACGTGACCTTCAACGGCGAGGCCGGCGACGTCGACGTCAGCGTCATGGGCTCTGGGGATGTGAAGATCGCCAAGGCCACCGGTCCCGTGAAAAAGCATGTCGGCGGCTCGGGCGACGTGATCATCGGCCAATAGCTCACGCTACATATGCATAAATGACAGAGCGATCGCCCCGGGATGCTGTGCGTCCTGGGGCGATGGCCTGTTTGGTCCACAGCTTGGCGCCGCCTGAAGGCGCTAAGTCCAAGTGCGAAGCACGAGACTGCGCGATCCAGCCGTTTGAGGCTTGCGTGGAACGCGGCCGGCGCCTATCCAGAACCCGCCCGACGACTCGCGTCCCCAAAGTCGCGACGAACCGGACAGAGCGCTTGACGAAACCGATTCTGGAACGTACAAGCGCGCCTCTGTTGGACCGGCTGTGAGCTCTAGGGCTCAAACGCGGTTCGCGAGACGCCCGGACATAGCGCCCTTGTGGTGTAATATCTGGTCATCACCCCCGACAGGCGACTGTTGGGGACATTTGTTTTGCGGACGCTGCGTACGGGGCCCACCTGGGTTCCGGGTTGGTCTTTGAAATGGTTCGAGACGCGGGCGCAGCCCACTAGGAAACCGAGCGATATGGATCGTCAGAACATCCGCATCCGGCTCAAGGCCTTCGATCACCGCGTGTTGGATCATTCCACGCGCGAGATCGTCAATACGGCCAAGCGTACGGGTGCGACGGTGCGGGGCCCCATCCCCCTGCCCACGCTTATCGAGAAATTCACTGTCAACCGTTCGCCGCACGTCGACAAGAAGTCGCGCGAGCAGTTCGAGATCCGTACGCACAAGCGCGTTCTCGACATCGTTGACCCGACTCCGCAGACCGTGGACGCGCTGATGAAGCTCGACCTGTCGGCCGGCGTTGACGTCGAAATCAAGCTGTAAGGAGGGCCGATCCATGACTCTCCCCACCCAACGCACCGGCGTCATCGCCAAGAAGCTCGGCATGACCCGCTTCTTCGACGAAGCTGGTCAGCACGTGCCGGTCACCGTCCTGTCGCTCGACGGTTGCCAGGTCACGGGCGTTCGCACCGTTGAGAAGGACGGCTACACCGCCCTCCAGCTCGGCGCCGGCGCCAAGAAGGCCAAGAACACCTCCAACGCCATGCGTGGTCACTTCGCGAAGGCGGCCGTTGAGCCGAAGCGCGTCGTCGCCGAATTCCGCGTCGAGGAAAGCGCCCTGATCGAAGTTGGCGCCGAACTGACGGCCGACCACTTCGTCGCCGGCCAGAAGGTCGACATCCAAGGCGTGACCGTCGGTAAGGGTTTCGCCGGCGCCATGAAGCGCTGGAACTTCGGTGGTCTCCGCGCCACCCACGGTGTTTCGGTCTCGCACCGCTCGCACGGTTCGACCGGTAACCGCCAGGATCCGGGTCGTACGTTCCCGGGCAAGAAGATGGCTGGTCACCTGGGTCAAGAAACCGTCACCACGCTGAACGTCACCGTTTGGAAGGTGGACGTCGAGCGCGGTCTGATCCTGGTCAAGGGCGCCGTCCCGGGCCACGAAGGCAGCTACGTGAAGGTTCGTGACGCCGTGAAGAAGGCTCTCCCCGCCGACGCTCCGCGTCCGGGCGCCTTCCGCAAGGCTGGCGAAGCTGCTCCGGCCGCCGCTGAGACCCCCGCTGAAGAGGCCCCCGCGGCTGCGACCGAAGAGGGCGAAGGCTAATGAAACTCGACGTCATCAAACTGGACGGCGGCAAGGCCGGTTCCGTTGATCTCGACGACGCCATCTTCGGCATCGACGACATCCGCGGCGACATCCTGCAGCGCGTCGTGACCTGGCAGCTGGCCAAGCGCCGCTCGGGTAACCACAAGATTCAAGTTCGTAACGAGGTCTCTCGTACGAGCAAGAAGATGTACAAGCAGAAGGGCACCGGCGGCGCTCGTCACGGCTCGCGTCGTGCGGCTCAGTTCGTCGGCGGCGCCAAGGCCCACGGTCCCGTGGTCCGCAGCCACGCCTTCGACCTGCCCAAGAAGATCCGCGCCCTGGCCCTGAAGCACGCTCTGTCGTCGAAGGCCAAGTCGGGCTCGCTGGTCGTCCTGGACAGCGCCGTTCTGACCGAAGCGAAGACGGCCGCCCTGCGCGCCAACTTCGACAAGATCGGTCTGAAGAACGCCCTGGTCATCGCCGGTCCGGAAGTGGACGCGAACTTCAAGCTCGCCGCCCGCAACATCCCGAACGTGGATGTCCTGCCGAACGCCGGCCTGAACGTCTACGACGTGCTGCGTCGCCAGACCCTCGTCCTGACCAAGGACGCGGTCGAAGCGATCTCGGCCCGTTTCGCTGAGAAGGAAGCCGCCTAATGGCCGCCACCGCTCGCCACTACGACACGATCCTGTCGCCGGTGATCACCGAAAAGACGACCCTGCTCAGCGAGCAGAACAAGGTTGTCTTCAAGGTGGCCAACGACGCGACCAAGGACGAAATCGCCGCCGCCGTCGAAGAGCTGTTCAAGGTCAAGGTGACCAAGGTCAACACCATCGTGACCAAGGGCAAGACCAAGCGCTTCCGCGGTATCGTGGGTCGTCGCAACGACGTCAAAAAAGCGATCGTGACCCTGGCCGAAGGCCAGTCGATCGACATCACGACGGGGCTCTAAGACATGGCCTTGAAGCAATTTAACCCGACCAGCCCCGGCCAGCGCGGCCTGGTGCTGATCGATCGCAGCGAACTTCACAAGGGTCGCCCCGAGAAGAAGCTCGTTGAAGGCCTGACCAAGTCGGGCGGTCGCGGCGGCAATGGCCGTATCGCGGTCCGTTTCCGCGGCGGCGGCGCCAAGCGCCTTTACCGTCTGGTCGACTTCAAGCGTCGCAAGCAAGGCGTGGCTACGGTCGTTCGTCTCGAGTACGACCCCAACCGCACCGCCTTCATCGCCCTGATCAAGTATCAGGCTGATGGCGAACTGGCCTACATCCTGGCCCCGCAACGCCTGAAGGCCGGCGACGAAGTCGTCACGGCTGACAAGGTCGACGTGAAGCCGGGCAACGCCTCGCCGCTGCGCACGCTGCCGATCGGCACGATCATCCACAACATCGAGCTGAAGCCCGCCAAGGGTGGTCAGATCGCTCGCTCGGCTGGTGCCTACGCCCAGCTGGTCGGTCGTGACGCCGGCTACGCCCAGATCCGCCTGAACTCGGGCGAGCTGCGCATGGTGCTCGATACGTGCATGGCCACCGTCGGCGCCGTTTCGAACCCCGACCACATGAACCAGAACCTCGGCAAGGCCGGTCGTTCTCGTCACATGGGCCGTCGCCCGCACGTCCGCGGTGTCGCCATGAACCCGGTCGACCACCCCCACGGTGGTGGTGAAGGCCGGACCTCGGGCGGTCGCCACCCGGTGACCCCGGCTGGTAAGCCGACCAAGGGCGCCAAGACCCGCGTCAACAAGGCCACGGATAAGTTCATCATCCGCTCGCGCCACAAAGCGAAGAAGGGCCGCTAAGCCATGACCCGCTCCGTCTGGAAAGGCCCGTTTGTCGACGGGTACCTCCTGAAGAAGGCCGATGCCGCTCTGTCGTCGGGCCGCAAGGACGTCATCAAGACCTGGTCGCGCCGCTCGACCATCATGCCGCAATTCGTCGGCCTGACCTTCGGCGTGCACAACGGCCACAAGCACGTCCCCGTGCTCGTGTCGGAAGACATGGTCGGCATGAAGTTCGGCGAATTCGCGCCGACCCGGAACTTCCCGGGTCACGCCGCCGACAAGAAGGCCAAGAGGAAGTAATCATGGCCAAGCAGAAGCAAGAACGCCGCCTGCCGGCCGCCGAAGCGATGTGCAAGGTGCGCACCCTGCGCACCAGCCCGCGCAAGCTGAACCTGGTCGCTCAGTCCATTCGTGGCCTGAACGTCCAGCGCGCTCTCAACGAGCTCGAATTCAGCCACAAGCGCATCGCTCAGGACGTCCGCAAGGCGCTGTACTCGGCGATCTCGAACGCCGAGAACAACCACAACCTCGACATCGACTCGCTGGTCGTCGCCGAGGCCTATGTGGGCAAGAACCTGATCATGAAGCGTTTCTCGCCCCGCGCTCGCGGTCGCGCGACGCGCGTTGAGAAGCCGTTCTCCGAGATCACGATCGTGGTCCGCGAACTGGGTGAGGCCGCCTAATGGGTCAGAAAGTCAATCCGGTCGGGCTGCGGCTCGGCATCAACCGCACCTGGGACAGCCGTTGGTTCGCCGACGGCAACCAGTACGGCAAGCTGCTGCACCAAGACCTCGCGGTCCGCGCCGCTCTGAAGAAGCGCCTGTACCAAGCTGGTGTCTCGCGCATCATCATCGAGCGTCCGCACAAGAAGTGCCGCGTGACGATCTATGCCGCCCGTCCGGGCGTCATCATCGGCAAGAAGGGCGCTGACATCGACAAGCTCCGCAAGGACCTGTCGGTGATGACCGAGGGCGAAGTCCACCTGAACATCGTCGAGATCCGCAAGCCGGAAACCGACGCTCAGCTGGTCGCCGAGTCCATCGCTCAGCAGCTGGAGCGCCGTATCGCGTTCCGTCGCGCCATGAAGCGCTCGATCCAGTCGGCCGTGCGCCTCGGCGCCAAGGGCATCCGGATCAACGTTTCGGGTCGTCTGGGCGGCGCTGAAATCGCTCGCATGGAGTGGTACCGCGAAGGTCGCGTGCCGCTGCACACCCTGCGCGCCGACATCGACTTCGGTTTCGCCGAAGCCAAGACCACCTACGGCATCATCGGCGTGAAGACCTGGATCTTCAAGGGCGAGGTGCTCGAGCATGATCCGATGGCGCTCGACAAGCGTCTGGCGACCGAATCCGGCCCGGCCGGTGAAGGTGGCGGACGTGAGCGTGGTGATCGTCCCGACCGGGGCGACCGTCGTGACCGTCGCGATCGCGCCTAAGGATTAGATCGCCATGCTGTCTCCGAAGAAGACCAAATTCCGCAAGCAGTTCAAGGGCCGCATCCACGGCACTTCGAAGGGCGGCACCCTGCTGAACTTCGGTTCTTACGGCCTCAAGGCTGTTGAACCCGAGCGCATCACGGCCCGTCAAATCGAAGCCGCCCGTCGCGCCATCACCCGCCAGATGAAGCGTCAAGGCCGCGTCTGGATCCGTATCTTCCCGGACGTGCCGGTCACCGGCAAGCCGGCGGAAGTCCGGATGGGTAAGGGTAAGGGCGCCGTGGATTACTGGGCCGCTCGCGTGGCTCCTGGCCGCATCATGTTCGAAATCGACGGCGTGCCGGACGATATCGCGCGTGAAGCGCTCCGCCTTGGCGCCGCCAAGCTGCCGATCCGCACCCGTGTTGTCACCCGCATCGATGCGGGCGTGGCTCAGGAGGCCTGAGGCTCATGAAGATCGCTGAAATCCGGGGCATGACCCCCGACCAGCTGGCCGACACCCTGATCAGCCTGAAGAAGGAGCAGTTCAACCTGCGCTTCCAGGCCGCCACGGGCCAGGTCGAGAAGACCCACCGCGTCAACGAGATCCGCAAGGATATCGCGCGGATCAAGACCGTGCTGCGCGCCAAGGCCGCGGCTTAAGGAGAACGATATGCCCAAGCGTATCCTCGAAGGGGTCGTCGTCTCCGATAAGGGCGACAAGACCGTGGTGGTGAAGGTCGAACGGACCATCGTCCACCCGGTTCTGAAGAAGATCGTGCGTCAGTCCAAAAAGTACCACGCGCACGACGAAGCCAACGCGTACAAGGCCGGTGAAGCGATCCGCATCATCGAGTGCGCTCCGAAGTCCAAGCTGAAGACCTGGGAAGTGCTTCCCAAGGCTTCGGCTTAATCTGGAAGGTTTAGACCATGATCCAGATGCAAACTAACCTGGAAGTCGCCGACAACTCTGGCGCTCGCCGGGTCATGTGCATCAAGGTGTTGGGCGGCGCTGGCCGTCGCTACGCCAGCGTGGGCGACGTCATCGTCGTCTCCGTCAAGGAAGCCATTCCGCGCGGTCGCGTGAAGAAGGGTGACGTGCTTCGCGCCGTCGTCGTTCGGGTGAATCAAAATCTGAAGCGCAAGGATGGCTCGGTCATCCGCTTCGATAAGAACGCCGCGGTGATCGTGAACAAGCAGAGCGAGCCGGTCGGCACGCGGATCTTTGGCCCGGTTCCCCGTGAACTGCGCGCCAAGAACCACATGAAGATCATCTCCCTCGCTCCGGAGGTGCTGTAATGGCCGCTAAGATCAAGAAGGGCGACCGCGTCGTCGTTCTGGCCGGCAAGGACAAGGGCAAGCAAGGCTCGGTCCTGCAAGTCCTGCCGAAGGACAACCGGGTCGTCGTGGAAGGCGTGAACATGGTTTCGCGTCACACCAAGCCGACCCAAGCCGATCCGCAAGGCGGCATCAAGAACAAGGAAGCCGCGCTGCACGTCTCGAACGTCGCCATCGTGGACTCCAACGGCAAGCCCACCCGCGTCGGTTTCAAGATCGAAGGCGACAAGAAGGTGCGCGTCGCCAAGACGACCGGCGAGGTGATCAATGGCTGATCAAGCTTACGAGCCCCGGCTGAAGACCGTTTATCGCGAGCGCATCCGCGCGGCGATGAAGGAGCAGTTCGGCTATACCAACGAGATGCAGATCCCCAAGCTGGACAAGATCGTCCTGAACATGGGTATCGGCGAGGCCGTGGCCGACTCCAAGAAGGCCCAGACCGCGCTGAAGGATCTGCAAGCGATCGCCGGCCAAAAGCCCGTCGCGACCCGCGCCCGCAAGTCGATCGCCGGCTTCAAGCTGCGCGAAGGCATGGTGGTCGGCGCCAAGGTCACCCTGCGCAAGGACCGGATGTACGAATTCCTCGACCGCCTGGTCACGATCGCGCTGCCGCGCGTGAAGGACTTCCGTGGTCTGAACGGCAAGAGCTTCGACGGCCGTGGCAACTACGCCATGGGCCTGAAGGAGCACCTGGTGTTCCCGGAAATCAACTATGACCAGATCGAACAGATCTGGGGCATGGACATCATCGTCTGCACCACTGCGAAGTCCGACCAGGAAGCCAAGGCTCTCCTGAAGGAATTCCAGTTCCCGTTCGTGAACTAAGAGCGGGAAGGGAAAGAAACCATGGCCAAGAAAAGCGCCGTCAACCGCAACGAAGCCGTCAAGGCTCTCGTCAAGAAGTTCGCCGAAAAGCGCGCCGCGCTGAAGGCGATCGCCAACGACGAGACCCTGCCGCTCGAGGAACGCTTCGAGGCTCGCCTCAAGCTCGCCAAGCTGCCGCGTAACAGCGCCGCGATCCGCATCCGCAATCGCTGCGAAGTCACCGGCCGTCCGCGCGCCTATTACCGTAAGCTCAAGATGAGCCGTGTGGCCCTCCGCGAACTGGGTTCGCAAGGCCAGATCCCCGGCCTCGTCAAGTCGAGCTGGTGAGGACGATCAGATGTCGATGAACGATCCCCTGAGCGACATGATCGCTCGCATCAAGAACGCCGCCCAACGCAAGCGGTCCAAGGTCTCGACGCCGGCTTCCAAGCTGCGCGCCCGCGTCCTGGACGTGCTGGCCGACGAAGGCTACATCCGCGGCTACTCGCTGGTCGAGAAGCCCGGCGCGTTCCCCGAATTCGAGATCGAGCTCAAGTACTTCGACGGTGAGCCCGTGATCGCCGAGATCAGCCGCGTGTCCAAGCCTGGTCGTCGCGTCTACTCCTCGATCAAGGACCTGAAGCCGATCAAGAACGGCCTGGGCATCTCGATCCTGTCGACGCCGAAGGGCGTCATGTCGGACACCGCTGCACGCGACGCTAACGTCGGCGGCGAAGTCCTCTGCCGCGTCTACTAGGCGCGGGAGGGAAAGAGCATGTCACGTATCGGTAAGAAAGCCGTCGCAATCCCCTCGGGCGTGCAAGTCACGCTCGCGGGTCAGACGGTCACGGTGAAGGGCCCCAAGGGTCAACTCTCGTGGACGATCGCCGACGAAGTCGAAGTCAAGCAAGAGGGCGCTGAGCTCCTGCTGGCTCCGCGCGTCGACACGAAGCGCGCCAAGGGCATGTGGGGTCTGTCCCGCACGCTGGTGGCCAACATGGTGCACGGTGTCACCGCCGGGTTCGAGGAAAACCTCGAACTGGTCGGCGTTGGTTACCGCGCGGCCATGAAGGGCACCGCCCTCAGCCTCCAACTCGGTTTCAGCCACGACGTGGACGTTGAGGCTCCGGCCGGCGTCACCTTCGCGGTGCCGAAGCAAACCGAAATCAAGATCGCCGGCATCGACAAGCAGGCGGTTGGTGAGATTGCCGCGAAGATCCGCCGCATTCGTCCGCCGGAACCCTACAAGGGCAAGGGCGTGCGTTATGCTGGCGAGAAGGTTCGCCGCAAGGAAGGCAAGAAGAAGTAAGCCATGGCGCTCTCTCCTCGTGAATCGGCGGCCAAGCGCGCTCAGCGCGTTCGCACCCGCCTCAAGAGCCTCGCCAACGGTCGTCCGCGTCTGTCGGTCTTCCGTTCGTCGAAGAACATCTACGCCCAGATCATCGATGATGCTCGCGGCGTGACCCTGGCGTCGGCCTCCACTCTGGAAGCCGAAGGCAAGGGCGCGGACAAGGATGCCGCCGCCGCTGTGGGCAAGCTCGTCGCCGAGCGCGCCATTGAAAAGGGCGTCAAGGACGTCGTTTTCGATCGTGGCAGCTACATCTTCCACGGCCGGGTGAAAGCCCTGGCCGACGCCGCGCGCGAAGCCGGCCTGAACTTCTAAGGGAACGAAAATGGCTCGTGGTGAACAACAGCGCGGTGAAGGCGGTCAACGCCGTGACCGTCGCGACCGCAACGCCCCCGAAGAGCGGGTCGACAGCGACATCGTCGAAAAGCTCGTCCACATCAACCGCGTCGCCGCCACCGTGAAGGGTGGTCGTCGCTTCAGCTTCGCTGCTCTGATGGTCGTTGGCGACCAAAAGGGCCGCGTCGGCTTCGGTCATGGCAAGGCGCGTGAAGTGCCGGAAGCCATCCGCAAGGCGACCGAAGAAGCCAAGAAGACGATGATCCGCGTACCGCTGCGCGAGTCCCGCACCCTGCACCACGACGGCGCTGGCCGTTGGGGCGCTGGCAAGGTGATGATGCGCGCGGCGCCTCCCGGCACCGGCGTCATCGCCGGCGGTCCGATGCGCGCGGTTCTCGAAACCCTGGGCGTCCAGGACGTCGTGGCCAAGTCGACGGGTTCCTCGAACCCGTACAACATGGTTCGCGCCACGTTCGAGGCCCTGAAGGTGCAATCGTCGCCCCGCCAGATCGCCGCCAAGCGCGGCAAGAAGGTTGGCGACATCCTCGGCCGCCGCGCCGACGGCGCTTCGGCGCCGGAAGCCATCGAGGGCTAAGTCATGGCTGAAGCTAAGACCGTTACGGTTCGCCAAACCGGCAGCCCGATCCGTCGGGAAAAGGACCAGCGCGCGACGCTCGTGGGTCTGGGTCTGAACCGCGTGGGTCGTGTCTCGACCCTGCAGGACAACCCCTCGACCCGCGGCATGATCCGCAAGGTCCAGCACCTGCTGGAAATCGTCGAGTAGTCCTTCTACACGATGCGAATACGCCACCCCGGAGCGATCCGGGGTGGTTTTCGTTTGAAATCGCGCATTCGCCCCATTGAGTTTTCTCGCGTTTTAGGGTTTTAAGCGCGCTCTGTTTTCACAAGCCGAGTCCAGCCGCCTGGCTGGGCGCAGATCTCCAAGGAGAGGCACATATGACCAAGCTGAACGAACTGGCTCCCCGCGAAGGCTCGACCAAGGGCCGCATGCGCGTTGGCCGCGGCCCGGGTTCAGGCAAGGGCAAGACCGCCGGTCGCGGTGTGAAGGGCCAGAAGGCGCGCTCGGGCGTCGCTATCAACGGCTTCGAAGGCGGTCAAATGCCGCTGCACATGCGTATGCCGAAGCGCGGCTTCAACAACCCCTTCCGCCTTGAGTTCGCTGAAGTGAACCTGTGGCGCCTGGAGCAAGCCGTCGCCGCCGGCAAGATCAAGAAGGGCGCTGAAGTGGGCGCCGCCGAGTTGGTCGCCGCTGGCGTCATCCGTCGTGAACTCGACGGCGTGAAGCTGCTGGGCAAGGGCGAGATCAAGACCGCTCTGAAGCTGACCGTCTATTCGGCCACCGAAGCCGCCATCAAGGCTGTCGAAGCCGCTGGTGGTTCGGTCACCGTGACCAAGAAGGCCAAGGCGCAAGCCGAAGCCTAAAGGCATATGTCATCCCGTTGAGCGCCTGGCGCTTTCGGGACCGCGTTTCCGACCGGGATGACAGAATTTCGAGGCTCGCCGTGACATCGCGGCGGGCCTCACCTATTTGTGGCGCTCTCCTGGGATCAGCCTGATCCCGGAAACCTTATTTCAGAGCGCGATCGCCGCCGAAGCGGTATCTGCTTCGGCGATCGCGTTCTTGAGTCGTGGGGATCTGAATGGCCTCGGCCGCCGAACAACTCGCAGCCAATATGAATTTCAGCTCGTTCCAGAAGGCGAGCGAACTTCACAAGCGTATCTGGTTCACGATCATCGCCCTGATCGTCTACCGCCTTGGCACCTACGTTCCGATCCCCGGCATCGATCCGGCCGCGTTCGCGTCGCTGTTCAGCCAGAACAGCAAGGGCCTCCTGGGCATGTTCGACATGTTCTCGGGCGGCGCCGTCGAGCGTATGGCGATCTTCTCGCTGAACGTCATGCCCTACATCAGCGCCTCGATCATCGTGCAGCTGATGGGCACGGTGTATCCGCCGTGGGAGAAGCTGAAGAAGGAAGGCGGGGAGGCGGGTCGCAAGACCCTGAACCAGTACACCCGCTACCTGGCGGTCATTCTGGCCATCGTTCAGTCGGCTTCGATCGCTATGGGCATCGCCGCTCAGCCGGGCGTCGTGGCCGACGGCGTGGGCCAAACCTTCTTCATCGCCTCGACAATCGTGGCCCTGACGGGCGGCACGATGTTCCTTATGTGGCTGGGTGAGCAGATCACCAGCCGGGGCGTCGGCAACGGCGTTTCGCTGATCATTTTCGCGGGCATCGTCGCCGCTCTGCCGATCAAGCTGATGCAGATGCTTACCCAGGCCCAGTCGAACAACAACTACATGCCGTTGTTCCTAGTGGTCGTCGGCGGCATCGCCGCCATCCTGGCCATCGTCTTCATCGAGCGCTCGCAGCGTCGTCTGCTGGTTCACTATCCCAAGCGTCAGCAGGGCAATCGCATGATCGGCGGCGAAAGCTCGTTCATGCCGCTGAAGATCAACACCGCGGGCGTGATCCCGCCGATCTTCGCCTCGTCGCTGCTGCTGCTGCCGACGACCGCCCTGCAGCTGGTGCAGACCGCCAACCTGCCGGCGTGGGCCTCCTGGTTGCCTTCCATGGTGGGCTCGCTCCAGCATGGGCAGCCGGCGTTCCTGGTGCTCTACGCGCTGCTGATCATCTTCTTCTCGTTCTTCTACACCTCTGTGGTGTTCAACCCGGACGAAACGGCGGAGAACCTGCGCAAGTACGGCGGCTTCCTGCCGGGCATCCGTCCGGGCAAGCGCACCGCCGAATATCTGGACTACGTCCTGACCCGCCTGACCGTGATCGGCGCGGCCTACATCACCGCCGTCTGCGTGGCGCCGGAGCTGGCCATGATGGCGATGAAGTCGACCCAGTTCGCGCTGGGCGGCACCTCGATCCTGATCGTCGTCACGGTCACGATGGACACGGTGGCGCAGATCCAGTCGCACCTGCTGGCTCACCAGTACGAGGGCCTGATCAAGAAGTCGAAGCTGCGCGGCGGTCGCAACCGCTAAGCCAGGCTTTAACTTTATTGCGAGCGTCGGAAGCCGGTTTGTCACAAAACCGGCTTCCGTTTTTATTGCCGGGGCTCTAGGTCTGCTCCGGGAGACAGCCGGGCGCAGACTCGGTGACGCGCGAAGGGGCATTTATGAATCTGATCCTGTTCGGCCCGCCGGCGGCGGGGAAGGGGACCCAGGCCAAACGCCTGGTCACGGAGCGCGGCATGGTCCAGCTCTCGACCGGCGACATGCTGCGCGCGGCCATCGCCTCGGGCTCTGAGTTGGGGCAGCGCGTCAAGGGTGTGCTGGATCGCGGCGAGCTGGTCACCGACGAGATCGTCATCGCTTTGATCGAAGACCGTCTGCCTGAGGCCGAAGCGGCTGGTGGCGCGATCTTTGACGGTTTCCCGCGCACGGTCGCTCAGGCCGAGGCCCTGGATAAAATGCTCGCCGCCCGTGGTCAAAAGATCGACGTCGTTCTCCGACTCAAGGTAGACGAGCCAGCCCTGATCGAACGGATCAAGAAGCGGTTCGAAGAACAGGGACGGCCTGACGACAATCCGGAAGTCTTCGTGACTCGCCTGGCCGCGTACAATGCTCAGACCGCGCCGCTGCTGCCCTACTACGAAGGGCAGGGCAAGCTGACGGAGCTGGATGGCATGGGGACCGTCGAAACGGTCGCCGCGTCTATCGACAACGCTCTGGAGCCCGTCGCTGCAGGATAACGATCCCGTAGCGATAAAAGGGCTCCACCCTCCAGGAGAGCGTGACTTTGGTCACGCGGGCGTGGTCGCCTGATTGAACCCCGAATTCGCAGGCTTTTCTGTGGATTCAGTTGTTGACGGAAGCGAAACGATCCCTATAACGGGGCGCTTCCGCGAAAGGGCGCGATCCGTGCGCGCCGGTTTGGATCTCGATCCGGCCGGGCGCGCCGTTCGCGTCTTTAGTGCGTGACTAGGAGAACATTAGACGTGGCCCGTATCGCAGGCGTCAACATCCCGACGAACAAGCGCGTTCTGATCGCGCTTCAGTACATTCACGGCATCGGCCAAAAGTCGGCTCGTGAGATCATCACCAAGGTGGGCATCGAGGACGCCCGTCGTGTCAATCAACTGACCGACGCCGAAGTCCTGCAGATCCGCGAGACGATCGACCGTGACTACACCGTCGAGGGCGACCTGCGTCGCGAGAACTCGATGAACATCAAGCGTCTGATGGACCTGGCCTGCTATCGCGGCCTGCGTCACCGTAAGGGCCTGCCGGTCCGCGGTCAGCGCACCCACACGAACGCCCGCACCCGCAAGGGTCCGGCCAAGCCGATCGCCGGCAAGAAGAAGTAAGGTAGCCTGACCGATGGCCAAGGAACCGGCTCGCGTTAAACGTCGCGAACGCAAGAACATCACCTCGGGCGTGGCGCACGTGAACGCCTCGTTCAACAACACCATGATCACCATCACCGACGCCCAGGGCAACACGATCTCGTGGTCCTCGGCCGGCATGATGGGCTTCAAGGGTTCGCGCAAGTCGACCCCGTACGCCGCGCAGATGGCCGCCGAAGACGCGGGCAAGAAGGCTGCCGAGCACGGCGTGAAGACGCTGGAAGTCAACGTTTCGGGTCCGGGTTCCGGCCGTGAATCGGCTCTGCGCGCGCTGCAAGCCGCGGGCATGACCATCACGACCATCCGCGACGTCACGCCGATCCCGCACAACGGCTGCCGTCCGCCCAAGCGTCGTCGCGTCTAGTACTTTTTAGACCACAATCTTCCTTCGCCGGCTGCGTAAACCGCGGCCGGCGAGCCGCGTTCAAGGGACCCGACCACGTGATCGAAAGAAACTGGAACGAGCTGATCCGTCCTGAGAAGCCGCAAATCGAAACCGGCGCCGATGCTACCCGCAAGGCCCGTATCGTCGCCGAACCGCTGGAACGCGGCTTCGGCGTGACGCTCGGCAACGCTCTGCGTCGCGTTCTCCTCTCGTCGCTGCAAGGCGCCGCCGTCACCGCCATCCAAATCGACGGTGTCGTGCACGAATTCTCCTCGCTCGAAGGCGTCCGCGAAGACGTCGTCGACATCGTTCTGAACATCAAGCAACTGGCCGTGCGCATGCACGCCGAAGGCCCGAAGCGCATGACCCTGCGCGCCACGGGCCCCGGCCCGGTGACCGCTGGTCAGATCGAAACCCCGGCCGACATCGAAATCCTGAACCCCGACCACGTGCTCTGCACGCTGGACGACGGCGCTTCGGTGCGCATGGAGTTCACGGTCAACAACGGCAAGGGCTATGTACCGGCCGACCGCAACCGTCCGGAAGACGCGCCGATCGGCCTCATCGCCGTCGACGCGCTCTACTCGCCGGTCAAGCGCGTCGCCTACCGCGTCGAGCCGACCCGTCAAGGCCAGTCGCTGGACTATGACAAGCTGATCCTGGAAGTGGAAACCAACGGCGCCGTCACCCCGGTGGACGCCGTGGCCTACGCCGCCCGGATCCTGCAGGACCAACTGCAGATCTTCATCACCTTCGAGGAACCGAAGGCCAAGTCGGCCGACGAGTCCAAGCCGGAACTGCCGTTCAACCCGGCCCTGCTGAAGAAGGTCGACGAGCTGGAGCTGTCGGTCCGTTCGGCCAACTGCCTGAAGAACGACAACATCGTCTACATCGGCGACCTGATCCAGAAGACCGAAGCCGAGATGCTCCGCACCCCGAACTTCGGCCGCAAGTCGCTGAACGAGATCAAGGAAGTGCTCGCCGGCATGGGTCTGCACCTCGGCATGGACGTGCCGAACTGGCCGCCGGAGAACATCGAAGACCTGGCCAAGAAGTTCGAAGACCAAATCTAAGACTTCCAAGCCTAACGCGCTTAATCCGGGCCGCGTCTTTCGGGATGCGGCCTGGGCCTTGTGAAGCCGCACCTGCGGTGGAGGGCCCCGGCGCTTCGCTCTGACCCGGTCGGGAAAGACCAGGATTGGTGGCAATCAGGCGCTCACTGGTTTTGCGCCGTTCGGGCTGATCGCCCTGGAGATACAAAATGCGTCACGGTAAGGCTCACCGTAAACTCGGCCGCACCTCGGCTCACCGCACCGCCATGTTCGCCAACATGTCGGCCTCGCTGATCAAGCACGAGCAGATCGTCACCACCCTGCCCAAGGCCAAGGAACTGCGCCCGATCGTCGAAAAGCTGGTCACCCTGGCTAAGCGCGGCGACCTGCACGCCCGTCGTCAGGCCATCAGCTCGGTTCGCGACGTCGAACAGGTCGGCAAGCTCTTCGCCGTCCTCGGCCCGCGCTACAAGGACCGTCAGGGCGGCTACATCCGCGTCCTGAAGGCCGGCTTCCGCTACGGCGACAACGCCCCGATGGCCGTCATCGAGTTCGTCGACCGCGACGTCTCGGAAAAGGGCAAGGACTCGGGTCCGGTCTTCACGGCTGACGCCGAAGACTAAGATTTTCAGCGAGAGCTGAGACCAGAGGCTCCGGAGCGATCCGGGGCCTCTTTCGTTTGGGCGGCTTTATGTCTTCGGGCGTGTCCGGTTTCTGGCGGGAGGCTGGAGACGGCTTTCGACCCTTAGCGGAAGTTCATTTCTACCGTTCCCGGCGCAAGGGCCTAGCCCGCCCCCAACGCCGCCACCGCATCCCGCGTCGCCGCCGTCAGCGGCGAGGGCAGGGCGTCGAGCGCGAACCAGCCCCATTCGTGCAGGGCGTGGGCTTCCTGAATGACCGGCTCGCCCTCGAAGCCTTTGGCGGCGTAGGTGATCGCCACCCAGTGATAGTCGTCGGCGACCATGTCGGTGACCGCCAGCACGCGCCCGGCGGTGATCCGGACGCCCAGCTCTTCATGGATTTCACGCTCGGCGCAGGTCCGCGCCGCCTCGCCCCAGTCCAGCTTGCCGCCGGGCACGCCCCAATGGTCGGCTTCGGGGTTCTTGACCCGCTTGACCAGCAGGATCCGGCCTTGAGCATCCAGGATAGCCGCGCCGCAGCCGACGCGAGGGCGTTGGGGATCTTGGGTCATGGCAGGCGGTAGAGCCCGAAACGCGATGTCCAGGCAACCGGGATTTGAAGACTCGGGCGCTTGGGCCTATAGGCAGCGCTCATGACCAACGATGACGTCCTCGACGAATTCCGCGCCGCAGGGGCCCTGCGCGAAGGCCACTTCGTGCTGTCCAGCGGCTTGCATAGCCCGGTATTTCTGCAGAAAAACCTGGTGTTCATGCGCCCCGAGCGTTGCGAGCGCCTCTGCAAGGCCCTGGCGGAGAAGATCATCGCCACGGTCGGCCAGGTCGACGTGGCGGTCTCGCCCGCCGTCGGCGGCATCATTCCGGGCTATGAGACCGCGCGGCACCTGAACGTGCCGTCGATCTATGTCGAGCGCGAGGGGGGCGGCTTCAAGTTCCGGCGCGGCTTCCACCTGGAGCCGGGCCAGAAGGTCGTGATGGTCGAGGACATCGTCACCACCGGCCTGTCGTCGCGCGAGTGCATCCAGGCGATCAAGGACGCCGGCGGCGACGTCGTGGCGGCCGCCTGCATCGTCGACCGCTCGGGCGGCAAGGCCGATGTCGGCGTGCCGCTGATCGCCCTGGCCAGCCTAGAAGTCCCGGCCTATCCGGCCGACGCCCTGCCGCCGGAGCTGGCTGCGATCCCGATCGAGGATCCCGGCAGCCGGCGGCTGAAGGGCTGAGCGAGAGCCTCACACGATAAAGGGTGTCATCCCGGAAGCCTCGCAGAGGCTATCCGGGACCCAGGGGTGACGAAGCGCCGTGCGCGCCGTCCCTGGGTCCCGGCTCTACCCCCGGCTTTCGCCGGGGTTCGGCCGGGATGACACGCGTTTTTGGGATTGAGTCGTCTCCGCCTACTTCGCCCCCGCCGGCGGCGTCAGCGTCTTGACCGGCCAGGCGATCCCCAGCTGCTCCAGATACGTCCCGTACTTGTCGGGGTCGTAGTAGTACTTCGTCATCTCGGGCCGGTACGTCGCCATGATGTTGGCGTTCATCTGGACCTGCGGCTTGTCGGCGGCCGAGAGCATCGGCACGTACTTCTGGTCCTTGGTCTGGACGTTGGTGAAATAGGCCTTGGAGTCCGCCAGCAGCTTGGGCTGGGCCAGCAGGTCCAGCGCGGTCATCGCCACCACCTTGGAGCCGGCCACCACGCCCTTGTGGGCGATCGGCGTCGCCATCGAGATGGCGTTGGCCCAGTGGTGGCCCGGCAGGTCGGGGATGTTCGACGGATAGTTGATCGTGATCGTCGGCATGATCCAAGAGATGTCGCCGATGTCGTCCGACCCGCCGCTCTCGGGTTTTTCCTCCGGCGGCTTCAGGCCCTTCAGCTTGACGTCCAGGCCCTCCTGCTTGGTCGAGCCGACGTTCTTCTGTACGGCCTTGGCGAAGGCCTGCTCGTCGTCGGTCCATTTGGGCAGGCCGACCAGCTCGATGTTCTTCTGCGCGGCTTCGGCCATCGGGCGGTTGAAGTGGCGCGGCGCGGCCGTTCCCACGATGGCGGAGTCGACCTTGGTGTCGGTCATGTCGGCGGCGGCCTTGGCGATCTTATCGGCGATCACCCAGTTCTTCTTGATGGCGTCGAAGGTCTGCTCACGGAAATAGTACCAGACCGTCGCCTCGGACGGCACGACGTTGGGCTGGTCGCCGCCGTCGCTGATCACGTAGTGAGAACGCTGCTCAGGCTTCAGGTGCTCGCGGCGCATGTTCCAGCCGATGTTCATCAGCTCGACGGCGTCCAGCGCGCTGCGCCCCCGCCAGGGCGCGCCGGCCGAGTGAGCGGACTCGCCGTGGAAGCTGTACTTGACCGAAACCAAACCGGTGCCCGACGGCTGCCCCCACGTGGTCTGTAGATTGGCGCCCACATGGGTGAAGATCGTAGCGTCGACGCCTTTGAACACGCCGTCGCGGACCATGTAGGCCTTGCTGGCCACCAGCTCCTCGGCGACGCCCGGCCACAGCACCAGGGTCCCGGGGATGTTCTGCTTGATCATAAGGTCCTTGACCGCCAAGGCGGCGACGACGTTCACGGCCTGACCGGAGTTGTGACCCTCGCCGTGTCCCGGCGCGCCGGGAATGATCGGATCGTGCCACGGCACGCCGGGCTTCTGCGAGGCCTTCGGGATGCAGTCGATGTCGCTGCCCAGCGCGATGGTCGGACCGCCCTGACCGTGCGTCCAGGTCGCCGTCCATGCGGTCGGGATGCCCGACACGCCACGCTGGATGGTGAAGCCGTTCTCCTCCAGCACCTTGGTGATGTAGGCCGAGGTCTCGACCTCCTGGAAGCCGAGCTCCCCGAACGAGAAGATCTTGTCGTTCATCACCTGGGCCAGCTTGGCGCGGCCTTCGACGCCGGCGACGGCCTCTGCCTTCAGGCTCTTGAGCTTGCCGGCCGAAATCTCGGCGGCGAGCGCGCCTTGCGCTATCGCGAGCGTTAGCAGGCTCGCGCTGATCGCGAGACCGGTCTTCCTGAACATGGCTCGGTGTTCCCCTGATTGCCCCGGGGCCACGATCCGGCGCCGCCGGGCCTTTGTCCATCGGGGCGAGGGCCGTCCGGGCGCGAAACCTCATCTGCCCAAGTGAGGCGCACGGCTCTAGGCTTTGCGCGCCTGCGGGAGTAACCCTGCCGAGGAAGGCAGGAGGACCTGAGCGCATGAGCTTGCGGCTGGGCGTCAACATCGATCACGTGGCCACGATCCGGAACGCGCGCGGCGCTTCGTATCCAGAGCCTGTGCGCGCGGCCGAGCTGGCGCTGGTCGCCGGCGCCGACGGCATCACCGCCCACCTGCGCGAGGACCGCCGTCACATCAGCGACGCCGACATCGCCATTCTGACGGACCTCTGCCACAAGCGCGGCAAGCCCCTGAACTTCGAGATGGCCGTCACCGAGGAGATGGTCGGTATCGCCCTGAACGCCCGGCCGCACGCGGCCTGCCTCGTCCCCGAGCGGCGCGAGGAGGTCACCACCGAGGGCGGCCTCGATGTCATCAAGGGGCAGAAGCGGATCGCCGACGCCACGGCGCGGCTGCGCACCGTCGGCGCGCGAGTCTCGCTGTTCATCGAGCCCGATCCCGACCAGATCCGCGCCTCGGCAGCGGCGGGGGCTCAGGTCGTCGAGCTGCACACCGGCGCCTATTGCGACGCGGCGCGGGCGGGCGAGGATGCGCGGGCCGCAGCGATCCTGCAGCGCCTGAAGGCCGGCGCCGCCCTGGCCCATGACCTCGGCCTCGAGGTCCACGCCGGACACGGGATCGACTACGCCACCGTCAAGCCGATCGCCGCCATCCCGCAGATCGCCGAACTGAATATCGGCCACTTCCTGATCGGCGAGGCGATCTTCGTCGGCCTGCCCGAAGCGATCCACCGCATGCGGTCGCTGATGGACGCCGCGCGCGTCGAGCTTGAGGTCCTGGCGTGATCATCGGCATCGGCTCGGATCTCTGCGACATCCGGCGAATCGAGAAATCGCTGGAGCGGTTCGGGGAGCGGTTCACGAACAAGGTTTTCACCGAGATCGAGCGGACGCGGTCGGAGCGCAAACCCGATCGCGCCTCCAGCTACGCCAAGCGCTTTGCGGCCAAGGAAGCCTGCTCCAAGGCCCTGGGCACGGGCCTGAAGCGCGGCGTGCATCTGGCGGGCATGGGCGTGGTCAACCTGCCTTCGGGCAAGCCGACCATGGCCCTGACCGGCGGCGCGCTGGAGCGGTTGAACGCCATGGTGCCCGAGGGCATGGAACCGGTGATCCACCTTTCCCTGACCGACGACCACCCCTACGCCCAGGCCTTCGTGATCATCGAGGCCCTGCCCAAGCGCTGAAGGAGCCTGCCATGGCCGACTACATCCTGCTGATGCACGGCGACGGTGGCGAGGAGCGTACAGCTGACTGGGAAGCCTATTTCGATGGGCTAGGCAATGCCGGCCGCTTGCGCGGCGGCAGCGCCATCGGTGAAGGCGTTTGCTGTCGGAAGGCTGGCGCGCCGGGGCCGGTGTCGGCGCACTTGACGGGCTTCATCCGGATCGCTGCAGAAAGCCTCGCCGACGCCGAGACGTGCCTGGACGGCAACCCGGTCTATGAGGCCGGTGGAACGGTCGAGATTCGCCTGCTGCCCGAGGACGTTTGACGCGGCGGCCCAAACCTCGCCATGAAGCTTGGCTACGCGCCGGACTTGCCCGTCCGGCCAAGCCCGTCTAGCAAAGCCGAGCCGGTTTGCCGGTAACCCCGTTCGAAGAGCCCCGCGACCGCATGACCGACGCCGCCGACGACTTCACGCCGCCCGAAGAGAAGGGCGCGATCGCCGAGTTGATCGAGATCGTCAAGACTGTCGCCTATGCGCTGGGCATCGCCCTAGTGCTGCGGGTGCTGCTGTTCCAGCCGTTCACGATCCCGTCGGCCTCGATGGAGCCCAATCTCTATCAGGGCGACTACATCATCGTGTCGAAGTTCAGCTACGGCTGGAGCAAGCACTCGATCCCGTTCAGCCCGCCGATCATCAAGGGTCGCATCTTCGATCGTGCGCCCAAGCGGGGCGACATCGTGGTGTTCAAGCTGCCGCGTGACAATCGCACCGACTACATCAAGCGCCTGATCGGCATGCCCGGCGACAAGGTCCAGATCCGCGGCGGCGAGGTCTACATCAACGGCAAGGCCTTGCCGCGCAAGGCCCAGGCCCCGGCCCTGGTCGACACCGGCTATGGCTTCACCCAGCAGGTGCAGCGCTTCCAGGAAACCAATCCGGAGGGCCGCCCCTACAACATCCAGGATTTCGGCCCCGACAGCCGTGGCGACAACACGGGCGTCTATACTGTCCCGGCCGGCTGCTACTTCTTCATGGGCGACAACCGCGACAATTCGGCCGACAGCCGCTTTGACCCGGGCGTCTCGCCCTACAAGGAAAGCGCCTGCAAGTGGGACTATGAGCTGGATCAGTATATCGGCGACGAGATCGGCGTCGGCTTCGTGCCGGCCGAGAACCTCGTGGGCCGCGCCCAGATCATCCTGCTGTCGTGGAACGCCGAGGCCAGCCTGTTCAAGCCCTGGACCTGGTTCCTGAACGCGCGTCCCAGCCGCTTCTTCCACGTGCTGAAGTGATCTTGCACCATGGATAGACGGGTCGCCGCCGTCGGCGACCTCGAGCGCCGGATCAGCCATCGTTTCAAGGACCGCGAACTGCTTGAACGCGCCCTGACGCACGCCAGCGTTGGCGACGGGGCTAAGAAGGTCCGCGACAACGAGGTGCTGGAGTTCATCGGCGACCGCGTGCTGGGGTTGCTGGCCGCCGAGGCCCTCGCGGAGCGCTTCCCGAAAGCAAAGGAAGGCGAGCTCGCGCCGCGCCTCAACGCCCTGGTCAGCCGCGAAACCTGCGCCCGCGTCGCCCGCAAGGCTGAGCTGGGTCCGGCCCTGCGCCTGTCGGCCTCGTCCAGCAAGATCGGCGGCCGCGAGACCGACTCGATCCTGGCCGGCGCCACCGAGGCTCTGATGGCCGCCCTCTATCAGGACGGCGGACTTGAGGCGGCGCGCAAGGTGTTCCTCGATCTGTGGAGCGATGAGTTCGACAGGGCGGGCGAGGGGCGTCCGCGCGATGCCAAGACCGCGCTGCAGGAATGGGCCCAGGGCAAGGGGCGTCCGCTGCCGACCTACCGCGTGCTGGACCGCACGGGTCCCGACCATGCGCCGGTCTTCACCGTGGAAGCCACTGTCGTCGGCGTCGACCCGGCCATCGCCAAGGGCAAGTCGCGGCAGGAGGCCGAAAAGGCCGCCGCGAAAGCGCTGCTGGAGCGTGAAGGGGCGGGCTAGGTTCGCGCTGGGGTGAGGCGCGTGGGGTCCGATTGAAATGGTGGCGCTGCAGGCGACTTGCGACCCATACTAGCCCCCTCCGCGCCTTCGGCGCTCCTCCCCCAATGGGGGGAAGAAGGAAGCGCACCTTCTGCCCCCTCTGGGGGCGGACGACCGCGAAGCGGTCAGGTGGGGGCCTGCGGCCTGTCAGACTTCCACCCTCAACACCCCCTTCGAACGTCCGCCTCTCAAGTCGATTGAAGCCCCTCGCTACCGTCGAACCCCCATCGGTGCTACACGCACGCGCAATGACTGAAACCACCTCCCAAACGAAGGCCGGCTTCGCCGCCATCATCGGCGCGCCGAACGCCGGCAAGTCCACCCTGGTCAACCGCATGGTCGGGGCCAAGATCTCGATCGTGACCCAGAAGGTCCAGACCACCCGCTTCCCCGTGCGCGGCGTCGCCATCGAGGGCGACACCCAGATCGTCCTCGTCGACACCCCCGGGATCTTCAGCCCGCGCCGCCGCCTGGACCGCGCCATGGTCCGCGCCGCGTGGGCCGGCTCCGAAGAGGCCGAGGCCACGGTTCACCTCGTCGACGTGCAGGCCGAGCTGGCCAGCCGCGCCGACAAGGCCACGCCCGGCGAGTACCGCTCGGCCCAGGACGTCCAGACCATCATCGAGGGCCTGAAGGCCGCCGACCGCAAGGTCATCCTGGCGCTGAACAAGATCGATGGGATCAAGCGCGATACCCTGCTGGCCGTGGCCAAGGACTTCTTCGACACCGGCGTCTACAGCGACGTCTTCATGATCAGCGCCTCGACCGGCGCGGGCGTCGAGGACCTGACCGCCAAGCTCGTTTCGCTGATGCCCGAAGGCCCCTGGCTCTATCCGGAAGACCAGACCGCCGACCTGCCGGCCCGCTTGCTGGCCGCCGAGATCACCCGCGAGAAGGTCTATCTGCGCGTCCACGAAGAGCTGCCCTACGCGGCGACTGTCGAGACGACCGCCTTCGAGGAACGCAAGGACGGCTCGGTGCGGATCGAGCAGACCATCCTGGTCGAACGCGAAGGCCAGCGGGTCATCGTCATCGGCAAGGGCGGCCAGACCTTGAAGTGGATCGGCCAGGCCTCGCGCGAGGAGCTGTGCGACATCCTCGACCGCAAGGTTCACCTATTCCTGCACGTGAAGGTCAAGGAAAACTGGGCCGAGGAGCGGGGGCTGTTCAGCGACATCGGCCTGGACTTCGATGTTTGACGCGCCGGCGCCGGCCGTAGATCTGGACGCCTATTTCCGGCGGATCGGCTATGACGGCCCGCGCGAGGCGACTCTGGATACGCTGCGCGCCATCACCTTCCGCCACCCGGACGCCATCCCGTTCGAGAACCTCGACGTGCTGCTGGGGCGCGGTATCAGTATTGTCCCGGCCGAGGTCGACGCCAAGCTGATCGAAGCGGGGCGAGGCGGGTATTGCTACGAGCAGAACGGGCTTATGAAGCGTGTGCTGCAGGCGCTGGGCTTTCAGGTTGAAGGCCTTATGGCGCGCGTCCTGTGGATGGCGCCGGAAGGCGCGCCGCCGCGCCCGCGCTCGCACCAGGTGCTGGGCGTAACGATTGATGGTGAGACCTGGCTGGCCGACGCCGGTTTCGGCGGCTGCGTGCTGACCGCGCCGCTGCGCCTGTTCTCGGATGAGGTCCAGGACAGCCCGCACGGCAAGTTCCGTATTGTCGATACGCAGACCAACGGCGTTGCTGAGCGCCAGGTCCAGGCTGATCTGTCGGGCCGCTGGGCGCCGCTCTATCAGGTGTCGCAGGGCGCCTGGGCCGAGGTCGACTACGAGCAGGCCAATTTCTACACCTACACCCACCCCAGCTCGCACTTCACCTGGAGCATGACGGTGGGGCGCACGACGCAGACCGCGCGTTATGCGCTGAAGAACAACCGCTTCACGCACCGCGACGTCACCGGCGCGGTCGTCGAGCAGCGCGACCTCTCGGTCGATGAGCTGGAAGCGACTTTGCGCGATGTGATCGGTCTGCCGGTGGAGGCCGCCTGGCGGCCCGTCCTGGAAAAGGTCGTGGCCTGGGGAACGCCCGCTTGAGCCTGGAGTGGGAGGACGAAGCCTATGTCCTCTCGGCCCGCTCGCACGGCGAGACGGGAGCCATTGTCGAACTTTTGACCGAGGCGCGGGGCAAGGTCGCCGCCCACGTTGCCGGGGCGGCGTCGCGGCGGATGAAGCCCTTCCTGCAGCCCGGCGCACGGGTCATCGCCCGCTATCGCGCCCGGGTCGAGGGGCAACTGGGCTCGGCGAGCCTGGAGCCGATGGGCGAGGGGCCTTCGAGCCTGTTTGACGATCGGCTGGCGCTGGCGGGTCTGTCGGCGGCGGCGGCCGTCGCAGCTTCAGCCCTGCCCGAGAGGGAGGCCCATCCTGGGGCCTTTCACGCCCTGGAAGCGCTGATCCGCGTGCTGGAAATCCCCGAGATCTGGCCGGCGGTCTATGTCCGTTACGAGGCGGGGCTGCTGCAGGAGCTTGGCTTTGGCCTGGACCTGTCGAAATGCGCGGCGACGGGAACGTTCGACGATCTCGTCTATGTCAGTCCGCGCACCGGCCGCGCCGTCAGCCGCGAGGCGGGCAAGCCGTATCATGACAAGCTGTTGCCGCTGCCGCCGTTCCTGCTGTCCTCGCAGGGCGGTCTGGCGGAAGGCGACGTCAAGGCTGGCCTCGACATCACCGGTCATTTTCTGGAGCAGTTCGTGTTCGGGCCGTTGAACAGACCGCTGCCACCGGCGCGGCTTTGGCTTCTGGATCGCCTGACTGACGCGGGACGACTTTGAGAAGCGTCACAAATGCGGTTTATCGCGGAACAAAAGTTTCGGAGCCGCACGATGTCTGTCCTTGATCGCTACGCCCTCAGCCGTCGCCGTCTGCTGTCCGTCTTCGGCGGCGCGGCGGTCACCGCGCTCGCCATCCCGGTGGAGAGCGGCAAGGCCCTGGCCCAGGCCGTCTTCTCGACCTACCCGTTCCAGCTGGGCGTCGCGTCGGGCGATCCGTCGGCGGACGGTTTCGTGATCTGGACGCGCCTGGCGCCGGAGCCGCTGGAGATCGGCTACGGCATGCCGTCCGCGCCGGTCGCCGTCGAATGGGAAGTCGGTGACGCGCCCAACATGCGCAACATCGTCGCCAAGGGGCGCGCGATCGCGCCGCCGGAGCTTGGGCACGCGGTCCATGTCGAGGTCAGCGGCCTGCAGCCGGGTCGCGACTACTGGTACCGCTTCATCGCCGGCCGTGAGCGGAGCCTGACCGGTCGAGCGCGCACCACGCCGGCCCTGGGCGCGACGGTGGACCGGGTCCGTTTCGCGGTCGCCGGCTGTCAGCACTATGAGCAGGGCTTTTACACCGCTCACCGTCGCTTGGCCGCCGAGGCGCCGGACTTCGTGTTCTGCTACGGCGACTACATCTACGAGTATCGCGGCAACCGGGTCTGGAACAGCGCCGACGGCCCGACGGAAAACGTACGCCAGCATTTCGGCGGCGAGATCTACAGTCTCGACGACTACCGTCGCCGCTACGCCCAGTACAAGATGGACACCGACCTGCAGGCGGCTCACGCGGCCGCCCCGTGGTTTACGGTGTGGGATGACCACGAGGTCGACAACAACTGGGTCGCCGATCATGACCAGGACGGCGTTGATCCCAGGCTCTTCCTCCTGCGTCGACAAGCCGCCGCCCAGGCGTTTTACGAGAATATGCCCATGCGCGCGGCGAGCTTCCCCTCGGGGCCGTCGCTGCGGATCCATCGCCGCGCGGCGTTCGGCGGTCTGATGGACCTGAACCTGCTCGACACCCGTCAGTTCCGCAGTCCGCAGCCTTGTGACGATCGTTATGGGACGACCTGTGCAGGCGTCGACGATCCCGCGGCGCAAGTGTTGGGCTCCGAACAGGAGGCGTGGCTCTACGACAGTCTAGGCGGCTCCAAGGCCACCTGGAATGTGCTGGCCCAGCAAGTCATGCTGATGGACCTTGATCGGCAGTCTGGCCCGGAGGTCGGCTACAATCTCGACAGTTGGGGCGGCTATCGGTCGCCGCGCGCCCGTCTTCTGAACGAGATCCGCGACCGCAAGGTGCGTAACGTGGTGGTGCTGACGGGCGACGAACACCAGAACTATGCCGGCGACGTGTACCTCGACGGCGCCAAGCCGGAGGGTGGGCCGCTCGCCTCCGAGTTCGTGGTCACCTCGATCAGTTCGGGCGGTGATGGCACCGACCAGCGCAACGACATGGCCGCGATCCAGAAGGCCAGTCCCATGCTGAAGTTCAACAACGCCCAGCGCGGTTATGCGATCTGCGATGTGACGCCGAAGGCCTTCGTCACCGAGTTCAAGGTGCTGGACGCGGTCACGCGCCGGGACGGAAAGCTGTCGACCCGCGCGAAATGGGCGGCGGAAGCTGGAAAGACGGGGATTGTCAGGGCCTGACCGCTCGAATCATCGAGGGGATTTCTGCTAGGCTCTTTCCCCGGAGTAACGAATCCCCTCGATGAACAAGCCTGTCCTTCCTCCCCCCGGCGGCCCTGACGACGGCGACCGCATTCTCGACGAGCCGCTGACCGAGGCGCTGTCGCGGCGCTATCTGGCCTATGCGCTGTCGACGATCGGCTCGCGGGCGCTGCCCGACGTGCGCGATGGCCTCAAGCCCGTGCACCGCCGCGTGCTCTACGCGATGAGCAACATGCGCCTGAACCCCGACGCCGCAGCGCGTAAGTGCGCCAAGGTGGTCGGCGAGGTGATGGGTAACTTCCACCCGCACGGCGACGCCTCGATCTATGACGCGCTGGTGCGTCTGGCCCAGGAGTTCAGCCAGCGTATCCCGCTGGTCGAAGGGCAGGGGAATTTCGGCAATATCGACGGCGATAGCGCTGCGGCCATGCGCTACACCGAATGCAAGATGACGGAAGCGGCGACGCTTCTGCTGGACGGCATCGACGAGGACGCCGTCGACTTCCGCCCCACCTATGACGGCCAGGACGAAGAGCCCGTCGTGCTGCCGTCGGGTTTCCCAAACCTGTTGGCCAACGGCTCGTCGGGCATCGCGGTCGGCATGGCCACCTCGATCCCGCCGCACAACGCCGCCGAGCTGATCGACGCCTGCCAGCTGTTGCTGGCCAATCCCGACGCGACGACCGCAGACCTTCTGGAAAAGGTTCCCGGTCCGGACTTCCCGACCGGCGGTGTCATCGTCGAGTCGCGCGCCTCGCTGCTGGAAACCTACGAGACCGGTCGTGGCGGCGTACGCATGCGCGCCAAGTGGGAGAAGGAAGACACCGGGCGCGGCACCTACCAGATCGTCGTCACCGAGATCCCGTATCAGGTGAAGAAGTCGGATCTGGTCGAGCAACTTGCCGACCTGATCGACAGCAAGAAGGCCGCGCTCCTGGGCGACGTGCGGGACGAAAGCGCCGAGGACATCCGTCTGGTCCTGGAGCCCAAGTCCAAGAACGTCGAGCCCGAAGTGCTGATGGAGAGCCTGTTCAAGCTCTCCGCCCTGGAGAGCCGCTTCCCGGTCAATATCAACGTGCTGGACGCGCGCGGCACGCCGGGCGTGATGGGCCTGAAGCAGGCCCTGATGGCCTTCCTGGCCCACCGCCGCGAGGTGCTGACCCGCCGGGCCCGTCATCGCCTGGCCAAGATCGAAGCCCGTCTGCACATCCTGGACGGCTTGCTGATCGCCTATCTGAACCTCGACGAGGTCATTCGGATCGTCCGCTATGAGGACAAGCCGAAGGAAAAGCTGATCGAGACCTTTGCGCTGTCGGACATTCAGGCCGACGCCATCCTCAACACCCGCCTGCGCCAACTGGCCAAGCTTGAGGAGATGGAGATCCGTCGCGAGCACGCCGAACTGGTCGAGGAACGCGACGGCATTCTCGCCATGCTGGCCAGCGAGGCCAAGCAGTGGAAGCTGGTGGGCGTGGGTCTGTCCGAAGTCCGCGCGACGCTGCTCAAGATCAAGCACCCGCTGGACAAGGCCCGCCCCACGGGTGTCACCGGTCGCTCGGTGTTCGGTGAGGCCCCGCAAGTCGACGCCGACGCTGCGATCGAGGCCATGATCGTCCGCGAGCCGATCACCATCATCCTGTCCGAGCGCGGCTGGATCCGCGCCGCCAAGGGTAAGATCGACGACCCGTCCGAGCTGAAGTTCAAGGAAGGCGACAAGCTGGGCTTCCTGGTCCCGGCCGAGACCACCGACAAGCTGCTGATCTTCTCCAGCGACGGCCGCTTCTTCACGCTGGGCTGCGACAAGCTGCCTAGCGCGCGCGGTCATGGCGAGCCGGTGCGGATGATGATCGAGCTGGACGACAAGGTGAAGATCATCGACGTCTTCCCGTTCAAGGCCGGTCGCAAACGCATTCTGGCCTCGAAGGGCGGCTATGGCTTCCTGATGCCCGAGGAAGAAGCCCTGGCCAACCGCAAGGCCGGCAAGCAGGTCCTGAACGTCGGCGCCGAAGGCGCGGCCTTCTGCCTGGAAGCCGTCGGCGACCAGCTGGCGGTGATCGGCGACAACGGCAAGATCCTGATCTTCCCGCTGGAAGAGCTGCCGGAAATGCCACGCGGCAAGGGCGTCAAGCTGCAGGCCTATCGCGAAGGCGGTCTGCGCGACGGCCTGTCGTTCAACGCCGAGACCGGAGCCTATTGGATCGACACCGCCGGACGACGCCGGGATTGGGCCGAGTGGAAGGAATGGGTCGGCCGTCGCGCCGGGGCCGGCAAGCTGGTTCCCAAGGGCTTCGCCACCAACAAGCGGTTCCGGCCCAAATGAGGATCGGACGGCTGCGTCGCCGCGCGTTGAGCCTGATGGCCGGCGTCTTCGGCTGCGCGGCTGTCGCCGCGACGCCGGCGCTGGCCTTACCGAAGGCCAAGCCGGAGGAGGGCGGCTTCAGCGCCGAACGGCTGAAGCGTCTCGACGACCACATGCAGAGCATGGTCGATCGGGGGCAGATCGCCGGCGGCGTGACGGTTCTGGCGCGCCACGGACGGGTCGTTCAGGCGCGGGCCTTCGGACGCCGGGTGCTGGGTGGCGATCCGATGCCGATGGACGCGATCTTCCGCATCCGCTCAGAGACCAAGCCGGTCACGGGCGTGGCCATGATGATCCTCTATGAGCAGGGTCTTTGGCGGCTGGACGATCCGGTCAGTCTGCACGTGCCGGAGTTCGCCAACCTGCGTGTTGCCAAGGGCGTCGATGAGGCCGGTCAGCCGATCCTGACGCCGGTGTCTAGGCCGCCGACCATGCGCGAACTGCTGACGCACACAGCGGGCTTCGCCTATGGCCTCGCCAACGACCCTAGCAGCCCGGCCGACCAGGCCTATTATCAGGCCGAAGTCCTGCAGTCGGCGTCGCTGACCGATCTTGTGCAAAAGGTCTCGGGCCTGCCGATGTTCGCCGAGCCCGGGCAGCTGTGGCGCTACAGCGTGGCGGCCGACATCCAGGGCTACATCGTCGAGAGGCTGTCGGGTCAGAGCCTGCCGGTGTTCATGCAGGAGCGCATCTTCGCGCCGCTGGGCATGAAGGACACTGCCTTCTACGTCCCCGAGGAGAAGCAGGCCCGTCTTGCGGCGCTGTACGATGCTGATCCGGCCACCGGACAACTGGTCCCCGCCATCGAAGGCGCATGGCGCGACGTCAGTAAGCCGCCGGCGGCGCCGTTAGGCGGGGGCGGACTGGTCTCGACCGCCGGAGATTTCGCCCGCTTCGCCCAGATGATCCTGAACAAGGGCGAGCTGGACGGTGTGCGGATTCTGAAGCCGGAAACCGTGGCGTTGATGACCCAGAACCACCTGCCCGAAGGGTTTGTGGTCACCACCAATGGCACCACAGGCGTGCTGGCGCCGGCGGCGCGGCCTTTTCCGTTCGCGGCCGGTATGGGCTACGGCATCGATATGGCGGTCGCTATCGACCCCGCAGCGTCCGGTGCGCCAGTTGGCCCCGGCACTGTCAGTTGGGGCGGCAGCGCAGGCACCTGGTTTTGGATCGACCCGGCCAACAACCTGTTCTTCGTCGGTATGATCCAGCGGCTCGGCGGTGTTGGCCCGGGTCTGGACGCCCAATCGCGGACCCTGGTCTACCAGGCGTTGGAGCGGCCGCCTCCTCCGCCTGTCCAGGTCTCGGCCAAGGCCCCCGCCAAGCCGACGGCGTCCCGCTGAGAAAAGAAAGCTTCCCCCGCCGCAAGGCGAGGGGAGCTCCTGCGCGACCTGGAAGGGCTGAAGTTCTAGGCCGCGAAGAGGATGTCCCCAGCGCCGTTGGCGCGTCCGACCGTCAGCCCCGTCACGCCGGCCAGCTTGATCAGCCCATCGCCCGCATCCAGGCCCGCCACGCTGTTTTGATGGAAGACGTAGGTGTCGCCGTTCCATTCGAAGACGGTGTTGCTGTTGGCGGCGGTCATGCCCGCATAGGCCGTCAGGGCGTCGTCGAAGGTGGCCGTGGTGATGAAGAAGAGCTGTTTCTTCTCGCCTGGACCAATGACGCCCGCGAAGCTGAGCAAGTCACGGCCCTTCTGGAAGTCTTCGATGACGGCGATATCGGAGACCTTGCCGCCCGCCATGTAGACGCTCGCGAAGGAGCCCACATCGACCGAGTCATAGCCGTCGCCGGTGGTGATCCGACCGTCGAATTGCTCGACAAAGATGATGTCGTTGCCGGTTCCGGTGTCGATATGACCGCGCATCGGACCATTGTCAGCACGGACGATGTCGTTGCCGCCGCCGGTGCGGATGTAGCGTCCGGCGTCCAGTCCGCCCTTGTCGGCTACGATCGGCTTGAGGATGTCGTTGCCCTCCGTGGCCAGCACATGGACGTCCTGACCCTCGGTCTTGGAAACATCGACGTTCCAGTCATGGGCGTAACTGGCGCGTTCGCCGGGCAAGCCCGGATCTGAAGCGCCGCCCTTGGCGTAGTCGCCGCCGGGCCCATAGGCCGAGATGAACACCGAGAGCGGGGAGGCGGTCCCGTCGATCCCGATGTCGGCGAGATAGGCGTGCACCGCCTCGACGTAGGGGCCCTTGTTGGCCTTGACCGCCTCGGCCATCAGCCAGCCGACCATCGCCGCCCGCGTGCCGAGGCCATTGCCGCCGTCGCCGCCGAGTTCGGCGAAGTACTCTCCGCGCGTATAGGCGCCGCCACGGCCGTTCGGGATCTCTTCGGCCAGGATATGGATCACGTCGTCGATCGACTTCTCGACGCCGAAGAGCTTGGCGTACGCCTTGCGGAAGGTGTCGTAGGCGGTTCCCGACGCGCCGTAGGCGTCGATGAAGTTCTGCTTGGCCTCGCCGTGCTTGACGAGGTTGACCGCGAAGTTGATGTAGCGGTTCTCCAAGTTGAAGTCGGCGTAGTAGGCGCTGTTGAGGTTGTTGGGATTGCCGCCCGCGGGAGACACCAGATAGTCCAGACCCGCGCGGCCCAAGGTGATGTCGGCGAGGAAGCCATACGACAGGGCCGCGACCTGGGTCGTCGTCTTGGCGCTGTCGTAGATCCATTGGACCGCCGAGGCGTACGACCAAGGATCGGCGACCTGACCGTTGCGGCCTGCGTCGACGCCATTGGCCATCATCGACAGCTGGGCCTGCACCGAGGTGGGAAGGGGGGCGTTTCCGGACAGTCGGGTGACGTTTCGGTAGAGCGTAGTGAGATTGTCGAGCGTGGCCATGGCTGGCTGAAACCTGTGTATTTCGTAATACCTTGTGCAGTAAAAAATATACAAGAACCCTGTTCGATCAACCCGGGCGCACATGAATTAAACTTAACCGTGGGGTAGCGACGGTGCGTTGGAAAAAGCGGGTTCCAACCTGTGAGGCGTCACTCTAAGGTCCCTCAAACAATTGTTTGGGAGGTTGGGTTGGCGTTCCGGAAATGGGTGGCGGCCAGTGCGGTCGCGATGCTGCTGGCGGGTGGAGCGCCGGCGGCCTGGGCGGAGACCAAGGCGCCCGCCATCGTCGCCGCTTCGCCCGAGAGCGCAGGCTTCTCAGCCGAGGGGCTGAAGAAACTGGACGCGCACATGCAGGGCCTTGTCGACAAGGGCCATTTGCCGGGCGTGACCACCATGCTGGTGCGCCACGGCAAGGTCGTGAACTTCCAAGTTCACGGCAAGAAGGGCTTCGACGGCCCGCCCATGACCAAGGACACAGTCTTCCGGATCTATTCGCAGACCAAGCCGGTGACCGGCGTCGCCATGATGATCCTCTTTGAGGAGGGCAAGTGGAAGCTGGACGATCCGGTTAGCAAATACATTCCCGAGTTCGCCAACCTTACGGTCTACAAGGGCGTCAATGCGGATGGGTCGTTTCAGACGGTTCCCGCCGATCGCCCGCCCACCATGCGCGAACTGATGAGCCATTCGGCGGGCTTCGCCTACGGTCTTGTTCCCGACAACCCGCTCGACAAGGCCTATGCCGACAAGGTGCTGGGCGCGCGCTCGCGTGATGACTTCGTCAAAGCGATCGCCGAGATCCCGTTGGTGGATCAACCGGGCCAGCGCTGGAAGTACAGCATCGCCGTCGATATCCAGGGGCTGATCGTCGAGAAGCTGACCGGGATGTCGCTGGGCGACTTCATGAAGGCCCGCATCTTCGACCCGCTAAAGATGAAGGACACCGGCTTCTGGCTGCCCGCCGAGAAGGCGGACCGGCTGGCGTCGCTCTATCTCTGGAGCCCCAAGGTCAACAAACTCGTTCCGGCGGATGGCTTCATGGTGCTGGACATCAGCAAGCCGCCGGTGATGGCCTCTGGCGGCGGCGGTCTGGTCTCGACGAACGCCGACTACGCCCGCTTCGCCCAGATGCTGCTGAACGGTGGCGAGCTTGAGGGCGCCCGCATCCTGAAGCCGGAGACGGTCAAGCTGATGCGCACCAACGCGCTGAGCGATGCGATCATGAATTCCAGGGAGCCGCCGTTTAACACTGCGCGCGGTCGCGGCTTCGGCCTCGATTTCGCGGTCGTGCTCGACAGCGCCAAGGCGGGGCCGCAAGGCGAGGGGACCTACAGCTGGGGCGGCGCGGCCGGCACCTGGTTCTGGATCGACCCGAAGAACGACCTGTTCTTCCTGGGCATGATCCACATCCTCAACAAGGGCGGTGATCCGGCGATCAAGGACATCGACGATGATAGCGCCAAGCTCGTCTACGACGCCTTGGTGGATCCCAAGAAATAGTCCGATCTCCCCGGCGAACGCCGGGGCCCAGATACATCCTGAGCCGTTTGGGGGCTCGCGCCGTTCTCCCCGGCCTTAACGAGGAGAGGCCCGATCTCGATCTGGACCCCGGCCTTCGCCGGGGAGATCGGTAACGGGAATGGAGGGAGAGACTGATGAAGGCGGCTGTCTACTACGAAACCGGCGCGCCGGACGTGCTCCGCTATGAGGACGTGGCCGATCCGGTTTGCCATGCCCAGGGCGTGGTCATTCGCGTTGAGGCCGTCAGCATCGAGGGGGGCGACACCCTCAATCGCGGCGGCGGCCAGATGGCGGGCAGTCCGCATATTGTCGGCTATCAGGCTGCGGGCGAGATCGTCGAGGTCGGCGCCGAGGTCTCGCATCTCAAGGTCGGCCAGAAGGTCGTGACGGTGAACGCTTTCGGCTCGCATGCTGAACTGCGGTCGGTTCCGGCGCGCAACGCCTGGCCGATTCCGGACGGGTTTGACCTCCACAAGGCCGCCGCCATTCCGGTGCCCTTCGGTACGGCGCACGAATGTCTGTTCGGCGCAGGCCGCCTGAAGGCCGGCGAGACGGTGTTGGTCCAGGCCGGCGCGGGCGCCGTGGGCCTCGCCGCCATCCAGCTGGCCAAACAGGCCGGCGCGACGGTTCTGGCCTCGGCGTCCAGCGACGAGCGCCTTGAGCGTCTGAAGCCATTCGGCATGGATCACGGGATCAACTACGGTCGTGATGATCTGGTCGAGCAGGTCATGAAGCTGACCGGCGGCAAGGGCGTCGACCTGGTCGTCGATCCTGTCGGCGGCGCGACGCTGCCAGGCAGCTTGGCGGCGCTCGGTTATCGGGGACGCGTCTCGCTGGTCGGCAACGCCGGCCGCGAGCCCATGAAGGTCGATGTCGGCTCGCTGATGGGCGGCAATCGCAGCCTGACCGGTGTGTTCCTGGGTGCCGAGATCATGACTGACCGCGTCCACGACATGATCCAGGACCTGATCGAGAAGGCGGCGCGCGGCGAGCTGGAGGTGGTCATCGACCGCACGTTCCCGCTCTCCGAAGCCGCCGCCGCCCACGCCTATATCGAAAGCCGCCAGGCCGTCGGCCGCGTGCTGCTTATTCCCTGAGGCCGATCATGACCAACCGCGTGCTCGCCCATACCGGGGCGAAGTATCCGATCATCCAGGCCCCGATGGGTTGGATTGCTCGCTATCAACTGGCCAGCGCGGTCTCCCGCGCCGGCGGTCTCGGGATCATCGAGACCTCATCCGGCGAGACCGAGAACTGCAAGGCCGAGATCACCAAGATGGCGCAGAGCGGCCTGCCGTTCGGGGTGAACCTGCCCATCATGTTCCTGCGTGACGACGCGATGCTGCGGTTCGTCTGCGAGAGCGGCGTCAAGTTCGTGACGACCTCGGCAGGCAGCCCCGCCAAGTTCATCGGCCCGCTGAAGGACGCCGGCATCGTCGTTTACCACGCCGTTCCGACCGTCGATGCGGCGGTCAAATGCGTGGAGGCGGGTGTCGACGGTCTTGTGGTCGAGGGCGCCGAGGGCGGCGGCTTCAAGAACCCCGAGGAAGTCTCGACGCTGGTCCTTCTGCAGGCCATCCGCGAGAAGGTCGACGTGCCTTTGGTCGCCGCCGGCGGCATCTGTGACGGACGCGGCATGGCCGCCGCCTTCGCCCTGGGCGCCGAAGCGGTGCAGATGGGCACCCGTTTTGTCAGCTCGGCCGAGAGCCCCGTGCACGCCAACTACAAGGCGGCGATCACCGGGGCCAAGGAGACCGGCACCTGGGTGCTGAACAAGAAGGCCAGCCCCTGCATCCGGGCCATCAAGTCCGACCTGACCAAGGAAATCTACGACGCCGGCGTCATGCCGCCGGACGTGCTGAAGAACATTCTCGGCGTCTATTTCGGCGGGGACATGGAGGCTGCGCCAGCCCTGGCCGGTCAGACGGTCGGCCTGATCAACGAGGTCAAGCCGGTCAAGAACATCATCGACGAGACCGTCGCCCAGTTTCACCAGATCACCGGGCGCCTCGGCGCCCTGGCCGCCGCCGGCGGCTTCTAGAGGGTACGATTATGCAAAATCTCTTCTCGCTTGAGGGCCGTGTCGCCCTGGTCACGGGCGGCTCGCGCGGCATCGGCGCGATGATCACGCGGGGTTTCCTGACCCACGGCGCCAAGCGCGTCTACATCACCGCCCGCAAGGCCGCCGCCTGCGACGCCGCCGCCGAAGAGCTGAGCCAGTACGGCGAATGCATCTCGCTGCCGGGCGACGTCTCGACCATGGAAGGCATCCAGGGCCTAGCCGCCCGGATCAAGGAACGCGAGCCCAAGCTCGACATCCTGGTCAACAACGCCGGCGCCGCCTGGGGCGCTGCCTTCGACGAGTTCCCCGAGAGCGGCTGGGACAAGACGGTCGACCTCAACATGAAGACGCCGTTCTTCCTGACTCAAGCCCTGATCGGCGAGCTGCGGGCGGCTGCCAAGGATCACGTCGCCAAGGTGATCAACATCGCCTCGATCGACGGACAGTCGGTCACCAAGGACGAGACCTATCCCTATGGCGCGTCGAAGGCTGGTCTGCTGCACATGACCAAGCGGATGGCCCTGCGTTTGGCGCCGGAGAACATCGCTGTCAGCTGTATCGCGCCGGGTGCCTTCGCCTCGGACATGAACAAGGTGGCGCGCGACCATGCCGACGCGGTCGCCAAGATGATCCCGGCCGGCCGCATCGGCGAGGCCGAGGACATGGCGGGCGCGGCGATCTATCTGGCTTCGCGCGCGGGCGACTATGTGGTGGGCGGCGCGGTGACCGTCGACGGCGGCGTCAGCTTCGCACGCTAACTTTGGGCGGCTCCCCGTTCCGCTGGAGTGGGGAGCGCCTATCCTAGGTCTTCGATGTCCGCCGGTTCGGCGTCGCTGAGCGGAAGGTCGCACGTGTCCCTCAACGCGCCGGGACCGCGTGGCGGCCGCGCGCCGCGTTCACGCGCCGACATCAGCGACCAGCCGCCGGGCTTGAGGATCTCCAGCGGCGAGAAGCGCGCCTTGTAGGCCATCTTCTCGCTGCCCGGCACCCAATAGCCGAGATAGACGTAGGGCAGGCCGTTTTGTTGCGCCTGGACGATGTGGTCCAGGATGATGAACGAGCCCAGGCTGCTGCGCGGCTGATCAGGTTCGTAGAAACTGTAGACCAGCGACAGACCATCGGCGAGCACATCGACCAGCACGCAGGCGACGAGATCGCCGGGGCCGCGGTCCAGAGACTTGCGGCGATACTCGATCAGGTGCGTGCGGACGGCCGTGTCCTCGACCATCGCCACATAGTCGGGCCAGGTCATCTCGGCCATGCCGCCATCGGCATGCCGGGCTAGCAGATAGCGGCGTAGCAGCTCGAACTGCTCCAGCGTCGCCTCGGCCTCGACCAGATGACGTTCCAGGTCCTCGTTGCGGCTGAGGATCTTCCGTTCGGAACGGGAGAGGACGTATTCCGCCGCCGGCGCGCGGGCTGACTGGCACGCCCGGCATGTCTCGCAGGCGGGGCGGTATGCGATGTTCTGGGAGCGGCGGAAACCGACCTGTGTCAGGCTATCGTTGACGACAGGACCGTCGGAGAGAGGGAGGTGGGCGAAGACCTTCCGCTCCTCGCGACCAGGCAAGTACGGGCAAGGCGTGGGCGCCGTCAGAAAGAACCGAAGCTGTCGCGTCGGAAAATGCTGCGTCACGTTTCGCCAGTCCCCTTCAGCCTATTGCTGTCCTGAACGGGATTAGGCGGCATACCGTTTCGTTGCGCAAGCTTCACGGAAGCGGCGCGCGGCGAACGGTCACAGCCCGTCAGGCAGCACGGGTTTTTCTCGCAGCAGAACGATCGAGATCCGGCGGTTCCCCGCCAGGGTCGGGTCGTCGGCATAGAGCGGTTCGGAATTGGCCTTGCCCGACACCTGATAGATGCGGTCGTCGTCGACGCCAGCGCCGCGCAGCACTTGACGAGAGGCGTCGGCGCGCTGAGCCGAGAGCGCCCAGTCGCCGTCCTGCTTCTTGCCGAAGGCGTTGGCGCTGGTGTGGCCCGAAATCGTCACCCGGTTCGGCAGCTGGGTGATCACCTTGGCGACGGCGCGCAGCAAGATACGGGCGCGATCATTGGGCTCGCGCGAGTTCTCCTTGAACATGGAGCGACCTTCCTGGTCGACCAGCTGGATGCGCAGGCCTTCAGGCGTCTGATCGATCAGGATCTGTTTCGAAAGCTCGGCCAGCTCGGGCATATCCTGCAGCGATTGCCTGAGGGATTGGGCTGCGGATGCAAAGCTGTCCTGTTCCTTCTTGGCCAGGGCGTCGCGCAAAGCCTGCTCACTAGCGGACTCCAGGTTCGCGGTCTCGCTGCTTTGACCCTCTTTGCTGACGTCTTGCGGCGCTTCCGGCGCCATCTGCTGGACGACGGACAGCTTACCATCAGCCTTTGCGCCGTCGTCGCCCAACGATGTGCCGCCCAGGATGCCGCCGGAACCGCTGGTGGTCGAGGAAATCGAGGCGGGCGCGAAGTAGTCCGCGATACCCTGCTTTTGCTCTGGGCTGGTCGTGTTCAGCAGCCACATCAACAGGAAGAACGCCATCATCGCCGTTACGAAGTCGGCATAGGCCACCTTCCAGGCGCCGCCATGGTGACCATGGCCGCCGCCCTTCTTGACCTTCTTGATGATGATCGGCTGTTCGCTGTTGACCGCCATCGTGCTTAAGCCTGCTTAACCTTGAGTCCGCAACCTGCCCAAAGGTCGTTAAGATGGGGTTGCCGGAATGGTTATGGCGCGCGTAATCCCAGCCTTCTTTTGAGGAGCAGCGGCATGAAGACGGCGTTTATCGGCATGGGCGTGATGGGCTTCCCGATGGCCGGTCACCTGAAGGCCGCCGGCCACGAGGTCGCCGTCTACAATCGCTCGCCGGAAAAGGCCCACCGCTGGGCCGAAAAGCATGGCGGACCGGCGTTCGAGACGATCGCCGAAGCTGTCGTCGGCGCGGAGGTGGTGCTGCTTTGCGTGGGCAATGATGATGATGTCCGCGACGTCGTGGCGCAGGTGTTGCCGGCCATGGGCGAGGGCGGCGTCATCGTTGATCACACCACGACCTCGGCCAAAGTGGCGCGCGAGATGGCCGTGCTGGCGGCCCAGAGCGGTCGGGCGTTCGTTGACGCGCCTGTCTCCGGCGGTCAAGCCGGGGCGGAGAACGGCCAACTGACGATCATGGTCGGCGGCGATCAGGTCGCTTTTGACCGAGTTCTCCCGCTGATCGAGGTCTACGCCAAGGCCGTGCGCCGCATGGGCGAGGTCGGGGCGGGACAGCTGACCAAGATGTGCAACCAGATCGCCATCGCCGGCGTGGTCCAGGGCGTCGCTGAGGCGCTGCACTTCGCCAAGCGGGCCGGCCTGCCGACCGACGATGTGCTGGCGGCGATCTCCAAGGGCGCGGCTCAATCGTGGCAGATGGAGAACCGCTGGCCGACCATGGCGCAGGGGAAGTTCGACTTCGGCTTCGCGGTCGACTGGATGCGCAAGGATCTTGGGATCGCGCTCGATGAAGCGCGAACAAACGGCGCCAAGCTTCCGGCCACGGCGCTGATCGATCAGTTCTATGCGGAGGTCCAGGCGATGGGCGGGAACCGCTGGGATACGTCCAGCCTGGTCGCCCGCCTCGAGAAGGACCGTTAAGCCAGCAGGGTGTCGACCAGCGCGCCCGCGTCCCAGGTCGCGGCGCGCGGCGCGCTCAGGATCGGCGCCTGCTGTTCGAAAGCGCAGAGCAGGGCGAGCGTTTGATCCAGGTCCGGTGCGTCCAGGCTTTCACTGACGACAATCGCCGCGATGGTCAGGCCGCGCATGCGAACCGCCTCTACCGCCGTGAGCAGGTGGCTGGCCGTGCCGAGATAGCTGCCCGCCACTAGGAGAACCGGCAGGCCAAGCGCCTTCATCAGGTCGAGATTGGTCGCCTCATCGGTCATGGGCGACATCACCCCACCGGCGCCTTCGATCAGGGCTAGCTTGACGTCGCGCGACGAGAGCCAGTTCCGGCAGTCGGAGATGAGGTCGTCCATCCGCAGGGCGTCGCCTTCGAGCCGCGCGGCGAGGTTTGGCGCCAGCGGCGCTCTGTACCGGCGCGGCGAGACCTCGGCCCAGGCCTCCGGACGGCCCAAGGCGCGGGCGAGCCGGGCAGGATCGCTGTCGTCGGGCGCGTGCGGATCAAAGCCGCTGACCACGGGCTTGAAGGCGTCGACGATCAGGCCGCGCGAGCGGGCGGCCTCAAGCAGAGCGCACGCGACGTGAGTCTTTCCCAGGTCGGTTCCCGTGCCGGCGACGAAGAGCGCCTTCATGAGCCGGTTCCCCGCAGTTCGCCGATGGCGTCCGCCAGGCGGATCACATCCGTGTCGTCATGGGCGGCGCTGAACGCGACCCGCAGGCGCGCCGTGCCTTCAGGAACGGTTGGCGGCCGGATCGCAACGACGAGGAAGCCCTGATCCTGAAGGCTCGCGGAAGCGGCGAGGGCGCTGCCGGCCGAGCCCAGTACAACGGGAACAATCGGGCTGCGGGCCGGGGGCAGACCCAGTCGCTGCGTGAACAGTCGAGCCTTGGCCAGCGGAACCTCGGTGATTGTCGGATCGGCCTCGATCAAGTCCAGCGCCGCTAGCGCGGCGGCGACGGATGCCGGGGGCAGGCCGGTAGCGTACACCAGGGTGCGCGCGCGGGTCTTCAGGAGGTCGACCACTGCCTGGGAGCCGCAGAGATAGCCACCGTAGGACCCTAGCGCTTTCGAGAGCGTGCCCATCTGTAGCGGGATCTTGGCGTTCGGAAACAGAGCGCCAGAGCCCTTTCCGCCAGCCAGCACGCCCACGCCATGGGCGTCATCGCTGAGCAGCCAGGCGTCATGGCGCTCACAGATGTCCGACAGCACATCGAGCGGCGCGATGTCTCCGTCCATCGAGAAGACACCATCGGTCGCCACCAGGGCGTGGCGCGCCTGACCCCGTTCGGACAGGAGAAGGCGCTCGAGATCGGCCGGATCATTGTGCGCGAACTTGACGACCTTGGCCCCGGACAACTGCACGCCGGCCCAGATGCAGGCATGGGCCAGGGCGTCAATGAGCACGACATCGCCGGGGCCGACCAAGGTTGGAATGACGCCGGTGTTGGCCAGGTAGCCCGAGCCGAAGACGCAGGCCGCTTCGGCGCCCTTCAGTCTGGCCAACCGCTTTTCGAGGTCGGAGAGCAGCGGATGGTCTCCCGTGATCAGACGGGAGGCCGCGGCACCGGCGCCGTAGTTCAACGCGGCCTCGGCCGCCGCCGCGCGGACCAAGGGGTGCTGCGACAGGTTGAGGTAGTCATTGCAGGAAAACGAAACCAGACGTTTGCCGTCGCGCTCGACCACCGCGCCGTCATGGCGACGCGTCGGGGTCAGGCGCCGCCTCAGGCTCTTGCTTTCGAGAGCCGCCAGCTTGTCGCCGGCGAAGGCGTCGAGGCTACGCATGTCGTTTCCCTTTGCGACGGATGAGCCGGGGGCATAGGCAAGGCGCCCCGAGTCCGCAAACGGAAAGCGTGATGTCCGAACCCCGCTGGCTGGCTGAAGGCGCGCCGCATGTCTGGCGACCCTACTGCCAGATGAAGACCGCTAGGCCGCCCTTGCCGGTGGTCGCCACGCGTGGTTCGCGGCTGATCCTTGAAGACGGCCGGGAACTGGTCGACGGCTTGGCCTCGTGGTGGACGGCTTGTCACGGGTACAACCACCCGCACATTGCGGAGGCTCTGCGCAAACAGATTGAGGCGATGCCGCACGTCATGTTCGGCGGCCTGGCGCACGAGCCGGCCTATCGTCTGGCCAAACGGCTGGCCGATCTGCTCCCGGGCGACCTCGACCACGTATTCTTCGCCGAAAGCGGTTCAGTGGCCGTCGAGATCGCGATGAAGATGGCGCTTCAGTACCAGCTGAATCGCGGCGTCAACGGGCGGACCCGGTTCCTGGCGTTCCGTGGCGGTTATCACGGGGACACGCTGGCCACGATGACGATCTGTGATCCGGAGGAGGGGATGCACAGCCTGTTCGCAGGCGTCATGCCGGCCCAGGTGATCGCCGATCTGCCCCGGGACCCTGCGTCCGAGGCTGCGCTCGATTCACTGCTGGCGGCGCGCGGACACGAGATCGCCGCCATGCTTGTAGAGCCCCTGATCCAGGGCGCCGGCGGGATGCTCCCGCACCCTCCGGAGGTTTTGAAGACCCTTCGACGATTGGCCGACAAGCATGACGTGCTGCTGATCTTCGATGAGATCTTCACGGGCTTTGGCCGGACGGGATCTTTGTTCGCCATGCATGCGGCGGGCGTCGAGCCCGATATCGTCACGCTGTCCAAGGCGCTGACCGGCGGGACGTTGCCGCTTTCGGCGGCGGTCGCCCGTCGCAAGGTGTTCGAGGCTTTCTGGTCGGACGACCCGGGAGCGGCCTTGATGCATGGCCCGACCTATATGGCCAACCCGCTGGCCTGCGCCGCCGCCAACGCTTCGCTGGACCTGTTCGAAGACGGCGGTTGGGCGCGCGATGTGGCCCGCGTGTCCGCCGCTCTCGGGGAGGGGCTGGAGCCCTGCCGCGGAGGGCGCGGCGTGGTCGACGTCCGGGCGCTGGGCGCGATCGGCGTGGTCGAGTTCGAGGGCCCGGTCGCGGTGTCCGATCTCTGCGCGCGCTTCGCCGAACTTGGCGCCTGGATCCGCCCGATGGGTAAGGTGGTCTATCTGACGCCCGCTTTCACGACGCCGGATGATGATCTGGCGCTGCTCACACGTGCGGTGCGACAGGTTGTCGGCGTCGATTGACCCCGGTCGCCGGGTCTGGTCCAAGCGGGGCCATGTCCGGCAAGTCATCCCCGCTCTCGGTCCTGGAATATCTGGCGATCTTCGCGATCATCATGACCTGGGGGATCAACAACGCCGCCGCCAAGGTCGCGACGGCCTATCTTCCGCCGATGATGGTCGGCGGTCTGCGCTTTCTGGCCGCGCTGGTCTTCCTGTTCCCGTTCATTCGCCCGCCATTTCCTGAACCGAGGAAGCTGGCGGCGATCGTGCTGCTGACCGGGCCGATCCACTTTGGTCTGGTCTATGTCGGATTCGGCATGGGCCAGTCGCTCAGCCCGCTGGTGGTGGCCAGCCAGCTCTGGATCCCGTTCACCGCCCTGGTTGCGTGGAAGCTCCTGGGCGAGACCATGCGTCTGCCGGCTGTGCTGGGCCTGATCGTCGCCTTTGTCGGCGTCGCCTGGATGACGCTGGATCCACATACGTCGGGCGATCTGCCCGCGATTGTGCTGATTGTGCTGGCCAGCGCGTGCTGGGCCGTGGCCACCATCCTGGTGCGCATGACGCCGGGCGCCAAGCCTTTGAAGGTCCAGGCGATCACCGCGCTTTTCGCAGCGCCAAGCCTGATGGCCATGTCCTTCACGTTTGAGACGCAGGTGGTGGAGCGTGTGATGACCGCGCCGCCCATCGCGTGGGCCTGCGTTGTCTTTGCTGGCGTGGTCTCAACGATCGGGGCCAGCGCGCTGCTGTTCTGGCTGGTCCAGCGGCGAGAAGCCGGCCGCGTGACGCCGTACTTCCTGCTGACGCCTCTGGTGTCCTGCACGATTGGTGTGATGTTCCTGGGCGACAAGCTGACGCCGCAACTTCTGATCGGCGGCGCAGCGACGATGGTGGGCGTGGCGCTGGTGGCGCTGACGGAAAAGAGGGCGCGCGCCGAAGAGGCCTTGGCGGAGACCGCCTAGGCCTCTTTCGATGGTGGCTGGGCCACCATCGAAAGAGCCTCGTGACCGCTACTTGATCACGCCGCAGGCCACGCGCGCGCCGGCGCCGCCGATGGGTTGGGTCTTGTGGTCGTCAGCATTGGCGTGGACGACGATAGACGAGCCGTCGGCGTCCAGCAGGGCGGGGCGGCCGCCGGCGCCCTTCAGGGACACCAGGGTCGAGTAGATTTCGGCCGTCGCCGAGCCGTCCGCGCCGGCGAAGATGTTGGGCAGGTCCCCACTATCGTTCGCATCGGGGTTCAGGAGCCCGTGCACGGTGGTCGCGGCGGTGTGTACATGCGCGCCCGCCGACTTGAAGTCCGGCGTTCCGCAGTCGCCCTTCTCGTGGAAATGCGCCGCGTGCCAGCCGGGCGTCAGGCCCTTCAGTTCCAGTTTCAGGAGTACGCCATGCGGCGCTTCGGTGAGCGTGACCGAGCCGGCGTCCTTGCCGTCGCCCGCCTTGACGAGCGCAGTCGCGGTGGTCTGCGCCAGGACCGGGGAGGCGGCGAGGATGGCGGCGAGGCTTAGCGCGGCGGCGGCGGGGAGGCGGATCATGCGTTTTTCCTTCGGATTCAAGCGAAACGATGGGGAGAAGCCCCCCGAAAGGTGGCGTCATCCCTGTCCGAATGCTAACAGTTTTAGACAGTTCCGTGTTCGATTCTGACGGCGAAAAATCCCCTTGAACGACGATCACAACACCATCCCCGCTGACGGTTCGCGCGGGGATATCGCCCCGATCAATATCGAGGACGAACTCCGCCGCTCGTATCTGGATTACGCGATGAGCGTGATCGTCAGCCGCGCCCTGCCGGACGCGCGCGACGGTCTCAAGCCGGTACACCGACGGGTGCTGTTCTCGATGCACGAGCAGGGGCAGACGCCGGAGCGTCCCTATGTGAAGTCGGCCCGCGTGGTCGGTGACGTGATGGGTAAGTATCACCCGCACGGCGACGCCTCGATCTACTTCACTCTGGTCCGCATGACCCAGTCGTTCTCGATGGGTCTGGTGCTGATCGACGGCCAGGGCAATTTCGGTTCGGTCGACGGCGATATGCCTGCGGCCATGCGCTACACCGAATGCCGGATGGCGCCGCCGGCCATGGCGCTGCTGGCTGACCTTGATAAGGACACGGTCGACTTCGTCGACAACTACGACGGCAAGGAGCAGGAACCGACCGTCCTGCCGTCGCGCATTCCGAACCTGCTGGTCAATGGCGCGGGCGGCATCGCCGTCGGCATGGCCACTAACATCCCGCCGCACAATCTGGGCGAGGTGATCGACGCCTGTCTGCTGCTGATCGATCAGCCGGACGTGACGACCGACCAGCTGCTGGATCTGGTGCCCGGTCCCGACTTCCCGACCGGCGGTGAGATCATCGGCCGCGCGGGCCCGCGTCAGGCGCTGCTGACCGGCCGCGGCTCGGTGATCATGCGCGGCGTGGCCAGCGTTGAAGAGCTGCGCGCGGGCCGCGAGGCCATCATCATCACCGAGATCCCGTATCAGGTGAACAAGGCCAATCTGGTCGAGCACATCGCCGAGCTGGTCCGCGAAAAGAAGATCGAGGGCGTCGCCGATATCCGCGACGAGAGCAACCGCGACGGCATGCGCATCGTGGTCGAGCTCAAGCGTGACGCCTCGGGCGAGGTGATCCTCAACCAGCTCTATCGCTTCACCGCGCTGCAGAGCTCGTTCGGCGTCAACATGCTGGCGCTGAACCGTGGTCGTCCCGAGCAGATGGGCCTGCACCAGCTGATCCAGCTGTTCGTCGAGTTCCGCGAGGAAGTCGTCGTCCGCCGGACCAAGTTCGAACTGGGCAAGGCCCGTGATCGCGGCCACGTGCTGGTCGGTCTCACGATCGCCGTCGCCAATATCGATGAATTCATCCACATCATCCGCTCGTCCAAGGACCCGACTGAGGCGCGTGAGCGCCTCGTGGCCAAGTCCTGGCCGGCGGGCGACATGCTGCCGCTGGTCGAGCTGATCGCCGACCCGCGCACGGTGCAGGAAGATGGCGGCCTAATCCGCCTGACCGACGAGCAGGCCCGCGCCATCCTGGCCCTGACCCTGTCGCGTCTGACCGGCCTTGGCCGCGATGAAATCGGCAACGAGGCGGCGGCCCTGGCTGACGCCATCCGGGGTTATCTGGATCTGCTCTCCGATCGCGCCAACATCATGGCCGTGGTCCGCGAGGAGTTGGTCGAGGTCCGCGAGAAGTTCGCCATTCCGCGCCGCTGCCAGATCGTCGACGGCGACGCCGACATGGAAGATGAGGATCTGATCGTCCGCGAGGACATGGTCATCACCGTCACCATGGGCGGCTATGTGAAGCGCACGCCGCTGGCCAACTACCGCACCCAGCATCGGGGCGGCAAAGGCAAGTCGGGCATGGCGACCAAGAACGAGGACGCCGTCACCCGGGTGTTCTCTGCCTCTACCCACGCGCCGCTGCTGTTCTTCACCTCGGGCGGCAAGGTCTACAAGATGAAGGTGTGGCGCCTGCCTTTGGGCGTCGCCAACTCGCGTGGCAAGGCCTTCGTCAATCTGCTGCCGATCGAGCCGGGCGAGACGATCACCTCGATCCTGGCCCTGCCGGAGGACGAGGCCACCTGGAGCGGCCTGGACGTGATGTTCGCCACCCGCTCGGGCAGCGTCCGCCGCAACAAGCTCAGCGACTTTGTGGACGTGCGCCGCAACGGCAAGATCGCCATGAAGCTTGACGAGGGCGACGGTATCGTCGGCGTGGCCGTCTGCAACGCCGACCAGGATGTCCTGTTGACCACGGCGGCCGGCCGCTGCATCCGCTTCTCGGTCGACGAGGTGCGCGTGTTCGCCAGCCGTGATTCCACTGGCGTGCGCGGCGTGAAACTGCTGGACGGCGATCAGGTCATCTCGATGGCGGTCCTGCGTAGCGTCGACGCCACGCCCGCCGAACGCGCCGCCTATCTCAAGCACCAGCGCGCCATGCTGCGCGCCGCCGACGGCGAAGAGGGCGAAGACGCCACGACTGCCGGCGATGAGGGCGATGAAGAGGTCGGTGAAGCCTCCCTGACGCCGGAACGGATCGCCGAACTTGGCGCGGCTGAGGAAATCCTGCTGACCGTCTCGTCGGAAGGCTTCGGCAAGCGCACCAGCGCCTATGATTTCCGTCGTACGGGCCGTGGCGGCCAAGGCTTGGCCGCGCAGGATCTGAGCAAGCGCGGCGGTCGTTTGGTGGGTTCGTTCCCAGTCGATGAAAGCGATCAGATCCTCTTGGTCACCGACCAGGGGCAACTGATCCGGGTGCCCGTATCGCAAATTCGTGTTGCAGCGCGGAATACTCAGGGCGTAACCATCTTCCGCACGGCGCAGGACGAGCACGTCGTCAGCGTCGAGCGCCTCGCCGATTCCGGCGGGGACGATGGTCAGGGCGAGGACAGCGGGGCGGAAGAGACCCCGTAACCCTCGGAACCAGAATAGGGGGTTGCATGCGGGTCGGGCTTTATCCGGGAACCTTCGACCCGGTCACCAACGGTCACCTCGATATCATCGGGCGCGCCGTGAAGCTGGTCGACAAGCTGGTGATCGGGGTCGCGATCAATATCGGTAAAGGTCCGCTGTTCTCCCTTGAAGAGCGCGTCGAGATCCTGGAACGCGAGACCGTCCACCTGAAGAAGATCGCTGAGATCGAGGTGCGTCCCTTCAACAGCCTGTTGATGCACTTCGCCCGCGATGTGAACGCCCAGATGATCGTGCGCGGCCTGCGGGCCGTCGCCGACTTCGAGTACGAGTTCCAGATGACGGCGATGAACCAGCAGCTGGACCGTGAGATCGAGACGGTCTTCCTGATGGCTGATCCGCGTCACCAAGCGATCGCCTCGCGCCTTGTGAAGGAGATCGCGACCCTGGGCGGCGATATCGGCAAGTTCGTGCCGGCGGGCGTGGCGCAGCAACTGTTGGCCAAGGTCGGCAAGGCCTAGAGCCTTCTGGTGTTCGATAAGCCGGTGAAGCTCTAGGCTTCGCCGTTATCCGGCCGAATTCCTGCGCTTCAACAGCCGCCGCACTTGTCGGGGAGGCCGCGCCGTTCTACGCCCGGTTTCGACTGTTCTGTTCGGGGTACTCCATGAAGCTCGCCACGACCGCCGCCGCGCTGGCGCTGGCCGCCACCACGGTTTCCTTTGGCGCGGCCTCGGCCCAAGCTGTGTCCGACTGGCGAACGCCCGACCCCAACAACGTGCTGCTGGTCGAGACCAACAAGGGCCGGATCATCGCCGAGCTCTATCCCGAGGTGGCTCCGAACCATGTCGAGCGCGTGCGCAGCCTGGCCAAGAGCGGTTTCTATGATGGCCTGAGCTTCTTCCGCGTCATTGCGGATTTCATGGCCCAGACCGGCGACCCGAAGAATACGGGCGAGGGGGGCTCTGACCTCCCGGACCTGACGGCGGAGTTCAACTTCCGTCGCGGGGCAGACATGCCGCTGGGCGCCGGCTTCAAGCTCGGCAGTAATGAATCGGGTTGGGTCGGGGCGTTGTCCGTCACGAGCCAGCCGTCGGCGCTGGCCGTGATGACCGCCGATCGCAAGGTCTCCACCTGGGGCAACTTCTGCGCTGGCGTCGTGGGCATGGCGCGGGCGGGCGACCCCAACAGCGCCAACAGCCAGTTCTATTTCATGCGCGCGGCGAACGCAGGCCTCGACAAGACCTACACCGCCTTTGGTCGCGTGCTGCAGGGCGTGGACGTGGTCAAGGCCATCAAGACGGGTGAGCCCGTACCGGACCCGCAGGACAAGATGCTGAGCGTGAAGGTTCTGGCCGACATGCCGGCGGACAAACGTCCCACCGTCCAGGTGATGGATACGCGCGGCCCCGCGTTCAAGGCCCTGGTGGCCAAGCGCCAGGCGGAGCTAGGCTCCAGCTTTACGAACTGCGACGTCGACGTTCCCGCCCAGGTGAAATGATGATCCTCTCGCGCGCGCTCCTGGCTGGGCTCTGCCTGGCGGCCTCGACCTCCGTTGTTCATGCAGCACCCAAGGCGGTGAAGCTCACCGAGGCCGACTGGCGTACGCCGGCGCCCGAGACGATCATGGTGATCGACACCAACAAGGGCCGCGTGCTGGTCGAGCTGGTCCCCGAGGTCGCGCCCAACCACGTCGCTCGCCTGCAGGATCTGACCCGTGCGGGCCTCTACGACGGTCGCACGTTCTTTCGCGTCATCGACCGCTTCATGGCCCAGACCGGCGATCCCACGAACACGGGCGAGGGGGGCTCGGATCGTCCCAACCTGAAGGCGGAGTTCACGTTCAGGCGCTCGGCCGAGACGGGCTTTGTGCCCATGGCGGCTCCGGCCGGACTTGAAGTCGGCTTGCTCAAGTCTTTGCCGGTCGTGAGCCAGAACTGGAGCTGGAGCGAGGTGACCAGCGACAAGAAGGTGGCCGCCTGGGCGACTTACTGCCCTGGCGTGATCGGCATGGCGCGAAGCGAGGACAACAACTCGGCCAACAGCCAGTTCTTCCTGATGCGCCAGCCCTATCCCTCGCTCGACAAGCGCTACACCGCCTTTGGCCGCGCGATCAGCGGGCTCGAGGCGGTCCGCGCGATCAAGACGGGCGAGCCGGTCCCCGCGCCTCAGGACATGATGCAGAAGGTCCGCCTGCTATCGGACATCCCCGAAAGCGAGCGGCCCAAGGTGCGGGTCATCGACCCTAAGGGGCCATGGTTCGCCGCCGAGACCAAGCGTCTGCGCGCCCTGAACGGCGCGGACTTTTCGGTGTGCGACATCGATCTGCCGGTCGAGATCCGCTGAGACCAAACCGATTTCCGGCCGCAACTTGGTTCACAGGCGACCGTGAACCGCGCTAGAAGCGCGGATAACACTCGCCATCCAAGGGAAGACCATGTCGGCCGACCTCGAAAACACCCTCATCCTGACGCTCGAGAGCGGTCCGGTCACGATCAAGCTGCGTCCCGACCTGGCGCCGGGCCACGTGGCCCGCATCAAGGAACTCGTGCGCGAAGGCTTCTACGACGGCGTGGTCTTCCACCGCGTGATCCCGGGCTTCATGGCCCAGGGCGGCGATCCGTCGGGCACCGGTCGCGGTGGTTCGGACAAGCCAGACCTGAAGGCTGAGTTCAACGACGAACCGCACGTGCGCGGCGTCTGCTCGATGGCCCGCACCCCGAACCCGGACTCGGCCAACAGCCAGTTCTTCATCGTGTTCGACGACGCGACGTTCCTCGACAAGCAATACACCGTCTGGGGTCAGGTGACCGAGGGCATGGAACACGTCGACGCCCTGCCCAAGGGCGAGCCGCCGCGCGCGCCGGGCAAGATCGTCAGCGCCAAGATCGCCGCCGACGCCTGATCGTGCGATAGACTTTTGGAAGCGGCCTCGAACCTCGTTCGGGGCCGTTTGCTATTTGCGCCGAAACGTCACGACGACTGGACGGTGGTCAGAACCCACCGCAGGACCACGCTCTACCTTGACCGCTCGCCATTGCTCGCCGGCATAGACGTGGTCGATCGGTAGGAAGGGAGCGGGAGCGGCCATCACGCGCGAGAACTTGCCAGCCGGCCAGGACGCCATTGCGCGCGTCCAACGCTGCAGACCCAGGGCCTTGTCCTGCCGCTTCAGCGTGAAGGACCACGGCGTGGAGTTGAAGTCGCCAGCCAAGATCATGCTCTGACGATCAAATCCTGAAGCCAGATTCACCAGCTTGCGGCTCTGCGCCTGTTGAGGCCCGGCGGGCACAGGCCAAGTGTAGTGCACGCCCATCACCGTGAAGGGACCCTTCGCATCGGCCAGAGTGGCCCAGGCGGCTGAAAGATAGGGGCCTTCGAAGGCCGCCCCTCCACGGGCGATCATTTTCTTTCGCGAGAAAATCCAGGTCTCGCAGCGCTGACCCTTCTCGCACGAAGCAAAGGGATAGGTCGCTCGTAACGCCTTCACGATGGGCCAGGACTCGCCGGCTCCTTCTTCGAGCACCACAACATCGGCGTCCTGCGCGAGCAGCCATTCGAGGCTCTTCTTGGGATTACGGTTCTCGTGCCAGACGTTGAACTGGATGACCTTCAAGTCGCTTTGAGCAACCGTAGCCGGCTTAAAACGCGCAGCCGCCCAGAGCTCGGGGCCCATCAGGATGGCGCTGGCTAGAAGGCCAACGCCACCGAGCGAGACCATCACCCATCGCTCGGCGCCGCGTGCGGCGATGCCACCCAAGGCGATTGCGCCAACGGCCATCGCAAGCCAGAGCGGCGCAGCATGCGTGAAGGCGTCAAGTCGATCGCTGAACGCCCCGCCTAGGCAAGCCAGGGACATACCCGAGCCGACCAGGCCCAGCATCAACGCGGTGCCGCGGAAAAGCAGGCTCAGAAGTTGAACGAGCAGGCGCATATACGGGCCATAGCACGCCCAGGCGACGGCGGAAGAGCGATCTAGTCCCCGGCGAAATATGTGAAGCGGATGTTGCTCAGCCGCGCGGCGCCGAGCTGAATGTCGCCTCGCAGCACGATCAAGTCCTCGTCCGTGGGACCGCTGGCTTTCGCCCGCTTCAAGGCCTCGAGGTCAAAGGCGCCGGAGAACACCACGTCGCCGAGACGCTTGTCCTTGGCGCGGAAGACGACCGCCTTGCCGTCGACGCGGTAGACCTCTGGCAGAAGGCGAAAACTCACCGTGTGATAGGTCTGGCCAAGTTCGTTTTCGGCGGTCGGGCTGGTGACGTCCTCGAACTCCAGGAAAATCGGCGCGTAGGTGGTGGGGCGCTTGCCCTGTTCCCAGGCCGCGAAATCCTCGAGCGTGCCAATATTGAGGGACGAAAGCTCCCAGGGGCCCGATTTTATCGTCGGGTCGCTGAAGTAGTATCCGAACGCATCGAGCTTGGCGTCATGTTGAAAGTTCGCAGCGCTGGCGCTGGGCGTCGCGCTGCTTGGTGTTGTCGAGGCGGCGGCGCTCGACGGGGCGGGCGCCTCAGGCGACGACGGGCTCTGCCTCTGGTCGCCGCAAGCCCCCAGGAGCAACAGCGGCGCCAGCGCCGGAATGAGCAGACGGTTCATGTCGTTTTCCCCCCAACAGCGCGTCCGTCGGAACCATGCGTTAAGGGTGTTCGCCTTGTCCACTTGCCTCGCGCGATGGGCTAAGTCTTGACCTTCGGCGATGGTCGTGTGTTTGAAGCCGGCCCATGCGCCTTTCCGACTTCGATTTCGACCTCCCCGAGGACCGCATCGCCCTGCGACCGGCGGAGCCACGCCACGCCGCGCGTTTCCTGGTGGTGCGCCCTGGCCAGCCTTTGGCCGATCATGTCGTCAGCGACCTTCCTGATTTTCTGCGGCCCGGGGACGCCTTGGTCTTCAACGACACACGTGTGATCCCGGCGCGCCTGGCGGGCCTTCGCGAAGGGCGCACGACGGGCGGGGCGGATGGAACGCCGGTCGCGGTCGAGGCGACTCTGCATCGTCGTCTGACGCCCAACCGCTGGAGCGCCTTCATGCGTCCTGGCAAGCGCCTGAAGGTCGGCGACCGCGTCGCGTTCGGCGCGCGCGAGGACCGGGCGTGTGATCTGGACCGCCTGGACGCGGTGATCGCCGAGAAGCACGAGGGGGGCGAAGTCGTCCTGGCGTTTGATCTTTCGGGTCCCGACCTCGACGTCGGCATCGCAAAGCACGGCGACATGCCGCTGCCGCCCTACATCGCCGCCAAGCGTGGCGAGGACGAGCGGGATCGCGCCGATTATCAGACGGTCTATGCGCGCGAGGACGGCTCGGTCGCGGCCCCGACGGCCGGGCTGCACTTCACGCCTGAGCTACTGGATCACCTCAAGGCTAAGGGCGTGTCTCTGCATTTCGTCACGTTGCACGTCGGGGCGGGCACCTTCCTGCCGGTCAAGACCGACGATGTTTCCGACCACAAGATGCACGCCGAGTACGGACAGGTGACCGAAGAGATCGCCGATGCTCTCAACGCCGTACGCGCTGCTGGAGGCCGTATCGTGTGCGTCGGCACCACGTCGTTGCGCCTCCTGGAAAGCGCCACTGGCGAGGATGGTGTTGTGCGCCCGTTCGCCGATGAAACCGCGATCTTCATCACACCCGGCTACCGATTCCGGGCCGCCGACGTGCTGATGACGAACTTCCACCTGCCGAAGTCGACCCTGTTCATGCTGGTCAGCGCCTTTGCGGGCACGGCGACCATGCGCGCGGCCTATGAGCACGCGATCCAGACGGGCTACCGCTTCTATTCCTATGGCGACAGCAGTCTGCTGTTCAAAGACGAGAGCTGCTGATGGTCGCGTTCCCCTTCGAGATCAAGGCCACCGACGGCAAGGCCCGGACGGGTGTGCTCAAGACGCCGCGCGGCGATATCCGCACGCCGGCCTTCATGCCAGTCGGCACCGCCGCCACGGTGAAGGCGATGACGGTCGACCAGGTCAAGGCAACCGGCGCCGACATCATCCTCGGCAACACTTACCACCTGATGCTACGCCCCTCGGCCGAACGGGTGAAGCGTCTGGGCGGCCTTCACAAGTTCATGCGCTGGGACAAGCCGATCCTTACTGACAGTGGCGGCTTCCAGGTGATGAGCCTGTCAGGCATCAGCAAGCTGACCGAGGAGGCCGTGACCTTCTCCAGCCACGTCGACGGCTCCAAGCACGTGCTGACGCCCGAGCGCTCCATCGAGATCCAGGCCGACCTGCTGGGCAGCGATATCGTCATGCAGCTGGATGAGTGCGTAGCTTGGCCAGCGGAGGAGACGAGGGCGCGCAAGGGCATGGAGCTTTCGGCGCGCTGGGCCAAACGCTCGAAGGACGCCTTCGGGGCCCGCGACACCCAGGCCCTGTTCGGTATCCAGCAAGGCTCGACCTTCGAGAATCTCCGCCGTGAATCGTCCGAACGCCTGCGCGAGATCGGTTTTGACGGCTATGCGATTGGAGGGCTGGCGGTCGGCGAGGGGCACCAGGCGATGTGTGAGGTCTTGGACTATGCGCCCGGCTTCCTGCCCGAGGACCGCCCGCGCTACCTGATGGGAGTCGGCAAGCCGATCGATCTGGTCGAGGCCGTGGCCCGGGGCGTCGACATGTTTGACTGCGTCCTGCCGACCCGCTCGGGCCGCCACGGCCAGGCCTGGACTTGGGATGGTCCCATCAACTTGAAGAACGCCAAATACGCCGAGGACGAGACGCCGCTGGACCCAGGCAGCGACTGCCCAGCCAGCCGCGATTACTCAAAGGCCTATCTGCGCCACCTTTTCAAGGCCGAGGAGATCCTCGGTCAGGTGCTGCTGTCGTGGCACAATATCGCGTTCTTCCAGGCGCTGACCGCCGCCATGCGCGCGGCGATCGCGGAAGGACGCTTCGAGCAATTCCGGCGCGATTTCGCCGCCCGGCATCTCGCGGGTCAGCCGTAGGGCCCGTTGGGAACTCGCGGAGCCTCGTCCTTGACGATCGGGAATCTCGGGCGCCGAGGACCGTAGGGATCGGGCGGCGGCGGCATGCCAGGGTCGACCACGGGCGGTACGGCGATTGGCTTATGCCGTGGCGTAGCCGGCGGATTGCAGCCGCGGGCTTCACCCAAGCCCTTGAGATAGGCGCGACGCACATTCCCTGAGGCGATCGCGCTTTGCACGAGGCGATCGTGTCGCTCGGCGCCAGTCAGCTTTCGCACCCAGCCGCGCATAGGAATCAGGTCCTGAGCGGTGCTTGCGATCGCGCCCAGCGCCGCCTCGCCGGCGGCCTTGCGGCTGCGGTCCATCAGGTCTTCGTTCTCTTGAGGTGGGTTACGGTCGATATCCTCACCCAGCGCCGCGTCCAGAGGTTCGACCAGCGAGATCAGCGTCCGGCAGTCTGCGCGGCTGGGACGCTGATAGGGATCGTCCATCGCCTCGAGCAGAACACGAGGGATTTTGGTACGAACGATGTTCACATCGCGGAGTGGCGCGCTGACTGCGCCGCTGATTCCTTCCTTGTTGGCTTCGGACGTCGACTTGATGCGTCCGTCCTCGCTGGGAGGAGGCTGCTGCTGCCGCGCGGACACGTTCGCCGCCAGAGACAGGCCGCAAAACACCGCCAAAAAGAAGGTTCGACGCATGGGTCACCTTAACGCGTACACAGCTTTACCGTCATCCCACGCAAAAACGGCGAAACCGTGCTTGCGACGCACGCGACCCCCGACTATGGTCCGCGCCGCTTCCCCCGGCCCCCGCCGGATCGTGAGCGGGCCGGTAGCTCAGTGGTAGAGCATTCGACTTTTAATCGAATGGTCCTGGGTTCGAATCCCAGCCGGCCTACCAATTTCTCTTGAAAATCGAGCTAAAACAGTACCTTGGTGTCGGTCGGCGCCGATGTGTACTCATCGTTCGACCACTTTCGCTATCGTCGGACGGCTGACGCCCTCCTGTCGTCTCGCCTCGGGAAGCACGGATCGTGTTTTGGTTGGGACCCCGTAAGACTTGATCTTTCACTGTCGACGATGCGCTTGCCCGATGCAGGGAGTTCGCTCGTGTTCTCAAGATTGCATCGCTCCGATGTGATCAAGGCGTACTAGGCTAGCCTCATGAGATTTCTTTGAGGGGGTGACGATAAAAGCGTTGCCGCCGATTCTTCGAGAGAGAAGCAGGGATATTTTGGATGTGATCTAGGCGGAAAGAGTTTCCCTCGCCACCGCCTACCATTCTTTCACCGAACAGTGCATCAACTGCCACGGTTTCAAAGTGCAGGTGCGCCCATTGATGCTTTCGGATGAAGCGCTGATCGAGCTCTACCATCGCGCCGACCTTAGCACTGTCGAACGCGCCGCCCGCGCGATCCTGGATGATGCTCCCGATCGCAGTGTGGCGCTCAGAATTCTCGGCGTTGTGCTCTACCAACAAAGACGGTTTGCAGACGCCTTACCGGTTCAAACTAAGCTTTTGTCTGATCGAAGCGAGCCGCTCGACGTCATCAACATGGCCGCGACGCTGCGTGCGCTAGGCCGCCACGACCAAGCGATAGACCTTCTGCGCAGGGTGCTCGACATTAACCCGGTGACGTGACCCCCGTTTCTCATCCAGCGATAACGAGAGTCCTGGGTTGATTTGAGCCTTGGTGTTGGTGGGTGGCA
>NZ_JBQUZP010000009.1:0-136381 GCF_056313785.1 Caulobacter sp. DMC95 | reverse complement strand
AGCAGCCCGGTAGCTCGTCAGGCTCATAACCTGAAGGTCACAGGTTCAAATCCTGTCCCCGCACCCAAGGTCTGATTAGAGGTCACAGCCCCGTCCGTATGGTCGGGGTTTTTCTGTATCGGCGTCGCAACTTATAGCGGCATTTTGGCAACGCTCGCCGCCTGAAGCGCGAATTTTTCTGGTCTTCAACGGCATTCCGCGAACTTTCTCCGCTCAAAGCCCATAGCGCGCTCCGAGGTTTTGCGTCATGACTTCCCTTGGAAGGACGCGGGCCGACTATCAGCCCGTCGATTGAGGTGTTTGAGGATAATATGGCGAACGGTGTCGTTAAGTGGTTCAACCCGGCCAAGGGCTTTGGCTTCATTCAGCCCGAGGACGGCGGCCAGGACGTGTTCGTCCACATCGCCGCGGTTGAACGCTCTGGTCTGTCGGGCCTGAACGAGGGTGATCAAGTCGCGTACGAACTGGAAGAAGACCGCCGCTCGGGCAAGACCTCGGCGGGTCAGCTGCGTGTGACGGGCCATGGTGCTGTCCCCGCTGGCGGTGGCGCTGCTCGTGGCCCGCGCCCCCAACGTAGCTTTGATGCTCCGCGCGGCGGCGGCGGTTTCTCGGCCGGCACCGGCGAGAGCGGCACGGGCGTCGTGAAGTGGTTCAACACGACCAAGGGCTTCGGTTTCATCCAGCCGGACAACGGCGGCGGCGATGTGTTTGTGCACATCTCGGCGGTGGAACGCGCCGGTCTGCGCGGCCTGAACGAAGGCCAGCAAGTCGGTTACGAGCTGGAACAAGACCGCCGCTCGGGCAAGACCTCGGCCGGCAACCTGCGCATCCTCTAAGGACGCCAGAGTCAGGAAAGGCCGCCCCTTGAAGGACGGCCTTTTCACAGATCTCGGGAAGGCCCCGCCGACGCTGATCCGTCGGACGGGGCCTTTTGATGTTTCCAGTGCGTCTTAAACGACCTAGCCGACGGCGCGTTCGGACACCGCCTGGTTGACCGCCAAGGCTGTCAAATTGACGATGCCGCGGGCCGTGACGCTGGGTATCAGCACGTGCAGCGGCTTGGCCATACCCAGCAGGACAGGACCGACCAGCAGCGACTCCGTCGCCGCGCTCAAGAGGGTCAGGCCGATATTGGCCGCGTCCAGCGTCGGCATGACCAGCAGATTGGCCGAGCCCTTCAGCGGGCTGTCGGCGACCATGCGATCGCGCAGGTGCTGGCTCAGCGCGGCGTCGGCGTGCATCTCGCCGTCGACCTCCAGGTCCGGCGCCTGGACGCGCAGTAGGGTCAGGGCCTCACGCATCTTGCGGGCCGTCGGCGAATCGCTGGCGCCGAACGAGGAATGCGACAGCAGCGCCGCCTTGGGCGTCAGGCCAAAGCGTCGAACAGCTTCGGCCGCGAGCTGGGTGCATTCGGCGATCTGCTCGGCGGTCGGATCAACATTGACGTGGGTGTCGCAGAAGAACAGCGTGCCCTTGTCCAGGATCAGCGACGACATCGCATAGACGCGGCTGACATTGTCGCGGCGCGGGATGATCGGCAGAGCGTACTTCATGTGCTGCCACCAGTCGCCGCTGCCGCCGACGAGAGCCGCCTCGACGTAGCCCGACGCGAGCAGCATCGAGGCCGCCACCGTGCGGCGACCTGTGACCCGGCGCTCCGCGGCGATCGGCGGCACGCCGCGACGGCCGACCAGCCGCTGGTAGTCGGCGATCAGCGGTGCGAACAGATCCTTGTCGGCCTGCGGGTCAACGATCTCGACCTTGCCGGCCAGGCGCAGGCCGAGTTCCTCGATCTTGCTGGTGATGATCTCCCGGCGACCGACCAGAACCGGATGGGCGAGGCCCTCGTCGACGACGGTCTGCACGGCGCGCAGCACGCGCTCGTCCTCAGCCTCGGCGTAGGCGACTTTCACCGGCTGCTTGCGCGCTCGCTCGAACACCGGACGCATCAGCTGACCCGAGCGGTAGACGAACAGCTCCAGTTCGGCCTGATAGGCGTCGAAGTCGGCGATCGGCCGGGTGGCGACGCCGCTGTCCATGGCCGCCTTCGCCACGGCCGGGGCGATCTGCAGGATCAGGCGCGGATCGAAGGGCTTGGGGATGATGTACTGCGAGCCGAACACCGGCGCGGCGCCGCCATAGGCGCTGGCGACCACTTCGGACGCCTCGGCGCGAGCCAGTTCGGCGATGGCCTCGACGGCCGCGACCTTCATCGCCTCGTTGATCTCGCTGGCGCCGACATCCAGCGCGCCCCGGAAGATGAAGGGGAAGCACAGGACGTTGTTGACCTGGTTGGCGTAGTCGCTGCGGCCAGTGGCCATGATCGCGTCGGGCCGGGTCTCATAGACCAGCTCGGGCAGGATCTCGGGCTCGGGATTGGCCATCGCCAGGATCAGCGGGTTGGGCGCCAATAGCGGCAACCATTCCGGCTTGAAGACGCGAGGGGCCGAGAGGCCGAGGAAGATATCCGCGCCCGGCAACACCTCGGGCAGGGTGCGGGCGTCGGTCTGGCGGGCGTAGCGGGCCATGTTGTCGGGCATGTCCGGCTCGCGGCCGGCGTGGACCACGCCCTTGATGTCGGTCAGGGTGACGTTCTCGACCGGCAGGCCCATCGAGACCAGCAGGTCGACGCAGGCGAGGGCCGCCGCGCCGGCGCCGGAGGTGACCAGCTTGACGTCCTTCAGCTGCTTGTCCTGGACGAGCAGGGCGTTACGGACGGCGGCCGCGCAGACGATCGCGGTGCCGTGCTGGTCGTCGTGGAAGACCGGGATGTTCATCCGCTCGCGCAGCTTGCGCTCGATGACGAAACACTCGGGCGCCTTGATGTCCTCGAGGTTCACGCCGCCGAAGGTGGGTTCGAGCGCCGCCACCACCTCGATGAAGCGGTCCGGATCCTTGGCGTCGACTTCGATATCGAACACGTCGATGCCGGCGAATTTCTTGAAGAGGACAGCCTTGCCCTCCATCACCGGCTTGGAGGCCAGCGGGCCGATGTCGCCCAGGCCCAGCACGGCCGTGCCGTTCGAGATCACCGCGACCAAGTTGCCCCGCGCGGTGTAGTCACGGGCGAGCTCGGGGTTATCGGCGATGGCCAGGCACGGGGCGGCGACACCGGGGGAATAGGCGAGGGCGAGGTCGCGTTGGGTGGCCATCCGCTTGGTGGCCTCGATCGCCAGTTTCCCGGGGCGCGGCAGCCGGTGATAGTCCAGAGCGGCTTTGCGGAAATCCTCGTCCATCGATCGTTCCTCTGGGCGGCCTGCGCGGCGCGGTTATCCGCCTCGTCTGAGCGCGAAGCGTCACGAGCCTTGCTAGCGGTGTTGGCGCGGCAATTCCAACCCTTCACCGCCTGATCTGCGTTTTTTCTTGGTAGCGGTACCAGGCGCATCGCGAGTGCGCCGCCAATTTCAGGTCCGATAAGTAATAAAACTATTATATAATGCCTCCGCTTCGGGCGCCTTGCGCTCCCTTCCTCGGCGCTCCGCCTTCCAGGGCGCGCGAGGCGGGCAAGGCGCTGGACAGGGCGCCCGGAGCGACCGAGCATCGCTCGGCGAGTACCTTGAGGGACAGCGCATGAGCGGACTGACGACACATATCCTCGATCAGGCGGCCGGAAAGCCGGCGGCGAACGTTGTGGTCAGGGTGTCGCGCCGTGACGGTGATCATGAGCGGGCGCTGGCGGAGCTGCGGACGGACCTCGACGGTCGCGCGCGGCTTGTCTCGGGAGAGGACCTCCAGACCGGGCGGTACCGTCTTGAGTTCGAGATCGGCGAGCACTTCAAGGCTTCAGGGGCGCCGGTCAGCGACCCGCCATTCCTGGACATCGTCGTGATCGACTTTTCCGTGTCGAACACCGAGCAGCACTGGCACGTGCCTCTGCTGGTCTCCCCCTACGGCTATTCGACCTATCGGGGCAGCTGATGGGCGAGGTGATCCGCTTCCTGCTCGACGGCGAGGTTCATGAGGTTGCAGGGGCGAACCCGACCACGACCCTGCTGGAGCACCTGCGCGGTCCGCTGCGTCGCACGGGGACCAAGGAAGGCTGCGCCGAGGGCGACTGCGGCTCTTGCACCGTTCTGGTCGGCGAGCCAGAGGGCGAGGGAACCGCATGGCGCGCCGTCAACGCCTGCATCCAGTTCCTGCCCATGCTGCACGGCAAGGCGCTGATCACGGTCGAGAGCCTGGCCAAGGACAAGGCCCCGCATCCCGTCCAGCAGGCCATGGTCGATAAGCATGGCTCGCAGTGCGGCTTCTGCACGCCGGGTATCGTCATGTCGCTGTACGGCCGGGCCGTGGGCGCCAAGGGCGCGGACGGACCGGTGGGCGAAGTGCTGGCGGGGAACCTCTGCCGCTGCACCGGCTATGGCCCGATTATCGAGGTGGCCAAGGGGGTGCAGGCCGAAGCGCCGCCTGCGGTCGACCTGTCGGCCGTACGCGACGAGACCATGTTGGCCCTGCGCTATGAGGACGAGATCCACGGCGTCACCCGCACCTGGCTGGCGCCGCGCTCGCTGGATGAACTGGCTGAGGCCTATGCCGCCCATCCCGACGCGACGCTCGTCGCCGGCGCGACCGATGTGGGGCTGTGGGTCACCAAGCAGCGGCGCGCGCTGCCGACCCTGATCAGCGTCTCCGAGGTGGCTGCGCTCAAGGCGCTCGAGGAGACAGCTGAGGGCCTGCGCGTCGGCGCTGGCGTGCGCTATGTCGACGCGATCGAGGCGATGGCGAAGCTCTATCCCGATCTCGGCGCCATGATGCGGCGCCTCGGTTCGACCCAAGTGCGCAACAGCGGCACGATCGGCGGCAACATCGCCAACGGCTCGCCGATCGGCGACATGCCGCCGGCTCTGATCGCGGCGGGCGCCCGGTTAGTGCTTCGACGTGGCGGCGAGCAGCGGGAGCTGGCGCTTGAGGACTTCTTCCTCGACTACGGCCGGCAGGACCGGCAGCCGGGCGAGTTCGTCGAGGCGGTGTTCGCGCCGCGCCTGGAGGCGGGACGCCTTTTCAAGGTCTTCAAGCTGTCCAAGCGTTTTGATCAGGACATCTCGGCGGTCTGCGGGGCGTTCTCGCTGGCCATCAAGGATGGTGTAGTGACCGACGCTCGGATCGCGTTCGGCGGCATGGCCGGTACGCCAAAGCGCGCCCTGGCCTGCGAGGCGGCCTTGACCGGTCAGCCGTGGATCGAAGCGACCATCGAGGCGGCGATGGTCGCGCTCGACACCGACTACACGCCGATGAGCGACATGCGCGCCTCAGCCGCCTATCGCGCCCTGGCGGCGCGGAACATGCTGCGCAAGGTGTTCCTGGAGACCCAGGGCGTCGAGGCCCGTGTCACGCCGGAGAGCGCTCATGGCTGACTCAGCCGCCGTTGCGCCGATGACCAAGTCGCCGCGGGGCGTCCATGCTCCTCTGCCGCACGATAGCGCTGCCCGCCATGTCGCGGGTTCGGCGGTCTACATCGACGACATGCTCGAGCCGGCGGGCCTGCTGCATGTCGCCTTCGGTCTGAGCGCCAAGGCCCATGCAAAGATCGTTCGCATGGACCTGTCGGCGGTCCGCGCCGCGCCGGGCGTGGTGCTGGTCATCTCCGCCGAGGACATTCCGGGCGAGAACGACGTCAGCCCCGTCATTCACGACGACAAGCTGTTCGCGGACGGCGTGGTCTATTGCGTTGGCCAGAGCCTCTTCGCGGTCGCCGCCACCTCGCTGGCCGCCGCGCGCGCCGCCGCCGCCCGTGCTGTGGTCGAGTATGACGACCTGCCGGCCGCCATCGACATCGCCGCAGCGCGGGCCATGGACCTGACCATCGAGGCCAGCCAGCGCATGGCGCGCGGTGACGCCCAGGCCGCGCTCGCCGCCTCGCCGCGTCGCGTGCAAGGCAAGTTCACGATCGGCGGCCAGGATCACTTCTATCTCGAAGGCCAGATCGCGCTGGCGAGCCCGCGCGAGGACGGCGACGTCCACGTCTGGTCTTCGACCCAGCATCCCACCGAGGTGCAGCACCTGATCGCCCGCGTGCTGGGCAAGCCCGACCATTGCGTCACCGTCGAGGTGCGCCGCATGGGCGGGGGCTTCGGCGGCAAGGAGACCCAGGCTTCGCTGTTCGCCGCCGCCGCTGCGCTGGTGGCGGTCAAGACCGGCCGTCCGGCCAAGTGCCGTCCCGACCGCGACGAGGACATGGTCATGACCGGCAAGCGGCATGACTTCGAGACGGTCTACGACGTCGGCTTCGATGACGAGGGCCGGCTGATCGGTCTGTCGCTGGAGCTGTCGTCGCGCTGCGGGGCCACGACCGATCTCTCGCCGGCTATCAACGACCGGGCCATGTTCCACGCCGATAACGCCTACTATCTGCCGGTCGTCGAGATCGTCTCGCACCGCTATCGGACCCACACGGTCTCCAACACCGCCTTTCGAGGGTTCGGCGGACCGCAGGGCATGATCGCGATCGAGCGGATCATGGACGCCATCGCCGCAGCCACGGGGCTGGACCCTCTGGAGGTGCGTCGGCGCAACCTCTATGGCGGCGAGGGCCGAAACCTCACGCCCTATCACCAGGTGGTCGAGGACAATGTCGCCCCGCAGTTGATCGAGGAGCTGGCGGCGTCCTGCGACTACGCAGCGCGTCGGCGCGAGATCGCGGCGTTCAATCTCGCCAGTCCTGTGCTCAAAAAAGGCATCGCCCTGACGCCGGTCAAGTTCGGCATCTCGTTCACCACCACGCACCTGAATCAGGCCGGGGCGCTGCTGCACCTCTATGCCGACGGCTCGATCATGCTGAACCACGGCGGGACCGAGATGGGGCAGGGGCTCAACACCAAGATCGCCCAGATCGTCGCCCAGGCCTTTCAGGTCGATGTGTCGCGCGTGAAGATCACCTCGACCGTCACCGACAAGGTGCCCAACACCTCGGCCACGGCCGCCTCGTCGGGCGCGGATCTCAACGGCATGGCGGCGCTGAATGCGGCCGAGACCATCAAGTCCCGGCTGGTGGACTTCGCGGCCGCCAAGTGGGACGTATCGCCGGCCGAGGTCGCTTTCACGCCCGACGGCGTGCGGGTGGGCGGCCAGACGCTGGCGTTCGAGGCCTTCGTTCGCCAGGCCTATCTGGCGCGCATCTCGCTGTCGGCCACCGGCTTCTACGCCACCCCCAAGATCCACTACGACCGCGCCACCCATAAGGGCCGGCCGTTCTACTACTTCGCCTATGGCGCGGCCTGCAGCGAGGTGCTGATCGACACCTTGACCGGCGAGATGAAGGTCACCCGCGCCGATATTCTCCATGACGTCGGCAAGTCGCTGAACCCGGCCCTGGATCTGGGCCAGATTGAGGGCGGCTTCATCCAGGGCATGGGTTGGCTGACCACCGAGGAGCTGGTGTTCGACGCCCAGGGGCGCATGCGCACCCACGCGCCCTCGACCTACAAGATCCCCACCTGCGGCGACCGCCCGGCCCATCTGGACGTGCGGCTCTGGAAGGCCGGGCGCAATGTCGAGGCGACGGTGCACCGCTCCAAGGCCGTGGGCGAGCCACCGCTGATGCTGGCGATCTCGGTGCATTCGGCGATCACCCATGCGGTGGCCAGTGTCGGGGAAGGGCGCGTGCTTCCCGAGTTGAACGCCCCGGCGACGCCGGAGGCGATCCTGATGGCGTGCGAGAATGTGCGGGCGAGGGCGCGCGATGTCTGAACCCCTCTTCCATAGGGAGAGGGAAGGGCTCGCCGCGAAGCGGTGGGAGGGTGAGGGGTTACGCCGTCATCCGCTGAAACCCCTCACCCCTGCCCCTCTCCCTAAAGGAGAGGGATCATGAGCAACTGGGCCCGCGCCGCTCTGGCGCGCCTCGACGCCCATGACGAGGCCGCTCTGGTCACGGTCCTCGCCACGGAGGGGTCGGCCCCGCGCGAAGCCGGGACCAAGATGGTCGTCTGGCGCAGCGGGCAGGCTGGCACCATCGGCGGCGGCAATCTGGAGTACCGCGTCGCCGACCAGGCGCGCCGCATGCTGGACGGCGGCCAGGCCCATTTCGCGATCCAGGACTATCCGCTGGGACCGCTGCTGGCTCAGTGCTGCGGGGGACGGGTGCGGCTGTTCCTCGAGCGCCTGAACGACAACAGCCGGGACTGGCTGACCGACGCGGCCAAGCGCATGGACGCGGCCCAGCCGTTCGAGGTCCGCACCCGGTTCGAGCCGGGCCTGCTGACCAAGACCGTCGCCCCGATCCTGTCCACCGAGGCCGACGGCCCGCTGGTGACCTTGGCCGGCGCGCCCGCCACCGCGCGCGGGGTTCGGCCGGAGCTGGGCGATGTGCTGGTCGAGCGCGCCGACGCGCCGCGTCCGCCGCTGCTGCTGTTTGGCGCCGGCCATGTGGGCCAGGCGATCGCCAAGGCGTTCGAGCCGCTGCCGTTCCGCCTTTTCTGGTACGACAGCCGTCCCGAGACCGCCGACATCGCCGGCGTCACCGTGCTGGAGCCCGCCGAACTGGCCGCCAAGGCGATGGGCGCAGGCGCGGACGCCTATGGCCTGGTCCTGACCCATGACCACGCCCTGGACTATGCCCTGGTCTCGGCCGGCCTCGCCGGCGGCGGCTTTTCCTATCTCGGCGTCATCGGCTCGAAGACCAAGCGCGCGCGGTTCATGAAACGGTTGCGCGACGATGGTTTCTCCGAGGCGGTGCTGACCCGCTTGACCTGTCCGATCGGCCTGCCCCACCTGAAGAGCAAGGCGCCCGAGGTGATCGCCGTATCGGTCGCCGCCGACCTCCTGATGCGCCAGGAAGCCGCGCGCATTCGCAATGACGAGACCGCCCGTGCAAGCGTTTAGAGCCTCGATCCTGCATCTGCTGGACGATCCCTCGAAGGAAGCCGACGGCGCGGTCGCCTTCCACGAGGACGGCCTGTTGCTGGTCGAAGACGGCCGCGTGGTCGGCTGCGGGGCCTACGCCGAGCTCGCCCCCTGGCTGGGCGGCGCCGAGCCTGTGGACCTGAGCGGCCATCTGATCACGCCGGGCTTTGTCGACACCCATATCCACTTCCCGCAGGTCGACGTCATCGCGGCCCACGGCAAGCAGCTGCTGGACTGGCTGGAGCAGCACACCTTCCCGGCCGAGGCCGCGTTCGCTGATCCTAAGCACGCCGCCGACACCGCCGCCTTCTTTCTGGACGAACTGCTGCGCAACGGCACCACGACGGCGCTGGTGTTCGGTTCGGTGCACAAGGTGTCGGTCGACGCCCTGTTCGCCGAGGCCTATGCGCGGAACATGCGGCTGATCGCCGGCAAGTCGCTGATGGACCGCAATGCGCCGGACGGTCTGACCGACACCGTCGAGAGCAGCCGCGAGGACATGCAAACCCTGATCGCCGACTGGCACGGCAAGGGGCGGCTCGGCTACGCGGTTACGCCGCGCTTCGCGATCAGCTGTAGCGACGCCCAGCTGGCCATGGCCGGCGAGATCCTGGCCGAACATCCCGATGTCTGGATGCAGACACACCTCTCGGAGAACCTGCACGAGATCAAGGAGACCACGCGCCTCTTCCCCAAGGCCAAGGACTATCTCGACGTCTATGACCGCTTTGGTTTGCTGCGCCAGCGCTCGGTCTTCGCCCACTGCGTCCATCTGAAGGGCGACGCCTTCCGGCGTCTGGCGGCCAAGGGCGGGGCGGTGGCCTTCTGCCCGACCTCGAACCTGTTCCTGGGCTCGGGCCTCTTCCCGCTGGAGGAAGCGTGTTCGCACGGCGTGAAGGTCGGCATGGGCACGGACGTTGGCGCCGGCACCACCTTCTCGATCCTGCATACGCTGGGCGAGGCCTACAAGGTCGGCCAGCTGCGCGGCGATGCGCTGGACCCGTTCCAGGCGCTGTACTTGGCCACTCTGGGCGGGGCGCGGGCCCTCGATCTCGACGACAAGATCGGCAACCTAGCGCCGGGCAAGGAGGCTGACTTTGTGGTGCTTGATCTGGCGGCGACCCCGCTGATCGCGCGGCGGCTGGCGGGGGGCAAGAGCCTGGCCGACAAGCTTTTTGCGCTGACGGTGCTGGGCGATGACCGGGTGGTGGCCCGGACCTATGTGGCGGGCGTGGAGCGGTGGCGGCGGGGCGGTTAGCCCAGGAAAATCAGTCGTCATCCCGCGACTTGTTCGCGGGACCCATTTGTCCGCCGCAAGTGCGGAGCGGAAGAAAGCCCGCACGTGAAAGCTGAACCATGGGTCCCGCGCATAAAGCGCGGGATGACGTGATCTGTTTGCTGCGCCTACCCGTACTTCGCCGCCATCGTGTCCGCGTACAGCTCCAGCAGCCGCTCGCCATCCACCGCTACGGTCGCGGCCTGGATCGGCTGGTCGTCCCACGCACTGGGGCCAAACAGTTCGCCCTCGGCCTTCTGGCATGTCTGGCCCAGCGCGATGCCTTCGGTGACCACGCGCACTGAGCCCCGGCGGACTGTGAACAAGGTGGGGTCGATCACATAGGCCACCGCTGCGGCATCGTGCACGCAGCAGCCCACGATGCCGTCCCGACCGCCATAGAAGGCGGCGTAGGGCTTGGAGATGGCGTTCAGGAAGCCGCAGGCGTCCGATCCGCCGGCCGCCAGGGCGTCCATATAGTCGGGCGACATCACGACCTGGGTCGTCACGTCCAGGCTGACGGCGGTCAGTTTCCAGGGCGCGGTGAACACCTGGTCGGCGGCCTCCGGATCGTTCCAGATATTGGCCTCGGCGACAGGCGTGACATTGCCCGGCTTGCCGGCCACGCCGAACGCGCCGCCCATGATCACCACAGACTTCAGCAGCGTGGCGACCTCGGGATCGGCCTGCAGCGCCAAAGCCAGGTTGGTCAGCGGGCCGACGGCGCACAGCACCACCTCGCCCGGATACTGGCGGGCCAGATCGATGATCGCCTGGTGAGCAGGCTTGGCCTCCGGCTGCGCAGGAACGAGGCCCGTAAGCTCCACGTCGCCCAGGCCGTTCACGCCGTGGACGAAGGTGGGTGAAGGGTTGCGCGGCCGGGTCAGCGGTTTGTCCGTGCCCTTGTAGACCGGCGCCGTCAGGCCGAAGCGGTCTTTCAGGTACAGGGCATTGCGGGTGGTGGTCTCGATGTCGGCGTTGCCGAAGATGGTCGTCACCGCGATCAGGTCGAGGGCTGGGCTCGCCTCGATGAACAGCAGGGCCATCGCGTCGTCGATGCCGGGATCGGTGTCGAAGATGATCTTGGTCGGGGTCGTCATTCGAAGGCTCTAGCGCTTTTCGTTAGGGGAGGCGAGCCGTTGATCGGCGCTCTCCTGCATCAGGGACACATGGGCCGAGGCGACTTTCCAGCCGTCGGCGGTGCGGATCCAGGTCTGGCTCTGGCGGCCGAGGCGGCCGGTGTCGTCGCGGCGGAACAGGACATTGGCGATCGCAGCGTCAGCGCCGAAGGTGGTGATCTCCGTGCGCAGTCGCGTGCGTGGCGGCGAGCCGCCGGTCCGGCCGACGCGGAAGGCGGCGATCTCGTCAAAGCCCCACAGGTTCTCGGCCACGCCCAGCCGCACCGTGTGCGGCGAGGCCCAGAAGGCCCCGTCTAGCGCCTCGACGTCGTTGGCCATTAGGGCGACCTCATAGGCCTCGACCAAGGCCGTGACCTCAGCCAAGACGGCGGGATCGTTGACGATCATAGCGCCCCCGTCGGCGGATGGGCCGCCACCACGCCCGCGCGTTGCAGGCGAAGCGCGGCGGCGAAGGCCAGGTCCTCGCGCCAGGCTGGGGCGATGATCTGCACGCCGATCGGCAACTCACCGGGACGGTTCACGGGCGCGGCCACCACCGGCAGGCCGACATAGCTGATGGGCTGGGTGAAGGCGCCGAGGTTCTTGCGCACCGACACCGGAACCCCGTCCATCTCCATCGTCGCCTGACCGATCGGCGGGGCCGGACAGACCGAGGCCGGCGCCAACAGGATATCGTAGCGCTGAAAGGCCTCGCGAACCTCGTCGCGGAAGATCGTGCGGAAGCGCTTTGCCGCCTCGGCCACGCCCGCGGGCAGCAGGGCGCCGGCCAGCAGGCGGTCGCGGACGGCCGGATCGTAGTCCATGGCGCGCTTGGCCAGGTCGTCGTGATGCAGTTCGCCGCCCTCGAACGCCGTCAGGCAGAAGGCGGCGGCGCGGGCGGCCTGGGCGCTAGGCAGGGTGACCTCGCCCTGCGCCTCCAGCGCCTCGGCGACGTAGCCCAGCGCCGCCAGCACCTCGGGGAAGGCGCCTTGCTGGAACCATCCGCCGAGCACGCCGACGCGCAACGGCTGCTCGGCCAGGGCGTCGAGCCGGCTCGCCAGCGGTTCAGCCTCGCGGACGCAGATCGGATCGCCGGCCGGATCGGGCCCCTGCAGCACGTCATAAGCCAGGGCCAGATCCTCGACCGAGCGCGCGAAGGGGCCGACATGGTCCAGGCTCTCGACGAACGGGAAGACGCCCTGCCGCGACAGGCGGCCAAAGGTGGGCTTGAGGCCAAAGACGCCGCACAGGCCGGCCGGAATGCGGATCGAGCCGTTGGTGTCCGAGCCTAACGTCAGGGGGATGAGGCCGGCCGCCACGGCCGCCGCCGAACCGCCGGACGAGCCGCCGGCGATCCGCGTCGGATCATGCGGATTGTGCACCGGCCCGTCATGGGCGTTCTCGGTGACGAAGCCATAGGCGAACTCGTCCATGTTCAAAGCGCCGACCAGGATGGCGCCGGCGGCCGTCAGACGCTGGACGAGGGTGGCGTCTTGCGACGGCGGCGCGGCGTCGCGGCGGATCTTGGATCCGGCCAGGGTCGGCAGGCCCCCGATGTCGAACAGGTTCTTCACCGCGAAGGGAACTCCCGCCAGCGGTCCCACGGGACGCCCGGCGGCGAGATCGGCGTCGACCGCCTCGGCGGCGGCGAGCGCGCGCTCGGTCGTGACGGCGGTGAAGGCGTTGATCCCGCCGTCCAGGCGTTGGATCCGCGAGAGGGTGGCTTCGGTCACCGCACGGGCGGTGACGCGGCCGGCGCGAACCTCACCGGCGATCTCGACGACGCTGCAGAAGCTCACGGTTGGAACGTCTCCGGAGCCTCGCCGGCCGCGTCGCCCAGCGCGGCGACGAAGAGAGCGGTCTGGCTCTTGAGCAGGACAAGGTTGTCGATCACGCCGGGCAGGGCGGGGGCGGGCGGTTCGACGCCTATCTCGGCGGCGCGGCGCGGCGCCCAGGCGGCCATCTCGAAATCGTCGAGGGCCAGAAAGGCTGTCGTCTCCGCATCGAGCGCCATGGCGGACTCCATAAGTAAGAAAAAACTTCATACACCCGGGTTCGCCGGACGCGCCAGTCCCGCTTTTCCCGCCAGCCGCATCCGCCCAAGCCCGCGTCATCTGCGCGGCGGATCGCTCGCCCAGGAGGCAGGTCACGGTCAAGCCGCGCAAGGGTGTCGCTTCGCCTTCGGCCCGGTCGCCGGTTCGGATCAGATACGCTTGTAAGAAAGGGCTTACTTGATGGCGCATCACCGACTGGCTTCCACCCCTGAGACCGTCCGCTTCGGCATGTTCGACGCGGGCTTCGATCCCGTTCTGACCGTGATGCCGGGCGACAGCGTCACGGTCGAATGTGTCTCGGGCGGCGTCGAGGTGATGCCGCCGGCCGGCTCGCCCTACGCTATCCCGCCGGCGCTGCAGGCGATCCATGAAAGCAACCCGCCTCGGATCGGTCCTCATATCCTCACCGGTCCGATCGCCATCGCCGGCGCCGAGCCGGGCGACATGCTGGAGGTGCGGATCGAGGCGATCGCGCCCAACACGGACTGGGGTTACTGCGCGGTTCGCCCCTTGGCCGGGACGATCCCGGAAGACTTCCCCGAGCGCTATGTTAGCCATATCGGCGTCGACGCCCAGCGCGGCGTCTGCAAGCCCGAATGGGGCCCCGAACTGCCCCTGGCGCCGTTCTTCGGGACCATGGGCGTGGCCCCCCCGGCGAAGTATGGCCGCCTCTCCAGCCGCGAGCCGCGCGAGCATGGCGGCAATATGGACAACAAGGAGCTGGTCGCCGGCTCGACCCTCTATCTGCCGGTCTGGGTTCCGGGCGCCAACTTCTCGGTCGGCGACGGCCACGGGCGCCAGGGCGACGGCGAGGTCTGCGTCAACGCCCTGGAGATGGGCCTGACCGGGACCTTCACCTTCGTGCTGCACAAGAAGGCCGATGGGGCGGCCGAGGCCGGCGCCTTCGCCTGGCCGCGCGCCGAGACCCCGACGCACCACATCCTGATGGGCTTCCACGAGGACCTGGATCTCGCCATGAAGCAGGCCCTGCGCCAGACCATCGACTTCATCACCGCGCGTTCGACTCTGACCCGGGTGCAGGCCTATCAGTTCTGCTCGCTGGCCGTGGATTTCCGCGTCACCCAGACCGTAAACGGCGAGAAGGGCGTCCACGCGCTGCTTCAGAAAGGCATGTTGTTCTGAGGCGCACTCGACCGTGGCGCGTTGGAGGAAGCTCGCCCTAAGGCGAGGCTGCAGCCTTCATCCAACTCGCCGACGACGAACCCTCTTCCTGCAACCTCCAAATCGCCCCTACGTTGACGTCTTGTCGGCGTGGGGGCCGGCGGCCGCGTCGGGAGGTCCGGGGCGGATAGGGCTCTTTGAGGGAACCTGATGAAACCGCTCCTACCCATCGCCGCCCTGCTGGCGCTCGCCGCCTGCTCGCCGCAACCCGCCGAGAAACCGGCCGAGGCGCCCGCCGCGCCGGCCGCCGCCGCGCCCAAGCCGCCCAAGGCCGATATTCCCGCTGGCGACTACACGCTGGACAAGAGCCACGCCTCACTGGTGTTCAAGGTCAGCCACCTGGGCTTTTCGAACTACACCGCCAGCTTCGCCGACTTCGATGTGAAGCTGCGGTTCGACCAGGCCAACGCCGCCGCCAGTGCGCTGGAGGCGACGATCGATCCCAAATCCCTGACTCTGCCCGCGCCGCCGGCCGGCTTCCAGAAGGAGCTCACCGGCCCGCAGTGGCTGGACGCTGCGCAGTATCCAGCCATCACCTTCAAGTCGACCAAGATCGAGACCACCGGGCCGGACACCGGCAAGGTCACGGGCGATCTGACCCTTCACGGCGTGACCAAGCCGGTGACCCTGGATGTGACCTATAACGGCGGCTATGTCGGCCACCCGATGGACCCGAACGCGCGGATCGGCTTCTCGGCCAAGGGCGCGTTCAAGCGGTCGGACTTCGGGATCGCCTATGGCGTTCCGGCGCCGGGCACGGCCATGGGCGTCGGCGACGAGGTCCAGGTCGAGATCGAGGCCGAGTTCAGCGGTCCGCCGCTGAAGACCGCGCCTTCCACCTAACGCCTGGGCGCCCCGCGCGTCAGATAGCCTTCCAGCAGCGCCAGGGCGTGGTCGAGCCGCGCCCGGCGCCATTCGGGCGCGCTCATGTCGGTGTTCAGGGTGGCCGACAGCGAATAGCCGTTGGCCAAGTGGAAGCGGCTCATGGCCGCGATCGTCACATAGATCTGCACCGGGTCGAGATCGGGCCCAAAGACGCCCTGGCGCTGGCCGCTCTCGATCAGCCCTTCGATCGTGCGGCGAAGGGGGAAGGCCGTCTCGGTGACGACCCGCGACTGGGCGGCGAACTTGCCGTGTTGCAGGTTCTCGTTACGCAGCAGGCCCTCGAAGCGCGGGTTCTTCTCGAAATAGTCGAAGGTGAAGCGCTGCAGTTCCAGAAAGCCTTCAAGCGGCTTGTCGAAGTCGATCTTGAGCTCAGCCTCGCGGGCCCGCAGGTCCATGTAGGCGCTTTCGAGGACGGCCATGTACAGGCCCTTCTTGTCCCCGAAGTAGTGGTACAGCATCCGGATGTTGCACTTGGCGGCCTTGACGATCCGCTCGATCCGGGCCCCGGCGAATCCGGCCTGGGCGAACTCCTTGAGGGCGGCGGCGAGGATGGCCTTGCGCGTACGCTCGGCGTTGCGCTTGCGCGGCGCGTCGTCTGCGGAGCCTGCGGCGGCGTCGGCTTGCGCGTCCAGGACGGCGTCGGTCACGGGATCTTGGCTCCCTGCTTGATCCAGGCGCCCAACTGGGCGCGCTCCTCATCGGTCATGCCGGTCTCGTTGCCAAGGGGCATGCTGGTCGAGAGGACCGCGCGTTCGTTTATTTTTGGTGCGTAGGTCTGGATGTGCGCCGGCGTATCGAACACGGCCCCCAGGGGCGGAGCGGAGAAGGCGGCGTGGGTGGGCGCGGCGCTATGGCAGGTCTCGCAGTGCTTCTGGATAATCGCCTGGGCGGTGGTGAAGGGGACCTCGCCGCGGATCTCGACCTTGTCCTTGGGCTTCATGGAGGCGATAGCGGTCGCGCCGAAAATCAGCATGGCGCCGTAGAACAGGAACTCGTGTCGGATCTTTCCGAAGTGACGCTGGATGAAGAAGTAGCGGATCGCGACGGCGCCGGCGCTGATCATGGCCAGCAAGAGCCAGGCCTTGGGATGCCCCGAAACGGCCGGATAGTGGTTGCTGATCATGATGAAGATGACTGGCAGGGTCATGTGGGTGTTGTGCACCGACCGCTGCTTGCCCATGGCCCCGAGGCGCGGATCGACCGCCCGTTCGCCCAGCATGTCGGCGACGATCTTGCGCTGGTTTGGGATGATGACCAGGAACACGTTCCCGACCATGCAGGTGCCGATGATCGCGCCCACATGGATGAACGCGCCGCGATCGGAAAACAGCTGGGTCAGGGCCCAGGTCGCGGCCGTCAGGATCGAAAACCACACCACGCCGAACAGCTTGCCGTTCTGGCCCAGCGGCGATCGGCAAAGCGCCTCATAGGTCGCAAGGCCGCCGAAGATGAAGGCTAGGCCCATGCCGATCGCCTGGACTTGGCTGAAGGCGTGTTTGGCCGGGTCGATCAGATAGACGCCCGCCTGCCAGTAGTAGAGCACGATCAGCAAGGCGAAGCCGGACAGCCAGGTGGTGTAGGCCTCCCACTTGAACCAGTGCAGGTGCTCGGGCATGTGCGCCGGGGCGTTCAGGTACTTCTGCGAGTGGTAGAAGCCGCCGCCGTGAACGGCCCACAGCTCGCCCTTCACGCCGTCCTTGGGCGGATTGGGATCGCGCAGGTTGTTGTCCAGCCAGACGAAGTAGAAGGACGCGCCGATCCAGGCCACGCCCGCGATCACGTGCAGCCAGCGCAGAACCATGCTGGCCCAACCGGCGAAATCGTAGTCCATCAGTCGGTCACCGCGTCGAGCAGGCGAAGCTTGGAGATCAGGCCGATCTGAGCGATCGCCTCGGCGATCTCGCTCGCCTCGTCATGAGAAAGGCGTGCCGCCATGGCTGCCAGGATCGAAGCCTTGTCGTTCAGGCGCACGCAGATGATGAAGGGAAAGCCGAACTTGGCCTGGTAGGCGACGTTCAGGTCGTGGAAGCGCGCGAACTCCTCCGGCGTCAGCTTGTCGAGCCCGGCGCTGGCCTGTTCGGCGTTACTCTCGGCGGTCAGTTGCTTGGCGATCGCGGCCTTGCCCGCCAGTTCGGGGTGCGCCCGGATCAGGGCTAGCTTGTCGGCGGTGGTCGCCGTGTCGAGCACGGCCATCATCGCCGCGTGCATCGCCTCGACCGACGCGAAGGGGCGAGCGTCCCCGGCGCGCTCGACGACCCAGGGCGAGAGTTCGAAGGCGAAGTGCAGGGCCTTGGCGAAGGCTTCGCGATCGAGGGTGTTGAGAGTGGAAAGGCTCAGCATGACGCCCCCTCCGTCACGATGCGTATCCGCATTGCGCCACCTCCCCCGCTTCGCGAGGGAGGAGGAACAGCCCCTTCCTCACCCGTAAAACGGGGGAGGTGGCGCGGCGCCGCGGGCGACGTGACGGAGGGGGCGCTCATACTGCGCCCTCCCCATAGGGATGCGTCGCGATCCAGTGTCGCGCGATGTCGATCCGCCGCGCCACCCAAACGCGGTCGTGTTTCGTGATGTGCTCGAGGAACCGCCGCAGCGCCCCAATCCGCCCCGGCTTGCCGACCACGCGGCAGTGCAGGCCGACGCTCATCATCTTCGGCGCGGTCTCGCCCTCCAGATAGAGCGCGTCGAAGGCGTCGCGCAGATAGGTGAAGAACTGCTCGCCGGTGTTGAAGCCCTGAGCCGCCGTGAAGCGCATGTCATTGGCTTCCAGCGTGTAGGGCACGATCAGCTGGGCGCGGCCGTGCTGGTCGTCCCAATAGGGCAGGTCGTCGGCGTAGCTGTCGGCGTCGTAGACGAACCCGCCTTCCTGGGCCACGAGGCGGGCGGTGTTGGGGCTGGTTCGGCCCTGGTACCAGCCCAGGGGGCGCTCGCCGGTCAGGCGCGCCTGGATCTCGATCGCCTGCTGGATGTGCTCCAGCTCCTGCTCGGGCGTGAAGTGTTGATAGTCGATCCAGCGATAGCCGTGGCTGGCGATCTCCCAGCCGGACTTCATCATCGCCTCGACGGCGTCAGGATGGCGCTCCATGGCCTGGGCGACGCCGAACACGGTCAGCGGCAGGTCGAACTCTTCGAACAATCGCCGGATGCGCCAGAAGCCGGCGCGCGAGCCGTATTCGTACAGGCTCTCCATGGACATGTGCCGCATGTCCGCGATGGGCTGGGCGCCGATCATTTCTGACAGGAAGAACTCGGAGACGGGATCGCCGTGCAGCACCGACCGCTCGGCGCCTTCCTCGTAGTTCAGCACGAACTGAACGGCGACGCGGGCGCCGTTCGGCCACTGCGCGTGCGGCGGATGCTCGCCATAGCCGATGAGGTCGCGGGGGTAGGTCATCAAATCCTCCCCCTGTGGGGGAGGCGGCCGAAGGCCGGAGGGGGAAGGAGCAGGGCGGGCAGGGCTTCCCCCTCCGTCGGCTGTGCTGACACCTCCCCCGCTGGGGGGAGGATCTTGGACAGCCCCCTCATCCGTACACCTTCGCCGCCGCATCGACGCCGGCGCCAGAAGGCGCGCTGAAGCCTTCCCAGCGCAGCACCGCCTCGAAGGCCGCCAGGGTCTGCAGAACCGCGTGTTTGCGGGCGTTCACGCCCATGGTCCCGATGCGCCAGATCTTGCCTGTCAGGGGACCGAAGGCTGAGCCGATCTCGATCTCGAAGTCGGTGCGCATCCGCGCCTTAACCCGGTCGTAGTCGACCCCGTCCGGGACCCAGATACCGGTGACGTTGGTCATCTTGTGGGCCTTGTCGCCGTAGATGGAGAGACCCATCGCTTCGAGACCGGCGGTCATCGCCGCGCCCGCTTGGCGGTGACGCGCGAAGCGTGCCTCCAGTCCTTCTTCCAGCACCAGCCGCGCGCATTCGCGGGCGGCGAACAGCATGGGGGCGCACTCGGTGTGGTGGTTCAGGCGCTTCTCGGACCAGTAGTCCATGATCATCGCCAGATCGAAATAGTTCGAGGCGATGCGTTGGCCGTTCCCCGCCGCGCCGCCGGTTCCGACGAGGCCCTTCTCGACGTGGCGACGCGAGAAGATATGCTCGGCGGCCTGATCGCTGATCGTGATCGGCGCCGAGCCTGAGGGGCCGCCCAGGCACTTCTGCAGGCCGGCGGTGACGATGTCCGCGCCCCAGGCGTCGACGGGGACGTCCATGCCCGACAGGGTGGCGGTTGCGTCGACATACATCAGCGCCCCATGCGCGCGGCAGATCGCGCCGATCTCGGCCAAGGGCTGGGCCATGGTTGTCGAGGTGTCGCCGTGGACGCAGGCCACCAGACGCGGCTTCACGCGCCTGACCGCATCCTCAACCGCCTGCGGATCGACGACGGTTCCCCAGGGGGCCTCGACGAAGGTGACCTTGGCGTCGCAGCGCTCGGCGATCTCGGCCAGCAGCAGGCCAAAACGACCGGCGTTGACGACTACGACGTCGTCGCCGGGGCACAGCGTCGAGACCAGCGCCGCCTCGATCCCGGCGCGCGAGGTGCCGTCGATCGTCAAGGTCCAGCGGTTCTGGGTCTGGAAGACGCCGCGATAGAGGGCCATGACCTGGTTCATGTACCCGGTGAACTCAGGGTCGAACTGGCCGAGCAGCTGAACGGACATGGCCCGCAGAACGCGCGGGTGCACGTTGATCGGGCCCGGGCCCATCAGCAGGCGGGCGGGGTGGTCGAGTTCCCCGATGGGGTTTGAGTCGGTGCTGGTCATGATCTCAAGCGCCTGTCATCCCGGACGTCCCGAAGGGACGATACGGGACCGCCGGATACGCCGGCGATTGTTGCGGTCCCGGCTCTTCGCTGCGCTTCGGCCGGGATGACACGGAAAGGGAAAGCTTCTCCACAAACCCCAGCATGGCGCGAGCGGCCAGGGCGCAGTCGGCCTCGGTGACGGCCTCCGCCGGGTTGTGGCTGATCCCGCCCTCGCAGCGAATGAACAACATGGCGATCGGGCATAGGGCGGTCATCACCATGGCGTCATGACCCGCGCCCGAAGGCAGGTGGCGGGCCGGCAAGCCAAGGTCGAAGAGGCTCTCGTCCAGCAGGCCCATCAGCGACGGATCGCACGGGCTCTCGGCCAGGGCCTGCATCAGCGTGACGGTTGCGGAGAGGCCCCGCGCGGCGGCGATGGCGTGGATCTCGGCGGTGACGGCTTCGACGGCCGCGTCGCGGGTGGCCGAGGTCTCCGCCCGGATGTCCATCGAGAACTCGAGCGCGCCCGGAATGACGTTGAAGGCGCCGGGCAGGGCGGTGATGCGGCCGACCGTGCCGACCAGCCCGTCGGTTCCGGCGCGGCAGATCCGCTCCAGCGCCAGCATGGCCTCGGCGGCGGCGGGGCCGGGGTCCTTGCGTAGATCCATCGGCGTCGTGCCAGCGTGCCCGGCCATGCCCGTGATCCGCACCAGCAGCCGCTTCTGGGCGGCGATGGCGGTGACCACGCCCAAGGCCAGGCCCTCGGCCTCCAGCACCGGACCTTGCTCGATATGGGCCTCAAGGAAGGCCAGTACGTCCTCAGGCCTGCGGGCCGCTGAGGCGACGCCCTCCGGATCGCCGCCAAACGCCTTCAAGGCCTCAGCCACCGAGACCCCGTCGGCGTCGCGCATCTCCAGAGCGCCGGCGTCCAGGGTCCCGGCGATGGCGCGGCTGCAGCTCATCGAGGCGGGGAAGCGCGAGCCTTCCTCGTCGCCGAACGCCACCACCTCGATCGCGAAGGGCAGGCGGCGGCCGGCGCGATGCAACACCTCGACGAGGTCGATACCCAGCATGATCCCCAACGGCCCGTCATAGCGGCCGCCGTTACGGACGCTGTCGATGTGCGAGCCGATAATCAAAGCCTTGGCGCCGGGCGTCTCGCCTTCGTAGCGGCCGACCAGGTTGGCGGCGGCGTCGCGGCGGACGTTCATGCCAGCCTCGGACATCCAATCCGCCAACGTGTCCAGAGCCGCCGCGTGGGCCGACGTCAGAAACCGCCGTGTCAGTTGACCCTCGACCTCGCTGTACGGCGTCAGGCCCAGCGCGTCACAACGGGCCTTGGCCCTCGTTCCGATGTCGAAACCGTCTGACACTTGCCGTTGCGCCCCCGCTTCGTCGCCAACCCTAGCAGGCTGCGCCTGCGGGTCCCGTGTCACAAGCCTTTGTCGGGCAAGTTCGCCGACGGCGCCCGCGCGAGCGCCATGCCGCCGTCACGGGCGCCTCTTCATAAGTCATAATTCACTTACTTAGGAAGGCTGTTTCGCCTCAGAGGACCGGGCGGGGTCATCCGCAAGCGCCAAGCGGCTTTTCGGGAAAGCTTCAGGGAGCTCGTCTCGCAGGAACGCCATCATCTTTTCTCGAACCTCGCAACGCAGGTCGAACGTGGTTGGCGCATTTCTCGCGCTGACCAGGCACCGGATCTCCATGACGTCGGGCCTGATGTCGGTGACCGCCAGGTTGACGACCTTGCCATCCCAGAGCGGTGAGGCGCGGGCGATGTCTTCCAGCTTGGTCCGCAGGCGGTCCACACGCGCGGCCGGGTCGACATAAAGCATCGAAGTCCCGATCAGCGCGGCGTTCTCCCGGGTCCAATTCTGGAATGGAGTCTGGATGAAATACGTCAGGGGCAGCACCAGCCGACGCCAGTCCCAAAGCCGCACAACTACGTAGGTGGCGGTGATCTCCTCGATATTGCCCCACTCCTTCTCGACGATGACGGCGTCGTCGATCCGGATGGGCTGGGTCACCGCGATCTGGATCCCGGCGATCAGGTTGGTCAGCAGCGGCTGCAAGGCCAAGCCGACGATAAGGCTGGCCGCGCCGCCTGCGGCCAGCAGGCTGACGCCCCACTGCTTGACGCCCGGCACGGTCATCAAAGCCAGGGCCAGGGTGAAAAGACCGACCAGGATCGCCATCGCGCGGCGCAGGATCCTCACCTGCGTGATGTGTTTTCGGGCCAGCAGGTTGTCTTCGACATCCACCTTGAAGCCGCGCAGGTACAGCGCCGCGCCGATGTCGAGCGCGGTCATTGCGATCCAGCCGATCAGCAGGATGAACAGAACGAGCAGGACATGACGCGCCGCGTCGGCCTGGCCTGGGGAGAGGGGCGCAGCGGAAACGGCTGGGCCCAAGGCCGTTACGACAAGCGCCATCCGTGTCGGACGGCGGGTGCGGGCGATCAGGGTCTGCCAGAAGGCGTCTCGCCGCAGAAGTGTTCGCCTGACCACCCGAACGAGGATGGCGTGGGTCGCCAGGGCGGCGAAAAGCGCCAGTGCGATCAAGCAAAGACTGACGAGCCAAGGCGGCGCCCAGGCGAAGCCCGTGACGAAACCTGAAAGAGCGGTGGTGAAGGCGTCCATGACCAGGGCGAACGCCTCGCCGAGGTCATGGCTCCCCAGACAGTCTCAGCGCGCCACGAACCAGCGCGCCGCCATGTAGCCCGCAGAGGCCGAAACGGTCGTGATGAAGGTCCCCCACGCCATATCGACCAGGGTGATGGTCGTCGACCAGGTCTTCAGGGTCGCCTGATTGGTCAGGTCGTAGGTGGCGTAGGCGACGAGGCCAAAGACGGCGGCGTGGACAAGCAGGCGCTTCCAGCCGCCCTCGCGCAGCGCCGGCATCACCGCCAGGATGACGATGCCCGCCACATAGAGCAGATAGAAGACCACAGCCGGCGGCATCGACGGCTTCTCGGCGAGCAGTTCGCCGATCCGAGGCTGGTAGAGCCGGTTGACCATCTGGGTCAGCCAGATGATGTCGAGCACCAGCATCGCAAGGGCGGTCCCGACATAGGCGACGGCGAACTGGATCATTGGGCCGACTCCGCAGGAACCGGGCGCATGCGATAGTGGCTGACACCCCATTCCTCGCCGCCGCGATGTCCAAACAGGCCGGCGGTCGCCAGGAAGAACAGGCGCCAGCGCCGACGCCAGACCGTGGCGTGCTTGCCGTAAACCTCGGTCAGGATCGGATCGATCGTGGCGCGACGGGCGTCGAAGTTCTCTAGCCACTGGCGGGCGGTGCGGGCGTAGTGCTCGCCGCTCCAGCGCCAGTCGCGCTCGACGGTGAAGAGATCGGGGAACTGGCGTGGCAGGTCGTGGCTGGGCATCACGCCGCCGCTGAAGAAGTATTGCGCGATCCAGTCGGCGGGATCGTCGACCTCGAACCGGTAGGGCGTGTTCTTGTGGGTGAAGACATGCAGGAACAAGAGGCCGTCCGGCTTCAGCCACCCGCGGACCCGGGTCAGCAGGGCGCGCCAGTTGGACATGTGCTCGAACATCTCGACCGAGACTACGCGGTCGAAGCGCTGGTCGGTCTGGAAGTCGTTCATGTCGGCGGTGATGACCTTGAGGTTGGTCAGGCCCATCTGGGCCGCGCGGGCCTCGATGAAGGCGCGCTGCGAAGCCGAATTCGACACCGATGTGATGCTGGAGTTCGGGCACCGTGAGGCCATCCACAAGGACAGCGAGCCCCAGCCGCAGCCCAGTTCCAGGACAGATTGCCCGTCCAGCAGGTCGGCGTGTTCGGCGGTCTCGCGCAAAGCCGCCGCTTCACCCTCGGCCAGGGTGGTCGCGCCAGGCGGATAGAGGCCGCTCGAGTACTTCAGGTTCGGGCCCAGCACCGCCTCGAAGAACGGTGCGGGCAGTTCATAGTGCTGCTCGTTGGCGTTGACGGTGTGGGTCGCGATAGGGCGCGTCTCCATCTCCCGGGCGAAGGCCGATGTCGCATCGGACGGCGCTTGCTGAAGGCGGCGGCGAGCGTCGCCGACCAGAAACTCGATAGCGGCGCGCGACACGACGTCGGGCATCGGCGCGTCCTCGAAGGCGTGGATCGCGGTCTTCACCAGGCTCATGCGTCAATCTCCGGGAGGATCGTTGACAGTTACGCGCCACGGCGCTGTTCGGATGCGTCCGACTGTCGCGAGCCTGCGTACCTCTCACCAGCGCCGCCTTGGCGCGCTGGGAGATTGTCTTGGTCAACCTCGTTCCCCGTCAGTCTGTGGCCGTGGTCGGCTCTGGCGTGTCCGGTCTCTCCGCCGCGTGGCTTCTGTCCCACCGGCACGACGTGACGCTGTACGAAGCGGACAACCGACTGGGCGGCCACGCCAACACTATCGTCGCAGAGGGCGTGGCGGTCGACACCGGCTTCATCGTCTACAACGAGCCGAACTATCCAAACCTGACGGCGCTGTTCCAACATCTCGGAGTCGAGACGACCGAGACCGACATGTCTTTCGGCGTCTCGCTGGACGGCGGCGCCCTCGAATATTCTAGCACCAAGCTGCTGGCCCAGAAGCGCAACGCTGTGAACCCGCGCTTCATCAAGATGTTGCTGGACGTCGTGCGGTTCTATCGCGAGGGGCGGAACATTCCGGCGGATCTGGAGCAGGGCGGACTGTGCCGGCTGGACGACTACCTGCGCCGCCAGGGCTTTGGTCGCGCGTTCCAGGAAGACCACCTGCTGCCGCAGGCCGCCGCCATCTGGTCGGCCTCGCTGCGCGACATCCGCGAGTTCCCAGCCGCCGCGCTGCTGCGCTTCTTCGATAACCACGGCCTGATGCTGCCGATCGACAAGCGGCCGATCTGGCGTACCGTCGTCGGCGGCTCTGCGCGCTACGTCGAGAAGCTGGCCGCCGGCGTGTCGGGACCGATCCTCACCGGGCGTCCCGTCAAGGCGATCCATCGCGGGCCGGACGGCGTGAAGATCGAGGATGCGACCGGCGAAACCCGCGCCTTCGACCAAGTGGTGATCGGCGCCCACGCCGACCAGGCGCTGGCCATGCTGGCCTCGCCCAGCGCCGAGGAGCGCGAGTTGCTGGGCGTGTTTCGCTACAGCCGCAACCGCGCGGTGCTGCACAGCGATCCGGCCCTGATGCCCCGCCGACGCCGCGCTTGGGCCAGTTGGAACCATGTTGGCCGACGTGGCGAAGACGGCGAGGGCGGCGTCACTTACTGGATGAACATCCTTCAGCCGTTGGGCGTCGAGCGGCCCTATTTCCTCTCGTTGAACCCGATGCGGGACCCCGAGGGCTTGATGCACGATCAGGTCTATGAACACCCGCTGTTCGATGGTCCGGCTATGCTGGCCCAGCGTCGCCTGTGGTCGCTGCAGGGGCGTCGGCGCACCTGGTTCTGCGGCGCCTACTTCGGCTCTGGTTTCCATGAGGATGGTTTGCAGGCCGGTCTCGCCGTCGCCGAGCAACTGGGCGGCGTGCGTCGCCCGTGGCTGGTGCCCAACCCGTCGGGCCGCATCGTTCTGGACGTCGCCGAGCCCGCTGCTGATCGCGAGCTGGTTGCGTGACCTGTCGCTCGGCGCTCTATGCGGGGCACGTCGTCCACGACAGGACCCGCCCCAAGCGCCATCACCTGCGCTATGGCGTGTTCATGCTGCTGCTCGATCTCGACGAGGTCGAGGCCCTGAACGAGCGGCTTCGGCTGTTCTCGCGCCGAGCCTGGAACCTGATCGGGTTTAACGATCGCGACCACCTTGACGACCCGAACGCGTCGTTGAAGGACGAGATTCTGGCCAGGTTATCGGCGCACGGCCTGGCCGAGGGCGTCGCTAGCATCCGCGTACTGACCATGCCGCGCATCATGGGCAAGGGGTTCAACCCCCTGACTGTCTTCTTCTGCCACGACGCTCAGGACCGTCTGGTCGCCACGGTGCACGCGGTGCGGAATACGTTCGGCCAGCGCCACGACTATGTGATGCCCGCGCGCCTCGGTCTGGACGGCTGGGTAGAGCAGGAAGCGGGCAAGGCGTTCTACGTCTCGCCGTTCCTGCCCATGAATCTGCACTACGACTTCGAGACCAAGCCGCCGGCCGAGGCGGTCAGCGTCGGTGTCGACGTTCTGGACGAGACCGGCGTCATCCTGTCGGCCACGTTCGCCGGTGAGCGTCGGACGCTGACAGATGGCGCCATCCTCAAGGCCCTGGCCACCCACCCCTGGCAGGTCGCCGGCATCCTGGTGGCGATCCACTGGGAAGCCCTCAAGATCATCCTCAAGGGCTTCCGCTACTATCCGCAGGACAAGGCCACGCGCGGCCTGCGCCGGCCGGCCGCGACCTGAGCCGTCTTCAAGCCATCCAGGCTTCGAGGTCCTTCAAGGCCCGCAGGCTCATCAGCCTCTTCTTGGCGCGGCCGCGTTCCTTGAGCGGGATCTTCTTGCCGTCCTCGTCGACCTTTGGCGCTTCCAGCGGGGGCAGGAGGCCGTAGTTGATGTTCATTGGCTGGAAGCTGCCAGGACCGACGCCCGCGTCCAGGTGGCCGCCGGTGATGTGCTCGACGAGGGCCCCCAGGGCGGTGGTCGGCGGGGGTGCGTCGATCGGCGCGCCTTTGCGGTCGGCGGCGGCGAAGCGGCCGGTGAGCAAGCCCATGGCGGCGCTCTCGACATAGCCCTCGACGCCGGTGACCTGGCCCGCGAAACGCAGACGCGGCATCGCTTTCATCCGCAGCGACTTGTCCAGCAGCTTGGGTGAATTGATGAAGGTGTTGCGGTGCAGGCCGCCCAGGCGGGCGAACTGGGCGTTCTCCAGGCCGGGGATCATGCGGAAGGTCTCGGCCTGGACGCCGTGCTTCAGCTTGGTCTGGAAGCCCACCATGTTCCACAAGGTGCCCAGGGCGTTGTCCTGGCGCAGTTGGACGATGGCGTAGGACTTCACGGTCGGGTCGCGTGGGTTGGTCAGGCCCACCGGCTTCATTGGGCCGTGACGCAAGGTTTCGCGGCCGCGTTCGGCCATGACCTCGATCGGCAGACAGCCGTCGAAATAGGGGACGTTCTCCCATTCCTTGAACTCGGACTTGGGGCCCGCCAGCAAGGCGTCGATGAAGGCCTCGTACTGCTCCTTGTTCATCGGGCAGTTGATGTAGGCGGCTGCGTCGCCGCCAGGGCCTTCCTTGTCGTAGCGCGACTGGCGCCAGGCCACGTCCATGTTGATGGACTCAAAGTGGATGATCGGCGCGATAGCGTCGAAGAAGCTGAGCTGGCCTTCGCCGGTCAGGTCGAGGATCGCCTGGGCCAAGGCGGGCGAGGTGAGGGGGCCCGTCGCAACGATGACGTTGTCCCATTCGGCGGGCGGCAGGCCGGCGATCTCCTCGCGAACGATGGTGACCAGCGTGTGTTGCGACAGGCGCTTGGTGACTTCGGCGGAGAAGCCGTCGCGATCGACGGCCAGGGCGCCGCCGGCGGGTACCTGGTGCTGGTCGGCGCAGCTCATGATCAGGCTGTCCAGCTTGCGCATCTCGGCGTGCAGCAGGCCCACGGCGTTGAACTGCCAGTCATCCGAGCGGAACGAGTTTGAGCAGACCATCTCGGCCAGGCCGTCGGTCTGGTGGGCGTCGGTGATGACTTTGCCGCTCGCATCGTCCTTGCGCATCTCGTGCAGGACGACGGGCACGCCGCTCTGGGCGATCTGCCAGGCGGCTTCGGAACCGGCGAGGCCTCCGCCGATGACGTGAACGGGCTGATAGGTCGAATTCGTGGTCATGGCGCGCCCTATACCCCCGGCTGTCGTTTGGCGAAACCTCGTGTAGGCTCATGATCCTGGGCCGGGCCCTGCGCGCCGGGCGAGCATGGGGAGGGGACATGGCGAGGTTTTCCGTGACCGAGGCGGCGACGGCCGGCTTCGGCGTGATCGGCCGCAAGCCTTTGGCGGTGGTCGGCTGGGCGCTAGCCTTGGCCGTCGGGATGATCATTCCCGCGATCCTGGGCTTCGTGGCGCTGGGGCCGCAGTTCCAGCAGATGATGCAGATGGCGATGACCCAGAAGGAGGGCGCGCCCGACCCAGAGTTCATGCGCCAGATGATGCAGGCGCAATCGGGCATGACGGCGGTCAACTTGCTCTTCTGGCTGTGGTCGTCTTTCATCAAGGCGGTGTTCTGCGCGGCGGTGTTCCGTGCGGTTCTCACCCCCAATCAGTCTTCGTGGGCCTATCTCCGGATCGGTTCACGCGAGATGTGGCTGACCCTGCTGTTGCTGGTCGAGCAGGTGCTGATCATGATCGTCGCCTTCGTTGTGGCCCTGGTCATCGCGGTCCTTGCGGCGGTGGCGGGCGTCAGCGGCGGCGAGAATGGCGCGATGGCGGCGGTCAGCACGGCCTTCGTCGGCGCTGCGGTCGCCGTGATTGTCCTGGTATGGGTGGCTTTGCGCCTGTCGATGGCCGCGCCGATGACCTTCGTCGACAACCAGTTTCGACTCTTCGAGTCCTGGGCCTTCACCAAAGGCCAGGGCTGGCGGTTGCTGGGCGTGGCGCTGCTGGTGGTCGTGTTCGTGATCGGGGTCGAGATCCTGGTCGCCGCAGTGCTGCTGGGCACGGTTTTCGCAGCTGGCGGATCGCTGGCGGCGCTGCATGGCGACGGCGGCTTTGAGGCCTTCATGGCGCGTCCGCCGCTGGACATCCTGCGCGACGTTTGGCCTTGGGCCGCTGTCATCGGGGTGGTCGCAGCGCTGTTCAGCGCGGTGGTTCAGGCGATTTTCTACGCGCCATGGGCGGCTGTTCACCGGGCGCTGACCTCGGAGACCTGACGTGCCGTGGCGCGGGCGTTACGCTATCGCGAAATCCGGGGCGCGTGGCGCGCCGCCATCGCCAGACGCGCGACGAGACCCTAGATTGTCAGGGATAGCGGCGACTCGTCCCTGATCGGGATGAGCGCCGCGCCTGAGGGACATGACGGGATGACGGAAGGATCGGCGGGCGTCAGCGCGACCCTGCGGGCGGGCCTTTCTGACGTGGGCGGCGCAGTGCGCGACTGCTGGGGCGCGTTGGCCTTTGCGGCGTTGCTCAGCCTCGCTGCGGGCTCGGCGCCGTCAGGAGCGCGATTCGTGATCGCTCTGATCGCCGGGGTCGTCGCCCAGGGCGCGTTGTTCCGACGTGCTTTCAGGCGCGCGGCGGGGCTCAAGGGCCTGCGCTGGGGGCGGGACGAGTGGCGCCTGCTGGCCGCCCAACTGATGATCCTGGGCCTCTTCGCCCTGATCGGCTCTATTCTGCTGGTGATTGTCGGTGGCGTCGCGTTGGGCGTTGCGCGGACCGCCGCGCCGAACTTCGATCCGTCAACCACCGAGGCCTGGCGCGCGGCCTTCGCCCAGGCCGGGCCGGCTGGTCTGATCGTGGCGATCGTGCCGCTGGCCAGCCTGTTCGTCTTGATCTGGTTGGGGCTGCGCCTGTCTCTGTCGGCCCCCGCCACGGTTGATCAGGCCGGGGTGCGCGTGTTGAGCGCCTTCTCGCTCACGCGGGGCCGGACGCACATCCTCCTGGTGATCGGCCTTGCGATCTCGATCCCGGTGATCGTGCTGAGCGCTCTGTTGAGTTTCGCCCCCGGCCAAGGTCCCGTCATGGCCGTCGTGATGGCCGCCTGCACCTATTTCTACGCGATGCCCGCCTGGACCGGCGCGCTCGCCCACTTCTACCGCCACAGTGCGGTACAGTAGGACGCCTGGATGTCTGTACGCCCCGTCGACGCCGCCCTTGAAGGCCTGCAGACCATGCGCCGCCGGCCGCTGACCGTGCTCGCCTGGGCGGGCTTTTCGCTCGTCATGCTGCCGATCCTGGGCCTCTTGGTGAAGATCGGACTGGGCGAAGAGGGCCGCCAGGTGCTGGCCGGCCGCGGCTCCTCGGCTGATCCGCGTGAGCTGCTCGACCTGGTGATGAACCTGGGCGGGGTGATGGTGCTGCTGGTCGCCCTGGCTCTGCTGCTGGGCGCGGTGCTGCAGGCCGCCATCATCCGCTCGGTGCTTGAGCCCAGGAATGATCGGTTCGCCTACCTGCGCCTTGGCAAGGAAGAGATCCAACTGCTGATCGTGTCGCTGATCACCTGGGCGACGGCGCTGCTGTGCACGATTATCCCGTCCGGTGTCGTCGTTCTGGGCTCATCGTTGCTTTCGGGCGCGGCGGCTGGCTGGTTCGCCTTCCTCGGCGCCCTGTCGGTGATCGGCTTCTCGCTATGGGTGGCGGTTCGCCTCTCACTGCTTGGCCCGCACGCCTTCTCGCACCACCATATCGACATTCGCGCGGCCTGGATCCAGACGCACGGACAGTTCTGGCGTCTGCTCGGTATGTTCGTGCTGACGATCGTGATCTGGATTGTCGTGCCGCTGCTGGGCGCGGCGGTGGCCGGGTTGATCGGCAAGTCGCTGGCGGCGGTGGTCAATCTGGGGGGCAGCGGTCTGGCCGGCAGCAGTTCGTGGCTGATCCTGACCTTGCTGGCCAACCTGTTGCTGGCCCCAATCTTTCTGACGCTGCAGACGGTGATCTTGGTGGCCGCTCCGGCCCGCGCCTTCGCCCAGCTGAACCAGGACGAGATCGACGCGGGCCTGCACGCCTAGACTCAGGCGCTCGCGCTTGGCCGCGCGGCCATCCGCTCGCGCCAGGCCAGGACGTGCTTGGCCTCGACCGGTGTCGCCAGGCCCGTGAAGTCGGCGAAATCCAGCGTAGTCTGTCCGGTGATGTCGGCGATCGTATAGGTCTCGCCGGTCAGATAGGGGCGGCCGTCAGACAGTTCGCGATCCAGCCAGAGCTGGGCCTTCTCGACCACTTCGCGATTCGACTCGCCGAACTCTACATTCTGTTTCAACAGGCGCGCGGTCAGGGGATGGGCGTGGCGCCAGAACATCCCGACAGGGACCATCAGGCGAAATTCCATCCGCCGGGTCCACATCTCGACTTGGGCTTGCTCAAGCGCGCTGACCCCGAAGAGCGGCGGATCGGGGTGCAGCACCTCGAAGTAGCGGCAGATGGCGATGGTCTCGCTGATCGTGGTTCCATCGTCCAGCTCAAGCACCGGCACCTGCCCCAGGCTGTTGCGCGCCAGGTGTTCGGGGCTTCGATGTCCGCCTTCGCGCAACCCGATACGGATCTCTGGAATCTCCAGACCCTTCTCCGCCAGAAAGATGCGCACCCGCCGTGGATTGGGCGCGGGCATGGCTTCGCCATAGAGCTTCATCAGACCTCCCTCGGCCGCTCTCTATGGGCCGTTCAAACAAACGTTAGAGGTAGGCGTATCGGAAGCAAGCCGGTCAGTGTCGATTTCGCGCGGGACGCCCTGTTGAACCGCCGCGAACCTTGTTAGGCCTAGGGCCAAACTGGGTCCCACCATTCCAAGAGCAAGTCATGGCGAAGTTCTCGGCCTCCGACGCGGCCTTTTCCGGTTTCCGCCTCGTGCGGGAGAACCTGAAGACGGTGGGCGTGTGGATCGCGGTGATGACCGTGGTGTCGATCATCGCCAACGCACTGACGATCCACTTCTTTGGGGCGCAGATGGAAGCGGCGATGTCGCTCATGACCAACCCGGACGGGCCCAGCCCCGACGAGATGACCAAGCTGGCGGACCAGATGACGCCCACGCTGCTGTGGACGCTGCCCTACAATCTGATCGTTCAGGGGGTCACGCTGGCCGCGCTCAACCGGCTGATCCAGCGCCATGGCGACGACCGTTTCGCGTACTTGCGGGTGGGCAAGGACGAGTTGCGCCAGATCGTGGTCTCGATCCTGACCGGCCTGCTCATGATGGCCGTGCTGTTCGGGTCGGCTCTGGTTGTGGGTCTGCTGGCGGCGGTCGGCGGTGGCCTGTTGAGCGCCCTTGTGATGCTCGGCGCCGTCGCGGGTGCAATCTACCTGCTGGTTCGCCTGTCGCTGGCCAGCGCCATGACCTTCGATAAGGGCGAGATCGTGTTCTTCCGGTCGATGCAGGTCACCAAGGGCGCCTTCTGGTCGCTGCTGGGCGCCTATGTGGTCGCCGCTGTCATGAGCATGATCGTCTGGTTGCTGATCGTCATCATCGTCTACGCCGCGGTCGCGATCGTGACGGGCGATTTCTCGGCGGCTGGTAATGCGCTGCGCGCCGACACCACATCGCTGAGCAGCTATTTCACGCCTTCCGGCATCGTGCAGCAGCTGTTCTCGGGCTTCATGGCGGTGTTGAGCGCCTTGATCATGCTGTCGCCGGCGCCGACCATCTACAAGACGCTGCGTGACGGCGAGGCCTCCGCCGAGCACACCGGCGGCTGGTAGGCCCCGAGCGCCACTGGAAACGACAAACGCCCCGGAGATCAGTCTCCGGGGCGTTTTCTTTCGACCCGCGCCTTGCGAGGCAAGGGCTGGCGTCAGGCCCGCTTGGTCTTAAGCGCGGCCACCCGCGCCTTGCGGCGCTCCTCGTGGCGGTCGAGCAGTTCCTTCAGATAACGCCCGGTCCAGCTGGCCTCGACTTTGGCCACGTCCTGGGGCGAGCCCACCGCGACGATCTCGCCGCCGCCGTCGCCGCCCTCGGGGCCAAAGTCCAGCAGCCAGTCGGCGGTCTTCACCACGTCGAGATTGTGCTCGATGACGACCACGGTATTCCCCTGGTCGGCCAGCTCGTGCAGCACCTCCAAGAGCTTCTTTGTGTCCTCGAAGTGCAGGCCGGTGGTCGGCTCGTCGAGGATGTAGAGCGTGCGGCCGGTGGCGCGCTTGGACAGCTCCTTGGACAGCTTCACCCGCTGGGCCTCGCCGCCCGACAGGGTCGTCGCTTGCTGGCCGACCTTGATGTAGCTGAGGCCGACGCGCTTGAGCGTCTCCATCTTGTCGCGGATCGGCGGCACAGCCTTGAAGAAGTCGGCGGCCTCCTCGACAGTCATGTCCAGGACGTCGGCGATGGTCTTGCCCTTGAACACCACGTCCAGGGTCTCGCGGTTGTAGCGCTTGCCCTTGCAGATATCGCAGGTGACGTAGACGTCGGGCAGGAAGTGCATCTCGATCTTGATGACGCCATCGCCCTGGCAGGCCTCGCAGCGGCCGCCCTTGACGTTGAAGCTGAAGCGGCCCGGGCCGTAGCCGCGCGCCTTGCTCTCCGGCAGGCCCGCGAACCAGTCACGGATCGGGCCGAAAGCGCCGGTATAGGTGGCCGGGTTCGAGCGCGGGGTTCGACCGATTGGGCTCTGGTCGATGTCGATGACCTTGTCGAAATGCTCCAGGCCCTCGATCCGCTCGTGCGGGGCGGGGGCGTCGCTGGCGTTGTTCAGGCGACGCGCGGCGGCCTTGTAGAGGGTCTCGATCGTGAAAGTCGACTTGCCGCCGCCTGAGACGCCGGTGATGCAGGTGAAGGTCCCGACGGGGATCTCGGCCGTGACACCTTTGAGGTTGTTGCCGGTGGCGCCGACGACGCGCAGCATCTTCTTCTTGCTAAAGGGGCGGCGCTGTTCGGGCACCTCGATCTCGCGAGCGCCGGTCAGGTACTGCCCGGTCAGGCTCTTGGGATTGGCCATGATCTCGGCCGGCTTGCCCTGGGCGACGATCTCGCCGCCATGAACGCCGGCGGCCGGGCCCATGTCGATCACATAGTCGGCGGTGAGGATCGCCTCTTCGTCGTGTTCGACCACGAGCACCGAGTTGCCCAAGTCCCGCAGGCCCTGCAGCGAGGTCAGCAGTCGGGTGTTGTCGCGCTGGTGCAGGCCGATCGACGGCTCGTCCAGCACATAGAGAACCCCCGTGAGGCCCGAGCCGATCTGGCTGGCCAGGCGGATCCGCTGGCTCTCGCCGCCCGACAGCGTGCCCGAGCCGCGCGACATGTTCAGATAGTCGAGGCCGACATCGACCAGGAACCGCAGGCGATCATTGATCTCCTTCAGGATCCGCCGGGCGATCTCCATCTGCTTGGCGGTCAGCTGATCCTCCAGCCCGCTGAACCAGTCACGGGCGGGGCGGATCGCCATCATCGAGACCTCGGCGATGTCCTTGCCGGACACCTTCACCGCCAGGGCTTCCGGCTTCAGGCGCTTGCCGTTGCAGGTCTCGCAGGGCGTGTCCGACTGGAAGCGGCCCAGCTCTTCGCGAACCCAGCTGGAGTCGGTCTCGCGCCAGCGGCGTTCCAGGTTCGGCAGCACGCCCTCGAAAGGCTTCTCGACCTCGTACTTCCGGGCGTTGTCGTCATAGACGAACTTGATCTTCGTCCCCTTGGAGCCGTTCAGCACCACGTCGCGGGCCTCAGTCGACAGCTTGTGCCAGGGCTCGTCCATCGAGAAACCGTAGTGCCGCGCCAGGGCCTGCAGGGTCTGGGTGTAGAGCGGTGAGGGACCCTTGGCCCACGGCGCGACCGCACCGCCATGTAGGGTGCGGTCCTTGTCGGGGATGACGAGGTCGGCGTCGAAGGCCAGCTTCGCGCCCAGGCCGTCGCAGACCGGGCAGGCGCCGGCCGGATTGTTGAACGAGAACAGCCGCGGCTCGATCTCGGCGATCGTGAAGCCGCTGACCGGGCAGGCGAAGCGTTCCGAGAACAGGATGCGCTTGGGTTCGGTCTCGCCTTCCTCGAGCGTTGCGAACTCGGCGACGGCCAGACCGTCGGCCAGACGCAGGGCTTGCTCAATCGAGTCGGCCAGGCGCTGCTCCATGTCGGGCTTGGTCACCACGCGGTCCACGACCACGTCGATGTCGTGCTTAAACTTCTTGTCCAGCGCCGGGGCGTCCTCGATCGGGTAGTACTGCCCGTCGATCTTCAGCCGCTGGAAGCCGGCCTTCTGCCACTCGGCGATCTCTTTCTTGTACTCGCCCTTGCGGTCACGAACGACGGGGGCCAGCAGGTAGAGGCGCGTGCCTTCGGGAAGGGCGGTGATCTTGTCGACCATCTGGCTGATGGTCTGGCTCTCGATCGGCAGGCCCGTGGCGGGCGAGTAGGGGACCCCGACCCGCGCCCACAGCAGACGCATATAGTCGTGGATTTCGGTGACCGTGCCGACGGTTGAGCGCGGGTTGCGACTGGTGGTCTTTTGCTCGATCGAAATCGCCGGCGACAGGCCCTCGATCAGATCGACGTCCGGCTTGCTCATCAGCTCCAGGAACTGGCGAGCATAGGCCGAGAGGCTCTCCACATAGCGGCGCTGGCCCTCGGCGTAGATCGTGTCGAAAGCCAGGGACGACTTGCCCGAGCCCGACAAGCCGGTCAGCACGACCAGCTCGCCGCGCGGGATGTCGACGCTGACGTCTTTCAGATTGTGCTCACGGGCGCCGCGAACGCGGATGAAGTTCAGTTGCTCAGCCATGATGTCCGGAACGTTGGACCGCGACATCGGTCGCGGCGCAGCGGCTATATGTAGGGCTCAACGCGCGGATTAACACAAGAACAAGATGCGAACAAATGTCGCGCGCGCGCGCGCGCTGCGCCGGCTGCTGACAGAAACTGTCAGCAGTGCGCGCCTGAACGGCGTTCGTTCGCAATCCCTAAACCCTGTTTGGAAGCGTCATCTTTAGGCTGAGCATGTTTCTTCGGTCACGCCCGGGCGGAATCCCGGCGTTGAGGGAAGAACGCTCATGGCCAAGAAGGCCGCCGAAAGCGGGAAGCAGGAAGCCAAGCATGAGGCGTTCGACGCGCTGAAGGCTCCGAAGCCGCGCTCGATCGTCATTGACATGCTGGTGTTCGTCGGTGGGATCGGATCTCTGATCTACGTCCTGAACACCATGACGCCGAACTAGGACACTAATCGCGGTGCTTGCCGAACGCTGTTCGCGCGCGTAGACACCACGCCTTCCCATCCGATGGAGGCTCCCATGATCAGCAAGACGGAAGACCGCTTCGTCCTTCCCGTTTTCCTGACCGTGGGCTCGCATGTCCTTCATCACTCTGGATTCCGTCACCGCCGCCACGCCTGACGGCCGGCTTCTCTTCGAAAATCTGAACCTGACCATCGGGGCCGAGCGTATCGGTCTGGTTGGGCGCAACGGCGCGGGCAAGAGCACGCTGCTGTCGTTGATCGTCGGCGGGCGGGCGCCAAGGTCCGGAACCATCGCCAGGACCGGCGCAATTGGCGTTCTTGAGCAGCTTCCTAACCTCTCCGAGCAGACTCGTCTGGTTGACCTGCTCGGCGCCGGGGCGGCCTGGGATCGCCTGTCGCGGATCGAATGTGGCGAAGGCGATGACGCCGACCTAGCGGACGCCGACTGGACCTTGCCTTCAAGGCTTGACCAGGCCTTGGATGATGTCGGTCTGGCGGGGCTATCGGTGGAGCGACCGGCGGCCTCCTTGTCAGGAGGCCAGGCGACGCGCGCAGGCCTCGCGCGGCTGCTGCTCGCCGCGCCCGACGTTCTTTTGCTGGACGAGCCGACCAACAACCTGGACGCCGAGGCTCGCGCTGTTGTGGCTCGACTGCTCACGCGTTGGCGGGGCGGGGCGGTGGTCGTCAGTCACGATCGGACCCTGTTGCGCGACATGGATCGGATCGTCGAGCTCTCCTCCCTGGGCGCGCGGTCCTATGGCGGGGGCTATGATCTCTATGTCGAGCGCAAGGCGCTGGAGGCCGAAGCCGCCCAGCGCGATCTGGACCATGCCGAGCGCGAGCTGAGGCGCGTGACCCGCGAAGCGCAGGTCGCCCGCGAGCGCAAGGCGCGTCGAGACGCCGCCGGTCGTCGTTTCGCAGACCGGGGTGGGACGCCGAAGATCCTGCTCGGCGCCATGGCCGAGCGGGCCGAGAACAGCGGCGCCAAGGAAGACAAGCTCGCCGAAAAGCTGGCCGCCCAGGCGCATGCCGCCAAGGCGTCGGCTGCGGCGCGCGTGGAGCGGGCCAGAGCGCTTGGCTTCGAGCTTCCGCCCAGCGGCCTGCCCGAGGGACGGACGGTGCTGGCGCTGGACGATGTCGCCTTCGCCTGGCCGGGCGGCGGGCCCATTCTCGGCGGGTTGTCCTGGCGGATCTACGGTCCTGAGCGCGTGGCGCTGAACGGCCCGAACGGCGCAGGTAAGACCACGCTCATCCGCCTGATCACCGGAGCCCTGACGCCGACGCGGGGCGCGGTACGGCTCGGCGCGCCGTTCGCCCTCCTCGACCAGCGCGCCGCCCTGTTGCGCGACGACGAGACGATCCTGGAGAACTTCCAGCGACTGAACCCGGGCGCCAACCTCAACGCGGCGCATGCGGCCCTGGCGCGGTTCCTGTTCCGCAATGCTGCGGCGCATCAGCCGGCGGAGACCTTGAGCGGTGGCGAACGTCTGCGGGCGGCCCTGGCTTGCGTACTCTGCGCCGCGACGCCGCCGCAGCTGCTGATTCTGGATGAGCCGACCAACCACTTGGACCTGGACTCGATCGCGGCGATCGAGACTGCGTTGTCGGCCTATGACGGCGCGCTTCTGGTCGTCAGTCACGACGAGGATTTTCTGGATGCGATCGGAGTCGAGCGGCGGATCGCGCTCAAAAGGCGTGACGACGCGAACGATGTTGGCTAAGTCTATGTGACCGGTAACATTGAGCGAGACTCGATGATCCGCGACGCAAGGCGAGGGCGATATGGACGGCGGTCGAAATCATCCGCTGAGGGTGGCGCTAAGCGAGTTGATGCATCTGAGGGCGCTGCCGCTGGACCGCGCGCCGGTCCGGCTGCGCCAGTGGGTGTTCCTGGTAGACACCGCCGAACGCGCCGACGAAGCCGCCTTAATCGCCCTGGTTGCGCCAGGCCAGGATCCGGCGCTCGGCCGGGTTCTGGTGGCTGACGAGAACGGCGGCTGGCTTTGGGAGCGTCACCAGGAGTTCTCGACATGGACCTGGTTCGCCTACGGGCCGCTCGGCGACGCGCTGGGGTTCGAGGCGCAGCCGACAGACACCTTCTTCTGGCTGTACGGCGCGCCTGGCGAGGTCTTTCGGGGCGTTGAAATCTCGGTGTCCGCGCCCGGTGCGGAGCCGGCGTCCGAGGCCGCTCTGGGGCGTCATATCGACTTGCACCGCTGCGTCTCGTGCGAGGTGTTCGACGGCGCGGCGCGGATCTGGACCGACTTCCGTCTGCGCGAGGGCGGGACGGGTCGCATCCACGTCGCCAATCACAGCCTCGCCCATGACGAGGTGTCGCGGCTGGTCCAGACCCTGCTTGAGATCGGCAATTATCGAAAGCTGGCCCTCATCGGATTCCCACCGGCGCGGGAACTGCTGGCCTGGCTGGACGGCGCCGAGGGACGGTTGGCGGCGATCACCAGCGGCTTGGCGAAGGGGGATGACAGCCAGGCGGTGCTGGACCAGCTCCTGATCCTGTCGGCCGAGGTCGAGCTACGCGCCGCCAAGAACCAGTTCCGGCGCGGCGCGACGGAGTCGTACCACCGACTGACGCTGGACCGCCTGGAGGCGCTGCGCGAACGCCGCGTACCGGGCCATTCGACCATGAGCGAGTTCATCGCCCGCCGCCTGCTGCCGGCCATGCGCACCCGCGAGGCGGCGGATCGCCGCCTGGATGATCTGTCGCTGCGGATCGCGCGTAGCGGCGACCTTCTGCGCACCAAGCTTGGCCTGGCCCAGGACCGCCAGAACCAGGAAACCTTGCGCGGCATGGACGCCAGCTTGCAGCTGCAGACTAAGCTGCAGGGGCTGGTCGAGGGCCTGTCGATCTTCGCGGTCGGCTACTACGTCCTGGGCCTGCTGGGCTATCTGCTCAAACCCTGGCTCCACGGCTGGCCCGGCGCCGCAGAGCTTCTGTTGTCGGGCCTCGTCCCTCTAGTCCTGATCGTGGCCGCCGCTGGCCTGCATCGCCGCAAGAAGCGGTTGATCGGTGGGCGGGACTAGGTCCTTAGTCCCGGGCTTGGACCTCGACGCCTTCATTCGCGAACGTCTGCCGCTGGAGCCCGCGCCCGGCGTTCCCGAGGTGCGGCTGCATTGCGCCGGACCGCGTAGCGGCCTGTCACGTCTGGCTGAAGCCGACGCTGATTTCGGCTCGCCCTACTGGACCCGGCCGTGGGGCGGTGGACTGGTCCTGGCGCGGCATGTTTTGGATTACCCCCAGGTCGTGGCGGGGCGGCGCGTTCTGGATCTAGGCGCGGGATCGGGACTGGTGGCGATCGCGGCGGCCCTGGCGGGCGCGGCGGAAGTCATGGCGGTCGATGTCGATCCCCATGCTGTCGCAGCGGCGAGGTTGAACGCCGAGGCCAATGGCGTCGCGGTCCGATGCGTGCGGAACGATCTTCTGGAGGGCGAGCCGCCCGAGGTCGATCTCGTCTTGGTCGGGGATCTATTTTACGCGCTGGACCTGGCGACGCGGACCGAGGCTTTCCTGCGCCGGTGCCGCGCGGCCGGCGTCGCCGTGCTGATCGGCGATCCTTGGCGGGCGTCGCTGCCGACGGAGCGTTTGCGGGTGGTGGCGCGCCATGCCGTCACCGACTATGGCGATCCTGCCGGCGCGAGCCGGGAGGCCGCCGTCTTCGAACTGATCTAGGCTTAAGCCTTGCGGTTCAGCGTGATCGCCGCGCCGTGCTGCGGGCGGTCGTTGACCATGCCGCCGGCGCCATAGGTGGTGGCCGGCGCGGCGCGCTGGCTGGCGACTTCCTGGGCGATCGCATGGACGAGGCCCTCGGTGACGATCTTGGCGGCTTCCACGGCGCGCGACTGCCGGGCGAGGACCGCGTCGAAGGCCTCGGTCGCCCGCATCAGGCGCTGGCGAAGCTCCAGGCGCGCGCTTTCGACGAGGCCCACATTGGCCCGCACCCGCATCGACTCATGCCGGTAGAGATTGGCCAGCTTCGAGGCCTCCTCGACGAACTGGGCCGCGTCGTGCGGACGGTGGGTCTCGAAGGCGACGGCCTGCTTGGCGATCAGGTCGGTCAGGCGCTCGGTGAGCAGGATCAACTGATGGACGCGATCGTCGGCGTCGACGGCGGCGATGGCCATGACTCTACTCCTTCAGGCCTTGAAGCTTCAGCATTTCGCGCTGGATGGTGGAGGCGAGGCCCACGCCGCCGGCCTTGGCGATCTCCTTGGACATCGCATCGGTCAGGATCGACTTGAACATGGCCTCGCCGTTGCCGCCGCCGAACGGCGCGGAGGTTTTCACCCCCTCGAACATCTGCTGGGTCATCACCGATAGGAACGAGGCCTCGAACGTCTTGGCGGTCTCGGCGATCTGGGCGCGCTTGGCCTTTTCCTCGGCCGACATCGCCAGTTGCTTGGCGGTGACCGCGGCGGCGTCGATGCGCGGGGTGCTGGTCAGGGCGGAGAGGGCGCTCATCACATCACCTCGATATCGGCTTGCAGAGCGCCGGCGGCCTTCACCGCCTGCAGGATCGAGATCATGTCGCGCGGCGTGACGCCCAGCGCGTTGAGACCGCCGATCAGGCTCTTCAGCGACGGCGCGCCGCCCAGGGTGACAAGCTTCTTGCCCTTCTCCTCCTCGACATTGACCGTCGATTGCGGAACGACGGCGGTCTGGCCCTGGCTGAACGGGGCCGGCTGGCTGACGCCGGGGGTCTCCTGGACCGTGATCGTCAGATTGCCCTGGGCGATGGCCACCTGGCTGATGCGCACGTCGTCGCCCATGACGATGACGCCGGCCACCTCGTCGATCACCACCTTGGCGGGACCGTCGGGTTCGACCGTGAGGTTCTCGATGTTGGTCATGAAGCTGATCATGTCCATGCCGGGGGGAGGGCGGGTGGCGATGATCGTGGGGTTTTGGGCCTGGGCGCAGCCGGGGAACTTGGCGTTGATGGCGTCGGCGATGCGGCGGGCGGTGGTGAAGTCCGGATTGCGCAGGGTCAGGCGCATGATGTCCATATTGACCATCTGGAACCCGGTCTCGCGCTCGATCACGCCACCGCCGGCGATACGGCCGGCCGTAGGAACGCCCTTGGTCACCGAGCTGCCCGAGGCGCCGCCGGCCGAGACCGAACCCGTCTGCACCGTGCCCTGGGCGACCGCGTAGGTTTGACCGTCCGCGCCTTGCAGGCTGGTGACCAGCAGGGTGCCGCCCAGCAGGCTCTTGGCGTCGCCCAGGGTCGAGACGGTCACGTCGACCTTCGAACCCGAGGCCGAGAACGGCGGCAGGTTGGCCGTGACCATGACCGCAGCGGTGTTCTTGGTGTTCAGGTTGTTGTCGCGGACATTGACGCCCTGCCGCTCCAGCATGGCCTCAAGGCTCTGCTTGGTCATCGGCGCGTTGCGAAGGCTGTCGCCGGTGCCGTTCAGGCCGACGACGATGCCGTAACCGATCAACTGGTTCTCGCGGACGCCCTCGAAGGCGACGATGTCCTTGATCCGCGACTTGGCCAGGGCGGGCGCGCCCACCAGGCAAGACGCGGCGACCAGGGCGGTCAGAACGGTGCGAAAGAATGAACGCGGCATGGCTGTCCCGTGGCGGGGAAACGTCCCCGCGCCGCCCCATGCCAGAAGCGGGCCAGTTTCTTCAGCGTGTCCAAGCCCTTGTGACTCAAGGGATTCCGCGATTGGCGACCATATAGTCGGCGCCTCGCGGCAGATTCTGCCCGGCATTAACCATACTTCAAGCGCCGGGGCTGATAGTGATGCGGGTGGCGAGGTCAGTGACTCGCGCGCTTGGCTTGTGGAGCTGTCGGATGAAGGTTTCCAGCACGGGGGGCGTCTCGGCGACCGGCGCGTCGCGGGCCAAGCCGGCCGGTGGCTCGTCAGGCTTTTCGCTGCCCTCTGTCAACGCCGCTAGCGGCGCGGCCAGCACCGCTTCGGTGGGCGGCCTGACGGGCGTCGGATCGGTCGATGCGCTGCTCGCCCTGCAGGCCGCAGGCCCGGTGGGCGGCCCGCTGGAACGCCGCAAGCGGGCGGTGCGCCGCGCCGACAACATCCTGGACATCCTGGGCGAGGTTCGCATAGCCCTGATCGACGGCGAGATCTCGCATGGCGCGCTGGATCGCCTCTCGCGCGCCATCCGCGAGCAACGCGACGCCACCGACGACCCCCGCCTAGAGGGGGTTCTCAACGAGATCGAGACCCGCGCCGCTGTCGAACTGGCCAAGCTGCAGGTCCGGGCCGGGTAGCATGGCTTGCTGGGAGATCCGAACCGCACGATCTCCATGCCACGCTCGGTCCGCTCGCGCGTTTTCTCTGCATCATCGTCGCGCTTTTGGTGCCCGCGGGCGAAAGTGTTCCCCTGAACGCGCCGCTCACGCGAGGTTCATTGAACGCGGCTCACCTTTTGGTATAAGCACCCGGCCTTCGAGGGCTGAGTTCATTGGGGCGTGAGGCGTTAATGCAAACGGCCGAAGTTCTAGTAGAGAAATCCAACTACCGTCCTTCCGAGGACGAGCCTTTTATGAACGACCGGCAGCTTGAGTATTTCAAGCAAAAGCTGCTGGCTTGGAAGGAAGAGATCCTCCGCGAATCTCGCGAAACTGTCTCTCACCTCCAGAAAGAAACCGAGAACCACGCCGATCTGGCCGATCGTGCGTCCTCGGAAGCTGACCGGGCTCTTGAGCTTCGTACCCGTGATCGTCAACGCAAGCTGATCTCAAAGATCGACCAGGCCCTGCGCCGCGTCGAGGACGGCTCGTATGGCTATTGCGAGGAGACGGGCGAGCCCATCGGCCTGGCTCGACTTGAGGCTCGCCCGACGGCGACCATGAGCGTCGAGGCCCAGGAACGCCACGAGCGCCGCGAACGCGTCCACCGCGACGACTAAGCGCTGATCTGGCTGGCCCCTAGGGGCGACTGATGTGTTTCAAGCGGCCTTGGGCGGGGAGCCCGGGCCGCTTTTGTTTGGGCGCTGGCTCTTGCCAGGGACGGCGAGCTTTCGGAAAGTTAGGCCATGACCAAACGCTCCTCGTATCGCTTGGCCCTCCTGGCCGCCCTTGTCGCCGCCGGTTCGGCTTCTATCGCCTGTGCCAGAGAGACGCCCGCGACCGAGCGCTGGTGGGCGCACGTCAAGGTGCTGGCCGACGACAACATGGAGGGACGTCTGGCCGGCACGCCCGGCTACGACCGCGCTGCGGCCTATGTCGCCGACCGCTTCGCCGCCCATGGCCTGAAACCCGCTGGGACGCAGGGCTATCTGCAATCGGTGGCGTTCGCCGTGCAGCGCGTCTTCCCGGATCGCTCCTCCGTAACCTTGACCACGGCCGGCGTGTCGGCGCCGCTCGTTCTGGGGGAAGATCTGGTGCTCACCGCCCGGATCGCCCAACCCGCCAGTCTTCCGGACGCGCCGCTGGTCTTCATCGGTTATGGTCTGCACATGCCGGAAGCCGGACACGATGACTTCGCCGGCGTCGATCTGCGCGGCAAGGTCGCGGTGGTGCTGAGCGGCGGCCCATCGAACGTTCCAGCCTCGCTGCGCGCTCACGCCGCTCGGGAACGCTGGGAGTCGCTTGAGAAGGCCGGCGCCGTTGGCCTGATCTCCATCCAGAATCCCAAGCAGGTCGAGATCCCATGGGCGCGCTCCAAGCTTCGCGCGACCGAACCGGCCATGCGGCTTGCTGATCCCGCGCTGAACCCGGTGAAGGGCGAGTTCTTTACCGCCGCCATAAACCCTGCGCATGCAGGCAAGCTGTTTGTCGCGTCGGGGCGGACTCTGGAAGACCTGCTGGTCCTGGCGGACGCCGGCAAGGCGCTGCCCGGCTTCGCGCTGAACCAGAGCATCAAGGCGACAGTGGCGCGCGAGACGACCTCGGCCCTATCGCCGAACGTCGTCGCCTTGCTGCCAGGCTCGGACCCCGTCCTGTCTAAGGAATATGTCGTCCTCACCGCTCACCTCGACGGCCTGGGCGTGGGGGGCGCCATCGATGGGGATGCGATCCATAACGGGGCGATGGACAACGCCAGCGGCGTGGCCTCGCTGATCGAGCAGGCCGCGGCTTTGCAGGCGGGGACGCCGCCCAAGCGCTCGATCCTGTTTGTCGCGGTCACCGCTGAAGAGCAGGGGCTGCTGGGCTCGCAGTATTTCGCCGAGCGGCCGACCGTGGCCAAGTCCGCTATCGTCGCCAATGTGAACATGGACATGTTCATGCCGTCGCGTCCGGCGACCAACATAATCGTGATGGGCGAGGAGGAATCGACGCTGGGGCCTGTCGCCCGCCGCGCGGCCGCCAGCCAAGGCTTCACCGTCATGCCCGATCCGGCGCCGAACCAACTCTCGTTCGTGCGTTCGGATCAGTACAGCTTTATCCGGACCGGCGTCCCGGCCCTGGCCGGCCGTCTGGCGCATCCGGTCGGGTCGCCAGAAGCGGCGGCTGACCGCCAATGGCGCGCCGAGCGCTATCATGGGCCGAAGGATGATCTCTCCCAGCCCTTTGATCTCCCGACGGCGGTGCGGTTCAACGCCTATATGGCGACCCTGATCAGCGAGATCGCCAACACGCCCGAGCGTCCGCAGTGGCTCCCGAACAGCTTCTTCCGGCGGTTCGCGACCGGGAAGTAGGCTCCCTCGCGCTCCGCTCACTGAAAATGGCCCCAGGATCCTGGGGCCATTTTTTGTAGCGCGCCGGCCCCCTCTGCGCGGGAGGGCCGGCGTCCGTGACCTACTTCACCGGATTGCCGTCGGCGTCGATGTTCCGAGGCTCAAGACCCATGGCCTTGAGCTTGGGCTCGACGCTGGCCCGATCCCCGACCACGACCCAGACCAATTCGTCGGGCTTGATCACCTTTTTGGCGGCGGCCGTGGCGGCGTCGAGCGTCACCGAGCGAACATAGTTCGAGTAGTTCTCGGGATAGCTGTCGGGCAGGTTGAAGTTGACCAGTTCCGAGATCGACCCGCCGACGCCAGCGGCGGTTTCCCACGAGCCGGGCAGCGACAGGGTCAGGCTGTTCTGGGCCTTGGCCAGTTCGGCTGCGGTGACCGGCTTGTCGCCGATGATGCCCAAAAGCTCCTTGCGGGCTTCGGCGAACGACTCGGCGGTCTTGTCAGTCTGGACGGGCGCCAGGGCCATGAACAGGCGCGTGCCCCGCGCGCCCGTGACCAGGCTGCGGGCGCCGTATGACCAGTGCTTGTCCTCGCGCAGGTTCATGTTCAGGCGCGAGACGAAATCGCCGCCGAACAGGGTGTTCATGACGTCGATCGCAGCTTCGTCGCTCGGATCGCGCGGCGCGACCAGGTTGCCGACCATCAGCATCGACTGCTGAGCCCCGGGCTTGTCGATCAGATACACCGCGCCCTTCGTCGGGGCGGCGGTCACCGGCGGCTTGGCCTTGGCCTGGGCGCCAGTCCAGCTGCCGAGCTGCGCTTCCAGCTTCGGCATGATCTGGTCCAGCGTGGTGTCGCCGACAACGATCAGCGTGGCGTCCTTCGGCTGCAGCCAGGCCTTCTGGTAGGCGATCAGGTCGTCGCGCGTGATGGAGCCGACGCTGGCCTCCGTCGACAGCACGCCATAGGGGCTGGATGGGCCATAGGTGAGCACCGGGAGGATCCGCGAGGCCATGGCGTTCGGGTTTTGCTTGGCCTGCTGGATACCGGCGATCGACAGGCGCTTGCGGCGGGTCAGGTCGTCCGGCGTGTAGGCCGGATTACGCAGAATGTCCGCATAGAGCGCCAAGGCCGGATCGAGGGTCGTGGTCAGGGTGTTCAGCGAGACCGTCGAGGTGTCGAGGCCGTTGCTCGTCCGCACCGACGCGCCCAGTTGGGCCAGTTCGCGGCTCAGGGTGAGGTTGTCGCGTTGAGTGGTGCCTTCGGTCATCATGCCGACCGCCAGCGACGACACGCCGGCCTTGCCGGCGCTCTCGGCCGCCTGACCGGCGTCGAACAGTAGGCTCAGTTGAACCTGCGGTGTCTCATGACGCTCGGCCAGCACGACCTTCAGGCCGTTCGAGAGCACGCCCCGGTGCAGCTTCACGAAGCTCGGCGGCTTCTGGGCGCCGACTTCGGGCATCGCCTTGCGGTCGGCGCCGACGGCGGCGGCCTTGTAGTTGGGGAAGGGGCTTACGGTCAGGGTGAAGTCGCCGTCGCTGAGCCAGCGGCGGCCAGCGGCGACCAGATCAGAGGCCTTGGCCGCCTTCACGCGCTCCAGGCTGTGCTTATAGGCGCCGGCGTCGCCCAAATAGACTTGGTTTTGAGCCAGAATATCGGACTTGCCCCCAAACCCGCCGATCCGCTCGGCGCCCCGCACGACATTGGCGAGGTTGTTGGTGCGAACCTTGGCCACTTCCTCAGGCGTGGGTCCATCGCGCAGCAGGCGCTGAAACTCTTCGTCAAAAGCCTTTTCGACGGCCGCCGGATCGCCGCCGGGCTTGACGGTCAGGGTGACCAGGAACTGGCCGCCGATCTCGCTGGGGCTAACCCCGGCGCTGACGGCGGTCGCAGTCTGGTCGGTGAAGACCAGGCGCTTGTAGAGACGCGAGGTCTTGTCCGAGACCAGCACTTCGCCCAGCAGGTCCAGATAGTCGGTGTCGGCCGCGCCGAAGCCCGGCGTGTTCCACACCTTGTAAATCCGGGTCTGCGGCACGCGATCCTGCATCTCGGCGCGCTGCGAGCCGCTGCGCTTGGCGATCCATTCCTTCTGGCGCGTGACTGGCGGGCCCGAAGGGATATCGCCGAAGTACTTTTCGGCCTTGGCCTTGGCCTCCGCGACGGTGATGTCGCCAGCCAGAACCAGCGTGGCGTTGGCCGGACCGTAGTAGTTCTTGAACCAGGTCTTCACGTCGTCGAGCGAGGCGGCGTCGAGATCGGCCATCGAGCCGATGACCGAGTGGCCATACGGGTGATCCTTGGGATAGGTGCTCTCGGTGATGATGTCCCAGACTTGGCCGTAGGGCTGGTTCTCGCCCTGGCGTTTCTCGTTCTGGACGACGCCGCGCTGCTCATCCAGCTTGGCCTTGTCGATGGCGTTGACCAGCCAGCCCATCCGGTCGCTTTCCAGCCACAGCACCTGGTCCAGCGCCGCCGTCGGCACGTTCTGGAAGTAGTTGGTGCGGTCCTCGTTGGTGGTCCCGTTCATGTCGGTGGCGCCCAGCTTCTCCAGCGCCTTGAACCAGTCGTCGTTGAAGTGCTCCGAGCCGTTGAACATCAGGTGTTCGAACAGGTGCGCGAAGCCGGTCTTGCCCACCGGCTCGTTCTTGGAGCCGACGTGATACCAGATGTTCACCGCGACGATCGGCGCCTTGTGGTCCTCGTGGACGATGACGGTCAGGCCATTCGACAGCTTGAAGGTCGTGTGGGGGATGTCGATGCTCGGCAGGGCGGACGGCATGGCGCCCGTCACCTTGGCCGCAGCCTTCGGCGGCGCGGCCTTGGCGGGTGCGGCGGCCAGCGCCGGCGAGGCGGCGACAAAGGCCGCGATGGCGGCGGACGCGAACAGCTTCTTCATGGTGATTCCAGCTTGGAGGGCGCTCCCCGATGAGCGAGCGCACCGTAGGTTGCGGTTTAGGGGGATGGCAAGCATCAGGGGTCGCAGTTTGACCCTTGCGCCTACCAGAGAGTCTTGGCCGCCCGCTCCGGCCATGCGCGATCATAGGTCTCGCCGCCGATCTCGCCGCCCGTGGCGGCCGCAAGCATGGCGCCGGGCGTTGGAAGAGACCCGGGGTCTACTTGGCTTTCCTTCGTCCAGAGCCCGGAGCGCACGATCGCGCGGGCGCATTGGAAATAGGCTTCCTCGATGGTGACCACGGTCACGGTGCGCGGCGGCTTGCCGTCCACGGCGAAGCTGTCCAGCAGGGCCGGATCGGCGCTCAACACCGCGCGGCCGTTGACTCGAAAGGTCGTGCCGGAGCCTGGGATCAGGAACAATAGCGCTACGCGGGGATCGCGTACGATGTTGCGCAAGCTGTCCAGACGGTTGTTGCCGCGCCGGTCTGGCAGCATCAGGGTGCGCGGATCGGCGATGCGGACGAAGCCGGGCAGATCACCACGCGGACTGCAGTCCAGGCCCTCCGGGCCCACGGTCGCCAAGGCGACGAACGGCGACGCCTGGATCAGGGCCGCGTAGTGCGGTGTGATGTGGTCGGTGACCTTGACGGTCGAAGCCGGAACGGGCGCAGGCTGATACAGGGCCTCAAGCGCCTCGACGGTCGTGATCTCGTTCATCGCATCCCCCCCGCAGCCCCGCTTCTACGAGGCTCTGGCGGGCGCGACAACTCAGGCTGCAAAAGCGCGCGCGCAGGCCTCGGCCAGATGTCGCGGCGAGATCGGCTTGTCGACCACGGGCTTGAGACCGTCGCGCACCTGGTCGGCGTTGCCGGTGACATAGACGACCGGGATCTGACCGAGCTGACGCTGGATCGCCTCGACGGCCTCGACGCCGGTGCCGCCTACGATGCGGTAGTCGGCGGTGATCAGGTCGGGGGGATTGGCCAGCGCGAGGGCCAGCGCGTCGCCGGGGCTGTCGGCGATGTCAAAACTGGTAAAGCCCTGCTCCGCCAGAAGGGCTTCGACCTCGAACGCGACGAGGATTTCATCCTCGATGATCAACACGTGTCGGGCCTTCTCGTGCTCGGTCATCGCCGCAGCCTTCTCCGTCGTCCCAACGCTTACTTGAATGTGGTCTTGATGCGGCGCGCTAGTCGCGTTTTCGTGATCTGATGAAAAGCGCCCGTCTTTTCGATCGCTTCGGCTGCCTTGGGCCTTAAAGCGGGGTATGGAAGGGAAAAACAAGCCTTAGCAGGAGCGCCCCTTGTCTTTGATCCTCACCGAAAAGCGTGGTCACATCGCCATCCTGACCTTGAATCGCCCTGACGCCATGAATGCGCTGGGCGCGCCGGGCGACGGCGATCAGGTGGCGGCGGCCTGCGAGGCGATCAATGACGACCAAGACATCCGCTGCGTGATCCTGACCGGCGCCGGCAGGGCGTTCTCGGCCGGCGGCGACGTCAAGGCGATGAAGGCTCGCGAAGGCGCGTTCGGCGGCAACGGCGTCAAGGTGCGCGACGGCTATCGCAAGAACATCCACCGCATCGTGCGCGCCATCTACGGCCTGGAGGTTCCCTCGATCGCGGCGGTGAACGGCGCGGCGATCGGCCTGGGCTGCGATGTGGCCTGCATGACCGACATCCGCATCGCCGCCGACACCGCCCGCTTCGGCGTCACGTTCCTCAAGCTTGGTTTGATCCCCGGCGACGGCGGGGCCTGGCTGATGCCGCGCACCATCGGCATGAGCCGCGCCGCCGAGCTCCTCTTCACCGGCGACGTCATCGACGCCGCCAAGGCCGCCGAGTGGGGGCTGATCAGCAAGGCGGTCCCTGCCGGCGACCTGATGAGCGAGGCCCTGGCCCTAGCTCAACGGATCGCCCAGCAACCGCCGCACGCTCTGCGCATGGCCAAAAGCCTGCTCAAGCACGGCCAGACCGCCAGCTATGACACCCTGATGGAAATGAGCGCGGCGGCCCAGGCCATCGCCCACCACACCGAGGACCACATGGAAGGCGTCGAGGCGATCCTCGAAAAGCGCAGCCCCGTCTTCAAGGGCGCCTGAGGTCATGGGCAAGGAAGCGCGGGCCTGGGGTCAGCTCAGCGATGGCGAAAGCGAGGGCAAGCTCCTGTGGGAGCCGCCCAAGCTGATCTTCCGCGGCGCGGTGCGCGGCATCTATCAGGGCCACGCCTTGAAGAACGTCCGCGCCGAGGGCGACGATCTCGTCTTGAGCGACGGCACGCGCTTCACCCTGGATCCCGGCCAAGCCGACAAGTGGGTGTACGCCATCCTCAACCCGCCCTCGCGCCTGGACAAGCTGGGCGTGAAGCCCGGCATGACCGTGGTGATCGACGGGGTTGAGGACGAGGTGTTCCTGGAAGAGCTTTCGAGCCGGGTGGAGCCGGTCGACGCCGACGAGGATATCGACATCCTCTTCCTGGCCGCCGAGGACCTGGCTGATCTCGACCGCATGGACGACTGGAAGGGCGCGCTGGCCGACAAGGGCGCGATCTGGGTCGTCTCGCAAAAGGGCAAGGGCGCGCCGCTGAAGGACACCGACATCCTCGGCGCCGCGCGCGGCCTGGGGTTCTCGGACACCAAGGTCTGCGGGTTCTCGAGTACGCACACGGCGCTGCGGTTCGTGCGGCGCAAGGGCGGGTAAAGGCAGCGGCTTAAGGGGACGACGCTGGGGGCTGTTCGGACCCAAAAAGGAGGTTCAAATATGCAGCCTCACGTCCATCTATCCCGACCTCCCCGGCGAATGCTGGGGCCCAGATTCATCCGGGGCGGTTAGGGATGACGCGCTCAGCCGCCGCGCCTTGCGAGTAAGCCTCGGTGGGTTCGATCTGGGCCCCGGCATTCGCCGGGGAGGTCGGGTTTCCAGAAGTAGGCTGGAGGCTGCTCTTCGCCCTTAGCGGACCTTGGAAACATCGGCGGCGACGCCGGAAGCGAGCCCACGCTGCAAAGCCCTTAGCAGTCGCCGCTGCTCCGCCTCGCTCCGATAGAGGAAGTCGTAGGGCAGGCCCAGCCGAACGCTGGCCTGGCAGGGTGGGGCGCTTCTGATCGCGATCCGGTCGGCCAGCTTGCCAGCGGCCTTCAGGGCGGCCGCGTCTGTCCAGGTAAGATCGTATTCACGCCCCAACGCCAGCTTGCGCCGCACTATTGGCGGCAGAAGCAAGACGGCGGCTCGCGCCAGAGCGCGGTGCAGGGGTCTCGGCACGGCCGGGGCGGCCTTGCCGGAGCCGATCGTCTGTAGAAATTCATCGACGATCGGATGCGGCTCGAAGCGTGGCGACAGCGCCTGCAGCATCGCCATGAACGCGGCCTCCGAGTCCGGCGAGACCGTCGCGCCATAGAGATGGGCGACGGGCGCTGCCTCTTCATAAAAGCGGGTTTTCTCAGCCTCGGTCAGCGGTTCGACGAACCGGTCATAGGCGGTGACGAAGCCATAAACCGCCGTGGCGGCGACCCAGTTCAAGAGGTCGGGGTCCAGCGCCCGGTAGCCTTCGCCGCCCGGCGTCTCGCCCGACACGCGGGCGTGCATATTGTTGACGCCCTGGATCACCCGCCGCGCCGCCGAGGCCGGGCCATAGACCCCGATCAGGGCGGCGGTCCCGGTGCGCATCGCCCGGCCCAGAGGATCGGCCTTGAAGGTCGAGTGGTCCCATACCCCCGACCGGATGCGCGGTTCGGCGAACTCCAGCAGCACCGCCGCCACGCCCCCGACCGCCAGGGCGATCGGGTTCTTGTACACACGCCAGTGCATCGAGCCGGGGTCCAGCAAGGCGGGCTCGCGGGGCGGGTTGGCGTAGTCGATCTTCCAGCCGAGATAGGTGGATGGGCGGGCCATCAGCGCTCCTTGCGCTGCAATCTCGGCGCTCAGGAGGCGGACCGCAACTGAACCGCTGCGACCCTGCCAACCCGATCAGGCCGGTTCCAGCACCTTCTCGGCCTTCGCCTTGGCGGCCGCGCCGGTCTTGCGGCCGAACTGCATCACCCCGTCCTCGACCTTGCCCATGCGCAGGGTCATCAGGTCCAGCGCATAGTTCTGGTGTACCTTCCACGGCTTGCGCGTGCCCTGCTTGGGGAACTGGCCGATCGAACGGGTGATGTATCCCGACGAGAAGTCCAGCCACGGCGCGGCGTCCACCTCGCCGTCGAGGCGCGGCACGCAGTAGTCGGCGCCGGTGCGGTCCATGTGGTTGAGCAGGCGGCAGACATATTCGCTGGTCAGGTCGGCCTTCAACGTCCAGCTGGCGTTGGTGTAGCCGAACACCGAGGCCAGGTTCGGCACGTCGCTGAACATCATGCCCTTGTAGCTCATCGACTGCGACAGGTCGGCGACCTTGCCGTCGACCACGACCTCCATGCCGCTCAGCAGCTGGAGCTGCAGGCCGGTGGCGGTGACGACGACATCGGCGTCCAGGGTCTTGCCGGACTTCAGCAGGATGCCGGTCTCGGTGAAGCTGTCGATGTGGTCGGTGACCACGGAGGCCGCGCCGGTCTTGAGGGCGTCGAACAGATCGGCGTCGGGCACGAGACACAGGCGCTGGTCCCAGGGATTGTAGCGCGGCGTGAAGTGGGTCTCGACGTCGTAATCAGGACCCAAGTGCTCGCGCACCATGCTCAGCAGGCGCTCCTTGGTTTTCTCGGGCTTCTTGCGGGCGAGGTTGAAGAAGAGGAGCTGGAAGATCACGTTCTTCCAGCGCGTAATGCCGTAGGCGGTCATGGCCGGCAGTTTCGAGCGCAGCCAGTTGGCGATCCCGTCCTCGGCCGGGCGCGACACCACATAGGTCGGCGAGCGCTGCAGCATGGTGACGTGGGCGGCGGTCTTGGCCATCTCCGGCACCAGGGTGACGGCGGTGGCGCCGCTGCCGATCACCACGACCTTCTTGCCGCTGTAGTCGAGGTCTTCGGGCCAATGCTGTGGATGGACGATGCGGCCCTTGAAGCGGTCGGTCCCGGCGAAGTCCGGCGTATAGCCCGCCGAATAACGGTAGTAGCCCGAACACATGTGCAGGAAGCGGCAGGTGAAGGTGACGGGCTTGCCGTTGTGCTCGGCCTCGACGGTCCAGGTTGCGGTCTCCGTGGACCAGCTGGCGCGCTTGACCAGATGTTTGAAGCGAATGTGACGATCGATGTCGTTCTCGCGCGCGGTCTCGCGCACATAGTCGAGGATCGACGGGCCGTCGGCGATGGCCTTGGCCGCTTTCCAAGGCTTGAAGCTGTAGCCCAGGGTGTACATGTCGCTGTCGGAGCGGATGCCGGGATAGCGGAACAGGTCCCAGGTGCCGCCGATCGCCTCGCGTCCTTCCAGGATCGCGTAAGTCTTTCCCGGGCAGTGCTTTTGCAGGTGATAGGCCGCGCCAATCCCCGAAAGTCCCGCGCCCACGATCAGTACGTCGACATGCTGCATGGCCATATGTGTCCCGCCCCCTTTGGGAAGCGCGGCGCGCTTCCATGGTCCCAACGCGTGCGCCCGACGGTTGACCCGACGCGGCTTATGTGAACGCTGTTCACCAACAAACGACCGTTTTGACCGAACGTCAACCGGGACCCGTCGGCGGCGATGCGGGTTTTGATTGCGTACGGAAGGGGCGGGGGCTTAAGCGGTGTTCCATGTCCCTTCGTGACTTTGGCCTTCTGGTGCTGATCTGCCTGATCTGGGCCGGCAGCAACATCATCTCCAAGCTGGTGGTCGCCCACTGGGGCGTACCGCCGCTCTACTATGCCGCCGTGCGCTTCGCCCTGGTGGCGGCGCTGACCTTGCCCTGGCTGCTCCCCGCGCCCCGGCCGACCTGGCAGATGGTGCTGGTCGGCCTGCTGATGGGCGGCGGCAACTTCGCCCTGCTGTTCATGGGCTTCCAGACCGCTTCGCCGTCGGCGGCTTCGGTGGTGATCCAGGTCGGCGTGCCGTTCACGACCCTGCTGTCGGTGGTGATGCTGGGCGAGAAGATCCGCTGGCGCCGGGGCCTGGGCATCGCGCTCACCCTGATGGGGGCGGTGGTCGTGATGTGGAGCCCCAAGGGCATCGAGCTTTCGGCGGGCCTTTGGCTGATCGTCGCCGCCGCCTTCACCGGTTCGCTGGGCGCGGTGATGATGAAGCAGATCGAGGGGGTTAAGCCGCTGCAGTTCCAGGCCTGGGTCGGCTTTTCCTCGCTCTGGCCGCTGGCGGCGATGAGCGCCTTCATGGAGCCGGGGCAGGTGGCGGCGGGCTTTGCCGCGGGCTGGCCGTTCGTCGCGGCGGTGGTGTTCTCGGCCGTGGTGGTTTCGATCCTGGCCCACACGGCCTATTACGGCCTGATCCAGCGCTATGAGGCCAATCTGATCGCGCCGCTGACCCTGATGACGCCGCTCTTCACGATCGGTCTGGGCGTCGTGGTCACCCACGACCACTTCGATCTGCGGATGGGGATCGGCGCGGCTCTGGCGCTTCTGGGTGTTCTGATCATCGCGCTTCGGCGGAATCAGGTCATGCCCCTGCTGATTTCGCTGCGGAGCCGCCTGCAATGAGCCTGTCCCTGATCGAGGCCCCGTCGCCCAATTTCGACGCCCGCAAGGCCGTGCCTGACACGGTGATCCTGCACTACACCGGTATGGAGACCGGCGAGGAGGCGATTGAGCGTCTGCGCGATCCTGAGGCCAAGGTCAGCGCCCACTACTGTGTCGAGGAAGACGGCCGCATCGTGCGTCTGGTGCCCGAAGAGCGTCGGGCTTGGCATGCCGGCGCCGCCTTCTGGAAGGGCGTCAAGGACATCAATTCGGCCTCGATCGGCGTCGAAATCGTCAATCCTGGTCACGAGTTCGGCTATCGCCCATTCCCCGAGGCCCAGATCGCTGCGGTGATCAACCTGCTGGCCGACGTCCGCTCGCGCTGGATGATCCCTGACAGCCGCATCCTCGGCCACTCTGATGTCGCCCCCGCGCGCAAGATCGATCCGGGCGAGCTCTTCCCCTGGAAGCGCCTGGCCGAGAGCGGCCATGGCCTGTGGATCGAGCCGCCGCCGTCGCCGGGCGCGCCGCTGGGGCAGGGCGAGGAGGGAACTGGCGTCTTCGCGCTGCAGGCTGGCCTAACGCGCCTGGGCTATGACTGCGCGCCCAGCGGAAAGTACGACGAATGGACCACCACTGTGGTCTCGGCTTTCCAGCGCCATTGGCTGCAGAGCCGCTTCGATGGGATCGCCGACGGCGAGACCCGGGCGCGTCTGGTGGGCCTGCTGCGCGCGGCGGCCGACTGATGCATCCGGCCAAGCCGTTTCATGTTGAGGATCGCGCGGTCCTGCTCGCCTTCCTGCGCGCGCATCCGTTCGTGACGATCGCCGCCAGCGTGGGCGGACGGCCGTTTGTCGCCCAGTCGCCGATTGTGATCCGCGAGTTGGATGGCGAGATCGCGCTCGACTTTCACCTGTCGCGCGGCAATGTCCTGACGCCGCACCTGACACAGGGCTTCCGGGCGGTGGTCCTGGCGACGGGCCCGGACGCCTATGTCAGCCCTGACTGGTACGAGAGCCCCGATCAGGTTCCGACCTGGAACTATCTGTCGGTGGAGGCGGAGGGCTCGGTCGCGCCGCTGAATGACGAGGAACTGATCGCCCAGCTGGATGATCTCTCGGCTCAGGAAGAGGCGCTGCTCGCGCCGAAGGCGCCCTGGACCCGTCACAAGATGAAGGCCGGCAAGTTCGAAGGGCTCCTGCGCGGGATCATGGGCGGGCGCCTGTTCGTCGAGCGGCTGGAGGGCACCTTCAAGCTGTCGCAAAACAAGTCCGACGCCGACCGCCTGGGCGCGGTGAAGGGGCTGGGCGATCATCCGATCGCGGAGCTGATGAAAAAGCTCCCCTAATCTCGTCATCCCGGAAGCGCGTAGCGTTATCCGGGACCCAGGGGCCGCCAGCGCGGCGCTCCCGCACTCCTGGGTCCCGGCTCTACGCTCCGCTTCGGCCGGGATGACGAAGCGTTTGAATCTCCAGGTACAGTTGACGTTTCTCCCTCACCCCGTCAAACACCGTCCCGGACCAGATGATCGGGCGGTCGCGTCGTCTTCGGACGCCGAGGAAAGTCCGGGCTCCACGGTGACAAGGCGGTGGGTAACGCCCACCGGGAGCGATCCCAGGGATAGCGCCACAGAAAGCAAACCGCCTCCCGTTCGCGGGCGGTAAGGGTGAAAGGGTGGGGTAAGAGCCCACCGCGGACCTGGTGACAGGGACGGCATGGCAAGCCCCGCCTGGAGCAAGACCGAATAGGGATCCCGCGTCGGCCTCGCGTCGACTAGGCCGTCACTGGCCGAGAGGATCCGGGTAGGTCGCGAGAGCCGTCCAGCAATGGCCGGCCTAGAGGAATGATCGTCACCGTCCTTTCGAGGGCGGAACAGAACCCGGCTTACAGATCATCTGGTCCATTTTGACGGGGGGGAGCGCCCCCTCCGTCTCGCCGCCTGTTGCGGCGATCCACCTCCCCCGCAGGCCGGGGAGGATGCGCGGCTTCCTCCTCACCCGTGCAACGGGGGGTGTCGCGCGGCGAGGCCGCGTGACGAAGGGAGCGCGCTCTCCCTCCCCAGCCATGGGCTCAACTGACACCGCACGCCTCGCTCATTCATGAGTTCTGTGTATGTTCTGTGGATTAACTTTGCGCCTCCGTGAACAAGGGGTGCGACATCTTTGAAATTGCGATGAATTGCTATGAGGTGTCATTGTATCCCAGTTCATCCCATGTTAACCCAATTCTCGTCGGAGCGAGGGTGGTGGCTCGCTGACCGGCTTGGGTCTGGCGGGGTTTAAGCTTCAGTGTTTCTCTCGACGTTCGAGAAACAGCTCGACAGCAAGCGGCGCATCGTCGTGCCGCAGGAATTCCGCGCGGCCGTCTCGGGTCCCTTCGACGGCATCTTCTGCTTCCCCTCGATCGAGGCCGACTGTCTGGAGGCGGGCGGCAAGGCGCTGTTCGATCGCTATCTGGCGTTGATCGACGAGATGCCGTTCGGCGATCCCACCCGCACCGCGCTGGAGACCAGCATCCTGGGCGGCATGGCCCGGCTGACCTTTGATACAGCTGGTCGCATTACGCTGCCCGACCATCTGTGCGACATGTTCGGCCTTACGGATTCGGTGGCCGTCGTCGGTATGGGTGAGCGTTTTCAGATCTGGTCGCGCGAGGCCTTCCAGGCCCATCGCGCGCAGCAGCGTGACCTAGCCCGCGAAGGTTTGGCGGCCCTGCGCGCCCAGCAGCGCGCGGCCAAGTTCGGAGGCGCATCGTGAGCGCCGCCCCGCATATCTCGGTCCTTCTGGACGAGGTCGTCGAGGCGCTGGACGCCAAGCCCGGCGACGTCGTCGTCGACGGCACCTTCGGGGCGGGCGGCTACACCCGCGCGGTATTGCCGACCGGCGCCAGCGTCGTGGCCTTTGACCGCGATCCGACCGTCCGCCAGTTCGCCGAAGGCTTGCCGGCTGATCGCTTCCGTCTGGTCCAGGCTCGTTTCTCCGAAATGCTCGAAGAGCTGGGGCCGGAGAGCGCCGAGGGCGTGATGCTGGATCTGGGCGTCTCGTCCATGCAGCTGGACCAGGCCGAGCGCGGCTTTTCGTTCATGCGCGACGGGCCGCTCGACATGCGAATGGGCGATGCCGGCCCCACCGCTGCCGATCTCGTGAATACGCTGGACCAGACCGAGCTCGCGCGGATCCTCTATGTCTATGGCGAGGAGCACGCCTCGCGCCGTATCGCCAGCTTCATCATCCGCCGCCGCGAGGAGCGCCAGTTCGAGCGCACCCTGGACCTGGCCGAGGTGATCGAGCGCGCCGTCGGCGGCCGCAAGGGCGCCAAGGTCCATCCGGCCACCCGGTCGTTCCAGGGGCTGCGCATCGCGGTCAATGACGAGCTGGGCGAGCTCGAGGCTGGCCTCGCCGCCGCCGAACGGGTGCTCAAGCCCGGCGGGCGGCTGGTGGTGGTGACCTTCCATTCGCTGGAAGACCGGATCGTCAAGGCGTTCCTGGCCGAGCGGGCAGGCAAGACGCCGGGCGGTTCTCGCCATGCGCCGCCGGTGCAAGCGGGCGCGGCTCCTAGCTTCCAACTGATTTCCAACAAGGCTATCGCCCCGAGCGAGGCTGAGTTGGCCGTCAACCCGCGCGCCCGCTCCTCGAAGCTGCGCGCGGCCGTTCGCACCGAAGCCCCTGTGTGGGAGGCTTCCGCATGACCGCCGTCGGCGTTTTCAACCGACGGGTCCGGGGCTTCCGCGTCGTGGAAGTGGTGGGCTTGTGCATCCTGCTCAGCCTGGTCACCGGCGTCTATCTGGCCAAGACCTTCGCCGGCCGCGAGCGTCAGGAGATCGCCCGCATCGAGCAGGAGATCGAGGAGGAGGCCGCCCGCAAGCGACTGCTCGCCGCTGAGGTTGCGCACTTGGAGCAGCCCCGCCGGATCGAGCAATTGGCGCAGATGATGCAGCTGAAGCCGATCGCGCCAGACCACGAGATCACCGAAGACGCCTTGATCGACGTGGCGCGCCGCCGTGAGCTGCCCAAGGCGCCTGTGTCCGCTACGCCGGTCACGCCGGAAGCGCTCGCCGCTGACGGACCCGAGGCCTTGCCGGACGATGCTGTCGTCCCGCCGCCGCCCGTCGCGCAAGGGGCGTTGCGATGAGCCTTTCGAACCTGGGTCCCGGCGGTATTCAATCTCCGCTCTGGCGCTGGGTGGTCGAGCGCGTCTGGCGGCTGGAGCATGCGTTCGAACGTTCTCGCGCCGCCGCCCGGCCCGAGGACGACACCCGCATCCGTATCTTCCTGGTCATGGGCTTCTTCGGCCTGTGCTTTGTCGGGGTGAGCCTGGGCGCAGGCTGGTCGGCGCTGTTTTCGCGCGCGGGGCAGGGCAATGGTTACACCCTCGGCGTCGAAGGCGCGCGGGGGGACGTCGTTGACCGTAACGGCGCGCTGTTGGCCGTGGACCTGGCCCACTATGCGCTCTACGTCGACCCTCGCGAGGTGTGGGACGCCAAGGAGACCCGCGCGGCGCTCGGCAAGGCGTTGCCACAAGTGCCCGCCAAGCGCCTCGACAAGGCGGTCTTTGGCGATCACCGCGCCTTCGTCCTGGGCGGTCTGACGCCGGACGAGAAGGACGCCATCTTCAACCTGGGTCTGCCGGGGGTGTCGTTCGAGGAGCAGGAGCGGCGGATGTATCCGCTGGGCCCGACGGCGGCCCATCTGATCGGCTTCGTCGACAGCGGCGGCAAGGGCCTGGCCGGCGCCGAGCGCGCTCTGGATGATCCCATCCGCAAGGCCGCCGGCGGCGAAAGCGGGCCCACCCAGCTGTCGATCGACGTACGCGTACAGGCCGCGCTCGAAGACGAGCTGCGCAAGGCCGCCGAGGAATTCACGCCCAAAGGCGCTGTCGGTCTCGTGACCAATGTCCACACGGGCGAAATCCTGGGCATGGCCAGCTGGCCCGACTACGACGCCAACGAGGCTGGCGCGGCCACCAACGATCAGCGCCTCAACCGCGCCGCAGCCTCCGTCTATGAGATGGGGTCGACGTTCAAGGCCTTCACCGTGGCGATCGGTCTCGACACCGGAGTGGCGACGGCCGCTTCGACCTTTGACGCTCGTGAGCCCTACAAGCTGGGCTACCGTACGATCCACGACTATCACGCTACGCGGGCGGTGCTGAACCTCGTCGAGGTCTTCCAGCACTCGTCGAACATCGGCACGGCGATGCTGGCCGAGCGCGTGGGCGGCCAGCGCCTCAGCCAGTACTTCATCAATCTGGGCCTGACCAAGCCGGCCAAGGTCGAGCTGCAGGAGTCGGCGCGCCCCTTGACCCCTCGCAAGTGGGACCAGGACACCGTGGCCTCGACCTCGTTCGGTCACGGCATGAACATCTCTCCGCTGGCTCTGGCCCAGGCGATGAACGCGTTGCTGAACGGGGGCGAGATGCGCCCTCTGACGATCCGCAAGCTGCCGCCGGGCGTGCGTCCCGAAGGCAAGCGCGTGCTGTCGGAGCACACCTCGGCCGAGATGCTCAAGATCATGCGCGCCAATGTCGTGCCCGGCGAGGGCGGTAGCGGCGGCAAGGCCGACGTGCCCGGGCTGTCGGTCGGCGGTAAGACCGGCACGGGCGAGAAGTACGACCCCGCGATCCGGCGCTACAACCACCAGCGTCAGGTCTCTTCGTTCGCCGCCACCTTCCCGACGGATGGTCCCTTGGAGGCCGACCGCTACTTCGTGCTGATCCTGCTGGACGAACCGAAGGGCAACGCCAGGTCGTTCGGTTTCTCGACCGGCGGCTGGGTCGCCGCGCCGGCGGCAGGCCGGGTGATCGAACGCATCGCGCCGTTCCTCGGCGTCAAACGCAAGACCGAGCTGGTGACCATCGCCAGCTCGCCCAAGAACGCCGCGCCGGAGGCGGGCCTATGACCAGACGACTGTCAGACCTGTTCAACCGTCCCTTCGCCAGTGATCCGGTGATCGCGGGCGTCACCGCCGACAGCCGCAAGGTCACGACGGGCTGGCTGTTCGCCGCCTTGCCGGGGACCAAGGTCGACGGCCGCGACTTCGCCGAAGGAGCGGTGGCCAAGGGCGCAGCCGCCATCCTGGCGCCCGAGGGCGGACTCGAGGGGCTGGGCGTTCCAGTGGTCCGTTCCGAGGACGCGCGTCGCGCCTACGCGCTGGCCTCGGCGGCCTTCTGGGGCAAGCAGCCGGCCATGTGCGTGGCCGTCACAGGCACCAACGGCAAGACCTCGGTCGCTGGGTTCTGCCGTCAGATCTTCGCCAAGCTGGGCCACACGGCCGCCAGCATGGGCACCCTGGGCGTGGTGGTCAGCCAACCCGGCCAGCCCGACCAGCAGTTGACCCCGCCGGGTCTGACCACGCCCGACGCCGGTGATGTCGCCGAGATGATCGCGCGCCTCGCCGATATGGGCGTCACCCATCTGGCTCTGGAGGCCAGCTCGCACGGCGTCGACCAGCGTCGTATCGACGGCGTCAAGCTGAGCGCCGCCGGCTTTACGAACTTCACCCAGGACCACCTCGACTATCACGGCTCGATGGAGGCCTATCGCGCCGCCAAGCTGCGTCTGTTCGACACGCTTACCCCTGCGGGCGCCATGGCGGTGCTGAACGCCGACAGCGAGGCGTTCCCGAACTTCGCCGCCGCCGCAGTCACCTCGGGCCAGAGCGTGTTCTCCGTCGGCGAGGACGGGCAGGGGCTGCGCCTGCTGTCGCGGACGCCGACGCCCGCCGGTCAGGACCTGGTCGTCGAGGCCGACGGCGTGGTCCATCACCTCAAGCTGCCGCTGGCCGGCGCCTTCCAGGCCTCGAACGTGCTGGTCGCGGCCGGGCTGTGCATCGCCGCCGGCGAGGACAGCGCCAAGGTTCTTAAGGCCCTCGAAAGCCTCGAAGGCGCGGCCGGACGCCTGCAGCGCGTCGGACGCGGTCCCAAGGGCGGCGAGGCCTATGTCGACTACGCCCACACGCCCGACGGCCTGCAGACCGTACTTGAGGCTCTGCGTCCGCATACCGCTGGCAAGCTGATCGCGGTGTTCGGCGCCGGTGGCGATCGCGATCGCGGCAAGCGTCCCCTGATGGGCGCGATCGGCGCCCGCCTCGCCGACATCGCCATCGTCACCGATGACAATCCGCGCTCGGAGGATCCCGCCTCGATCCGCGCCGCCATCTTGGAGGCTGCGCCGGGCGCGCGCGAGATCGCCGACCGTCGCGCCGCCATCCGCGCGGCTGTCGAGCTGATGGCCGAGGGCGATGTGCTGGTCGTCGCTGGCAAGGGCCACGAGCAGGGCCAGATCGTCGCCGGCGTCGTGCATCCGTTCGACGACGTGGCCGAGACCCTGCAGGCGCTGGAGGGTGTCGATGCCTGACGCGCTCTGGACAGCTGACGAGATCGCCCGAGCGGTCGGCGGCAAGGTGGCTGGCGACTTCTCGGTCTCCGGCGTTTCGATCGACACCCGGACGGTGGAGCCGGGCGATCTCTTCGTGCCGCTGGTTGGCGTGCGGGATGGTCATGACTTCGTTCCGCAGGCGATGGCCAACGGCGCGGCCGGCGTCCTAGCGGCCAAGCCCGTCGAGGCGCCGGCCGTGATGGTCGCCGACACCTTCAAGGCGCTGGAGGCCCTCGGCGTGGCCGCCCGCGAGCGTGCGCCCCAGTGCAAGCGCGGTGCCGTGACGGGCTCGGTCGGTAAGACCAGCGTCACGCGCGCCATCGAGGCGGGCCTGCGCCTGGCGGGCAAAGCCCACGCCTCGGTCAAAAGCTACAACAACCATATCGGCGTGCCGCTGACCCTGGCGCGGATGCCGCGCGACACCGAGCGCGCAGTGTTCGAAGTGGGCATGAACCACGCTGACGAGATCGTCCCGCTGTCGGGCTTCGTCCAGCCGCACGCGGTGGCGATCACCACGGTGGGGCCGGTTCATATCGAAAACTTCCCCGATGGCGAGACGGGTGTCGCGCGCGCCAAGGCCGAGATCTTCGCGGGTCTGCAGCCGGGCGGTGTCGCCGTTCTGAACGCCGACAACCGTTGGTTCGACTTCCTGAAAGCCGAGGCCGAAAAGGTCGGCGCGACCGTCTGGAGCTTTGGCGAGGCCGCTGGCGCGACAGCGCGGCTCACCGGTTTTACTGTGGAGGGCGACGGCGCCGTGGTGTCCGTTAACCTGCGGGGTGAGGCGCTCAGCTTCCCGATCCGCCAGACGGGCGTCCACTGGGGTCCTAACAGCCTTTGCGTGCTGCTGATGCTGGAGGCGCTGGACGTGCCACGCGAGACCGCCCTGGCGGCTCTTGCGGCGTTCGCGCCGATCGAAGGGCGCGGCGCGGAGAAGACGATCCGCATCCCAGGCGGCGCCTTCACCCTGGTTGACGAGAGCTATAACGCCAACCCCGTCTCGATGCAGGCCGCGCTCAGGACCCTGGGCGCACGCAAGGTCGCTGGCCGCCGGGTGATCGCGCTAACCGACATGCTCGAATTGGGCGAGGGCAGCGCACGGTTTCACGCCGAGCTTGCAGAGCCGATCGCGGCTGCGAACGTCGACATGGTTTTTCTCGCGGGCGTCCACATGAAATCGCTGTGGGAGGCGCTTCCTCCGACTCGGCGGGGCGGCTACGCGGAGGTTGCTGAAAAGTTAACGTCGGCGCTGGCGGGGGCCGTGCAGCCCGGCGACGTGGTGATGGTGAAGGGGTCGAACGGCTCAAAGGCCGGCGTTCTCGCCGCCGCCTTGGCTGCGCTCGATCTTGGGGAACAGGGCTGATGCTGTACCTGCTGTACGAATGGCTGGCGCGCTCGCAAGAGCACCTTCCGGCTCTGAACCTGTTGAAATATCTGACGTTCCGGTCAGGCATGGCGATGCTGACGGCCTACATCGTGGCGGTCGCGATGGGCTCGCGCTTCATCCGCTGGATGAAGGCCAAGCAGGGCAAGGGCCAGCCGATCCGCACCGACGGCATCGCGCGTCACGTCACTGAAAAGGCGGGCACGCCCACCATGGGCGGCTTCATGATCCTGGCGGGCCTGTTCGTCGGCGCGCTGCTGTGGGCCGACCTGCGCAACGTCCATGTCTGGGTCGTGCTGCTGGTCACCGGCAGCTTTGGTGTGCTGGGCTTCATGGACGACTACGCCAAGGTCACCAAGCAGACCACGGCGGGCCTCTCCAGCGTCCAGAAGCTGATCGCTCAGTTCATCGTCGCGATCATCGCCACGGTGATCCTGATCGTCTTCGCGCCCAAGTCGCCGATGACGCCGAACCTCGAGACCAGTCTCGTCTTCCCGATCTTCAAGGCGCTGGTGATCAATCTGGGCTGGTTCTACGTGGCCTTCGCCGCGTTCACCATCGCGGGCTTCTCCAACGCGGTGAACCTGACCGACGGCCTAGATGGCCTGGCCATCGTGCCGGTGATGTTCGCCGCCTCGACCTTCGGTCTGATCGCCTACCTCGTGGGCAACTACAAGTTCGCCGACTATCTGAACCTGCACTTCGCGCCGGGCGTCGGCGAGCTGGCAGTGCTGTGCGGCGCGATCATCGGCGGCGGCATGGGCTTCCTCTGGTACAACGCCCCGCCGGCCAAGATCTTCATGGGCGACACCGGTTCGCTGGCCCTGGGCGGCGCCCTGGGCGCGATCGCCGTCTGCGCCAAGCACGAGCTGGTTCTCGGCATCGTCGGCGGCCTGTTCGTGGCCGAGGCGCTGAGCGTCATGATCCAGGTCGCCTACTTCAAGAAGACCGGCAAGCGGGTCTTCTTGATGGCGCCGATCCACCACCATTTCGAGAAGTTGGGCTGGCCTGAGTCCACTGTCGTGATCCGCTTCTGGATCGTGTCGATGATCCTGGCCTTCATCGGCCTGGCCACACTGAAGTTGCGGTAGGGAGTGGCGTACTGATGATTCCCGTCCGCGGTTTCGAGGACAAGACCGTCGCTGTGTTCGGCCTGGGCCGAACCGGCCTTACGGCGGCGCGCGCCTTGATCGCGGGGGGCGCCAAGGTCGCCCTGTGGGACGAGAAGTCCGCCAGCCGGGAGGCGGCCGCCGCCGAAGGCTTTCCTGTGGTCGATCTGCAGGCCGCCGACTGGAGCCAGTTCGCCGCCCTGATGCTGTCGCCGGGCGTGCCGCTGACCCATCCCAAGCCGCATTGGACCGTCGAAAAGGCCAGGGCCGCCGGGGTCGAGGTGCTGGGCGACGTCGAGCTGTTCGCCCGCACCGTCAATGCCGCGCCGGCTCACAAGCGTCCCAAGATCATCGCCATCACCGGCACCAACGGCAAGTCGACGACCACAGCCCTGATCGGGCATCTGTGCGCCTCGGCCGGACGCGACACCCGGGTCGGTGGCAATATTGGTCTCGGCGTGCTCGGTCTGGAAGATATGCACGGCGGCGCGGTCTATGTGCTGGAACTGTCCTCATACCAACTGGACCTGACCTCCAGCCTGAAGCCCGACGCGGTCGTCCTGCTGAACATCTCGCCCGACCACCTGGACCGTCACGGCGGCATGGACGGCTATATCGCCGCCAAGCGCCGGATCTTCCTGAACCAGGGCAAGGGCGATACGGCGATCATCGGCGTCGACGACGCTTGGTGCCAGCAGATCTGCACCGAGATCACCGCCGCCAACCGTCGCACGATCTGGCCGATCAGCGCCGGCAAGGCGATGGGCCGGGGCGTTTACGCGCTACAGGGCGTGCTCTACGACGCCACGGGCGAGCGCGTGGTCGAGGTCGCCGACATCCTGCGCGCCCGCAGCCTGCCGGGCCGCCACAACTGGCAGAACGCCGCCGCCGCCTACGCCGCCGCGCGCGCCATCGGCATCTCGATGCAGGACGCGGTCGACGGCCTGATGACCTTCCCAGGCCTGGCGCACCGGATGGAAACCGTCGGCAAGATCGGCAAGGTCCGCTTCGTCAACGACAGCAAGGCCACCAACGCCGACGCCGCGCGGCAGGCGATGTCGAGCTATCCGAAGTTCTACTGGATCGCCGGCGGCGTGGCCAAGGCGGGCGGCATCGACGACCTGAAGGACCTCTTCCCGCGCATCGCCAAGGCGTATCTGATCGGCGAGGCCGCCGAGCCGTTCTCCTGGACTCTCGCGGGTAAGGCCGAATGCGTGATGAGCGGCACGCTGGAGCGCGCGGTGCAGCAGGCCTACGCCGACGCGGCCGCTAGCGGGGAGGAGGCGATCGTTCTGCTGTCGCCCGCCTGCGCCTCGTTCGACCAGTTCAGCGATTTTGAGGCCCGTGGCGAGGCGTTCCGCGCGGCCGTGAACGGATTGGCGACGGGTGGCGGCAAGGCGGCCGTCGCCTAGGCGATGAGCGCGCCGGCCGAGGCCCCCGAACCGGAGTCGCCCAAGGCCGCTTCGCCTCCGTGGCGATCTGTTCTTCGCGTCGCGGCGATCGATCGCGCTAGCTTGCGCGACGCCGGACGTCAGGCCTTGCCTTGGCTGGCCTGGCTGCGCCGTCGGACGCGCTCTTCTGAGCTTTGGGTCATCGCCGTAGCCACCGTTGTGGGCCTTGTGGCCGGCGCCTTGGCGGTTTCGCTGGGCGCGCTCGCGCATGGGACCCAGGTCGCGATCTTCAACTTCGATCCCAACGAACGCCTCTCGGCCCAGACCATGATTGAGCCCTGGCGGTTGCTGGCCATTCCGCTGGGGGGGCTGGTGTTGGGCCTGTTCACGGCCGCAGTCCTGCGCTTTCGCCCCAACCACGCCGTCGACCCCGTCGAAGCCAACGCCCTGCACGGCGGACGGCTCTCGATCCGCGACAGCCTCTTCATCTGTATCCAGACCTTGATCTCGAACGGATCGGGGGCTTCGGTCGGTCTCGAGGCGGCCTACGCTCAGGCTGGCGGCGCGACAGCCTCTTGGGTGGGGCAACGCCTGAACCTGCGCCGGGGCGACCTGCGGATCCTGGTCGGGGCCGGCGCGGGCGCGGCCATCGCCGCAGCGTTTGGCGCGCCGCTGACCGGCGCCTTCTATGCGTTCGAGATCGTCATCGGCGCCTACACGGTCGCCAACATCGCGCCGGTGGCTGCGGCCGCGCTGGCCGGGGTCCTTGTGGCCAAGGCGCTGGGCTCGACGCCTTATCTTCTCAAGACCTCCGTGGTCGCGATCTCGTCACCCGCTGACTACGCGCTGTACGGCGTGCTGGGTCTGGTGGCGGCGATCCTCGGCGTCGCCTTGATGCGGGCGGTGGCGGTGGCGGATCGGTGGGCGGTCAAGGCGCCGCTGCCGCGCTGGTCCAAGCCCGCGATCGGCGGCGTCGCGCTCGCCGCGCTCGCCCTGGCGACGCCTCAGACCCTGTCCGGCGGCCACGGCGCGTTGCATCTGGATCTGAACAGCGATCTGCCGCTGAAGGTGCTGCTCGTGCTGATCCTGATGAAGGCCGTGGCCTCCATCGTGTCGCTGAGCTCAGGCTTCCGGGGCGGCCTGTTCTTCGCGGCCCTGTTCCTGGGCGCTTTGATGGGACAGGCCTTCGCACAGGTGGTTAACCTGACCACGGGCACGGTGCATCTTGACCCGATCGCCGCCTCGCTTGTTGGCATGGGCGCGCTGGGCGTGGCGATCGTCGGCGGGCCCTTCACCATGTCGTTCCTGGTGCTGGAGGCCACGGGCGACTTTACGGTCACGGGCGCCACGCTGGCCGCCTCGCTGATCGCTAGCGCCGTGGTGCGCGAGACCTTCGGCTATTCGTTCTCGACCTGGCGACTGCACCTGCGCGGCGAGACGATCCGCAGCGCCCATGACGTCAGCTGGATGCGCAACCTGACCGCCGGCAAGATGATGCGCCGCGACGTCAAGACCATCGCGGCGGGCACCAGCCTTGCCGAGTTCCGTCGCCGGTTTCCGCTGGGCTCGACCAAGCGTGCGGTGCTGACCGATGAAACGGGACGCTACGCCGGCATCGTCGCCACCGCCGCCGTCTATGCCGAACCGCCTGAACGCGACGCCACGGTGGCGAGTCTGGCGGCTCACACCCGGGTCGCCCTGGCACCGGAACTGTCAATCAAGGCGATCATGACCGCCTTCGACGAAACCGGCGCCGACGAACTGGCCGTGGTGGACGAAGGCGGCGAGGTGATCGGCCTGATCACCGAAGCGCACGTGACCCGCCGCTACGCCGAAGAACTGGAAAAGGCCCGGCGTGAACTGACCGGCGAAACGACCTGAGGGTCACGCCAGCGGCATGAAGGCGTCGTTCTTGTCCAAGGCCGACAGCGGCGAGCGGATGGAGCAGCGCAGGCCGTCGCTTCGGTAGTCCAGCGCTACCTTGCCGCCCAGTTCATTGGGCAGGGCCAGCTCCACGATCCGCGAGCCGAAGCCCCGGCGCTCGGGCGGACGAACCTTGGGACCGCCTCGCTCGGCCCACTCGATCAGCAACTGATCATCCGGATCGACCGACCAGTGGATATCGACATGGCCGTCAGGGGCCGACAACGCACCATACTTCAGGGCGTTGATGGCCAGCTCATGAAAGGCCAAGGCCATGACCACGGCGGGCTTGGGTGAGACTTTCAAGTCATCGCCGCTGATGGTCAGCTGCGCGGGATAGGTTCGATAAGGCGTCACCGAGCCGTCGACGATCTGGCGAAGGCTGGCGGCGGACCAGTTCTGGTCGGTCAGGACATTGTGCGTGGCGGCGATCGCCATCAGGCGGCCTTCCAGAGCTTCGCGGACTGACGGCTCGACCCCGGCGTTGCGCAGCGACTGGTTGGCGATCGACTGTACGGTGGCCAGGGTGTTCTTCACCCGGTGGTTCAATTCGTTGACCAGCAGCTGCCGATGGCTCTCTGCGAGACGCTCTCCGGTGACGTCGCGTGATGTGGCCAATACGCGAATGACTCGGCCGTCTTCGAGAATCGGCGAGACCGTGGTGTCCCACCAGCGTGGCGCGCCTTTCGCCGTGGGGCAGGGGGCCCGGAAGGCGACAGCGTTCCCGGCCATGGCGGCGCGCAGGGCCTGCTCAACGGTGGCGCGACTTTCGAGCGGCCACATGTCAGGCCAATACTGATGGCGATTGCGGCCCTCGAAATCCGCGATCTCAAGCAAGGATTTGCCCTGGGCGTTCATGTATTCGAGGTAGCCCTCCGCGCTGATGACGCGGATGCAGTCTTGACTAGCCTCGACCACGCTGAGGAAATAAGCCCCAGCGCCTTCTAGAACAGTCTTGTCCGATGTTTCGTCGGCCACGCCACGTCCCTGCCCGAGATGCTAATGATCACGCGACGCGGGAAGAATACAAGCGCTGGTTTTGCGTGCGCGTACTTTTCAGGGATCTTGCGGGCGCCTAGTCGAAGAGCTCGGCCAGTTCCTCGAGCAGGACTTCGCGCCAGCCCTCAAGATTGGCGACGCTTCGCGCTCGGTCGAGAATGGCGCGCGCCTGCTCGACATCGTCGGCGTCAGCCTCGTCGACGGTCTCCAGCGCCTGAAGCGCCTCGTGCGCCGCGTCGAAGCCGCCTGACGCCACAAGCTCCACCAGAAGGGCGACGTGGTCGGAGCAGTCGACGAAGCTCAGGGCGTGAACTAGGGGCGCGCGCTTGTCAGCGAGGTCGGGGCGCTGGATCAGCTTGACCAGCACGGCGTCGAGGCCCGGCGTTGCGGCTTGCGCCAGCCGCAGGGCCAAGGCGTTGCGCTGGTCCGCATCGGTGATGGTTTCCAGCAGGCGAAGGTCGTCGGAGGAGGCCATGGATCCCTCATCCCGCGCTTTTCGCCGCATGTCCACGGGGTTAGATCGGTGAAGCAAGGTTTGATTAACCCTCCGAACCGACTCTCCGCCCATGGCCTCCAACGCGACACATGCCTTCGCCCGCACCGACCGCACCGCGATCGGCCTGTGGTGGTGGACGACGGATCGCTGGCTGCTGGGTGCGACCGCCCTGCTGGTCACCCTGGGCATGCTGTTGTCGTTCGCCTCGAGCCCCGCCGCGGCCCAGCGGATCGGCATCGACGACCAGTTCCACTTCGCCCTGCGCATGTGCTTCTTCGCGACGGCCTCGACAGTGCTTATGCTGATCGTGTCGATGCTGTCGCCCAAGGGCATCCGGCGGGCGGCGTTCTTTATCTACATTGGCGCGATCGCGGTGATGATCGCGTTGCCCTTCGTCGGTCATAACGCCAAAGGCGCGACGCGCTGGCTGCAGTTCGGCGGCTTCACCCTGCAGCCGTCGGAGTTCATGAAACCGGCCTTGATCGTGCTGGTCTCCTGGATGTTCGCCGAGGGCCAGAAGGGCGAGGGCGTGCCCGGCGTCTCGATCGCCTTCCTGCTCTATTTCATCGCCGTGGCCTTGCTGCTGATCCAGCCGGACGTCGGCCAGACCGTGCTGATCACCATCGCTTTTGGCGCGGCCTTCTGGATGGCCGGGGTGCCGATCTCCTGGATCATGGGGCTGGGCGGCGTGGCGTTTGCGGGGCTGTGTTCGACCTACTTCCTGTTCGACCACGTGCATGCTCGCGTGCAGAAGTTCCTCAGCCCCGATCAGGCCGATACCCATCAGGTCACCCGCGCCGCCGAGGCCATCCGCGCCGGCGGGCTGTTCGGGCGCGGACCGGGCGAGGGGGTCATGAAGCGCCACGTGCCCGACCTGCACACCGACTTCATCTATTCGGTGGCGGCCGAGGAGTACGGTCTGATCTTCTCGTGGTCGCTGATCGGTCTCTTCGCCTTCGTCGTAGTGCGCGGACTGTACAAGGCGATGAAGCTCAACGACCCGTTCGAGCAGGTCGCGGCGGCCGGTTTGTTCGTTCTTCTGGGGCAGCAAGCCCTCATCAACATCGCCGTGAACTTGAACATGATCCCAACCAAGGGCATGACGCTTCCGTTCATCAGCTACGGGGGCTCTTCCATGCTCGCGATGGGTTTGACGCTGGGCATGGCCCTGGCCTTGGTGCGCAAGCGCCCCGGCGCCTATGGCGCAAGCGGCGAGTTCGGCTTCGGTCGCGCGGACGCCTGATGAGCAAGCTGGCTGTTGTCGCCGCCGGGGGAACCGGCGGCCATATGTTCCCCGCTCAGGCCCTGGCCGAGGCGCTGTCCGCCCGTGGTTGGCGCGTGGTGCTGGCCACCGACGATCGCGGCGCGCTGTACGCCGACAAGTTCCCGGCCGAGGAGCGCCTGGCGCTGTCGGCCGCGACGGCCAAATCCAGCGATCCGCTGGGCATGATCAAGGCCGGCTTCACGGTCATGCAGGGCGTGCTGGAGGCCCGTGCCGCCTTCAAGCGACTGGACCCGGCCGTCGTCGTGGGCTTCGGCGGTTATCCGGCGCTGCCGGCGCTGCTGGGCGCGCTGTCGCAAGGCCGCCCGACGGTCATCCACGAACAGAACGCGGTGCTGGGCCGCGTGAACCGCTTCCTCGCTCCGCGCGTCAACGAAGTGGCGTGCGCGTTTCCCACCCTGGAGAAGGCCGCGCCCGCCGTAAAGGCCCGCGCTCATGTGGTGGGCAACCCTGTGCGACCGCCGGTGCGCGAGTTGTTCGACGTGCCCTATCTGGCGCCGGAGGTGCAGTTGCGCCTGCTGGTCACCGGCGGCAGCCAGGGCGCGCGGCTGCTCTCCGAGCTGATCCCGGAGGCCGTCGCCAAGCTGCCCGAGGAGATGCGCGGCCGCCTGAAGGTTTTCCAGCAGGCTCGCGCCGAGAGCATGGAGCAGGCCCGCAAGACCTATCGCAACGCGATGGTCGAGTGCGAGGTCGCGCCGTTCTTCCGCGACATGGCCGGTTATCTGCGTCAGTCGCACCTGGTCATTGGCCGCTCGGGCGCTTCAACCTGCACCGAGCTGGCGGTGGCTGGCCGGCCCTCGATCCTGGTGCCGCTGAAGATCGCCGCCGACGACCACCAGCGCTTCAACGCCCGTCTGCTGGAAGAGGCCGGCGGCGCGGCGGTGTGCCTGGAAGACGAGCTGACGGTCGACGTGATGGCCGCCGCGCTCAAGGCTCTGCTATCCAAGCCCGAGCGCCTGGAAAAGATGGCGGCGGGGGCGCGGTCCGCCGCCAAGCCGAACGCCGCGGAGGAGTTGGCGGATCTGGTGGAGAAAACGGCGCGGCCCTGACTTGAGGCTGCGCAAGGCTGTCACCGGCATAGCAGCCTAAGGCGAGTGCGCAGCGGGTATGACCGCGCGCGCAAAGAAGGCTCGCCATGTTCAGGACATTGATTTTCGTCGGCGCTGTTGCGGTCGCCGCCCATGCCGCCTCGGCCTCGGCCACCGAGCTCACCGTCAAGATGCGCAACCAGGGCCCCGAGGGGCCGATGGTGTTCGAGCCCTCGACCGCCAAGCTCAAACCCGGCGATACGATCCGCTTTGTGCCGACCGACGCCGGACACAACGCTGAAACCATTCCGGGCCTTGCGCCGGCTGGCGTCGCGCCGGTGAAGGGCCTCATGGGCAAGGAGGTCGTCGTCAAGGTCGCCAAGCCAGGCGTCTACGGCTTCAAATGCCTTCCGCACTGGGGCATGGGCATGGTTTTCGTGGCCAAGGTCGGCGACGCCAAGGTGGATCCGGCGGTCTCCGCCAAGGTTCTCGCCTCCGCCCCGCCGATGACCGAGCGCCGTCTGACGGCGGCGTTCAACGCGCTACGATAGGGCTTAGCAGCGCTTACGGCTCGGCCCCTGTCTCGATAAGCGGGCGGCCGATCCGTACAGCCTCCTCGACGCTGCGCGCCACCGGGACCTTGGCGTAGGGCTTCCATCCGTCGCAGACGATCCTTGCCGCTGCTTCGTCGGCGCTGCCCACAGGCAGCGGCTGGGCCGGACGTTGAGCGCCCGTCACTGGGCCTTCGCGCCCGCCCGCCCGGACGCTGCCAAAGCCTGCGTGGGCGATGGTGCGGGCGTCGCAGTCGATGACTTCGTGCCGCCAGCCGCCCCAGAACTCTTCGGCGCCGGCCTTGAAGCCGCCTTCGGTGACCTGCAGCACGCGCAGCCGCGCGGTGCGGCCCGTCCACTGGACGCCGCCCATGTCGACGAACATGGCGAAGCGCCCTACATCGGCCAGGCGCAGCTCAAGCTGGGCGGGGGTCTGGGCGGCAGCGGAGGATGCGATCAGCGTCGCCAAGAGCGCACCCAGCAAGGGCAGGGGCCGACCTCGTCCTTCGACAGGCTCAGGATGAGGTCTATTGATGGTCTCAGGCATAGGTCCGCGGTCGGCTCGGCGCGTCATTCGAAAATCCTCATCCTGAGCCTGTCGAAGGACGAGGATTTCGCGCGCTGACCGTTCCGTCGCCGTTTCAAATGGTCTAATCGGCTCTTCATGATCCAGCGTCGACGCCCCGTCCCCTTCGAACTCGGCCCCGTGCACTTCATCGGCATCGGCGGCATTGGCATGTCCGGCATCGCCGAGATCATGCTGCGTATCGGCTACACCGTTCAGGGCAGTGACGCCAAGGCCAGCGCCAATACCGAGCGGCTGGAAAAGCTGGGCGCGCGGATCTTCATCGGCCACGACGCCGCCCACGTCGAAGGCGCGTCGGCCATCGTCTATTCGACGGCCGTCAAGGCTGATAACCCCGAGATGGTCGCCGGTCGCGACAAGCGGCTTCCGCTGGTGCGCCGCGCCGAGATGCTGGCCGAGCTGATGCGCCTGCAGTTCTCGGTGGCCGTGGGCGGCACGCACGGCAAGACCACCACGACCTCGATGGTCGCCACCCTGCTGGACGCCGGCGGGCTGGATCCTACAGTCGTCAATGGCGGCATCATCAACGCCTACGGCACCAACGCAAAGGTCGGGGAGGGCGACTGGATCGTCGTCGAGGCCGACGAGAGCGACGGCTCGTTCCTACGCCTGAAGTCGACGGTGGCCATCGTCACCAATATCGACGCCGAGCACCTGGACCACTGGGGCGACTTCGACGCGGTCAAGAAGGGCTTCCAGGACTTCATTCAGAACATCCCGTTCTACGGCTTCGCCGCCGTCTGCACCGACCATCCCGAAGTGCAGGCCCTGACCGCGCGGATCGAGAACCGCCGCCTTGTGACCTACGGCACGAATCCGCAGGCCGAGGTGCGGGTTTCCAATATCGCCATGGGGCCGGAGGGCGCGACGTTCGACATCGTGGTCTCGCCGCGCGACGGCGAGGTCGTCCGCTATGACGGCTTGAAGATGCCCATGGCCGGCCATCACAACGTGCTGAACGCCGCCGCCGCCGTGGCCGTGGCCCGCGAGCTTGGCGTCGACGCCGAAGCCATCGCGCGCGGTCTGGCTAGCTTTGGCGGGGTCAAGCGCCGCTTCACCACCACGGGCGTGGCCAACGGTATCCGCGTCGTCGACGACTATGGCCACCACCCCGTCGAGATCGCCGCCGTGCTGAAGGCCGCCCGCGCGGTGTCGACCGGCAAGGTGATCGCCGTGGTCCAGCCGCACCGCTACACGCGCCTGCGCGACCTGATGACCGAATTCTCCAGCTGCTTCAACGACGCGGACACGGTGATCGTCGCCGACGTCTATACGGCTGGCGAGCAGCCGATTCCGGGCGTGGATCGCGACGCGCTGGTCGCGGGTCTCAAGAAGTTCGGCCACCGCCGCGCGCTCCCGCTGGAGAATCCGACGGCCCTGCCGCGCCTGATCGCAGCCGAGGCCCAAAGCGGAGACCTCGTCGTCCTGCTGGGCGCCGGCGACATCACCACCTGGTCCTACGCCCTGCCGGGGCAGCTGGAAGCGCTGACCAAGTGAGCTGGAAGACCAAACTCCCGACTGTCCGTGGAAAGCTGCTGATCGACGAGCCGCTAGCGCCGTTCACCTGGTTCCGCGTGGGCGGTCCCGCTGACGTGGTGTTCCTGCCCGCAGATGAGCAGGATCTGTCGGACTTTCTGAAAGCGCTGGATCCCTCGGTTCCCGTCATGGCGATCGGCGTCGGCAGCAACCTGCTGGTCCGCGACGCCGGCGTCGAGGGCGTGATCATCCGTCTGGGCAAGGGCTTCAACACGGTCGAGGCGCTGGGCGGTAACCGGATCCGCTCCGGCAGCGCCGTGCCCGACGCTATCCTGGCCCGCAAGGCCGCCGAAGCCGGGATCGCGGGGCTTGAATTCTATGTCGGCGTGCCGGGCACGATCGGCGGCGCGGTGATCATGAACGCTGGCTGCTACGGCTCCGAGACCGTCAATGTGGTCAAGTCGGTGCGTGTGATGGACCGTTCCGGCGTCCGCGAACTGACGGTCGAGGATCTGCACTACACCTACCGCCACAGCGCCCTTCAGGACGGCGACACCGTCATCGTGCTGGACGCGATCTTCGAGGGGACCGCCGACGAACCCGAGGCGATCAAGGCTCGCATGGCCGAGATCACCAGCCGGCGCGAGACCACCCAGCCGATCCGCGAAAAGACCGGCGGCTCAACCTTCAAGAACCCGCCGGGCCATTCGTCGTGGAAGCTGGTCGATGAGGCCGGCTGGCGGGGCAAGCCGTTTGGCGGAGCGATGTTCTCGCCGCTGCACTGCAACTTCCTGATCAACACCGGCGAGGCGACGGCGGCGGATCTGGAGGGCCTGGGCGAGGCGGTGCGCGCTGATGTCCTGGCCAAGACCGGCGTCCAGCTGGATTGGGAAATCAAGCGCATTGGGCGTGTGGGGTAGTGACCCAATCCTCCCCCTAGCGGCGGAGGATTTTGAGCAGCGCGCGGGCTCTTCATCTCCCCCCGCCCCATTGCTGACTCCCCCCGACGCGCACGAGTGTTATGACTCCCCCGCCTTTGGGGAGAATCTTTGCTCATGTTCCGTCGTCTGTTGATCGCTTCCGCCGCTATCGCCCTCATGTCGGGCGTCGCCCACGCCCAGGATCTCAAGACCGCTGAGGCGCTGCGGGACAAGGCCCTGCGCGACTATCTGGCCTGGGACATCACCGAGGACCTGACCACCAATATCGGCCCGCGCCTCGTTGGCTCGCCGGCCATGGCCAAGGCGAAAGACTGGGGCGTCGCCAAGTTCAAGGCGCTGGGCTTCACCAACATCAAGGTCGAGGAATTCGCCAAGCCGTCGTGGAGCCGGGGCGAGGAGAGCGCCGAGCTGGTCGCGCCGTACGCCATGAAGCTAGGCGCGGTGGGCCTGGGCCGCACGGTGTCGACGCCGGCCGGCGGCATCGAGGCCGAGGTGGCGTTGTTCAAGACCTTCGCCGACATGATGGTCGCGCCTGAAGGCGCTCTGAAGGGCAAGATCGTGGTGATCACCCAGCCCATGGTCCGCACCCAGAACGGCGCCGGGTATGGCGCGGCGGGCATCTCGCGTCGTATCGGCCCGGTGGAAGCCGCCAAGCGCGGCGCGGTGGCCATGCTGATCCGCTCGATCTCGACCTCCGACTCGACGGTCCCGCACACCGGCGGCACCGCCAGCGGGGAAGGCGTGGCGACCATTCCCGCCGCCGCGATCGGCGTCCCCGAAGCAGAACAGCTGGAGCGCCTGGCGGCGCGCAAAGTCCCGATGCGGGTCAAGCTGAAGCTGGAGTCGAGCGTCAATCCGAACAACGTCGCCTGGAACATCTCGGGCGATATCAAGGGCTCGGAAAAGCCGGACGAGGTCATCGTCATCGGCGGTCACCTCGATAGCTGGGACGTCGGCACCGGCGCGCTGGACGACGCCACCGGCATCGCCATCACCACGGCCGCGGCCAAGCTGATCGGCGACCTGCCCAAGCGTCCCAAGCGCACGGTCCGCGTGGTCATGTGGGGTTCGGAAGAGAGCGGTGGTTCGTCGGAGGCCTATCTGGCCGCCCACAAGGACGAGCTTTCCAAGATGGTCCTGGCCGGCGAGAGCGATAGCGGTGCGGACCGCATTTACAGCCTGCAGGTTCCGGCGGGTTCGCTGGACCATCCTGTAGTCAAGGCTGCGGCCAGCGTGCTGGCGCCGCTGAAGATCTACGTGGATCGCACGCCCGCCGCCGGCGCCGGCGCCGACGTCAGCGGCATCGAGCGCGCCGGGGTTCCGGTCATCAACCTGAACCAGGACGCCAGCCGCTACTTCGACTACCACCACACCATGGACGACACGCTGGACAAGGTTCGCCCCGCCGAACTGGCCCAGAACGTCGCAGCCTGGACATCGCTGGTCTATCTGGTGGCCGACAGCGACGTCGATTTCCGCGCGCTGAAGCCGGCGGCGCCGGCGGCGAAGTAGGCGTCGGTCGAGGTTCCAAACCGGTGTCATCCCGGAAGCCTCGCAGAGGCTGTCCGGGACCCAGGGGGCAACGGCAATGCGGTGGCCCCTGGGTCCCGGCGCTGCGCGCTTCGCGCTTGGCCGGGATGACATGACTTGGTTCAGCGTCTTGCGGTTGGCAGGCGCGTCCGGGCTGACTAGGAGTGGCTGAACGTCGCAGCCCTTTCCAAAGAGTCTCCCGCCAAATGACCCAGCAGCCCCTGTCCGGCCGCCATATCGCCGTCCTGCTTGGCGGCCCCTCGTCGGAACGCAAGGTCAGCCTGGTGTCGGGCGCCGCCTGCGCCGACGCTCTGGAGCGGCTGGGCGCCAAGGTTTCGCGCATCGATCCCGGCCCCGACGTCGCCCAGGTGCTGACGGCGACCAAGCCCGATCTCGTTTTCAACGCTCTGCACGGCGAGTGGGGCGAAGACGGCTGCGTCCAGGGCGTGCTGGAAACCCTCAAGCTGCCCTACACCCACTCGGGCGTCTTGGCCTCGGCTCTGGCGATGGATAAGGCCAAGGCCAAGGCGGTGTTGGCTGCAGCGGGCGTGGTGGTGCCGGGCGGCGGCCTGTTCAATCGTCACGACGTCGCGCGCGACCATGTGCTGCAGCCCCCCTACGTCGTGAAGCCCAACGCCGAAGGCTCGTCGGTCGGGGTGTTCATCGTCCACGAAGGCGCCAACCGGCCGCCGGAAGACCTGGCCTCGCCCGCCTGGACCTTCGGCGAGGAGGTGATGGTCGAGCCCTACATCCAAGGCCTGGAGCTGGCGGTCGCCGTTCTGGGTGAGTCAAATGGTCCCAGGGCGCTCGCGGTAACCGATATCCGTGCATCCACAGGTTTTTATGACTACGAGGCCAAGTACTCCGAAGGGGGCTCGATCCACGTTCTGCCGGCCCCAATCCCCAATGCTGTAAGGGATCGCGCGATGCGGATGGCCGAGCTGGCCCATACCGCTCTTGGTTGCCGAGGGGTAACCCGGTCGGACTTCCGTTATGACGACATTAACGACCTTCTGGTCCTTCTAGAGGTCAACACGCAGCCCGGCATGACGCCGACCTCGCTCGCTCCCGAGCAGGCCGACCACGTCGGGATCCCGTTTGACCAGTTAGTTTTGTGGATCGTGGAGGACGCTTATGCCCGCTGTAGTGCGGGGGGGACCGCCTAAGCCTAGGCGACCCCGGGCCGAAGCGCCCGTAAGTCCGAGCAAAGGCAAGCCGGCGCCCCGGAAGGCGCAGCCGGCTGCGAAGCTGCACGCCGCGCGGGGCGTGGGCCTGTCGCCCACGGTGGCCCTGACCGTGGCGGGCGCGGCCTTGGGCCTTGGCCTTGTGGTGATGCTGGCGACCGGCCACCGCGCCGAGCGTATCGGCGCGGCCATGGTCCATGGCGTCGACAACAGCTTCGCCTCCGCCGGTTTCAAGCTGAAGACGGTTCACATCCGCGGCGCCTCGGCGACGGCGCAGGCTGATATCCTCAAGGCGTCGGGCCTCTATCTCGACCAACCGACCCTGGGGATGGACCTCGCCGACATTCGGACGCGCGTTCAGGGCGTGGGCTGGGTGAAGGACGCCAAGGTCGTGCGCATGCTGCCTGACACCGTCCTGATCGCCGTCGAGGAGCGCCCTGCGCTCGCGGTCTGGCAGAACAAGGGTCGCATGAAGGTGATCGACGGCGAGGGCCAGGTCATCACCGAGGCGGATCCGGCGCGGTTCCCGCAACTGCCGCTGGTGGTGGGGCAGGGCGCCGACCAGGCCGCTGGCCTGATCCTGCCTGCGGTCGCCTCGCGGCCGCGCCTGCGCGATCGCCTGGAAGCGATGGTTCGGGTGGACGACCGTCGCTGGGATCTGCGGCTGAAGGACGGCTCGCTGATCCAGCTACCGGCGATCGACGAAGAATCCGCGCTGATTCAATTGGATCAGCTCGACCAACGGCAGCGAATCCTGGACATGGGTTTTGCGCGGATCGATCTGCGCGACCCCGAAATGGTGGCTGTGAGACCCCGCGACGCGGTGCTGCCCGGGCAGCCTGCGGCCGACGGGGCGTAAGTGACGTGATGGGCTGAGGTGGCAATAGCAATGTCGCGAATGGAGGATCGGAAACAGGCCCGTGAAGGCCTGAAGGCGACGCTCGTGCGCCAGCCCGCCATCGCGGCCGTCGATCTGGGCGCGTCGAAGGTGACGTGCTTCATCATGAAGGCCGACGGGATCCACCGGGATAACCGCACCCTGACCACGGCGGGCGTCGGCTATGTGCAGTCGCGCGGCGTGCGTGGCGGCGCGATCGTCAATCTGGACGAGGCCGCTCAAGCGATCGCCCAGGCCGTGGAGCGCGCCGAGACCGTGGCCGGAGTCCACGTGCAGGGCGTCAGCGTCTGCACCGCGGGCGGCCAGCTCGCCAGCCACCGCGTCCACACCCAGGTCTCGCTGGGCGCGCGTCCGATCGGCGACGGCGACCTGTCGCGCGCCATCGCCTCGGCCCTGGCCCAGGTCCGTATTCCGGGCCGCAAGCCGATCCACCTCCTGCCGATCGCCTGGTCGGTCGACGGCCAGCGCGGCATCCGCGACCCGCGCGCCATGTTCGGCCGCGCACTGGGTCTGGAGCTGCTGGTCGTCTCGGTGAACGAGAACATCTTCCATACGCTCGCCCACTGCGTCGAGCGCGCCCACCTGTCGTTCGAAGGCATTGTCGCCGCGCCGTTCGCCTCGGCCCTGGCGGCCCTGGAAGAGGACGAGATGGATCTGGGCGCCGTCTGCATCGACATGGGCGGCGGTTCGACCTCCGTGGCCGTGTTCAACAACGGCGCTCTCTGCCACGTCGACAGCCTGGCCGTGGGCGGCGGGCACGTGACCCAGGACATCGCGCGCGGCCTGCAGACCTCGGTGGTCGGCGCTGAGCGCATCAAGACCCTGCACGGCAGCGCCATCGCCTCGGCCAACGAGGATCGCGAGATGATCGAAGCGCCGCCGCGCGGCGACGATCCGGGCGCGGGTCCGGTGATCGCGCCCCGCAGCCTGCTCAAGGGCATCATCCAGCCGCGCGTCGAAGAAACCCTGGAACTGCTGCGCGAGCGCCTGAAGGCCTCGGGCGCCCCGGTCGAGCCCGGCGCGGGGATCGTGCTGACCGGCGGCGCCAGCCAACTGGCCGGTGTTCGCGAAGTGGCCGTGCGTGTGTTTGATCGTCCCGTTCGCCTGGGCCGCCCGCGCCGGGTGCCGCATCTGGCCGACGCCGCGTCGGGCCCCGCCTTCTGCGCCGCCGCCGGCGTGCTGCATCGCACCGCCTTTGGCCCGCGCGAGGCGGTGTCGTCCAAGGCTCTGGCCGGCGGGGGCATGGCGCGTAAGCGCCCCATTGATCCCAACGCCAGCCCGATGGCCAAGGCGGCCGCCTGGCTGCGTGACAACCTTTAAGCCGCGACAAAACCGCGCGAAGTCTTAAAGCGTGAGTAACACTACAGTTTAACTTTCAGGGCCCGGTCGAGTTTATCGACCGGGCCTTTTGCTGGCTGAAAGCCGCTGTAGACGGAGGTTTCGAGCCTCAGCGGCGTTCGGTCGCACGCGCCTGTGAATCCCCGTAGAACCTTTGGTTCATTGAGGGATTCTGTTGATAGGCCACAATTTATCCAACGGCCCCGCTCGACCAGACCACGACTCAGATTATGCAGTTAACCGCCGATTAACGATGGTGGTTGTTCTGTTAACACGATCGTCGAGGCATCCCCGGCGATTGGGTGTCGCCGAGGTCTAATTTGACGATTTCGGCGTAAGGACGCGAGGGTCCCATGGCTATTTCTCTTTCCGCGCCGCGTACGACTGAGCTGAAGCCGCGCATCGTGGTTTTCGGCGTGGGCGGCGCTGGCGGCAACGCCGTGAACAACATGATCGAGGCGGGCCTCGAGGGTGTGGAGTTCGTGGTGGCCAACACTGACGCTCAACAGCTTCAGTTCGCCAAGACGGACCGTCGCATCCAGTTGGGCGTGCAGATCACTCAAGGCCTGGGCGCTGGCGCGCACCCCGAAGTGGGCATGAGCGCGGCCGAGGAAAGCTTCCCGGAGATCGGCGAGCACCTCGACGGCGCGCACATGGTGTTCATCACCGCCGGCATGGGCGGCGGCACCGGCACCGGCGCGGCTCCGATCATCGCCAAGTGCGCCCGAGAGCGCGGCATCCTGACCGTCGGCGTCGTGACCAAGCCCTTCCACTTCGAAGGCCGTCACCGCATGCGCCTGGCCGACAGCGGCATTCAGGAGCTGCAGCGCTACGTCGACACCCTGATCGTCATTCCGAACCAGAACCTATTCCGCGTCGCCAATGAGCGCACGACCTTCGCCGAAGCCTTCGGCATGGCCGACCAGGTGCTGCACTCGGGCGTCCGCTCGATCACTGATCTGATGGTCCTGCCGGGCCTGATCAACCTCGACTTCGCCGACGTCCGCACGGTCATGACCGAGATGGGCAAGGCGATGATGGGCACCGGCGAGGGCACCGGCGAAGACCGCGCCCTGATGGCCGCGCAGAACGCCATCGCCAATCCGCTGCTGGACGAAGTCTCGCTGAAAGGCGCCAAGGCCGTGCTGGTCAACGTGACCGGCGGCATGGACATGACCCTCCTGGAGGTCGACGAGGCCGCCAACGCGATCTCCGATCAGGTCGATCCTGAAGCCAACATCATCTTCGGCGCGGCCTTCGATCCGTCGCTGGAAGGCGTGATCCGCGTGTCGGTGGTCGCCACTGGCATGGACGGCGCCTCGATCGCCCAGATCGAGCCCAAGCCTGTTTCGCGGAACACCTCCGCCGCGCCGCTGATCGCCGAGACCTCGCGTCCCGCGCCGCAGCCCGAGCCGGCCCGTCCGACGGCCCGCTACGAAGCCGCTCGCCCGGTCGAGCGTCCCGTGGCGTTCGCGCCCGAGCCGGCGCCCGAGCCCGAGATCGTGATGTCGGCCCCGCAACCAGAGCCGGAAGCCGAGCTTTACTACGACGAGCCGACTGTAGCTGAAGAACCGCGTATCGCCGCGGCTCCGGCCCGGCCGGTGAGCCGCATCGTCGATCCGCTGGTCGATGACGGCGCTGAGGAACCGCTATTCCCCGAGAGCAACTACTACGAAGAGCGTCGTCCCCAGAAGCAGGGCGGTTTCTTCTCGATGTTCGGCGGCGGACGCCAGCGTTATGAGCAACAGGCCTCCGCGCCGCAGCCGCAGGCTCGCTCGGCCCAGAGCGCCCGCCCGCAGCTGCAGCCGGTCGAAACGCCACAGGTCGATGACGCCGAGGATCTCGAGATCCCGTCTTTCCTGCGTCGCCTGGCCAACTGAAAGACTGACAAGACCTGACGAAACGCCCCGGGATGTCTCCCGGGGCGTTTTGCTTTGGGCGCTCGCCTTGCGACTCTCCCCGGGGTTGGCCACAGTTCCCGCCGCGATCGCGAAGGGGATTTAAGTTCATGCGGAAGCTTCTATTTGGCCTGTCGGCCTTGGCCCTCGTTGCGACGAGCGCATCCGCCCAGGATCCTGGTCCCGCAGCGCCCGTCCAGTACGACGTCGCTTTCCCCAACGCAGCGCATCGCGAAGCGAAGATCACGGCGACGTTCCGCAAGGTTCCCAAGGGAGCGCTGAAGCTGCGCATGTCGCGCTCTTCGCCAGGGCGCTATGCGATCCATGAGTTCGCCAAGAACGTCTATCAGGTCACCGCCGTCGACGGCGCGGGCAAGCCGCTGACCGTCGATCGCACCGATCCCTACGGTTGGGCGGTGTCCGGCCACGATGGCACGGTCAGGGTCACCTACACGCTCTACGCCGATCGCGGCGACGGCACCTACTCGCAGATCGACAATACCCACGCCCACCTCAACATGCCGGCGACCTTCCTGTGGGCGGCGGGCTATGACGACAAGCCGATCCGCATTCGCTTCGAACGGGCCGATCCCAGTTGGAAGATCGCCACCCAGCTGCCCCGGGTGACCGGCCAGCCCGACAGCTTCTGGGCGCCGAACCTGCAGTACTTCATGGACAGCCCCACCGAGCTCAGCGCCATGACGGTGCGCGAGTGGACGGTGACCGATCAGGGGCGCGACTACACCTTCCGTCTGGCCCTGCATGATCCCGGCACGCCCGAGGACGCCGACATCTTCGCCGCGAAGTTGAAGGCCATCGTGCCCGAGCACATCAAGGTGTTCGGCGAGCTGCCCAAGTTCGACTACGGCGAATACACCTTCATCGCCGACTACATGCCGCAGATCACGGGCGACGGCATGGAGCATCGCAACTCCACCTTCATCAGCCAGCCGCGGTCGCTGTTCCGGGGCAATTTCAGCCAGCTGGGCACGGCCAGCCACGAGCTGTTCCACGCCTGGAACGTGGAGCGAATCCGTCCGGCCGAACTGGAGCCGTTCGACTTCACCAAGGCCAACCCGACCCCGTCGCTGTGGCTGGCCGAGGGCTTCACCCAATACTACGGCCCGCTGCTGATCCGTCGGGCGGGGCAGTCGACGACGGATGAGTTCCTCTCCGGTCTATCCAGTACGCTGAACGGCGTCGTCACCGGTCCGGGCCGGCTCTACGGCTCGCCCCAGGAGATGAGCCTGCGCGCGCCGTTCGTCGACGCGGCCGCCGCTCTGGACCCGGTCAATCCGAACATCTTCACCTCGTACTATCCGTACGGCGCGGTGATTGGCCTGGCCTTGGATCTGCAGATGCGCGGCCGCGATAAGCCGCTCAGCCTCGATGACTTCATGAAGCAGATGTGGCGCGCCCACGGCGTCACTGAGAAGCCCTACACGCCCGCTGATATCCGCGCCGCCTTGGCCAAGACGACCGGCGATCAGGCCTTCGCCGACGCTTTCTTCAAGGCCAGCATCGAAGGTTCGGCCCTGCCGGACTTCGCGCCTCTGCTGGAGCAGGCGGGGCTGAAGCTGCGCCAGAAGGCCCCGAAGAAGGCTTGGCTGGGCGCCTCGCGCGTCAAGGTTAGCGGGACGGAGCTGCTGCTGGACGCGCCGCCTGCGCCCAACAGCCCGCTCTACGGCGCCGGGGTCGAGGTCGGCGATCGGATCGTCAGCATCGGCCGCTTCGTGTTCGCCAATGAGGGCGACTGGACCGATGCGCTGGATCGCCTGAAGCCCGGCGACGCGACGAGCGTGAAGTTCATTCAGCGCGGCCAGGTCCGCGAGGCGCCGCTTACGATCGCCGCCGACCCGACGCTTGAGATCGTGCGCTTCGAGAAGGCCGATCTGAAGCCTACCGACGCCCAATTGACGTTCCGCAAGGCCTGGCTTGGCGCAGAGGCTGAAGCCTCGAAGTAGAAGCAGAAGCCGGGCGGGGTTCGGCGACGACCCGCCCGGCAAGATCGCTTAGTTGAACGCCGCTGACCGGGCGCGGGCGGCCCGGAATGCGCCGGTCACGCCGAAGTAGGCGCAGCCTGCAAGCAGGACGATGGTCGTGGCCACGCTGGCTTCCGGTCCAAACGCGCCGCCCGTCAGCCACCAGGGCGCGCCCTCCTTGGGGGCGAGGTCGACGACGAGGCTCTGCACCGCGATCCGGCCGCCGCTGACCTCCAGGCCAAAGCCGACGCCCAGCAGCCAGTTCCAGGCCGTGTGCCAGGCGCAGACGCCCCACAGAGATCCTTCCTTGATCGCGTAGAGGCTGATCATCACGCCGAACAGAACCAGGTTGACCAACGCCAGCGCCAGGTCCTTCGACGGTGCGATATTGCCGCCATGCATGATGGCGAATAGGGCGCTGTTGATGACGATGGCGGCGATCAATCCGTGGCGCGAGGCGACCAGCTGCATCAGCCAGCCCCGCATCAGGAGTTCTTCGGTTCCTCCCTGGATCACAAAGCCCGCGAACAGCGCCAGGATGGGCAGGAACAGGATGGGCGAGGGCGCGGCCCACACGCCAAACCCTTCGACGCGGTAGCCGCCGGCCGCCCAGATCAGGCCGACGACACCGAACAGGAAGCCGGCCCCAACCAGCAGGCCGCGGCCATAACGCCGAGCAAAGTCGCCATTGAAGCCAAGCACCTTGGGTGAGCGGCGTTCGAACAGCCAAACCCAGGCCAGCAGGATCAGGGCGGTGAAACCAAAGCCCAGCAATTGGATCACCAGCGGCGGCCACTGGCTCTCGAGGTCTGCCTGATGGAAGCCCATCGGCTTCAGAACGCCGAAGACCGTGGCCAGTTGGCCTACGATGAAGAAGACAATGATCAGCGGAATGGCCGCCGCAGTCCAAGTGCGGCGATGCTTGGGCTGTTTGGGCCCGTAGAGTTCGACGTTCTTCAAGGTGAGCCCCCGCTCAGGTGATGCGCAGCGCTGCTGTTTAGCGCCTTGATCGCGCTAGTTACGCAGAACGTGACGGCTGGGAACTTAATTATCGCTCATGAAGTTCGTCGCCTGTGCGCAGCATCGGGCCAGGTGGCTCAGGCGGCGAGGTCGATCTGGACGAGGGGCCGATCGCCGGCCGTGACGCTCGCGCGACGGCGCACCTCGGCCTTCAAGGGCAAAAGAAAGCTTCCAGATCGCGTATCCGGAAACACAGAGGTGTCCCAGCTGACGCCCGCGATCTCGGCGCGCACCCGCAGGGATCCAAAGCCGACGCGCTGGCCGCTGAGGGCGCGAAGGCCTTGAGCGACCTCGATTGGCAGCGTGACGAAGAACCATCCGCCGGCGCCGCTGGATCGCCAGATCTCGGCTTCGAAGTCGTAACGCATCTCGTCCTTCCGCAGCTCAGCGGAAGATGGAGGGCGGCGCGCCAGGGGCTGTCAGCATCCGGCGCGCCGCCGTCCGTTTAGTCGATCTTGACGAAGGGCGTGCCGCCGCTGGTCACCTTGGGCATCTCGCCGTTCCACTTTTCGATGGCCAACTGCTGCAGCACCTGCGGGTTGGCGCGCAGGGCTTCGCCCTTGATGCGGATGGCTTCGGCCTCGCCGCGCGCCTTGGCGACGGCGGCGTTGGCTAGGGCGGTTTCCTTGGCTTCCAGCGCCTTGGCGGCCAGGGCCTCCTGCTCCAGCTGGGTTTTGGCCTGCATCTGCTGGATGATCGCCTGCGGGTAGCGGATCGAGCCGATCCAGTCGAGCTGACTGATGTTGACGCCGTGGCGCGCCCACTTGCCGGCGACCCGGGCGTAGGCGCGCTGGATCACCATCTGGCGGCCGCCGCTGTAGAGCGTCTCGACCCCGACCTTTTCAGCCTCGGCGGCGACGGCCGAACGCACGTCGTTGCGGATCGGGCCGTCCAGCAACTGGTCAAACGACAGGCGGTAGGTCTGGTAGAGGTTCGGCGCCGAGGCCGGGTTCACCTGCAGGGTCACCGAGATGTCCGCCGTCATCGGCAGGCCGGTGTTATCCGAGAAGGTGATCTCCTCGTTCTCGTTGCCACGCTCGTCGGCTTCACGGGTGTAGCCGTAGGTGCGCTGGATCACCGGATACTGGATGATCCGCTCGCCAACGCCGCGCAGGTACCAGCGGGCGGGCAGGGGCTCGGGATCGACGCCGGCGGACGAGCCCAGGGTGCGAATCTTCACGCCAACATTGCCCGGCTCGACCGTCGAGCTCTGGGTGACGACGACGCAGGAGCTCAGCAGCAGCAGAACGACGCCGACGCTGATGGCGACCGCTTGCTTGCCCTTGCTCTGGAAGGGCGACTTGAACGGTGGCTTGCTGCTGCTTGGGGGGATGGCGAATGGGCTCTCGGGCATGCGGGGGTCCTCGCGCTGAAAATACTCAGGATGGTAGAGCGGGAAGCGCGGCCGCGCGCAAGCGGCGTCTCCCCCACAGCCACCAAATCGGCTAGCTTGTCATGAAATGCCAATTTCATGCGGAAACCGGTCACGATGAAGCTGACGCGCGCCGATCGGAAGATTCTTCAGATCCTCCAGGAGGACGGCAAGATCTCGAACGTTGACCTGGCCGAACGGGTGGGGCTGTCACCCAGCCCGTGTCTGCGGCGGGTCAAGCAACTAGAGGCTTCGGGTCTGATCCGCGGCTATGTGGCGCTGCTGGATCGCCGCAAGGCCAAGCTGGATGTGCTCGCCTATGTCGAGGTGCAGGTCGACCGGCACAGCGAGGAGGCGGCCGAGGCCTTCCAGCAGGCGGTTCTGCGCGAGCCGGAGGTCGTCGGTTGTTACGCGATGACGGGGGGCTACGACTATCTGCTGCGCGTGGTGGTGCCCAGCCTCGACGCCTATGCCGACTTCACCATGAAGCGCCTGCTGAAGATGCCGGCCGTCAAGGACGTCCGCTCCTCGTTCGTGCTCGACACCATCAAGGATCAGACGGCGCTGCCGCTTGATTATGTCGCCTGATCACTCACTGCGCTAATTGATCCAGATCATTGGCATATCGTGACCGTTATGGCCTAATTTGTGGTCATAATCGCCACGTTCTGTCTCGGCTTTCGCGATAAGCTGCCGCCCTCATCTCGTTGGAGCGCGGCTGCATGCTGGTTCTCGATCGCAAGCCCCTGACGCCCGCCTGGGCCTCGCCGATGCGCCAGGCGCTGGAGGGGGTGCAAGGCTACAAGGCCGGCATGACCCTGGCCGAGGCCGCACGCCGCACGGGCCTGACCGCCTTCTCCAAGCTGGCCAGCAACGAGAACCTGCTGGGTCCCAGCCCCAAGGTCGCCGAGGCGGTGATGGCGGCGATGGCCGAGCCGCACATCTATCCCGACCCCCACAGCGACGTCCTGCGCGCGGCGATCGGCGAACGGCTGGGCGTCTCGCCGGCCCGTCTGGTGATCTCGCCGGGGTCGGAAGCGCTGATCGACTACGTGTTCCGCGCGGTGCTTCACCCGGGCGACTCGATCCTGCTGTCGAGCCCGACCTTCCCGACCTACGAGATCTTCGGCCGCTGCGCCGAGGCGCGGATCATCGACGTGCCGCGTCTGGCCAATTTCGACATGGACGTGCCGGCCGTCTGCGCCGCCGCCGCCCAAGGCCCCAAGCTGCTGGTCCTGTGCACGCCCAACAATCCGACGGGCAACGCCCTGAAGGCGGCGGACTTCCAGGCGATCCTGGCCGCCACCCCGCGCTCGACCGTCGTGTTCGTCGACGAGGCATATCGCGAGTACCACGAGGCCTTCGACACCTTCGCCCTGCTGGACGCCTGGGGCGGTCCGTGGGTGTCGGCGCGCACTTTCTCGAAGGCCTATGGGTTGGCCGGCCTGCGGATGGGCTATGGCGTCGCGTCTTCGCCCGAGCTGGTCGAATATCTCGACCGCATTCGCCCGCCGTTCAACGTCACCGCCGTCAGCCAGGCCGCCGCCCTGGCCGCCTGGGAGGACCAGGACTACCTTAAGCGTACGGTCGCCCAGACCATCGCCGAGCGCGGCCGGGTCGAGGCGGTGCTGGACGACATGGGCGTCGAGCACACCGAAAGCCACGCCAATTTCGTGTTCCTGCGCTCGCCGGCGGGCCCGGACGCCACCGCCGCGCATTTGTTGCACCAGGGCCTCATCATCCGGCCGACGCCCGTCGCCGGCGGCTGGGTCCGGATCACCATCGGCCGCCCGGCCGACAACGACGCCTTGATCGCCGCCCTGCCGGCGGCCCTTTCGCTCTAAGAACACACGGAGACGCCTGCATGACCCTCGTCACCGACCAGAACCCCCTGGGCCTCGACGGCTTCGAGTTCGTCGAGTTCACCAGCCCTGATCCGGCGGCCATGAAGGCCCTGATCGAGCAACTGGGCTTCGTCGCCGCCAGCAAGCACCCGACCAAGGCCGCGACCCGCTACAAGCAAGGCCGCGTGAACCTGATCGTCAACGAGGAGACGACCGGTCAGGTCGCCGACTTCCGCGCCGACCACGGGCCGTCGGCCAACGGCATGGCCTTCCGCGTCGAGAACGCCGAGCAGGCCTATGCCGACGCGATCAAGCGCGGCGCCAAGGCCGCCGATGCTTCGCGCTCGCTGCTGGGCGCGGACGCCAAGGTGCTGGAAGGGATCGGCGGCAGCTTGCTCTATCTCGTCGACCGCTATGGCGATGCGGGCACGATCTATGACGCCTGGGAGCAGGTTCCGGGCGCGGCTCTGGCCGAGGCCAAGAACAATGTCGGCCTCGATCTGCTCGACCACCTGACCCACAACGTCAAGCGTGGCCAGATGCGCACCTGGTCGACCTTCTACAACCAGATTTTCGGCTTCGAAGAGCAGAAGTACTTCGACATCAAGGGTCAGGCCACGGGCCTGTTCAGCCAAGCGATGATTGCGCCTGACAAGGCCATCCGCATCCCGCTGAACGAGAGCCAGGACGACAAGAGCCAGATCGAGGAGTTCATCCGCCAGTACAACGGCGAGGGCATCCAGCACCTGGCGATGACGACGGACAATATCTACGAGACCGTCGAAAAGCTGCGCGCACGCGGCGTGAAGCTGCAGGACACCATCGAGACCTATTACGAGCTGGTCGACAAGCGCGTCCCCGGCCACGGCGAGGACCTGGAGCGTCTGCGCAAGAACCGCATCCTGATCGACGGCAATGTCGGCGAGGAAGGTCTTCTGCTGCAGATCTTCACCGAGAACCTGTTTGGCCCGATCTTTTTCGAGATCATCCAGCGCAAGGGCAATGAAGGCTTCGGCAACGGCAACTTCCAGGCCCTGTTCGAGAGCATCGAACTGGACCAGATCCGCCGCGGCGTGATCACGGTCGACGCGTAGAGACTTTACCTGGAGTGCGTCATGGCGTGTGATCGCGCCATGACGAGCCGGGTAGATATTCGTGACACTGAGCACGGTGTGATGCTGTCCAGCATGGACGCCGAGCTAATTGATCTCTTGGAAGATTTCCTAACCGAGGAGTGCTTCGTCTACTTCAGTGTGCGGTTCGAGCCGGAGCCCGCCTTGCTCTTTGGGCAAACGAGCTCTGTGTCGAAGGTGGAGGCTCTCTACGAGCGCTTCATCGCGTTTGAAGCGGCGAAGGCGACTTAGTTTCCGATCTCCCCGGCGAATGCCGGGGCCCAGGTGAAGCCTACGAACCGCCCGGATGAATCTGGGTCCCGGCATTCGCCGGGAAAGTCGGGGTAGGGGAGGACGCACGTGACCAGCACTGACGCGCTCAAGTACCAAACCGGCTTCGGCTCCTATTTCGAAACCGAGGCGCATCCCGGCGCACTGCCGATCGGGCGCAACTCGCCGCAGAAGGTTCCGTTCGGCCTCTATGCTGAGCAGTTGTCGGGCTCGGCCTTTACTGCTCCGCGTCATGAGAACCGCCGCACGTGGCTCTACCGCCTGCGGCCCAGCGCCGGCCACGGGGCCTATCAGCCCTATGCGCAGGACACGCTGGTTTCGGCCTTTCCGGGTCCCGCCACGCCGAACCGCCTGCGCTGGAGCCCGCTGGAGATCCCGGCCGCGCCGACCGACTTTGTCGATGGTCTCGTGAGTCTCGCCGGCAACGCCGACGCCGCGACTCTGGGGGGCATTGCCGCCCACGTCTATCTGGCCAACGTCTCGATGAAGCACCGGGTGTTCTACAACGCCGACGGCGAGATGCTGATCGTGCCGCAGATGGGCGCGCTGACCCTGGTCACCGAGATGGGCGTGCTGAAGGCGGGCCCCGGCCACATCGCGGTGATCCCGCGCGGCGTGCGCTTCCGGGTCGAGGTCGAGGGACCCTCGCGCGGCTATGTCTGCGAGAACTATGGCGCAGCCTTCCGCCTGCCAGAGCTGGGCCCGATCGGCGCCAACGGCCTGGCCAATCCACGCGACTTCGAAGCGCCGGTGGCGGCCTTCGAGGACGTCGATGCGCCGACCGAGGTGATCCAGAAATTCCAGGGCGCGCTGTGGGCCGCGACCTGGGATCACAGCCCGCTGGACGTGGTGGCCTGGCACGGCAACCTGACGCCCTTTCGCTACGACCTTTCGCGGTTCAACACGATCAACACGGTCAGCTACGATCACCCCGATCCGTCGATCTTCACGGTCCTGACCTCGCCCAGCGACACGCCGGGGACGGCCAACTGCGACTTCGTGATCTTCCCGCCGCGCTGGATGGTCGCGGAGGACACGTTCCGCCCGCCGTGGTTCCACCGCAACGTGATGAGCGAGTTCATGGGGCTGATCCACGGCGCCTATGACGCCAAGGAGGGCGGCTTTGTTCCGGGCGGCGCCAGCTTGCACAACTGCATGAGCGACCACGGTCCCGACGTCGCCAGCCACAAGAAGGCGACCGAGGCTGTCCTGGCCCCGCATAAGATCGACGGGACCATGGCGTTCATGTTCGAGAGCCGCTGGGTGTTCCGCCCGACGGCTCTGGCGATGGCGTCTTCGGCGCTCCAGTCCGATTACGACGCCTGCTGGGCTGGCTTCCCCAAGGCCCGCCTGTCCTGATCCAAATTCTGTTCGCGATCTCCCGTAAGGACGCGCGCGGGCCTCGATCCGGCTTGCGCGCGGTCCAGCGATGTGGGGGGATGGCTGAAAATTCCAAGTCCCGGAGGAAAACCGAATGAAGCTGGCGTCTCTCAAGGGTGGTCGCGACGGCCGTCTGGTCGTGGTCTCCAACGACCTGGCCTGGTTCACCGACGCCGGGACGATCGCGCCGACCTTGCAGGCGGCGCTCGACAACTGGGAGCGCTGCGGGCCGATGCTGGCGGGCCTGGCCGAGAGCCTGGAGCACGGCGCGGTGCCCAAGGAGCGCTTCCACGAGCACGAGGCCCTGAGCCCGCTGCCGCGCGCCTATCAGTGGGTCGACGGTTCGGCCTATGTGAATCACGTGCAGCTGGTGCGCAAGGCGCGCGGCGCCGAGATGCCCGACAGCTTCTGGACCGATCCCTTGATGTACCAGGGCGCGTCGGACGGCTTCCTGGCCCCCCGCGATCCGATCCCGCTGGCGGACGCCAGCTGGGGCTGCGACCTCGAGGGCGAGGTAGCGGTCATCGTCGATGACGTGCCGCTGGGCGCGACCCGCGAGGAGGCTCTGGCCGCCATCCGTCTGGTCATGCTGTGCAATGACGTCTCGCTGCGCAACCTGATCCCGGGCGAACTGGCCAAGGGCTTCGGCTTCCTGCAGTCCAAGCCCGCTAGCGCCTTTTCGCCGGTGGCGGTGTCGCCCGACGCCCTGGGCGAGGCCTGGAAGGACGGCAAGCTGCACGGGGCGCTGCTGGTCGAGCTGGACGGCAAGGACTTCGGTCGCGCGGACGCCGGCGTCGACATGACCTTCGACTTCGGCACGCTGGTGGCTCACGCCGCCAAGACCCGGTCCTTGTGCGCCGGGACCATCGTAGGCTCGGGTACGGTCAGCAACCGCGACGCCGACGGGGGTCCGGGCAAGCCGATCAGCGAGGGCGGTCTGGGCTATTCGTGCCTGGCCGAGGTTCGCACCGTCGAGACTATTCTCCACGGCGCGCCCAAGACGCCGTTCCTGCTGGGCGGCGACACGATCCGTATCGAGATGAAGGACCCCAAGGGGCACTCGATCTTTGGCGCTATCGAACAGACGGTCGAACGCATTTGACGGACGAGACCGCGTCCGCTGCAGTTGGGCGGATTTGGGAGACGCGGGCCGGGATTAATCTTGGCTCGCTGGACCTGATCCCGGACGGCGGCGCGCGCAACTACGTGCTTCAGATCGGCGAGGCACGGTTCCACGGTTTCGTGGTGCGCCGGGGCGAGGCGGTGTTCGGCTATGTCGACCGCTGCCCGCACGCCGGCTTGCCGCTGGCCCAGGAACTGGACCGCTACCTGACGCCGGATGGCGGGCTGATCATGTGCTCCTGGCACGGGGCGGTGTTCACCGTTGACGAAGGCGCTTGCGTCGGTGGCCCGTGCGTCGGCGCGCGGCTCAAGCCTTGGCCGGTGGAGGTGAGCGACGGGCGAGTGGTGACGGCGTAGGGAGCGCAAACGCAATCGCGCCTATCCCCAGACAAAAGAACGGCCGCCTTCCAGGAGAAGAAGGCGGCCGAGTCATTGGGAGGAAACGCCCGAAAGGGCTGAGTTCCGTATAGCTGTTTGAATTAGACGTGACAACGTTGTCACGGAAATTATTTCGCGGAACGGTGAAATCCGATGCGCGGCGGGCTCCTCTATTTCTTCTTGGCGGCCTGGACTTCGATCTCGACCAGCATGCCATCGGCGACGAGGCCGGTGATCTGGCTGGTGATGCGGGCCGGCTTGTTGGGCTGGGCGGCGGTGCCGAAATAGGTCTTGTAGCCTTCCATCATGCCCATGAAGTCCATCTTGCCCTCCTTGGCCGGGTCGCCGACCAGCAGGACGCGCATCATCACGACGTCGGCCATGGTGGCGCCTTGGCTCTTCAGGGCGGCTTCGATGCGGCCTAGCACGCCGAGGGTCTGGGTCTTGGTGTCGCCGAAGCGGGCGACGCCGGTCGCTTTGTCGTCGATGACCGGCGGGGTCATGCCCGAGACATAGATGGTGTCGTAGCCGGCCGGCACGGTGACGACACTGGCGATGGCCGACTTGGGGTCGCCGCCGCGGACGATCTCCTGGGCGTGGGCGGCGCCGGTCAGGGCGCAGGCGGCGATGGTAAGAGCAATCAGGCGTTTCATGGCGTCTTCCCTATGGTGAAGGCTGAAGGTCAGTGCGCTTGCAGGCCGCGCGGCTTGGCGGCGGCCTTGGCGGCGACGCGGGCGGCGGCGACATCGGCGGGCTTGATCGCCGAGCCCTTGTTGCCCCAAGTCGTGCGGGCGTAGGTCAGGATCGCCGCGAGGTCGGCGTCGTTGATGTCGTCCTTGAAGGCGGGCATGCCGGCGCGACCGTTGAGCACCGTGGTGATCAGAACCTTGGGCGGTCCCTGCACCAGGGGCGCGCCGGCCAGAGGCGGGAAGGCGCCCTTGACGCCCTTGCCCGAGACCTGATGGCAGGCCGAGCAGTTGTCCATGTACAGGGACTTGCCATCGGCCGACGCGATAGCCGGGGCGGCCAGACCTGCGGCGAGCGCCAGGGCGGCGAGGCGGTGAGCGAACGTCATGCGTATCCTCGAACGGTGGACTTTAGGCCTGCTGGACGCGGGCGTGGATCTTGGCGATCTGCTGCCAGGCCGACTCGATGGCGCCGGCTTGCCAGCCCCCAAGGTAGCTGAGGTGTTCGCCGGCCAGATAGAGGCGACCATCGGGCTCGCAGAGGATCGGATAGGCCTCCTTGCGGCCGGTCTCGCCCCATTCCGCCCAGCCCCCCAGATTGTGCTCTGCCAGGTGCCAGCTGAAGGAGAAGGCGTTCTCGAAGTTCTCGGCGTATTCAGGGAACACCTTCTGGCCGCCGGCGACGGCGAAGGCGGCGCGATCGGCCGGGCTCTTGGCGCTGATCCGCGCGGCTTCGCCGCCGAAGGCGTAGTACCCCAGCAGCACGCCCTTCTGCCCTTGCCAGCCGTAGGAGGGCAGGGAGATCGAACCGATACCCGCGAGGTCGGTATAGATGTGGCCGCCATAGATCTGGTGCTTGTCTTCCCAGAAGCGGCTCTTCATCTGCAGGCCGATCTTGTTGACCGGCGCATAGGCTACGCCCTCCATCGCCGCCTTGAACGGGGCCGAGGCGTCCAGATCGATCTGCTTGAGCACGCTGAGCGGGATGGTGCAGACGCAGTAGTCGGCGGTGACCTCGCCAAGCTTGCCGTCCGGTCCCTTGAACGCGACCGTCACGCCGGTGGGCGACTGTTTGATCTTCTCGACCACGGTTGAGTAGCGGATCATCGGCCCGACGCGCTTTTCGAACGCCTTGGCGATCTGGTCCATGCCGCCAATCGGCTGCAGCATGGTGCGCTGCTGCTCGTAGCCAGTGACCGAGCTCAGCACCCGCCAGGCGTTGCTGTCGAGCACGTCCTTGAAGGCGAAGGGCTCAAGCTCCTTGCCAGGACCCGGATCGACGCCGGCCCCAGGATGCACCGAGAAGCCGCGCCCCTCGGTGCCCTTGTAGGTCAGGTCGCTCTTGGACAGGCGGCCTTCATTGACGAGATAGGCTACGAACCGCTCGCGATCGACGCCGCTCAGGGGCGCGTCCAGGGCCCCGGCGCTGGCGGCCTTGGCGACCAGTTCGGCGGTGTAGCCCCGCACGTCGGCGGCGATTTCGCCCTTGCGGACCGGCTTGCCGTTCAGCGGGCCCTTGCCCTTCTCGAAATAGACGTAGGAGGCGTCGTTGTCGTTGACGAAGCTCTCCAGCAACACGCCAAAGCTCTTGGTGTAGTGCAGGGTCGAGCGGTGGTGGTACGGGATGCGCCAGGCACCGTGGTTGATGTAGTGGCCGTCGTCGAACTCGCAGACCTGGGTGTTGCCCAGGAGGTCGGTGTGTTTGAACCCCTTGCGCGCGGTCTGGCAGCGACCGCCCGCATAGTCGCGCGCCTCAAGGATCTGGACCTGATAGCCGGCTTTGGACATTTCGTAGGCGGCGGTCATGCCCGCCAGGCCCGCGCCCAAGATGATGATCTTGGTGTTCTTGGCGCCTCCGGTCAGGGCGGGCGGCAGTTCGGTGGCCGAGGCCTGAGAGAAGCCCAGGGCCTCCATGCCCGACAGCACCAGCGACATGCCGCCGACCGCGGCCAGGCTTTCAAAGAACCGCCGGCGCGTGAGTACGCTCGCCGCCGATGACGCGTCAGATCCGCTCATTCAATCCCTGCCCTTGTTTTTGCGGGGGGCGTCGCCAGGACGTCCCGCGCGGTGTCGGGCATCCCCAGCGCCGAAACCTTCACCATCTCGAAAGGCTGCTCCCTCGCGCGCAATCCGTTTTCCACGGTCGCCAGGACTGACATGTCAGACGCCTCGCCATTGGGCGCCTGAGGCGGAGATTGTGCGATCACTGAGCGAGGGCGGGGGATCGCGCCTTCCCCGTCGAATCCTTGTTTTTCGCTCGGAAGAGCGCGAGGTGATGAAGGGTGATGACTCATGATCGTTCCCAACTTCGCCTGCGCCTTGCGCATCCCGACGACATGCCGGTGCTGTCGGCGCTGATGGACCGCGCGATCGGCGAGCTTCTCCAGGACTTCCTGCCGCCGGAAGGCGTCGCGGCGTCGTACGAGATCATGGGCCTGGACACCCAGCTGATCGCTGACGGCACCTATTTCGTGGTCGAGGATGGCGACGCGATCGCGGGCTGCGGTGGCTGGAGCCGGCGCGCGACGCTGTTCGGCGGCGACCACTCCGCGGGGCGCGATGCGGCGCTGCTGGATCCCAAAACCGACGCCGCGCGCGTCCGGGCGATGTACACTCACCCCGATCACACCCGCAAAGGCGTGGGCCGGATCATCCTGGACGCGTGCGAGACCGCCGCCCGCGCCGAAGGTTTCAGTCGCGTCGAGATGGCCGCGACCATGGGCGGCGTGCCGCTCTATCGAGCGTGCGGCTATCAAGACATCGAGCCGTTCGAAGCGGAAACCTCGACCGGCTATCGCGTGCCGCTGATCCGGATGGGCAAGGCGCTTTAAGGGCTGGATAGCCCTCCAAAAAGCAGAAGGGCCGGGGAGTTCCCCGGCCCTTCGCATGTCTGTTATCCGCTTGCCCTAGAACGTCGCCGAGACCTTGGCGTACCAGAAGCCGCCTTGCCAATCGACGATCGTGTCCGAGCGATAGATGCGGCCGTTGGTGGCCGACTCGCCGGTCTTGTCGGGATCGGGATAGTTGGCGAACAGGTTCCGCGCGCCGATGGCGACCGAATAGTTTTCGGTGGCCTGATAGGACAGTTCCATGTCGAAGAACGTCTCGGGGTCCCACTTCTGGACGATCGGATTGCCGACGCTGAACATGTTCTTGTACGGGCCCCAGATGTTCAGCCGGCCGGTGGCCTTGAACTTGTCGATCTGGTGCGTCGCCGAGATCACCGACCGCCAGCGCGGCGCTGCGTTCTCGAAGTCATGCACGCCTTCGGCGTCGAAGAAGTTGGTCGAGAAGACCTTGTCGATCTTGAACTTGTTGTAGTTTCCGCTGACCGAGAGGTTGGTCGTCTGGCCGTTCTCCCAGGCTTTGCGATAGGTCGCCACGACGTCGACGCCAGTCGTCGTCGAGTCAAAGGCGTTCTGGAAGAATTGCACCTGGCCGATCGTGTCGGCGCCCGGGATGCTGGCTGAGATCAGGGCCGTGCGGATCGCCGGGGTCACGGTGATCGGCGTCGTCGCGTAGAACTGGTCCTTGATCTTGATGCTGTAGGCGTCGACCGTCAGTGACAGGCCTTCGAACGGCGTGGCGGTGAAGCCGACGGCGAAGTTGGTCGACTTCTCAGGCTTCAGCTCCTTGGCGCCCAGGAACTGGGCCACCGGATTGGTCGCCGGGAAGAGGCCCGAGGCGATGATCGCGCCGTTCTCCACGCGGGTCGACACGTTGGTGGTGAAGGCCTGGCCTGGCGTCGGGGCCCGGAAGCCGGTGCCCACCGAGCCGCGGAGGCCGAAGTTCGGCGTCACTTGGTACTGGGTGGCGGCCTTGCCGTTCCAGGTGCTGCCAAAGTCCGAGAAATGCTCGCCGCGCACCGCGAAGTCGAGGAACCATTCCTCGGTCACGTTGCCGGAGGTCTCCAGATAACCGGCGTAGGAGTCGCGGGTCAGCTTGCCGGAGTAGAGCGGGGTGTTGCCCGGGAAGCCGTTCGAGCCGACCGCCAGCGCGTTGTAGACCGGGTCAATGCCAGCGAAACCGTCGGCGTTGGTCGACAGGTAGTTGGCGCAGTTCAGGCCCGCCGTGGCAGGCAGCGCCAGGCCGGCGGTCGTCGGCGTGTGGGTCGTGGCGTTACAGAACTTGAAGGGATCGGGCGTCGCCCAGGTTCCGGCGACGTACGAGGGGACGTCGCCCGGCTCGATCTCGTAGCCTTCCTTGCGGTATTCGGCGCCGAAGTTGATCGTCACGGGCGTCTTGAAGCCAAGCCCTTCCCAGTCATAGGCGAAGTCGGCGTTCACGGCGGACTCGCTGGAGATCAGGGCGCCGTCATAGAACTTCTTCGGCGAGGCCGGGCCCATCGAGGGGTTGACGGTGTCCCAGAGGGAGTAGGCGATCTTGTCGTTACCATAGCGAGCCGACAGGTCGTAGCTCAGGCCGTAGCCCGTCAGGCCCTTGACGCCGCCGGCGAGACTGTAGTCGGTCACGTCGCCGCCGAACATCGGCGTGAAGCCGGCCGGGAAGATCGAGCTGAACTGGAAGGTCGAGCCGTCTTGCAGGCGGATCGGCGTCGCGTTGACGGCGTTGCTGACGGGCGGACGGTAGTTGAAGTACTCGACCGCGCTGCTCTTGGAGTAGTTGCCGAAGGCGTAGACCGACAGATTGTCACTGAACTCGTAGCCGGCGTTGACGACGGCGCGGGTGGCTTCGGCGTCAGGCTGGCCCCACTTCTGGACGTAGTCGTTGATCAGCGCGCCGTAGGCCGGATTGGTCGCCGCATAGCTGGTGACGCAGAAGCCGGCCGACTGGTTCGGGATGCCAACGTTGCAGTACTGGCGACCGCGGTTGACCTGGTTCTGGCTGGTGTACTCGACGGTAGTGTTGATGAAGCCGTTCTCGCCGATCGGCAGACCGAGGTTGCCGGTGACCAGCACGTCCTCACCGTCGCCGAGATAGAACTGGCCATACTGCGCGGTCAGCGAGCCTCCGCTGGGGCTGTCCTTCAGTTGGAAGTCGATGACGCCGGCGATGGCGTCCGAACCGTACTGCGCGCCCGCGCCGTCGCGCGTGACGACGACGTTCTTCAGGGCCGAGGCCGGGATCGTGGCCGCGTCGGGCGCCTGGGCGCCGGTGCCGCCGATCGTGACCAGCGCCGAACGATGGCGACGCTTGGAGTTGACCATGAACAGGGTCTTGTCGGTAGGCAGGCCGCGCAGACTGGCGGGGCGAATGAAGGTTGCGCCGTCCGAAATCGGCTCACGGGCCAGGGTGTAGGACGGGACCAGCGTCTTCAGAATGTCGTTGGTGTCGGTGAAGGTCGAGGCCTTGATGTCGGCTTCGCCGAAGGAGTCGACTGGGACGGCGGAGTCCAGAACCGTGCGGGGCTTGCCGCGGGCGGTGACGACGACCGTTTCAAGTTCCGCCGTCTGAGCTGGCGCGTCCGCTGCAGGCGTTGATGCGGAAACCGTTTCCGCGCCGGCCGCAGATTGGCAGTAACCAAAAGTAATAGATAGTGTGGAAATGCCCGCCATTAGGACGGGTTTAAAACGCCGAGTCATAAGTAGCCCCCTCATTCTATTTATTGACGCATGACGATTCCCTTCTCCATGACGTTTTTCTCCCGACGATTATATTTTTTGACGCGGGTACTAAAATATATCGACGCACTGTCGATCTATTCATGAGGTTTCAAGCTGGGGCGTTCGGCAATGGGGCCGCGTCACAAAAAAGCAGAAGCCGCGCAAGCGCCCTTTGGGCGCCCCTTTGCGCGGCGTCTGTTCACGGATTTTAGGCAGATTGTCGCCGTGCTCACGGCGCGGGGGTGGCCAGCTGGCGCCAGTACGGCCTCAGGCTCAGGCGCAAAGTCGCAGTGGTTCGTCCATTTCGTCGGTCTCTTCGGTCTCGAACAGCTCGAACGCCTCTTCCCAGAGGGTCAGGCGCGACTCGCGCAGTTCGGCGTCATCTGTGACCCGGACGATCTGGTCCTCGCGATCGTTCCAGACGAGGCCGATGTCAGTGACCCGCTCGACGTCGCGGCCCAGCAGCAGGAACATGTCGGCCTTGGCCGCGCGCTCGTGGCTGATGCGGCGCAGGGTGCGGCCGCCGCCCAAGTCGCGGTGGATGTCGGCGAAGTCCAGCACCGCCGAGATCATGGCGGCGTTGACGGGAGCGACGGTCCAGGTCGGGCAGGCGAAGCGGGTCATCGGATGTCCTTGGGTTCTCCAGGAGCGATGAGTGAAGAATGTTCGCGCATTGCGACAGAAACGGTCGTATGACGAGCGCCATGAGACACGAGAAAGCAACTCGCCTTCTGGACCTGGCGCGCATGTTGGCGGGATCGGCCGAAGGGTTGACGCTGGACGAGATGGCCGCGGCCCTGGGCGTGGGGCGCCGTACCGCCGAGCGGATGCGTGACGCCGTTTGGGCGGCGTTTCCGCAGATGGAGGCCGTGGACGATCCGCCGACCAAGCGTTTCCGCATCCCGTCGGGCCTGGATGGCGTCTTCCAGACCCCGACCGCCGAGGAGCTGGCCGCCCTGCGGGTAGCTGCGGATTCGCTGAAGGCCTCGGGCGCCGACGCGCGGGCCGCATCGCTCTATGCCCTGGAGGCCAAGCTTCTGTCGGCGCTGCGCGGCTCGGCCCGTCGCCGGGTGGCGCCGGACGTCGAGGCCTTGGTGCAGGCCGAGACCATCGCCGTCCACGCCGGTCCGCGCCCGTTCGAGGACCAAGCCGTGCTGACGGCGATCCGCACTGCGATCAAGGGGCTGCAGGCGCTTTCATTCCGCTACGAGGGCGGCTCCACGCCCGGCCGGACGCGCGAGGTGACGCCGCTCGGCGTGCTGTTCGGACGCTCGAACTACTTGGTCGCGCTGGAAGGAAAGGGCGGCAAGCCGCGCTCCTGGCGGCTGGATCGGATGAGCGACCTGAAGGTGCTCGACAAGCCCGCACCGCCGCCCGAGGACTTTTCGCTGCAGGCCTTTGCCGATGAGAGCTTCGGCATCTATCACGACGAGATCCAGGACGTGGTGCTGCGCATTCATAAGAGCCGGGCCGAGGACGCGCTGCGCTGGCGCTTCCACGCGACGCAACAGGTGACGCCTGAGGCGGATGGCTCAGTTCTGGTCACCTTCCGGGCCGGCGGCATGCGTGAACTGTCCTGGCACCTCTTCACCTGGGGCGACGCGGTCGAGATCGTCGCGCCGCAGGTTCTCAAGGACATGATGGTCCAGGAACTGCGCGAGGCTGGTCGCGCGCACGGGGCGTGGTAGGAGCCAGGGCATGAACTACCGCCACGCCTTCCACGCCGGCAACTTCGCCGATCTGCACAAGCACGCGATCCTGCTGGCCATGCTGTCGGCCCTGCAGCGGGAAAGCCAGGCGCTGGCGGTGATCGATACTCACGCGGGGGCCGGGGGGTATGATCTCGCCGGCGAGATGGCGCGTCGTTCGGGCGAAGCTCAGGCCGGCATCTTCCGGCTGAAGGCGGCGGTGGACGCGCCGGCGGTGTTCAAGCCGCTGCTGGACGCCGTCGGGCGGATGAACGGCGGCCCGCGCGGCGATCTCTATCCTGGCTCGCCGCGCCTGATCGCGGAGACGTTGCGCAAGGACGACCGCTATGCCGGCTGCGAACTGCGCGACGACGATGTCGATCTGCTGCGCGCGACGCTGAAGCCGCACGCGAATACACGCGCTCTGAGAGCCGACGGCTTCGACACCGCCGTCAAGGACGCCGGCAAGGGCGGCCGCGCCTTCATCGTCATCGACCCGCCGTTCGAGCGGCCGGACGACTATGACCGCATCGTCGCCACCACCCGCGCCGTGCTGGCCAGCGCGCCGGACGCGGCCGTAGCCATCTGGCTGCCGATCAAGGATCTGGAGACCTTCGACGCCTTCCTGCGCGCGATGGAAACCGTCACGAAGGGCCTGTTAGTGGCGGAGCTCCGCCTCCGACCTTTGACGGATCCCATGAAGATGAACGGCTGCGCGATGGTGATGATCGGCGCCCCGGCCTCGGTGGACGCGGCGGCGGTTCAGGCTGGCGACTGGCTTGCGGCGCGCCTGGGCGAGCCTGGCGGCCGTTCGCGTGTCTGGCGGACCTGACGTGACGCGCCCCACCGCACCTCAGGCGCCGACTATGGCTGAAGCCCTACCAATCTGGCTGAAGGTCGGCCTCCTGGGATTTGGCGGTCCGGCGGGCCAGATTGCGCTGCTGCATCGCGAAGTGGTCGAGGCCCGAAAGTGGGTCGCTGACGATGAGTTCGCGCGCGCGCTCAGCTTCTGCATGCTCCTGCCGGGACCCGAAGCGCAGCAACTGGCCACCTGGCTTGGTTGGCGGCTGCACGGGATCCGAGGCGGATTGGCGGCAGGTCTGTTGTTCGTCTTGCCGGGCCTGGCGGTGATCCTGGGGCTATCAGCGCTTTATGTTGCCCATGGGCGCTCGGATTGGGCCGGGCCCGTGCTGCTGGGCCTGAAGGCTGCGGTGGTGGCCCTGGTCGTCCAAGCCCTCGCGCGGATTGGCCAACGCACGCTGAAGGATCGCGCGGCGGTCGTTGTGGCGATCGGCGCCTTCGCCCTGATGGCCTTCACGGTCGTACCGTTTCCGTTGGTCGTCCTGCTGGCTGGCGTCGCTGGCTGGGTCATGGGGGGGAGGGTAGCTCCGGACCTTGCTCCCGCCGCACCGACGCGGAGCGGGGGCGCTCGCGTGGCCCTGGCCTGCCTGGCGGCTTGGCTGGCGCCGATCATCCTGGCCTGGGCGATCGCTCCGGGCTCCACCCTGGCCTGGATGGGCCTGACCTTCGGCGGACTTGCGGCGATCAGCTTCGGTGGAGCCTATGCGGCCCTGGCCTATCTTGGGCAGGCTGCGGCGAGTTTTGGCTGGCTCTCGGCGACCCAGATGCTGGATGGCCTTGGCCTCGCCGAAACCACGCCCGGACCTCTGGTCCTAGTGTTTGTTTTCGTCGGTTTTGTCGGGGCCTTCCAGAACGCTCCGTCCGACGCCGCCTGGATTGTGGGCTTTCTGGGCGGACTGATGGCCGCGTGGGCGACCTTTGCGCCATCGTTCCTGTGGATTTTCGCGGGCGGTCCCCTGTTCGAGCGCTGGGGACGGCGCCCGAGGCCGGGCCGGGCTCTGGCCATGGTGTCGGCGGCGGCGGTGGGCGTGATCGGCCAACTGGCGCTGTGGTTCGCAATCCATCTGCTGTTTCGCGGCGGCTGGACGCTCGAGTTCGGTCTAGCGCGGGTCACGGTTCCGAGCCTTGGCTCTCTGGACGTCGCCGCGTTGGGCCTGACTGGTCTGGCGCTGGCCCTGACCTTCGCGCTTCGCCTGCCGATGCTGGCCATGATCGTGGCGACGGTCGTCACGGCGGTGCTTTTGAAGGCGATGGGGCTCTATTGACGTAGCGGCAGTCTTTTTGCGCTTGCGAACGGAATTTCCGTGCTATGTTGCATTGCAACAAATCGCGGTTGCCCAGGAGCGCGCCATGGTTTCGCTTTTCACCTTTCTTCCAGATTACTCGACGGACAAGGTCGAGCCTGAAACCGCGCCCCGCGTTGCGGTGGGTGCGGCATCGCCGTTGTGGTTGATGTTCGGCGGCGCGGCCGCCGCCGGCGCCGCCTACTGGTGGTGGGCGTCCCGTTGGCGCGAGGCCGTGAATCTCGAGGCGCTGATGGCCCTGACGCCGGAGCCCGTGGCTCTGTCCCTGGAGGCTGAGGCCGCGCTGGACACCCCGCTCGAACCGGTGATCGAGCCCGTTCTGGAACCGGTCGCGGAGGCGGTGGTCGAGGCCATCGAGGCCGTCATGGACGCGGAGGAGGCCGCCCTTGCGCTCGGCGCGGAAGCCGTCGTTGAGATCGCCGCTGACGTCGGCGAGGCGGGGGGCGAGGTGATCGCCGAGGTTCCGCCCGAAGTGTCCGCTGCGCCTGATGTGGTGGTTCAAGTCGTCGAAGACAGCGTCGATGACCTGACCCAATTGGTTGGGATCGGTCCCAAGCTTGCGGCCTCGCTCGCCGAGCTGGGGGTGACGCGCTTCAGCCAGATCGCCGCCTGGTCGCCCGATGAACTGGCCTCGATCGACCAGTTGCTGAACCTCAAGGGCCGCGCCGAGCGCGACGCCTGGATCGCCCAGGCCAAGCGGTTCGCAGCGACGACGGACGCCTAAGCGCTTCCTGGCGCGAGCCTGGGGCTGGGTCATCCGCTGTGAGCGCGGCTGGGGTGTCATCCGCCGCGCTTCAACTCGATGCGACATGCGTGCCGCTACCGCAGACGGCGGCGGCTTACGCTAAGGTCAAGGTCGTAGTTCGCTTGTTTTCGCGCAAAAACTGAGTGGCGAATGTCACACATGCGCGGAAATGCGACGAAAGCGCGACGGCGCGATTGCGATCACGAAGCGAAGCAGCTTGGGTGGCGGATAAGCGGTGGGTCGCCGCGCCAAGGGGGCTTGGGGAAGGCGTGACCGCATATCCGTAATCTAAGGCAAGAATTCCCATGCTAACCCAACGCAGACACCTTCTGGCGTCGACGATCATTGCGGGCCTTGCGGTCGGCGTGGCTCTCCCGGCCATGGCTCAGACCGCCGAACCCGCCCAGGCGCCCGCGACCGAGGTCGAGGCTGTCGTCGTCACCGGCTCGCGCATCAAGCGCAACGAGTTCAACAGCCCTGATCCGGTGCAAGTGATCACGGCTGAGCAGGGCCGTCTGCAGGGCATTGGCTCGACCGGCGCGCTTCTGCAGTCGGCGACGATCGCGTCGGGTTCGCCGCAGGTCAACGCCGCCATCTCCAGCGCCTTCGTGACCGACGGCGGTCCTGGCGCCGAGACAATCTCGCTGCGCGGCCTGGGCGCCAACCGCACCTTGGTGCTGCTGAACGGTCGTCGCGCCGGTCCGGCCGGCGTGCGGGGCGGGGTCTCGGCCTTCGACCTCAACGTACTGCCGATGGCGATCACCGAGCGTATCGACATCCTGAAGGACGGCGCGTCGTCGATCTACGGCTCTGACGCGGTCGCCGGCGTGGTGAACATCATCACCAAGCGCAACACCGACGGCGTCGATCTCGACATGTTCTATAGCCAGCCCCAGAAGCAAGGCGGCGAAGAGTTCCGCGCCAGCGCCGCCTGGGCCAAGAGCTTCGACCGCGGCTTCTTCAGCATGGCGTACGAGTACAACAAGCGCATGGAGCAGACGAAGGGCCAGCGTCCCTTCACCTCGTGCGGCCGTCAGTACATCTTCGACGCTCAGGGCAAGCGCAAGGACACGATCGATCCGCGCACGGGCCAGATCCAGTGCCGCGACCTGCTGTACGATCAAATCTGGCTGTACGACTTCAACTTCGCCGGCTTCGACGGCAAGCTGCAGTACGACTACACCGGCAAGATGGCTGGTCTGATCCCGCGCTATCCGGCCGGTGAGGAAGCGAATTATCCGGGCATGCCCGCCGGCTTCTTCGTCGTCGGCCACAGCGGCGATCCGGCCAACCCGGACATGGGCGTGCTGGACTACAACAGCCCGTTCAACCTGGCCTCGTCGCTGACGCCGCGCGTCGAGCGTTCGACCGTGTTCGCCCAAGGCGCCTACGAAATCACTAACGGCATCGAAGCCTATGGCGAGATCCTGCTGAACCGCCGCGCGACCAAGACCAACGACTACCGTCAATTCTGGTCGTACTTCTACACCGGCGACTATGATCCCTTCTCGGCGGGCTTCACCGGTGACTACATCCTGTCGCCGACCCCGGTCACGAACCGCAACAAGTCGGGCCAGAAGGTCGACTACCAGCGCTACGTCGGCGGTCTGCGTGGTGATTTCGGCAGTGTCGACTTCCTCAAGGGTTGGGATTGGGACGTCTTTGCTCAGTACAGCCACAACAAGGGCGTTTACACGCAGGACGTGATCTTGAAGGACGCCGTCGATATCGGTGCTTACCGCACCGGTTCGTGCGCGGGTCAGACCACCCCGATCAGCAAGAAGTCGTGCGTCGACGTCAGCTGGGTTACGCCGGACTTCCTGGCCGGTAAGTACACCGCCGCCGAAGAAGCCTTCCTGTTCGACAACGAGGCTGGCGAAACCACCTACAAGCAGCTCGTGATCGAAGGCTCGATGTCGGGCGACTTGTTCCGACTGCCGGCTGGCTCGGTCGGCGCGGCCGTCGGCTTCCACTACCGCAAGGACTCGATCAACGACGTCCCGGGCCCGATCACTCTGGCCGGCAATGCCTGGGGCTCTTCGGGCGCCGGCATTACCAAGGGCGACGACCTGGCGCGTGAAGTCTACGGCGAACTGAGCATCCCGGTGCTGCGCGACGTGTTCCTGGCTGAACGGGTCGACCTGTCGGTCTCGGGCCGTCACACCAAGATCAACTCGTACGGCGAGCAAGACACCTACAAGGTCGGCCTGAACTGGCAGATCATCCCGTCGGTCCGCCTGCGCGCGACGCAGGGCACCTCGTTCCGCGCCCCGGCGCTGTTCGAGCTCTACAAGAACGCCGAGACCAGCTTCCTCGGTCAACGCACCATCGACCCCTGCATCCGCTGGGCCTCGAACCTAGCTCAGGGTCTGATCAGCCAGAAGCTGGCCGATAACTGCCGCGCGGCCGGCGTGCCAGGAACCCATACGGGCGCCGGTTCCTCGGCTACGATCTCCTCGTCGGGCGGCAAGGGCAATCTGGAGGCAGAAACCTCCAAGGCCGTAACCTACGGCGTGATCTGGTCGCCGAAGTTCGCCGACCTGCAAGTCGCGGTGGACTATTTCGACATCAAGATCGACGGCGAAATCCGTCGCCTCGGCGCGGGGAACATCGTGCGGGGGTGCTACACCTCGGACAACTTCCCGAACGACTCGCTCTGCAAGCTGTTCACCCGCAACGCGTCGAACCTGATCAGCACGGTCACCAACAACTACATCAACATCGCCGAGCAGACGAACCGCGGCATCGACCTCACGGTCAGCTACGGTCAGCGACTGCCTTGGGATGTGAAGATGAACGTCGACCTGCAATCGACGTGGCAGCTGAAGGATACGATCGCGCTGTTCGCCGATACGGTTGAAGACAACAACGGCTTCGTCGGCGACCCCGACTGGACCGGTCGTCTGAACTTCCGCTTCACCAAGAACGACTGGACGGCCTTCTGGGGCATCAACATGATCGGCAAGGCGTCTGACGCCGAAACCGAAGCGACCCAGAACACGGCGGGCACGACCTTCTACAAGGTCCACACCGAGTTCACGGCCTACCACAACATGTCGCTGCAGAAGAAGTTTGACGGCTTCACCATCCTGGGTGGCGTCTCGAACGTCTTCAACGAAGCCCCTCCGGCGGTCACGCTTGGCCAGGGTGAGTACAGCACGGTGGGCGGTTCGGTGTTCGCCTCGCAGTACGACTATCTGGGTCGTCGCGTGTTCCTGAACATCTCGACCCACTTCTAGTCTCAGCCCAACGGGCTAACATGGCGGCGGCGATCTTCGGGTCGCCGCCGTCTTTGTTTCAAGGAACCTGTTCGCGTGAACGCCATCATCCGGGGTAAGCCCGACAATCTCGACGAGATCGGCCAGCGTTTCGAGCGCGCGCGGCTTACCCAATCGGTGTTCCTCAACAGCGTCCCGAAGGCGGGAACACACCTGATCCGCAACATCCTGCGGATGTTCGTGCATCCCGATCAGCACTGGCGGCGCGAGTACATCCAGCACGCCTTGCTGTCGCGCAGCCGGGACGCCTTCCTGGCCGACAAGCCGATGATCAGCTGGGGGCACATGCTGTTCTCGGACGAGTCGGCGGTGGCCCTGCGCGACACCCGTCACATCGTGCTGGTGCGCGATCCCTATGACTGGGTGCTGGCGCGCGCGCGCTTCTATCTGTCTGACGAATTCCAGGGAAACCTCGAGCATATCAAGAACGGCGGCGCGGCGATCGAGGACGTCATCATGATGATGATCTTGGGCGCGCATGGCCGCGTGCCGGATTTGAAAGACGTTTTCAGCATGAACGCCGTGGCGTGGATGGGCTCCCATGCGGTCGTCGTCCGTTACGAGGACATCGTCGAGAGCCTGAAGGATCTCGGCTCCAAGCGTGCGGAGGCCTTTTTCCGCCAACTCCTTTCTGATTGTGGCCTGGAGCTGCCCGCCGACTGGCGCGAGCGGGTCGAGGCTGGCGCCGACCCTAAGGAGAGCCGCACCGCCCGTGAGAACCTCAAGGTCACGGTTGAGGTGCCCAAGGTGCTGTCCGACACACATAAGCGGGTGGTGGACTTCCACGCGCCGGGTCTGCGAGAGTTGTTGGGGTATCGGTAGGTCAGCCCCGGGGCGGGTCACAACCCGCGACCAATCGTCTCGCTTGGGCGATTAACCGGAATTCACCACGCGTGGGTACATCGCCTTAACCATCACCGACCATCCTGTACTGGAATGGGACGAGAGGGGGCCATATGGGCCAGCACGTGGAAACCCTGGTGATCGGGGCCGGTCCGGCCGGCCTGACGACCGCCTATACCCTGGCCAAGGCCGGGCGCGGCGTGACCGTGCTGGAGATGGACCCGACCTATGTCGGCGGGATCAGTCGGACCGTCGACTACAAGGGTTTCAAGTTCGACATCGGCGGTCACCGCTTCTTCTCAAAGAGCAAGGAGATCGTCGATCTTTGGAACGAGATTCTGCCCGACGACTTTATCGACCGTCCCCGCCTGTCGCGCATCTACTACCGCGAGAAGTTCTACGCCTATCCCCTGAAGGCCTTTGAGGCGCTCGCCAATCTGGGCGTCTGGACGGCCGCCAAGTGCATGGCCTCGTTCGGCTGGGCCAAGCTGAACCCGATCGCGGCCCCGACCACCTTCCACCAGTGGGTGCGCAACCAGTTCGGCGAGAAGCTGTTCTCGATCTTCTTCAAGACCTACACCGAGAAGGTGTGGGGCATGAGCTGCGACGAGATCTCGGCCGACTGGGCCAGCCAGCGGATCAAGGGGCTGGACCTGGGGGCGGCGATCATCGACGGCGTCAAGCGCTCGCTGGGCCTGCGCGGCAAGGCGGCCGAGGGCGGACCCAAGACCCTGATCGAGAGCTTCCGCTATCCGCGCAAGGGCCCCGGCATGATGTGGGAGGCCTGCGCCGACAAGGTCATGGCCCTGGGCGGCGACGTGCGCATGGGCCGCAAGGTCGATGGTCTGCACTATGACAAGATGGCCAAGATCTGGACCGTCGCGGTCACCTGCGCCGATGGCCGCAAGGAGATCTACACGGCTGATAACGTCGTCTCGTCCGCGCCGATCCGCGAGCTGATGCAGTCAATCAGCCCCACCCCGATCAGCGTCTTCCACGCCGGCGAGCTGATGTACCGCGACTTCATCACCGTGGTGCTGATCGGCAAACCGCAGAAGGAGCTGCCAGACAACTGGATCTACATCCACGACCCGTCGGTGAAGGTCGGCCGCGTGCAGAACTTCCGCTCATGGTCGCCGGAGATGATCCCGGACGGCGTCTCGACGTGTTTGGGTCTTGAGTACTTCTGCTTCGAGGGCGATGGCCTCTGGGTCACCTCGGATGAAGACCTGGTCGCTCAGGCCAAGCGGGAGATCGGCAAGATCGGCCTTATGGCGCCGGCGGACGTCTACGACGCCTGCGTGGTGCGCCAGCCCAAGGCCTATCCCGTTTACGACGACGCCTACGCCGAGCACGTGAAGATGATCCGTCTGGACCTGAAGATGCACTTCCCGGGCCTGCACCTGGTGGGTCGCAACGGCATGCACAAATACAACAACCAGGACCACGCCATGATGACCGGCCTGCTGACGGCCGAGAACATCATCGCCGGTGAGATCATCCACGACGTCTGGGAGGTCAACGAGGACGCCGAGTACGGCGAAGCCGGCGTCTCGGGCGCGCGTGAGGCGCTGCGCAGCCAGCGCGCCGTGCCCACGAAGGTCGCCGCATGATCTTCACCCTGGCCGGACCGATCTGGCGCCTCCTGCCGGAGGGCTTTCGGGAACTGATCCTCTATGGGCTGGTCAGCGCCGCCGCGCTGGCGGTCGACTGGGGGCTGCTGGTTCTGCTGACCTGGATGGGCGTGGACTACCTGGTGGCGTCGGGACTTGGCTTCTGCGTCGGCATCGGCGTGGCCTATGCTCTGTCCATCCGGGTCGTGTTCGCCCACCGGCCGATCGCCGACCGCTGGCGGGAGTTCACTGGCTTTCTTGGCGTGGGCCTTGCGGGCCTGCTTCTGACACAAGGGCTGATGATCGTCTGGGTCGAGGCCTTCGGCATGACGCCCGCCTCGGCCAAGGGGCCGACTGCCTGCCTCGTCTTCCTGTTCAATTTCACCGTCCGCCGGGCGCTGCTGTTCCGCGCGCCGCGCGCCGACATCGCCCGGTCGTGAACCGGCTGGAGCGCTTCGCTGACAGCCGCTGGTTCGGCTGGCTAGCGGCGTTCGGGCTGTTCCTGATCAGCCGGCCCTTCCAGGGGATACGCCATGATGGCCGTCTCTATGTCGCCGACGCGCTGGCCAAGCTGGACCCCCAAGGCGTCGGCAAGGATCTGCTCTTCGTCCATGACGGGCAGTTCGGATTCAGTCTGTACACGCCGCTGCTGGCGCGACTGATCGACGGTCTTGGAATCTCGGGCGGGACGCTGACGATCGTCCTCCTGACCCTTGTACTTTGGTTCTCAGCCCTGGTGCTTCTGGTCGAGCGGCTGCTGCCCGACAGATCGACCGGTGTGCGTTGGGCCGCCCTCGTCTTCGCGGTCGCCTTGCCGTCGCTCTATGGACCGCTCGATGTCATCGGCTTCGGCGAGCCCTATGCCACGCCACGCGGTCTGGCCGAGGCGGCGGGTCTGCTCGGCATGGCCGCCTATCTTTCCGCACGCCGTATCCTGAGCCTTGGCGTTTGCGTGGCGGGCATGCTCTTCCATCCGATCATGGGTCTGTGCGCGGCAGCCGCTATCGTCCTCGCCATCGCCCTGGAGGATCGGCGCTGGCTGTGGGCTGGTATGGCCGTCCTCGCGGCTGTGACGATCGGGGGACTGCTGCATCTGCCTTTGGCCGACCGGATCGTGACGGTGATGGATCCCGCCTGGCGCGCCATCGTCGAGACGCGCAGCCCGATCCTGTTCCCCAGCCTATGGTCCAGCGAAGCCTGGGGACGCCTGAGCGTGCAAGCCTGCACGTTGGCCGCCGCCGCCTCCCTGTTGAGCGGCGCGCCGCGCAGGCTGGCGCTGGGCGCCTTGATCGCCGGGCTTGCGGGCGTCGTCGCGACGGCCATCCTGGGCGATGGCCTGTCGTTGCTGCTCTTCCTCCAAGCCCAGACTTGGCGAACCCTGCAGCCCTTGGCGGTTTTGTCGCTGATCGGTCTGGCGGTCCTCTGCGCCGAGCTTCCCGGGCGCGGCGCAAGCGGTCTGATCGCGCTGGCGTTCCTTGGCGTGGCCTGGATGGTCCGTGACATTGGCGATCTTGGCCTTTTCACCGCCCCGATCGGGCTCGCGTTCGTGCTGCTCGGCGACCGGATGCGTCTGAGCCGGCCCAAGATCTACGCAGGCGCGGCGACCGGCCTGCTGGCGCTCGCGGCTATTGGCTATGCGACGCTCAGAAGCATAGCTTTGGAACGCTCGCTGGTCCGGATGCCGGAGAGCTGGCCGTTCAGCCAAGGCTTCGTTTGGGGCAGCGATCTGCCCAGCTTAGCGATTGCGATCGTGGTCGGGCTCTGGCTGGCGCGAGGCTGGAAGGCGCCGAGCCTGTCCTTGCGTTGGGCGGGCCTGCTCGTCGTTGGGCTTCTGGCCTTGGTGCTGTGGGACGACCGATCCGCTTATGTCCGCCATCGCGACGCGGGGCGCGACCCGGACCTCACAGCCCTGATCGCCAGCCGCCCCGGCGAGCTGCTCTGGCTGGCCGGGGATGTCGAGCCGTGGGTGTCTGCCGGGCGTCCGAGCTGGATGAGCAAGGTGCAAAGCGCCGGTGTGGTCTTCTCTCATCCATTGGCCGAGGCGCTTTGGAGCAGGGCGCAGCGTCTTGAGGCGGCCGGTCTTGCCGGACCCGATTGGATCCGGCCGCTGACGACGCCGGCTCTGAAACCGCCGCCTATCGAAGGGTTTAAGGTGCGCGCCTTCTGCGCTGCGCGGGACGCGCCGGCCTGGATTGTATCGCCGATCTGGGACGGAGAGGGGGCCCTCGTCTCGGTCCCCGGCGTGCGTCAGTGGTCGCCGCGCGCTCCGTATGTCGAGGACCTTTCCGACGCCGCAGGGCGTCGCTGGATGACGGCTCGCCGCTACGCGGTGATTCCGTGCCGGGCGGCCTGAACCGGTTCGCCGGCTATCGGGGGCGTCGTCAGTCGCCTGGCGCCCCAGCAGACAAAATGAACGAAAGCGTCGGCTAGGCCGACGATCGCCGCCAGCACGAAAACGCTCGAAATCGCCAGGATCGCCAGAACCGACATGGTGGATTCTCCTCTGGCCCAACAAGTCAGAAGGCGCGCTGAAGTTCCTCCGGCGAGGCTCGAAACACCAGAAAATCAACGCATATGGTTGACAACGTTGTCACGTTTCCGGTGAATGCGACATCCGCGCGAAGACGGATCTGACATATCGTCACTAGGGAGTGGTGCAGTGATTGCGTTCCTGACGTTCAACCTCGGAGGTGTCGGCCAATGACCGACGCCGCGATCGCCAAGACCACGACCAAGGGCGGGGGCGTTAAACTCGCCGTCGTCTATGTGACGTGCCTGTTCTTTATCTGGGCGCTGGTCACAAACCTGCTCGACCCGCTGCTGAAGACCATGAAGACGGTTTTCACCCTGACGCCGGTTGAGGCCAGCCTTACCGGCTTCGCTTTCTTCATCGCTTACGGGATCATGTCGCTGCCGTCGGCGGCGTTTCTCTCCAAGCTGGGCTACGCTCGCTCGGTGATGGTGGGCCTGGGCGGCATTGTCGCCGGCTGCTTCATCGCCATTGCGGCCGCCAAGCTGCACGTCTTTGGCGTCTTCCTGGTCGGCCTGTTCGTTATGGCCTCGGGCGTCACCCTGCTGCAGGTCGCAGCCAACCCGCTGATCGCCTCGATGGGCAAGCCCGAGGAATCCTCGTTCCGCCTGAACCTCTCGCAGGCGTTCAACTCGCTAGGCGCGGCCTGCGGCCTGTGGTTCGGCGCGAACTTCCTGCTCAAGGGCGAGATCTTCGAGAAGGACGTCGTTATCACCGACGCCATGCGTGAGCAGGCGCTGGGCTTCGTCAGCAACGTCTACCTCGCCATCGGCCTGGGCCTGGCGCTGTTCATCCTGCTGATCTTCATGGTCCGCCAGAAGATCACCGACGCCGCGCCCAAGACTGGCCAGCTGGTCAACCCGTTCACCGCCCTGACGTCCAAGTGGGCGAACCTCGGCGCGATCGGCATCTTCCTTTATGTCGGCGCAGAGGTGGCGATCTCGCTGCACCTGCTGTTGTTCCTCGAGCAGGCGCATATCCTGGACATCTCGTCCGAGCAGGCTGGCAAGCTGACGACCTTCTACATGGTCTTCGCCATGATCGGCCGGTTCGCGGGCTCGGCCCTGCTGAAGACGATCAAAGACTACACCATGCTGGCCATCGTGGCCGTGGGCGCGATCGCCCTCTGCGTGGTCGTGATCCTGACCAAGGACATGACGCCCAGCGCGCACGCTGGCACGGTGAACTTGCTGCTGGCCTCCGCGCCGGTGACGACGGGTCTGATCCCGGCCTTCGCGGCCCTGCTGGTCGGCCTGTTCAACTCGATCATGTTCCCGACGATCTTCACCCTGACCCTGCAGCGCTCTTCGGCGCCGACCTCGGCGACCTCGGGCCTGCTGTGCATGGCCATCGTCGGCGGCGCTTTCCTGCCGCTGGCCTTCGCCAAGATCGAAGAGATGACCGGCTCAATGGCCATGGGCTTCGCCGCCCCGCTGGTCTGCTACGTCTATGTCCTGTGGTTCGCCCTAGTCGCCAAAAAGGCCCCGACCCACGAGATTCAGGAGGGTGTGGCCGGCGGCCACTAGCTCTTCGCCTGATACTGCCCTGCAAGCGCCCCCGGGAGGTTCGTCCTCCCGGGGTTCTTTTTGGGGCGAGGGCGTGAGTGACACGACGCGGATCGCCGCGTTTTTAGGCGCTTCAGTTTTCCTGGGGGCGCCCGTGGAAAAACCTCGCTCGTAAATCCCAGCGCGCAACACGACATTCACCCGATACGATTGTCGAGGAACGTCATGGCCGCCACCCAGAGCAAGAGCAGCCGCTTCATCGGCGGGTTTGGGGCGCAGGTCCTGATCGCCATGGTGGCGGGCCTCGGTCTAGGGCTCCTCGCCCGTCACCTTGGACCGGCCGAAGGGCAGGGCGGCTACGCCCTGGCCGAGACGCTTCGGCAGGTAGGGCAGATCTTCGTCCAGTTGCTCCGCGTGCTGGTCCCGCCGCTGGTGTTCACCGCGATTGTCGCCAGCATCGCCAACATCGCCCAGATGCAGAACGCCGCCCGACTGGTGTGGCGGACCCTGTTCTGGTTTGCGATCACGGCCCTCATCGCGGTGCTGATCGGGATCGCGCTTGGCCTCGTCCTGCAGCCCGGCCTGCACGCCAGCCTCGACGCCGCCGCCGCCAAGGCGCCGAAGACGCATGGCTCCTGGCTCGATTTTCTGACGGGTCTCGTGCCGGTCAATATCCTGGGCCTCGCCGCCTCGACCAAGATCTCCGACGCGGGCGCGGCTAGCACGTCGCTGTCGTTCAACGTCTTGCAGATCGTGGTCATCTCATTGGTCACCGGCGTCGCCGCTCTTAAGGTCGGCGAAGCGGGCGAGGCCTTCCTGAAGTTCAACGCCTCGGCCTTGGCCATTGTCCGCAAGGTGCTGTGGTGGGTGATCCGCCTGACGCCGATCGGCACGGTCGGCCTGTTCGGCAATGCGGTGGCGCAATACGGCTGGACCACGCTGGGACAGCTCGGCGCCTTCACCGTGGCCATCTATGTGGGTCTGGGTTTGGTGCTGCTGGTCGTCTATCCGAGCCTGCTGGCGCTGAACGGATTGAACCCGATCCGCTTCTTCCGGGGCGCCTGGCCGGCCATCCAGTTGGGCTTTGTCTCGCGCTCGTCCATCGGCACGCTGCCCGTGACCGAGACCGTGACCGAAACGCGCCTGGGCGTGCCGCGCGCCTACGCCGCCTTTGCCGTGCCTCTGGGCGCGACCACCAAGATGGACGGCTGCGCCGCCATCTACCCAGCCATCGCCGCGATCTTCGTCGCTCAGTTCTTTGGGGTGCAGCTCGTCTGGTCGGACTATGTCCTGATCGTCTTCGTGTCAGTGATTGGCTCGGCGGCGACGGCGGGTCTTACGGGCGCGACTGTGATGCTGACCCTGACCCTGTCCACCCTAGGACTGCCCCTGGAAGGCGCGGGCCTCCTGCTGGCGATCGATCCCATCCTCGACATGGGGCGCACAGCGGTGAATGTCGCTGGCCAGGCGCTGGTCCCGACTCTTGTCGCCAAGCGGGAAGGCATTCTGGACCTGGAGGCTTACAACGCCCCGGGTTCCTCGCTCGACGGGGTGCTCCACGCGGCCGAATAGGCGAGCGCGGTTGCACGGCGATGCTTTAGCGGCGAGTTTGCGCGCCTCGTGAAGCGTCCCCGGGGGATTCCATGGCCTTGAAGACGAAGACCGGCGGCCCCGCTGGGCCCAGCCGACGCGGATTCCTGTCCGGCGCAGCCGCGCTGGCGGGTTTGGCCGTGACGGCGCCTCCGGCCTTCGCCCGCGCCTCGGGACGTGTCGAGGCGCTGCTGGCCCAGATGACGCTTGAGGAGAAGGCTGGCCAGCTTTCGTGCTTCGCCGACATGATCCGCCCGCCGATCGGCGACATGAATCCACTGGTCAACATCCGCAACGCCCAGACGCTGACGGCCGAGATCAAGGCTGGACGGATCGGGACGCTGATGAATGGTGTCGGGGCGCAAGCCGCGCTCGAGACCCAGAGGGCGGCGGTCGAAGGCTCGCGGCTGAAGATCCCGCTGTTGTTCGCGGCGGATGTGATCCACGGCTTCCGCACCGTCTACCCGATCCCGCTCGCCGAGGCGGCCAGCTTCGATCCCCACTTGGCCGAGCGCACGGCGCGGGCGGCTGCGGTCGAGGCGTCGGCCTCGGGTCTGCATTGGACGTTCGCGCCGATGGTCGACATCGCGCGTGACCAACGGTGGGGCAGGGTGGCCGAAGGCGCGGGCGAGGACGTCTATCTGGGCGAGGTCATGGCCGCCGCGCGGGTGCGCGGCTTCCAGGGGCGCGACCTCAAGGCGGCCGACAGCATGCTGGCCACGCCCAAGCACTTCGCCGGCTACGGCGCAGTGATGGCGGGCATGGAGTACAATTCGGTCGAGATGTCCGAGGCGACGCTGCGCGAGACGCATCTGCCGCCGTTCCAGGCCTCGTTCGCCGCTGGCGCCATGACGACGATGTCGGCCTTCAACGACATCAATGGTATCCCCGCTACAGCCAACCGACGCCTGCTCACCGACATCTTGCGCGGCGAGTGGGGCTTCAAGGGCGTGGTCATCTCGGACTACACCGCCGACCAGGAGCTGGTGGCGCACGGCTATGCCGCCGATGATCGCGACGCCGCGCACCTGGCCATCCTGGCGGGCATCGATATCAGCATGCAGAGCGGCCTCTACATCCGCTATCTGCCCGAGCTCGTCGCCTCGGGCGCGGTGCCCGTCGAGGCCGTGGACCAAGCGGTCCGGCGCGTCCTGGCGCTGAAGGAGGCCATCGGCCTCTTCGACAATCCGTATCGGTCCCTCGATCCCGAGGCAGAGCGCAGGCATACCGCCACCCCTGCGATGCGCGCGCTGAGCCGAGAGTCCGGCGCCCGGTCGATCGTGTTGCTGAAGAACGACCAGAACCTCTTGCCGCTGCCCAAGTCAGGTAAGCGACTGGCGTTGATCGGCCCCTTCGCCGACGATCGTGACAACGTGCTGGGCGCATGGGGCGGCTTCTTCGCCGACCGCAAGCTGAACGTCGATCTCGCCACGGGGCTTCGCGCCCAGATGGCCGACCCCGCCAGTCTCATCGTCGAGCGCGGCTGCGAGGTCGAGACCACTATCGCCGGCGGCTTCGAGCGCGCCGTCGCCGCAGCGCAGGCCGCCGACATCGTCCTGCTGGCGGTCGGCGAGAGCGAGGACATGACCGGCGAGGCCAAGTCCCGCACCGACATCCGCATCCCGCCGGTCCAGCAACGTCTGGCCGAGGCGGTCGCCGCCACCGGCAAGCCCGTGGTGGTGCTGCTGCGCCATGGTCGCGCCATCGCGTTGGAAGGCGTCGTCAAAGACGCTCCGGCCATCTTGGCCACCTGGTTCCTGGGCAGTGAGATGGGCCACGCGGTGGCTGACGTGCTGTTTGGAACGGTGAATCCGTCCGGGCGCCTGCCAGTCAGCTTCCCGATCGATAGCGGACAGCAGCCGTTCTTCTACAACAGCCGTACGACCGGTCGTCCCGCGCCCGCCGATCCGAACGCGCAGGAGTACAAGGCGCGCTGGCGGTCGATCCGCAACGACGCGCTCTATCCGTTCGGCTTCGGGCTGGGCTATGCGAGCTTTGCGCTCTCCGATCTCAGGCTCAGCACCGCCCGGCTGGGTTGGGACGATACGCTGCGTGTCAGCGCCAAGGTTCGCAACACGGGCCAGGTCCACGGCGAGCATGTGGTGCAGCTCTACATTCGCGATCGGTTGGCCAGCCGTACGCGACCGGTGCGCGAACTGAAGGGCTTTCAGCGGGTCGCGTTGCCGCCTGGCGCCGAGCATGAGGTCCGGTTCGAGCTCAAGCGGGAAAACCTGATGTTCGTCGGCGACAACGACTATTGGATCGTCGAGCCCGGCATGTTTGACGTCTGGATCGCCAATTCCTGTGTCGACGGACTTTCCGGCGGATTCGAGCTTCTACCGCCCAACCGGGTCTGAACGCCGAATCGGAAGCCTTAACAAAACGACGGTCTGCCCGTCTCGACCGCGTCTCGGCGATCCGACCAGCCCGCGAATATTAGTCGACTGGTAAGAGATCGGCCGCTTGCAGGTATTGAGGCGCCCCAAAGCCAAAGGGGGCTGACGCCTTGACTTGAAAGGCCTTTTTAGGGTTTCCGGTCTCGCCCGACGAGTTCCTCAGGTTGCGTTGACCGACAAAGTCGATCTGCGGCCGCGTGTCTCGTTGAAAGGTGTTGGAAAGGAAATATGGTTACCGAGATGTGGCCTAGTGTGGCTACATTGGGGCGCTTGCGTATCGGGGCGTCTAAACATTGCTCGGACGCGCGTTGGGGGCGTCCACCAGCAAGGATGGACGAATGGCGATCTCCAGTCTTTCCGCCGCGCAGATCTCGGCCCTTTCGGTCACCGCGATCCAGGGTCTGACGACCACGGACATTCAGTCCCTCAACGGCACACAGATCGCCGCGATCAGCGCGACCGGCATCGGCGCGCTCGCCGATACTCAGGTCGCCGCCCTCTCGACCACCCAGGTCAAGGCGCTGACGGCCACCCAGATCCCGAAGTTTGCAACTTCGGTGGTCTTCGACGTCACCCAACTGACGCAGCTCTCCACCCAGCAGGTTTCCGCGCTGACCTCCACCCAGCTGGCGGCGCTCGACACCTCCCACATCGCTGTTCTGAGCGCGACGCAGCTCGGCGCGCTTTCGGCGACCAACTTCTCGGGTCTGGACGCCACCCAGGTCGGCGAACTCAATGAAACCCAGGTCAAAGGGCTGACGGCCAGCCAGATCAAGGGGCTGACGACCACAGATATCGCCGAGCTTGCGGGAACCCAGGTTGCGGCGCTTTCGGCCGACCGCGTCGCCGCGCTCAGCGTCACCAACCTGTCGGCGCTCGATGCGACACAGGTGGGCGCGCTCAGCACAAGCCAGGTCGCGGCGCTGTCGACGACCCAGCTCAAGGGTCTGACCACCACCGATATCGGTGAGCTGGCGACGACCCAGGTCGCAGCGCTCTCCGCAGCGCAGGTCGGCGCGCTGTCGGCGACGAACTTCTCGGCGCTGAGCGCGACCCAGGTGGGCGCGCTGTCCGTGACGCAGGTCAAGGGCGTCACGATCGACCAGATCAAGGGGCTGACCACCACCGACATTGGCGAGTTGGCCGACACGCAAGTCGGCGCGCTCAGCACGGCGCAGATCGGCGCGCTGGCGACCACGCAGACTCAGCAGCTCTCGACGACCCAGCTCGCGGTCCTGGCCTCGACCCAGGTCGCCGCGCTGAGCGCTACGAATTTCTCGGCGTTGAACGCCACGCAGGTCGGCTCTCTCACCGAGACGCAGGTCAAAGGGCTGACGGTTGCTCAACTGGCCGCACTGACCACGACCGATGTTGGTGAGCTTGCGGACACGCAGATCGCGGCGCTGTCCGCGACGCAGTTGGGAGCCATTTCCGCGACCGCCTTCTCGGCGCTGGACGCCACGCAGGTTGCGGCGCTGTCGACCACCCAGGTCAAGGGTCTCACGACGACGCAGCTCAAAGGGCTGACGACGACGGATATCGGTGAGCTGGCCGACACCCAGATCGGCGCTCTGGCCACGAGCCAGTTGGCGGGCGTCACCGCCACGAACATCTCTGCGCTTGACGCCACCCAGGCTGCGGCGCTGTCGGTGACCCAGATCAAGGGGCTGACGGCGGATCAGTTGAAGGGCCTAACGACCACGGATGTCGGCGAACTGGCTGACACGCAGGTCGCGGCTCTGTCCGCGGATCAACTGAAAAACCTGTCGGCGACGAACGTCTCGGCGCTGAGCCAGACCCAAGTGTCGGCCCTGACCAACACGCAGGTCGCGGGCCTGACCACGACCCAGCTCAAGGGTCTGTCGGTCACCGACATCGAAGAGTTGTCCGCCACGCAGGTCGGCGCTCTGACGACGGCGCAGATCGGCGCCCTGGCCTCGACGCAGGTTCAAGAGCTCTCGACGACGCAGATCGGCGGGCTGTCGTCCGCGCAGGTCGGCGCGCTGACCCCGACGAACCTGAGCCTGCTCGACGCCACCCAGCTGGGCGCGCTGACCAGCACTCAGATCAAGGGCCTGACGAACGCCCAGATGTCCGGGCTGACGACCACCAATGTCAGCAATCTGGCCGACACCCAGGTCGCGGCGCTGTCGTCGACCCAGCTTGGCGCCTTGACGGCGACGGGCTTCTCGACGCTGAACAGCACCCAGGTCACCGCTCTGAGCGAGACCCAAGTCAAAGGCCTGACCGCCACTCAGCTCAAGGGTCTGACCACTACCGACATCAGCGAACTGGCGACCACCCAGCTGGCGTCACTGTCGACCGCGCAACTGGGCGCGTTGACGGCCACGAATCTGTCGGCGCTGGACGCCACCCAGACGGCTGCGCTGACCACCACGCAAATCAAGGGCCTGACGGCTGACCAACTCAAGGGGTTGACGACGACGGATATCGGCGAGCTCGCCGATACGCAGATCGCCGCCCTGACCGCCGACCAGATCAAGAACCTGTCGGCCACCAATGTCTCGGCGCTCAGCCAGACGCAGGTCGCGGCGCTCAGCGCCACCCAGGTCAAGGGTCTCACGACGACCCAATTGCAGGGCCTGACGACGACGGATATCGGCGAGCTGGCCGACACGCAGATCGCCGCCCTGGCCACCTCGCAGATCACGGCCCTGAGCCTGACCAACGTCAAGAGCCTGTCGACCACCCAGGTCGGCGCTCTGAGCGCGTCTCAAGTGGGGGCCCTGTCGGCGACGAACTTCTCGGCGTTCGACGCGACCCAGGTCGGGGCGCTCAATGAAACCCAGATCAAGGGCCTGACCACGGCTCAGCTCGGCGGGTTGACCGCGACGGACATCGGCGAACTGGCGACGACGCAGCTGGCGGCGCTGGCTTCGACCCAGATCGGCGCGCTGACGCCCACCGCCTTCTCGGCGCTGGACGCCACCCAGACCGCCGCCCTGAGCACAACCCAGGTCAAGGGCCTGACCACGACGCAGCTCAAGGGTTTGACGACCACCGACATAGGTGAGCTCGGTGACACCCAGGTGGGCGCCCTGAGCGCCACCCAGCTGGGAGCGCTGACGGCGACCGGCTTCTCGGCCCTGAACGAAACCCAGGTCGCGGCGCTGACCACGACCCAGGTGAAGGGGCTCACGGCCGACCAGATCAAGGGCCTGACGACCACGGACATCGGCGAACTGGCCGACACCCAGGTCGCGGCGCTTTCGGCCGATCAGATCAAAAACCTGTCGGCGACGAACGTCTCGGCGCTGAGCCAGACCCAGATCTCCGCGCTGAGCAACACCCAGGTCCAGGCCCTGTCGACGACCCAGCTCAAGGGGCTGACGACAACCGACATCGACGAGCTGTCGGCCACCCAGGTCGGCGCCTTGTCAGCGGCCCAGATCACGGCCCTAGCCTCGACCCAGGTGCAGGAGCTGTCCACCACCCAGATCGGCGGCCTCTCCTCGACCCAGATCGGCGCGATCACCGCAACGAACTTCAGCCTGCTGGACGCCACCCAGTTCGGCGCTTTGACGGCGACCCAAATCAAGGGCGTGACGACCAGCCAACTGGCGGCGCTCAACACGACGAATGTGGCTAATCTGGCCGACACCCAGGTGGCGGCGCTTTCGGCCAGCCAACTCGGCGCACTGAACGCCACGAACTTCTCGGCGCTGGACGCCACCCAGGTCGGCGCTATCACCGAGACCCAGATCAAGGGCGTGACGGCGACGCAGCTGAAGGGGCTCACGATCACCGACATCGGCGAGCTCTCGAGCACGCAGCTGTCGGCGCTTTCAACGGCGCAGATCGGGGCTCTGTCGGCGACGAACTTCTCGGCCTTCGACGCCACCCAGATCAGCGTGCTGAACGCCACCCAGATCAAGGGCCTCACGGCGGACCAGATCAAAGGCCTCGCAACCACTGACGTGGCGGAGCTGGCCAACACCCAGATCGCCGCCTTGACGGCCGATCAGATCAAGAACCTGTCGTCCACCAACCTGTCTGCTCTGGACGCCACCCAGACAGCCGCCCTGACCATCACCCAAATCAAGGGCCTGACGAACACTCAACTGGCCGGGCTGACGACCACCGACATTAGCGACCTTGCCGATACGCAGATCGCTGCGCTGTCGTCGGCGCAGATCACGGCGCTGAATGTCGAGGACCTGACGACCACCCAGATCTCGGGCCTCAGCTCCACGGTGATCGGCGCCATCGGCCCGACCAAGTTCTCGGCGTGGGACGCCACTCAGGTCTCTGCGCTGAACGCGACCCAGCTCAAGGGTCTGACGACCAGCCAGCTGACCGCGCTGACGACGACGGACATCGGCGAGTTGGCCGACACCCAAGTGGCCGCCTTGACAGCGACCCAGCTGGGCGCGCTGTCGGCGACGGGCTTCTCGGCGCTGGACGCCACGCAGGTGGCGGCGCTGTCGAGCACCCAGATCAAGGGCCTCACCGCCACTCAGCTTAAGGGCCTGACCACCACCGATATCGGCCAACTGGCCGACACCCAGGTGGCCGCCCTGACGGCGACCCAGCTCGGCGCCCTAACGGCGACCGGCTTCTCGGCGCTGGACGCGACGCAACTGGCCGCCTTGAGCGCGACGCAGATCAAGGGGCTCAGCGCCGATCAACTCAAGGGTCTGACGACCACCGACATCGGTGAGTTCTCGACCACTCAGATCCAGGCGCTGACGAGCGATCAGCTCAAGAACCTGTCGGCGACCAACATCTCGGCCCTGGCCGATACGCAGGTTGCGACTCTCTCCAACACCCAGATCCAGGCGCTGTCAGCGACCCAGCTGAAGGGGCTGTCGGTCACCGACATCGACGAGCTCTCGGCGACCCAGATCGGCGCGCTGTCGGCGGCGCAGATCGGAGCGCTGGCCACGACCCAGGTCCAGGAGCTGTCGACCACTCAGATCGGCGGTCTGGCGGCCACCCAGGTGGCGGCGATCTCGACGACCAACCTGAACCAGCTCGACGCCACCCAAGTCGGGGCGCTCAGCACCACTCAGGTCAAGGGCCTGACGGCGGATCAGCTGAAGAACCTGTCGACCACGAACGTTGGCAATTTGGCTGACACCCAGGTTGCCGCCTTGTCGGCCACGCAGCTTGGAGCCCTAACGGCGACGGGCTTCTCGACTCTCAACGCCACCCAGGTGGGGGCTTTGAGCGAGACGCAGGTCAAGGGGCTGACGGCGACGCAACTGAAGGGGCTGACCACCACCGACATCGGTGAGCTGGCGACGACTCAGCTCAGCGCGCTCAGCGCCTCGCAGATCGGCGCCCTGACGACGACCGGCTTCTCGGCGCTGGACGCGACCCAGGTTGGCGCGCTCACGACGACCCAGATCAAGGGGCTGACGGCGGATCAGCTGAAGAACCTGACCACCACGGATATCGGCGAACTGGCCGACACCCAGGTGGCGGCGTTGACGGCCGACCAGATCAAGAACCTGTCGACCACCAACATCTCGGCGCTGTCGGCCACTCAGTCTGCGGCCCTGACGGCGACGCAGATCAAGGGGCTGACCAACACCCAGATCCAGGGCCTGAGCACAACGGATGTGGGCGACCTCGCCGACACCCAGATCGCGGCGCTGCAGACGTCGCAACTTGCAGCCCTCGCGACGACCCAGGCTCAGACGCTGTCGACCACCCAGCTGGGCGCGTTGAGCGCTACGCAGGTTGGCGCGCTGACCACCCAGGCCTTCTCGGCCCTGGACGCCACGCAGGTCGGCGCCCTGACGACGACGCAGGTCAAGGGGCTCACCAACAGCCAGCTGACCGCCCTGACGACCACGGATGTCGGCCAGCTTGCCGACACCCAGGTGGGCGCCTTGAGCGCGACGCAGCTGGGCGCCCTGACGGCCACGGCCTTCTCGGCTCTGGACGCCACCCAGGTGGCGGCGCTGACGACGACCCAGATCAAGGGTCTTACCGCCACGCAGCTTAAGGGCCTGACCACCACCGACATTGGCGAACTGGCCGACACCCAAGTGGGCGCCCTGAGCGCGACCCAGCTTGGCGCTCTGACGGACACGGGCTTCTCCGCTCTGAACGAGACCCAGGTCGCGGCTCTGTCGGCGACGCAGATCAAGGGTCTGACCGCAACCCAGGTGAAGGGCTTGAGCACCACTGACATCAGTGAGTTCTCGACCACCCAGATCACGGCTTTGACCGCGGATCAGCTGAAGAGCCTGTCGGCGACCAACATCTCTGCGCTCGCGGACACCCAGGTCGCGGCGCTGAGCAACACCCAGATCCAGGCGCTGTCGACGACGCAGCTCAAGGGCCTGTCGGTGACGGACATCGACGAGCTCTCGGCCACCCAGGTCGGCGCTCTGTCGGCGGCCCAGGTCGCGGCGCTGGCCTCGACCCAGATCCAGGAGCTGTCGACCACCCAGATCGGCGGTCTGTCGGCCACGCAGATCGGCGCGATCTCGGCGACCAACTTCAGCCTGCTGGACGCCACTCAGGTCGGCGCCCTCACGACGACCCAGGTCAAGGGGCTGACCGTCGGCCAACTGGCGGGCCTCACCACCACCAACGTCTCGGATCTGGCCGACACCCAGGTGGGGGCGTTGAGCTCGACCCAGCTGGGCGCGCTGACGGCCACCGGCTTCTCGACGCTGAACGGCACCCAAGTCGCCGCCCTGAGCACCACGCAGCTCAAGGGCATGACCGCGACGCAGCTCAAGGGGCTGACCACCACCGATATCGGCGAGCTGGCCGACACCCAGGTCGCCGCCCTGTCGGCCGCCCAGATCGCGGCGCTGTCCTCGACCAATGTCTCCGCGCTGGACGCCACCCAGGTCGCCGCCCTGACCACGACGCAGGTCAAGGGTCTGACCGTGGATCAACTCAAGGGCCTGACGACCACGGATATCGGCGAACTGGCCGACACCCAGATTGCGGCCCTGGCTCCCAGCCAACTGCTGGCGCTGTCCACGACCAACCTTTCGGCCCTGGACGCCACCCAGATGGCGGCTTTGACCGTGACGCAGGTCAAGGGTCTCAGCGTCGACCAGGTGAAGGGTCTGTCGACGACGGATATCGGCGAGCTGGCCGGAACCCAGGTTGGCGCGTTGACCAACTCGCACATCAGCGCCTTGGCCACGACCCAGGCGCAGCAGCTCAGCACCACCCAGCTCGCCGCATTGAGCAGCTCGCAGTTGGGCGCCCTGACCGTCACGGCGTTCTCGACGCTGGACGCCACCCAGGTCGGCGCGCTGACGAGCACGCAGGTGAAGGGCCTAGGCACGACCCAGTTGGCGGGCCTGACCACGACGGATATCGGCCAGTTCGCCGACACCCAGATCGCCGCGCTCAGCACGGTGCAGCTCGGGGCCCTGTCTGCGACCAACCTCTCCGCGCTGGACGCCACCCAGACCGCAGCGCTGTCGACGACCCAGATCAAGGGTCTCACCGCCACGCAGCTCAAGGGCCTCAGCTCGACCGATGTGGCGGACCTCGACGCCACGCAGATCGGCGCGCTGACCTCGACGCAACTTGGCGCTCTGACCACCACGGTGATCGACAGCCTGACCACCACCCAGATCGGACAGCTGCAGACCACTCAGCTGACCGGCCTGACGACGACGCAGCTGGACTATCTCTCGACCACCAATATCGAGGCGATGACCAGCACCCAGGCCAACGCCCTGACCGCCACTCAGGTGCAAAGCCTGAGCGACGCCCAGGTCGTTTCGTACCTGACCGTCACCTGATCCTGACATCCGCCGCCGGCGTCTTCGAACGCTGGCGGCGGATAGTAGCTCGGCCGATGGTCGAGTTTATGCCCCCATGCCATGATCGCGTTCGGCCGACTCGCGCGCTGCGTTTCCTTGCGCCTGGCCGCCGCCCTTCGGTTTCAGGAAGACAATGGCCGACCTCGACACCTTGGACATGCTCACCAAACTGACCGCAGACGGCTGCCCGCTGGGCGATGTCATCACACTTGCGACCGAGCTTGGCGCGCAGGGGCAGCCCGCCATCGCAGATCAGGCCTACAAGATCTGGATCCAGTTCAACGCCGAGCATCCTCAACTCTGCGTCGCCCTGTTCAATCGGTCCGTGCTGCAGGCGGCGCTCGGGGACAGCGCGGGGGCGGCGGCTTCGCTTGAGCGTGCGATCGCCATCCACCCGGACTTCATGCCCGCCTATGTGAACCTCGGCGGGATACAGGAGCGGGCGGGACTCACCGAACTGGCGATCGCGACGTGGGAGGCCGGGGCCAATCGCCCGATCATCCTCAATGGTGTCGGCGCAGGCTACGCGTTCACCTGCCTCAAGCAGATCGCGCGCCTGCTGGGCGAGATGCATCAACCCGCCCGGGCCGAGCTTGCCCTGCAACGCGCCGCGGACATCGATCCGCACGCCATGGACGTCATCGGCCAACTTGTCGCCAATCGTCTGGCGCAGTGCAAATGGCCCGCTGTCCAGCCGACCGAGCGTTTGAGCCGCGCGACCCTGCTCACCGGCGTAAATCCGCTGTCGGTCGCGGCCTATTCAGACGACCCGCTCTTGCAGCTCGGGGCCGCCAACCGCTTTATCGAGCGCGAAGCCAAGACCTCCGCCGAGCAGATCCGAAGTGACCGCCGCGATGCGTCCATCGACCTGGCGGGGCGTCGTCCAAGGATCGGCTACATCTCATCCGACCTGCGGGACCACGCCGTCGGTTATCTTATGGCCGAGCTTTTCGAGGTCCATGACAAGTCGAAGGTCGAGGTCTTCGCCTACTACTGCGGACCCGAGTCCAGCGACGGTCTCAACACCCGCATCCGGGCGGCGGCGGAGCATTTCATCGACATCCGGCCGATGAGCGACGACGAGGCCGCACAGCGGATCGTCGACGACGGGATCGACATCCTGGTCGATGTGAACGGTCATACCCGCGACGCCCGCACGGCCGTCTTCGCGCGGCGGCCCGCGCCGATCATCGTCAACTGGCTGGGCTATCCGGGCACGATGGGCAGTGACTATCACCACTACATCATCGCCGATCCGTGGATCATCCCGCCTGAGATGGAGCTCTACTACTCCGAAGCCGTTCGCCGGATACCCTGCTACCAGCCCAATGACCGTCGGCGGATCGTGGCCAGCGAGGTCCCGAGGCGGACAGAGGCGGGCTTGCCTGAAGACGGCTTTGTCTTCTGCTGCTTCAACGGCACGCAGAAGATCACTCCCCACGTCTTCGACCGTTGGATGGAGATCCTCAAGCGCACGCCGGGCAGCGTGCTTTGGCTGCTCGACAGCAATCCAGAGACCAACGCCCGCCTGCGCGACGTCGCCGAGGCGCGGGGCGTCGACAGGCAGCGCCTGATCTTCGCACCGAAGATGCAGAACGCCTTCCACCTGGCCCGCTACCGGCTCGCCGACCTGTTCCTGGACACGACGCCGTATGGCGCTCACACCACGGCCTCGGACGCCCTATGGATGGCGGTGCCGGTCCTGACCTGGTCGGGCCGCTCGTTCGCCTCGCGGGTCTGCGGCAGCCTGGTGCGCAGCGCCGGCCTGCCCGAACTGGTCGTCGACAGTGCGCAGGCCTATGTCGAAAAGGCCGTCGAGATCGGCTCTGATCGCGCTCGCGCTCTGGCCCTACGCGCGACGCTGGAGGCCAATCGCGACACCTGCGTCCTGTTCGACATGGACCTGTTGGCGGACAAGCTGGAGACGCTCTACGGCGAGATGATCGCCGAGCATCAGGCTGGCCTTCGCCCCCGACCCAACCTTGCCAATCTAGCGACCTATCTGGACGTGGGGCTCTTGCTCGATCGCGATGATCGCGAAGCGCAGAGCGAGCCGGATCTCCACGGCGTCTATCGTCGCGAGCTGGCGCGCCGCCACGCCGTCAAGGCCATGGCCCCCGACGGTCGACTCTGGGAAGGCGAGGGCCGGTGAATCGCGAGCAACTGCAGGCCCTCAAGCTGGATGGCTATGCGCCGCGTACGATGCTCGACATCGGCGCCCACATCGGCAGCTTCACGCGCGGCTTCCTGCAGGTGTTTCCGGACTGCACGCCGACGCTGGTCGAGCCCAATCCGTTTTGCGAGGCTGATCTCGCGGCCATGCCCTTCGAACGGCACATGGTCGCCGCCTCGCGCGAGAACGGCGAGGCCGAGCTGTTCCTGACCAAGGAGTGGCTACAGTCGACCGGCACATCGCTCTATCGCGAGAACACGGACTTCTTTCGCGACGACGTGATGATCCGGCGGGTGGTGCCCAAGGCGCGGCTGGACGACCTTCTGGCGGGCCGCCGCTTCGATTTCGTCAAGATCGACACCCAGGGCGCGGAGCTGGACGTCCTGCACGGCGGCGAGACCATCCTGCGCCAAGCCGACTACATCCTGCTCGAAATCTCGGTGGTCAACTTTAACGAGGGCGCGCCGCCGGCCGAGCTGGTGTTCGAGCAGCTTCGCCTGATGGGGTTCGTGCCGGCCGATGTCACCGACTTCCACCGTCTGCGCGGCGTGCGGGATGGCGGGCTGCTGCAGCTGGATTTCCTGTTCCAACGTCGGGCGGCGCGGCCCTCGCAGTTTGGCCAGCTCACGGGGCTGAACGCGCTGGGCGAACTGGTCGCCCACCTGCGGGGGCGCAAGGCTCAGGATCCGAGCTTCCGGGTTCTGCTGATCGGCGGTGGTCCGCTAGGTTGGCCGGAGGATCTGCGCGACGCCACGCTCGGCGGTTTCTCGGGAGCGCATGCGGGCGATCTCTCCGACCCGGACACGTATCGCGCCCTGCTGGCGCAGGTGGCGCGAGAGGGGCGCTTCGACTACGCGGTCGCCCCGCATGTCCTCCAGACCCTCGCCCGTCCCTCGATTCTGCTGGAGCGTCTGCCCCTGATCGCCGAAGCCGGCTGGATCACGACGCCCTCGCGCTATCTCGAAGTTCTGCAGGTCGAGGGCGCGCATCGCGGTTTCGCTCACCACCGGTGGGGCGTGGACAATGACCAGGGCGTCCTCGTCATGGCGCCCAAGACACTGCTCGTCGAGCGCATGACCTTTCCGGGCGAAGCGCAGTGGAGACTGGCGACCGACCGCTTCGAACTCCAGGTCGGCTGGCGCGGCGGGCTGCGCTACGAGATCCTGGCAGGGGAGGGCGTCCTCCCGGCCCAGGAGGCGGCCAGGGCGCTGCTTGGGCGCTTCTTCGAGGGCGTGAGCGCTGAGGACACGGCGGTTGTCCCCGAGGTTGAGCCGCCGCTCAATGTCGCGGCCGAGTTGGCCAAGGCTATGGGCGCCGCAAGGGACACCAATTCCGGCCTGCATCCTCTTGGGCGCATGAAATACTATCATGACGCCGTCAGCCTGATCCTCTGCGAGCCGTTGACCACAGAGCGCCTGGGGCTTTTCGAAGCGTTGCTAGACGAGGCGGCGGCGCTGCAGGTCGAGCCGCCGTCGCCGGAATGGCGCGACTGGGTGATCCACTATCGAGTGGTCATGGAGGCGCTGACGAGCGCCGAGCTGGACGCGCCCACGCCTCAGGCGATCGATGATGGACCCCAGACCTTCCTGACCGGCGACGGCCTCACGCTCGACGCTGCGGGGCTGAAGGCGCACGCCGACGCGCTGGGAGCGCAGGTCTTATTTTTCGCCGCCGCCGACGCGCGTTATGTTGAGCTCTATGCGCGCTGGCTGGCCTTGTCGGTCATCAAACACAGCGATGTGCCGTTCCTGGTCGTGATCCATGTGATCGGCGGCGCCGAGCGTCTCGCGGACGCCGCCGCAACCGTCAGCGTGAGCGATACTCGCCTCATCTTCACCGGCGACGCCTTCGACGCCTCGGCGGTCACCACCCGGTGCTATGAAGCGCCGCCCAAGGGGCTGATCGAGATCCCCGTCGCGCACTATCAGTCAGTGCGTTTTCAGCGTCTGGGCGGATTGCTCGATCTGCTGCAGAGGCCCGTATTCGTCTCCGACATCGACCTTTTGCTGCAGCGGGGCGTCGAGGACCTGCTGGATCAGTGGCGTGACGCCGACTTCGTTCTCAACGAGAACGAGCGCAACACCCAGGCGGGCTCGCGCATCACGGCCAACCTGCTCTTGGCGCGCCCCACGCCAGCGACGACGATCATGCTGCGCTGGCTGCGCGCCTATCTCGATGAGCGCCTTTCGCGAGAGACGGTCACCCGCTGGATTGACCAGGTCGCCTTGAATCTCGCGCGTCATCATCTGGCGCTGCAGGTCCCGACCGCGAAGATCGGCGCCTTCGACACCCTCAGCGACATCAACAACGTGATGTTCAGCGAGTACGTGCCGGGCCATCCGTTCCGCTTCCTGTCGCTGTATCACGGCTTCGATACGTCGACGCTGGAGGAGTAGGGCGCTCAGAACGCGACGCGGGCCCGCATCAGGATGGCGTCGCCGGATCGGGCCCAAAGATCCGCGCCGTCGTCTGTCCGGCGCCCTTCCACCGTGACCGTCTCGCCGGCGAAGGCGGGCTTCAGCGCCCGGAACGAGAAACGGCTGATCGCTTGGCGGGGCATGGCGTCCAGCAGCAGCAAAGCGATCAATGGGCCATGCACGACCAGGCCCGGATAGCCCTCGACCTGCGTCGCATAGGTCTGGTCGTAGTGGATGCGATGGCTGTTGGACGTGGCCGCTGAAAAGGCGAACAGCAACACCGGATCGGTAGCGTTGTCCTGGTGCCACTCGGCCGCCGCGGGTGGAGCGTCGTCCGCCACCCGCGGCGCTGGTGGCGCGCTGGTGTAGACGAGGGTCTGCCGCTCGGCCACACACACCACGCCCGCCTGGGACATCTGGCGATCGACGGTGACGAAGGTGAGGGGACCGCTGGCGCCCGGCTTTTCCTCGATATTAGCGATCGTCTCGGTGAGCTCGGTCTCCGCGCCCGCCGCCAGGACGCCGGAGAACCTCATATCGGCCGAGGCGAACATCCGGCGCGGCGCTTCGATCGGTGGCAGAAACAAGCCTCGACGCGGGTGACCATCGGGGCCCAGATCCGCGCGTGACACGGGTTCGGCCAGGCAGGCCCAATGCCAAGCCGGTGTAACTTCAGTGGGCGCGTCCCGGTTCAGCAGCGCGGCCAGCCTCGCGAGGTCCGAGGCCTCCAGCACGGCGGTCCTGCGGCGGGTTCTCCCGATCCAGTCCGCGTACGACGTCATCAGTAGGAGCGCGGCAGGCCAAGCACGTGCTCGGCGACATAGGCCAGGATCAGGTTCGTCGAGATCGGGGCCACCTGATAGAGGCGCGTCTCGCGGAACTTGCGCTCGATGTCGTACTCCTCAGCGAAGCCAAAGCCGCCGTGGGTCTGCAGGCACGTGTCGGCCGCCGCCCACGAGGCCTCGGAGGCCAGCATCTTGCCGATATTGGCCTGTTCGCCGCAGGGCTGGCCAGCGTCATAGCGCGCGGCGGCGTCATAGATGGTCAGCCGCGCGGCGTGGGTCTGGGCGTAGGCGCGGGCGATCGGGAACTGCACGCCTTGGTTCTGGCCGATCGGGCGTCCGAACACCACGCGGCTGTTGGCGTAGTCGCGGGCCTTGCCGATCAGCCAGGCGGCGTCGCCCAGGCACTCGGCCCCGATCAGGATGCGCTCGGCGTTCATGCCGTCGAGGATGTAGCGGAAGCCTTTGCCTTCCTCGCCGATCAGGCTGTCGGCGGGGATCACGAGATTGTCGAAGAACACCTCGGTCGTGGCGTGGTTCAGCATGGTGGCGATCGGCTTGATCGTCAGGCCCTTGCCGAGCGCCGCGCGCATGTCGACCAGGAACACCGAAAGGCCGTCCGCCTTGCGCGTCACCTGGTCCTTGGGGGTGGTGCGAGCCAACAGCACCATCAGGTCGGAGTGCTCGGCTCGGCTGGTCCAGACCTTCTGGCCGTTGATCACATAGGTGTCGCCCTCGCGGCGGGCGAAGGTCGAAATCGAGGTCGTGTCGGTGCCGGCCGTGGGCTCGGTGACGCCGAAGGCCTGCAGCCGGATCGAACCGTCGGCGATGCGGGGCAGCCAGGTTTCCTTCTGCGCTGTCGAGCCATGCCGCAGCACAGTCCCCATCGTGTACATCTGGGCGTGGAGGGCTGCGGCGTTGCCGCCGCTGGCGTGGACTTCTTCCAGGATCGCCGCCGCCGCCGTCAGGCCAAGTCCGCCGCCGCCGTATTCCTCCGGGATCAGAACGCCAAGGAGGCCCGCCTTCGTCATCGCCGCCACGAAGTCGGTCGGATAGGCCTTTTCACGATCCAGCCCCCGCCAATAGGACGGAGGGAAGTCGCGGCACAGGGCCCGCACCGTGTGGCGCAGGGCCTCGATCAGTTCCGGATCGGCCAGGGACATCAGACGCGCTCGAACGCCAAGGCCGCGCCCTGGCCAACGCCAATGCAGAGGGTGGCGAGACCCCGCTTGCCGCCAGTGGCTTCCAGCTGGCGCAGTCCGGTGAGCACCAGGCGAGCGCCCGATGCGCCCAGCGGATGGCCCAGAGCGATGGCGCCGCCATTGGCGTTCACGTGCGCGCCGTCGTCGGGCAGGCCTAGCTGGCGCAAGACCGCCAGCCCCTGGGCGGCGAAGGCTTCGTTCAGCTCGACCGCGTCGAAGTCGCCGATCGAGAGGCCGGTTTTGGCCAGGAGCTTGCGGACGGCGGGAACTGGGCCGATGCCCATCACGCGCGGCTCGACGCCGGCGGTGGCGTAGCCGGTGATCCGGGCGCGCGGCGTCAGGCCATGGCGCTTCACCGCGTCCTCGGAGGCGATGATCAGGGCCACCGCACCGTCATTGACGCCCGAGGCGTTGCCGGCCGTGACCGTGCCGCCCTCGCGAACGATCGGCTTCAGCTTGGCCAGGGCCTCCATCGTGGTCTCGCGCGGGTGTTCGTCGCGATCCACGAGCGTCGGACCCGCCTTGCCAGGGATCTCGACGGGCGTGATCTCGCCGGCCAGGAAGCCGCTTGCCTGGGCGGCTGCGGCGCGGGCTTGGCTGCGCAGCGCGAAGGCGTCCTGGTCCTGGCGGTTGACGCCGCAGTCGTCAGCGACGTTCTCAGCCGTCTCGGGCATAGAGTCGACGCCGTAGAGCTTGCGCATGGCGGGGTTGATGAAGCGCCAGCCAATGGTGGTGTCGAAGATCTCGGCGTTGCGGGAGAAGGCGCTATCGGCCTTGCCCATCACGAACGGCGCGCGGCTCATGCTCTCGACCCCGCCGGCGAAGACGAGATCGTTGTGACCCGAGGCGATGGCGCGGGCGGCGTAGCCGACGGCCTCCAGGCCCGAGGCGCAGAGGCGGTTTACCGTTACCCCGGGAACCGAGACGGGATAGCCAGCCAGCAGCAGCGCCATGCGGGCGACATTGCGGTTGTCTTCGCCGGCCTGATTGGCGCTGCCCAGCACCACCTCGTCGATCGCAGCGAGGTCGAGGTTCGGGTTCCGGGCGGCCAGGGCCTTCAGCGGGATCGCCGCGAGGTCGTCCGCGCGCACCTTCGAGAGCGACCCGCCGTAGCGACCGATCGGGGTGCGGATCCCGTCACAGATATAGGCGGCGGTCATGCGAGCTCTCCCATCATCGCGATCAAACACTTGTTAGATGCGCGAGGTCGGAGCCTCAATGGTTTTCGGGAGCAGGGGCGGAGCAGCACCATTCAGGGCCCTGTCAATTTCCGCAAGCGGCGGCGCTCGGCCGCTTGCGCGGCCTCATCCAACCTACTGATTTTTAGAGAGAATGGTGGGTGTACAAGGATTCGAACCTTGGACCCGCTGATTAAGAGTCAGGAGATCGTCATTGTTTTTCCACGGAATTTTTCCCAACAGGTACTTTTCCGGCTGTAAGATAATCAAAGGGTTACATCGAAATTCCCAACCGTCGGGAGCGAGCAACCATTAGCGTGGTCGAGGGGCCTCGATCGCTCTGGTGGAAAGGGGGGGGGGCACTCCATTTGCGCTGGCTCGGAAAGGCCCTGCCCCTCGCTGAGAGGGAGTGCTTTGCAGCAGTTCGCTGAGTTAAAGCTGGACGTAAGTTGCCGCAACAATGGGTGCGACCAGCATGGTTAGAGTTGCGGATGCCGTGTGCCTGTACCTGGAGACATGGCCCGCAGAGTGAACCTGTGGGCCATTGCTAGGCTAACTCGGAGAAGGGGAGGGCGGTGCCGATCGGCGGGTCCTATTTCTGTCCAACGCCACCGCTCACGATCATGAGGGCCTCATCTCGAGGCGGACGTTGAAAGTCGCTGCTTTCAGGTAGGTTCTTCGGCGCGTTGATTTAAGAGCATTGAGGGGCAATCGTATTCCTGGGAGAGCGATATATTATTTTCGAATAAGCTGTCTAAATTTTTAAATATAAGATTATAATAAAGATTATTATCAATTTTAATTGATTATTGCTCTTGAAATCCCAAGCAGGTCTTAACTATATCAATTGCTCTAGTATTTTGCAGTTTATAAATGTAATTTATATTTTATATTTTATGAATATTATATTGAATATATAAGAATATGCCCAACATTATATGCATTTTGGGTTTCCGCTGTATGCGAAAATGAGTTGATTTACTGGTTATTAACCACACCTGTTAGCCAAGGCGGCAAAACGTGGTTCGCTATTTTCGCCGGAACGAGATGTTCGATCGCCTTGCGGGCATGGTCGTGGCCTTTGATGAACCGTCATCCAGCGAAATGGTTCGCGCAACGCATTGCGCCTTTCTTTAGCCGGCGACGACGGCCATCCATTAGATCGCAAAATTAAATGAGAGCCAGAGGTTATGGTGCGGTGTATTGACGCGATTGAAGTGGAGCCACCCTCAAAATGGGGACCTATATTTGATAGGCATCAAATCAAGATCTTATTAGTGATGTGGAGTTAACCTAAAGTCTCAGTTGTACTCGGATCGAGTAGCGATCGATTTGCGTTTACGAATGTTAAGATTTTGAGCTCTAGTCTCTCTGTACTCTTCTGGACCCACCGGGAAAGCTGAGAGGTAGGGGCGCTCAAATGGGCTTTGCGAGTTTTAAGACGCGTCGGACGGTCGCCGAACTGCAGGCCCAAAACCGCGCGTTTCAGGCTTTGACTAACGCGATCGATCGTTCGCAGGCGCGAGTGGAGTTCGATCTGTCAGGCAACCTGATCGATGCCAACGAAAACTTCCTCGCCACCATGGGATACAGCCTGTCGGAGATCAAAGGCCGGCACCACAGCCTTTTTGTAGATCCAGACTACGCCCGAAGCGCAGCCTACGCGGAATTCTGGCGCCGCCTGAGCGCGGGGGAGTTCTTCGCGGACAAATTCCAGCGTGTCGGCGCGGGCGGTCGCGATGTGTGGATCCAGGGCTCCTACAACCCGATCTTCGATGAGAGCGGCAAGCCCTATAAGATCATCAAGTTCGCCAATGACATCACCGCTGTTGAAACAGAGCGCCTTGAAAACGAAGCAATCCGCCGGAAAGCCGAGGAGGATGACCACGTCGTTTCAACGCTTGCAGATTGCCTGCAAAAGCTAGCGTCTGGCGATCTCACGGCTGAAATCGCAATCGATTTCGGAGGAAAATACGAGGCCATCAAGCGTGATTACAACACCGCCTTGGCAAGTTTGCGCCAGGTCATCGCTGCTGTAGCCGGATCGACGGACGCAATGACCAACGGCTCCGCCGAAATCGCTGCGGCCTCCCAGGACCTGTCGCGCCGGACAGAGCAGCAGGCTGCGGGTCTGGAGCAAACCGCTGCGGCGCTGGATGAAATCACCGCAACCGTAAAGCGGAGCGCAGAGGGGGCGCTTCAGGCGGCGAAGACGACCTCTGATGTTAAGGCTGAGGCGGTGAGGTCCGGCGAAGTCATGGCGCGGGCGGTATCTGCCATGGCGGCCATCGAGCGTAGTTCCGGAGAGATCAATCAGATCATTGGCGTGATTGATGAGATCGCCTTCCAGACTAACCTGTTGGCGTTGAATGCTGGCGTTGAGGCCGCTCGCGCAGGTGAGTCTGGTCGCGGCTTCGCTGTTGTTGCTCAAGAAGTTCGCGCCTTGGCGCAGCGATCTGCTGATGCGGCCAAAGAAATCAAGAAGCTCATCGCCACCAGCGCTTCTCAGGTTTCCCAGGGTGTCGGCCTGGTTGGCGAAACCGGAGCTGCGCTTTCAGGCATGGTCGGTAAAATTGCTGAGATCAACAACTTGATCGAAGTGATAGCTAGATCAAACCAGGAACAATCCACAGGCATTAGTGAAGTCAATATAGCCGTCAATCAGATGGATCAGGTCACCCAACAGAACGCGGCCATGGTGGAGCAGGCCACTGCGGCTGCCGCCAGTCTAAGTCACGAGGCTCAGGGCCTGGCCCGACAGGTCGGTCACTTCAAAATCGGTCGCAACGCGCAGGGGGCGCTGGAGGGTCGCCCTTACGTTCAGTCCAGGCCGACATCGGCGCCTTCAAGACTTGTGTCGAATGGTGGCGCGAGGGCCGACTGGCGCGAGTTCTGAAGACGCGAGGGGCGCCAGTTGGGAAATTGAGCGGCGCGCCCAATCCCGCCAATCTAAAAACTCATGGGTTCAGTTAAATCCAACAGCGCCGCAGCTTGACTGCGGCTTAGTCATCATGCGCCTGAGTTCTGCTTTGGCAGGAGGGCTTCCAGACCGCTAAGAACGGCTGCTCGGGTTTCGATATCTCTATCCTGATCCGCGAGCGCCTTTAGCGTGTTGATGAAAAGTGCGCCGATTTCTTTGGAGCATTTCCCATGTCGCGCGCGGTCAATGTACGCGCAGAGCAGACGCGCGGCGCGCAGGAGGTGGGCGTCAGCTTCGGAGTCGCAAAGTCCAATGATCCCGGCGCTGGCCTCATGAAGCGCTTCCCAGTCCGAGACTGACGGCTCTTCCAAGGCTCTCCACTCTCCCATCCAGGCAAGGCTTTGGCCAATCGCCGTCAAGTGAGCGTCCCGGTTTGCGCCCTGGGCAGCTTTTGCTTGGCTCAGCGCCGTTCGAGCATGGAGGCCGCCCTCCATTTTCACAAGCTGGCTTAGCCGAGGAGCTTGGCGGATCGTGCGTATAGCGCTCAAGGTGTCACCCTCTGAGGTGTGATCAGGCTGTCGAGTTCATTTTCGCTGAGATTTGCGCCGGCGATCGCGCCGACCTCCGCGGGGAGGTCGTCCTTCCTCCGTCCTTCGGTCGCGCCAGGCGGACCCTGGTGCTTCCAGCGCCGGTCCGGTCCTGCATAGGTGTCGCCAATAACGAACGGGCGCGGATCTTTTGTAATGTAAAAGATCCGCTCCAGAAGGGTTTGCGGGCTCACCGGTTTGGCAATGATGTAGTTTGCCCCGCAGTCTCTACCAGCAGCCACCTGAGACTCGCGCACGTGCGCTGAGACGATGATTGCCGGCGTGATCCGTTCCTGGTCACTGGGGCGATTTCGAAGCCACCGCACCAGTTCATAGCCATCGCACTCCGGCATCGAGCCATCGGTGATCAGGAGATCGAACTGCTGCTTTGCCAGCGCCGCCTTTGCCTCGACGCCGTCATTTACCGCGACGATCTCGCGGGCGCCAAAAGCTTGCAGCATGTCTTGAATAATATTTCTCGCATTCTCGTTGTCATCAGCGATCAATATTCTCGCATTTTCGAGATTAATTTTGTTACTGTCGAGCATATGCGATATTCCGCCCTAGTCGTGCAAAATGCTGAAATATCTTTAGGCGCGAGGCGATGGAAATTGGTTTCTCTTCTGTTTCCGATTGCATTTGATGGCCTCCGGCGCGATTGGAACTTGAAAATCAACGCCGGTTTCAAAACCAATTCCGATCTTTGTTGATTGACTTGAAAGTAAGCCGCAGGGGCATTTTTGGCACTTCAGGTGTCGATATTACAGCAGGCGTCATTGGTCGTCATCCATCTGTCGAGCAAAGCTTCTCAATAACGGCTCAGCTTTTGCCCAAATTGGGGATTGGGTGGAAATTCATCCACTCACGTCCAATGCTGCTGACCGGTCGCTGGCGAGCGCCATCGGCCAGGCCCGCTCATTTGGCGACGGATTGTGACGTGACCCCCGTTTCTCATCCAGCGATAACGAGAGTCCTGGGTTGATTTGAGCCTTGGTGTTGGTGGGTGGCA
>NZ_JBQUZP010000008.1:0-175413 GCF_056313785.1 Caulobacter sp. DMC95 | reverse complement strand
GATCGCTTCATTCGTCCGTCCCTTTCCTGGGGGCGGACTCTAATTATTCCTGGAGGAGTTTCAGGGGGTCACGTCAGGCCGGCTCCGCTTTTGGAAATGGCGCCGCTGGAGGGAATTTCAGGAGACCCTGCAGTTTTGCGCAGACCCATGGCTTGGGTGCGATGCTAGCGGGCGGCGGAGGAGGTGGCGCCGGCGGGGGCGATGGCACATGCGACGCTGGCGGGAATGGTGGAGCTGGTGGTGATGGGGTTGTCCGCTTCTATGAGCGCGTAAAGTAATAGCTGCGCCTTCGTGTATCGGTCTCCTGTTTTGCGAGGAGAGCGCATGCAGGGCTGTCAGCTGAGGTTACACGTGCGTGAATTAGTGAACGTTTTGGAGCTGGCCCGCTGCGCTTCGGCGTGGCGGGCCTTCGTTGCTTTCGGGTCCAGGCTTCACCTGGTTCTGCAAGGCGATCTCTATGCTTGAGCTAGCGACCTCAGGCAAACGTCCTCACTTCAGCTCTTTGGACCTTGCGGCTTGTAGTTCAGATCCATCCCAAGGGTGCGACCAATGCCGTCCGGATGGTCCCCGAAAAGATTGGGGAAATCGCGATGCTTCGCCACAGCCAGAAGCCGCTTCCGGAGGTCATCATCAATGACGCCGGCTTCGGCGACCATATCTTCCTCGCCGGGAGCCGGCGCTGCGAGCAGCGCAGCTAGGGCCCGGAGGAACTCCCCATCCGCCTCTGTGCCTATTGCAGGCGGATGCGCGAGGCCCTGCAACACGCATTCCAGCATATCTTCAAAATTATCAGACATTACAGCGTCTTCCGTAGCTTAGGGGCTAGGCGATCGGCTCAATGAGAAATCCGTGCTCGCCAGAGATCCTGATCTGGCAGGCGCGACCCTGTCCAAAATATGCCTGAGCGCGCTTCGCTGCCGAGGCCTTGACGATATCCTTGTCGGGCGAGAAGTCATAGAACACGCCTTCCTCCTCAACCGACCACAGGCCCGCCGCACGGCGAACCGTGATGAGGATCCGTTGGATGGTGGGCTTCTTCATGGAGTATTCCTCTTCTCTTCCGATCGACGCCGAGGAGAGCTGGATGCGAACCGACAAGCGCAGGGGTTAGACGCGACGAGCGCGTTGCATCAATCCAACTTTTCGCCCTTACATTGTTCCAGATAGATCAGCCCTGCGGTCGTTGGCCGCCAACCGCTTCGACCGTGTTGAGCCAATCCGAGCGCAGCGAGCTGCTGAACGTCACTGATATTCACAGGCTCAAGCTGGCCAGTGCGTCTACGCCGCTCCAGCTGCCTCAAGGCCCTCAGCACGTCGCTTGCAAGGCTGTGCTCGCCTGGATCGTGATCGGAGCTGGCAACGAGCCGAAGGTTGGGGGGTCTTGATCCATTCTCAGGATCGGACATGGCGCGTTTTCCTTTTCAACGCCCTGCGGAGGCGGCAGGCGGGGCCGCCTTCTGATTGCTCCGAAGACGGGTGATCAACCAGCGGCGCACGTCGCGTGCTCGTTCCCTTGGTCCGCGCTCATCGTCTGGCAGGCCCAGCGCCGCCATCATCGCCTCATGTACCAGGAAGCGTGCGGCGTTGCGGTCGGGCTGAAGTCGGTCTGCAAGCGAGTGGAGCTTGTGGGTTTGCGCGATGAGCTGGGAGTTGCGTTGAGGTCGGGCTAGCATTTGGGCGCGCTTTCAGGAGGCTCGACGGCGTATCGACACGCCAGGATGAGTCGAGGCAATTCAGAGCGATAAGAAACTTCGTGATGATAGGTCGCAGAGATATGTTTTCATCAATGCGCTTCGACATGATGATGCGCCGTTTTATATGATACGTCGATGCGATATTTATTTATTATTTCCCTGAGATCGTTATGGGCTCGCTAGAGCCGCGCTGCTGCCGCCTGGGCCTTAGGAAATCTCAGGCTATGGCGTCTGATGCGCGGGCCTGGTTGAGGCAGTACCTAACGCTGTACGCTCCGCAGCAAGCGATGGAATCGCCCTAGATCGCGCCCATGACCCGCGAAGAGATCGACAGCATCCTTGACGCTATGGCCGCCGAGGCCGCCGCGACCGGGGAGGAGGGCTTCCTGCCAGGCGCCATCACCTTCAATTCGGCCACCTGGTGCAAGACGCCGTCGAGTGTGTTTCCGACGACCTGCGTCAGCACCGGCGATGGGATCCGCTATCGCGGTGTCCAGGTGCTCATCGCCTCGACCCGCGAAGACAAGGTCCTCAACCGCGCCGAAGACGGCGGGCAGGGCGCGCCCTATCGCGACCTCGAACCGCGCGGTTAGCTTCTAGTGATGTTCCAGCATGTAAGCGTCGGCGCCAATCGCATCGGTTCGTTACGACGCCCAAGCTCAGCACAAGTTCGGATCTGTGTTTCCGTTGAAGTACGGAGGATACCTGCGGCGGCTTGGCTCAATTCGCCACGCGCCGCAGGTCTAAACTTCGCAAGGCCGCGTCTAGGCCTCGCTGCCAAGCAGCGATTAGATCAGATCGACGAAAGTGCCCGGGCCGTACACAGCCACCATGTCGACGCCGTATCTCGCGGTACCGTCCGCAGCGTCCAAATAGAAGTTTTCAACTGATCGCGCATAAACGCCGACGTCGGCCTTAATCGCTTCGGCCATGATGTAGCCGACTAGCCCCGCCTTCGCGGCGAGCCCCTGGTCGAAGTTGGGCATTCGCTCGGCTGCCATTTGCTTGAAGTACCACTCACGAGCGGTGATGTCGGCGATTGCCGCTGACACGTTGAAGCCTGCTGCTGTCGCATAAGACTTGCCGATGATCGTATCATAGGCCTTGTCCACCGCCTGAGCGAAGGTGAGGGATCCATAGTTTGCGGCAAACGCTGCCTTGCCGTCACCTTGCAGCCCAAGATTAGCTGCAAAGTTGATATAGCGGTTCTCTAGGCCGAACGAAGCATACATGCCCGAGGCATCGTTTAGATCATTGGCGTTATCGGGGGAGTTCACCAGATACTTGATGCCGCCGGAACTTGGTATCGAGCCCGTGAAGAACTGATATGTAGTGAGGGCTACGCTTGTCGTCGAGTTGCCGAAATCGGCCATTTTTTGGATAAGCTCGCGAGACGAATAGGACTTCAATTGGAAATCAATTAACTTGAGGTCATCCCGCCAGTCGGTTTCGGAAATTTGGGTGACGACTTTGTATGTGCTGAGATAGTCGTTCGGAGCGATCACGAAGCTCGTCGAGTCATTGTCGGTGATAACGCCGTCGATTTTTGTAAGAAAGAATACTTTCCCTTCAATCGTCACTATGCCTGATACACTAAAAATGCCGTTTCCAAACACCGAGTCATCATAGGCGGGCAGCTTGAATGTATAAGATGTTTGGCCCGCGACCAGTGTCGCAAAAACTGAGGCGCTAAACGTACTGGTGGGTCCGTTTGTCGATATCGTCAGTTGAATTGAGGTTGCCAGAGACGATGGCTCGCTCAATGTGATAGTTCCTGTAGCGCTAGCTCCTTCTCTTATCGTTTTATTATCGAGCGTTAGCGTCGGCGTTACGGTCAAGTTTATCGCTCCGATTGATTGAGTTCGCGGCTTCAACTCTTTGGCAGTCGAGGTGTCGAAAGGTCAAGCATGGGTTGGGTCGGTTGGCGTCGCTCAACCTAAGACTATCGGCCCGAGCAGCGATTTCCGTGTCCATCGCTTCGCCTAGGTCTCTCCGTCGTGTCGCATCAGTCGACTTTCAAATCGCCTGCGTGATCGGCTTCATCGCATCAGTTCTGGTGCCTAGGCATTGGTACTCCTCCGGCCTACCGTTGGCGCATGGACGAGCTTGAAAAGCGCCTCGCTGCCCTGGAACTGGTCATCATTGAGCTGGGCGCGTGGCTTGACCCGTCCGCCCTAGATGACGCAGCCTGTTCAATCGCTGCCGGCATTGAGACCGGATGCGAGGATGAGCGTGAAATCCGGCGCCAGGCGCTGCATCTGCTGAACGATGCGCGGAAGCGGTTCGATCCACCGCCCGGAGGCGTCGTGCTGGCCTAGATCTAGCCGCCGCTGGCGTTGCGCTGCCTAGGATAGATCTCGTCCCTCGGGAACACTGGCTCGACGTTCGCAGGCGTCGGCTCGCCGACCTCCTCGAAATGGCCCCAATGCGTCAGGGCCTGCGTCGTGAGAAAGCGGTTCATCTGCGCGCGCCACGCCTTGAAGGCCGTGCGATTGAAATAGCCGTGGTAGTGCCCGCTCGCCATCCAGCCGTCGCGCCAGCCGCAGAAGTCCTTCAGCGTGCTGTTTCGCATACCTGGTCGCGCGTACGGGTTGGCTTCTTGAGGCACCCCCGCCATTTCGTCGCGAGCACCGCGCCGCACCCACTTGTTGGTCCAATCGACCTCGGGGTCATCTCTAAGAAAGTCGACCAGGTCGTCGTTGGGCTCGATCCAGGCGTCGTCTGCGGGCGCGTCGAAAGCCGCTGGCGTAAGGCGTTGGCTCATAACAGCGTGGCCTCTGGAGCCTTCGGCGGATCCTGCTTCTGGCCGACGCCGCGGCTGACAATCATCAAGGCGTCATCGGGCAGGGGGCGTTGCAGGGCCTTGGCCTCGTCCCAGGACGCACGCATCCAGACGTCGCGCTCCTCGACTGTCGTGAGGATCACCGGCATGGCCTTGGGATGAACCGGCGCGACGGTCGCGTTGGCATCGGTGGTCAGGAAGGCGAACAGGTCCAGCGTTTCGAGCCCCGTCTTGATCTTGCGAACGCTCGTCCAATCACGGACCTCAACGCCTGCGAAAAAGGCCAGAGGACGATCCTCGCCGAGCGCGAACCAGACGTTCTCACCCGGCTTCCCGCCTCCCTGGTTCGGCTCCGCAAATGAGGTCATCGGGACGAGGCAACGGTGCTCGGGGCCAAGCCACTTGGTCCAGTACTTCATTTGCCGAAGGTTGGTGGTTCCGGCGTCCGGCTCCTCCTTCAGCATTCGCTCCCACGTTTCATCGTCGATGACATGACCTTTGGCCCGAAGCTTGTCCGCGCGGGCGGTCGCAGCTTTCTCGATCGCCCAAAACTGAGACGGCAACCCCCAGCGCGACATGACCAGCTCACGCTCGCCGCCGGCGGCATGGCGGACAATCGGCGCGGCCATGTCGGGAAACAGACCTGGTTGATCCGGCAGATTGCCGACGCGGTCGATCGCCTTGAGCATCTTCAGGATCTCGGCCTGGCCCCGGCGCATCGCGTAGTTGTTGCACATCGCCTATCAGATTGCCTTCAACCAAAGCGCCACGGTCCAGCAATCGCCTTCGGGCTCGTCGCCGACGAGTTGGCGCGCCTCCAGATGCTCGACCCAGGGATGGGCGGCCCAAAAGCCGGCGTCGGTCTTCCATTCTCCGCAGAAGCGCAGATCGGCAGAACGGTCGGGCTTGGCTGTGTCATGCGCGTCTGGCGCGTCCAGCACCGCGAGGAATATGCGCACGCTCACCTCGCCCGCGCCGGTCTCAACCTCCCGCACCGATTGCACAAGCGGGTGGGCTTGCCAGAAGCCCCTTGGCGCCGGCGTGCCGGTCGCAACCAAGGCCGCCCCGTCGCCGTAGAAGCGGCGCGCTTCCCCCGTATCGTTGTTCACGGTTCGCCAAAGCCAGGACTCAGTTTCGGCCATTTCTGTCTCCTCGTTGGCTATGCTAGGGCGCAAATAGATCGGCGCCTACACGATCCAAGCTGATCCCCCTACCGGCCAGCATCGATACTCACCTTGGGTGGTCCCTTCGCCCCGCATACCGAACACTTCAAGCCCGTCCGGAGCTCAAAGGGCCGCTTCCACGGACCGGCCTTGGCGGCGATGGCCGTGCGCGTCCAGGTGACGGCGTAGCCACAGGCGCAACGGATGGTCAGAGAATTCAGCTTACCGGTGCGCGGGTCCATATCCGCCATCAGGCGGCCCCATCGACTGGCGACCAGACAATGCCGCACACCGCCGCCTCGCGCCCTGGGCCGTCGCCGAAGTCAGCCATCGCTCCGCTCGTTCCGCCCGATCTGATCGGGGTTCGGGTTGAGATAGTAGTAGCTGTGGCCGGTGAAGAACTCCGCCGCCAGGTCGATCGCCGACAGGCACATGAGCAGGGCGTGGTAGTGTGGCGTGTTTGGGCGGACATTGCGCAGCTCAGCAACTATCCCTTCGCGACCGGGCCGAAGCTTCTCCAGAACCGGCACGGGATCGAGCAGGCCGTTGGAACGCGAATGGCGGCGCGTCATGGTCTGTCCTTGTGTCTGCGGGCGAGCGTCGTCGCGCGCTCCTGAACGCGGTGGGTCGTCATGACGATGTCTCCGATGTTCCTAAAATGTTCTCTCGCCGCGAGGGCTGAGAGTCAATCGCTATCCCCCAAAGCGGGGCGGCCGAGCGTCATTCTGGGGGGTAAAATGGGGGGTGGAGCTGATTTGGCTCATGGCGCCCGCTGAGATGCGCGCCTTAATTGTCTGAAAAAACTGAAAAAAGTGAATGGTGGATGCGACAGGGATTGAACCTGTGACCCCCTCGGTGTGAACGAGGTGCTCTCCCGCTGAGCTACGCATCCGCCGTGTGGAGGGCCCCGAAAGGGACCGATCCGCGAGAGGACGGGGGCTATAGCCCGGTGTTCGGCGCGGGGCAAGAGGCCAAAAGCGAGATGCACGCCTTAGGCACGTCCAAAAAGCTGTGGATGACCAGATCCGCGCCCAGGGTCTCGACCGGATCTTCGGTGTAGCCGAAAGACACCAGCACGCCCGGGACGCCGGCGTTGCGCGCGCCGAGCGCATCGTTGACGCTGTCGCCGATCATCACGGCGCGGGCCACGTCTCCGCCCACGGCGGCGACGGCGGCGGCGACGTGGCGACCGTCCGGCTTGGCGGCGGGGGCCAGATCCGCGCCGATCACCGCCTCGAAGAACGGCGACAGCGACACGGCGTCGAGCAGCGCCGTCGACAGGTTGGTGAGCTTGTTGGTGCAGACGACCAGTTTCGCGCCGGCGGCCTTGAGGTCGGTCAAGACCTCGACCACGCCGGGGAAGGGCGCGCTCTCATCGGCGATGCGGGCGAGGTAAACGTCGATGAACCGCTGCACGAGCGCAGGCGCTTGCTCGGCGTCGAGCGGCGCGCCGGCGGCGGCGAAACCGCGCTCCAGCAGGGCGCGTGCGCCCCGACCGACCATCAAGCGCACCTCATCGAAGGGCAGAGGCGGCAGCGATTCCTGGGCGAGGATGATGTTCAACGCGCCGACCAGGTCGGGGGCCGTGTCGACAAGGGTGCCGTCCAAGTCGAAGGCGATGGTCGCCCCGTTCAGGTCATCAAGCATGCTCATGGCTCTGGCCTTTCGGGCAATTGCACGGCTAATGCAACTTTGGTTCGCCTCCAGGGAGTCGCCAGGACCATGACCGAGTCCGTTTCCAAGCCTGTTCGTCCGCGCGCCGCCGTGATCCTGGCCGCCGGGCAGGGTACGCGGATGAAGTCGCCGACGCCCAAGGTGCTGCACAAGCTGGCGGGGCGGACCCTGCTGGACCACGCCATCGACGCCGCCCAGGGCCTGGGCTGCGAGCGGATCATCGTCGTGGTGGGCGCTCACAGCCCGCAGGTCGGCGAAAGCGCCCGCAAGCGCCTGGGCCCCAACGCCACCGTGATCCAGGACCCGCCGCTGGGCACCGGTCACGCGGTCCTGGCCGCCAAGGACGCCCTGGCCGATTTCGACGGCGACGTCGTGGTCACCTACGCCGACTGTCCGCTGACGACCGCGCCGGTGATCGCGCCGCTGTTCGACCTGATCACGAACGGCGCGCATGTCGCGGTGCTGGGCTTCGAGGCGCAGAACCCCACCGGCTATGGCCGCCTGATCCTGGCGCCGGGGCATGTGCTGCTGCGCATCGTCGAGGAAAAGGAGGCTGACCTTGCGACCAAGCAGGTCAAGCACTGCAACTCGGGGGTTCTGGCCGCCGATCGCGCCGTGCTGTTCGAGCTACTGGCTAATGTCCGCAACGACAACGCCAAGGGCGAGTACTATCTGACCGACGTCGTGGGCTTGGCGCATGAGCGTCACCTGTCGACCCGCGCGGCCTTCGCCCCTGAAGCGTCGGTGCAGGGCGTCAACGCCCAGGCCGAGCTCGCCGCCGCCGAGGCAGTCTGGCAGCAGAACCGCCGCAGGGCGCTGATGATCGAGGGGGTCACCATGCCCGCTCCGGAGACCGTTCACCTGGCCTGGGACACCGAGATCGCCGGCGGCGCGGTGGTCGAGCAGTTCGTGGTGTTCGGCCCCGGCGTCAGCGTCGCCAGCGGCGCGGTGATCAAGGCGTTCAGCCATCTGGAAGGCGCGGTCGTGGGCGAGGGGGCTCTGATCGGTCCCTATGCACGCCTGCGGCCTGGCGCCGAGATTGGGCCCGAGGCCCATATCGGCAACTTCGTCGAGGTCAAGAAGGTCAAGGTCGGCGCGGGCGCCAAGGCCAACCACCTCAGCTATCTGGGCGACGGCTCGGTGGGCGATAAGGCCAACATCGGCGCCGGCACCATCTTCTGCAACTACGACGGCTTCGAGAAGTTCGAGACCCATGTGGGCAAGGGCGCGTTCATCGGCTCCAACAGCGCTCTGGTCGCGCCCGTGCGAGTGGGCGATGGCGCGATGACTGGTTCCGGGTCGGTGATCACCAAGGACGTCGAGGACGGGGCTTTGGCGCTGTCGCGCGCTGACCAGAAGATCAAGGCCGGCTGGGCCACCAAGTTCCGGGCGCTCAAGCAGGCCCAGAAGGACAAGAAGAAGGACAAGAAGGCATGAGCGCCGACGACCAGAAGCGCAGTTCGGGCGAAGCCGCCGCCGAGCTTGTCGAGACCGGCATGGTGGTCGGCCTGGGCACCGGCTCAACGGCCGCCTGGTTCGTCAAGGCGCTGGCCGCGCGTGGTCTGAAGGACATTCGCGGCGTGCCGACCTCTGAGGCCACCGCCAATCTCGCCCGTGCGTTGGGAATTCCGCTTGCGGCGCTGGATGACGTGAAGACCATTGATCTGACCGTGGACGGCGCAGACGAGATCGGCCCGGGCCTGTCGCTGATCAAGGGCGGTGGCGCGGCGCTGCTACGGGAAAAGCTGGTCTGGGAAGCGTCGACTCGGTGCGTCGTGATCGCCGACGCCGCCAAGCGCGTATCGGCCCTGGGCAAGTTCCCGCTGCCCATCGAGGTGGTGCGCTTCGGCCACGTCCACACCGGCCACCGTCTGGCGGACATCGCCGCCGAGTTCGACCTGCCGCCGCCGCGCCTGCGCACCGCAGAGCGTGGCATGGTCGTGACCGACGGAGGGAACCTGATCTACGACATGGCCTCGGGAAAGATTGACGACCCGACGGCTCTGGCGGCGGCGCTCAAGAGCGTCACCGGCGTTGTCGATCACGGCCTGTTCCTTGACCTCGCCGACGAGGCCCTGGTCGGTACGGACGACGGCGTGGTGCGCCTGCAGCCCTGACGTCCTACATAAGCCGACCCGTTTTGCTTCCGGAGGCCGCTCATGGCTGACTACGACTTCGACCTCTTCGTCATCGGCGCAGGCTCGGGCGGCGTGCGCGCGGCGCGTCTGGCGGCGCTGAGCGGGGCCAAGGTGGCCGTGGCCGAGGAGTATCGTGTCGGCGGCACGTGCGTGGTTCGCGGCTGCGTGCCCAAGAAGTTCATGGTCTACGCCAGCGAGGTCACCAGCCAGCTGAAGACGGCCAAGGGCTATGGCTGGACGATCAACGACGCCCGCTTCGACTGGAAGACCTTCCTGCACGAAAAGGACGTCGAGATCGCGCGCCTGTCCGGCATCTACGTCACCAATCTCCAGAAGGCGGGCGCGCACCTGCTGCACGGCCGCGCCCAGATCGTCGACGCCCACACCGTGGAAGTCCTGCCCAAGGACGGCAGCGACGATGCGGGGACCTACACTGCCCGCAAGATCCTGGTCGCCACTGGCGGACGTCCGGTGCGTCCGGTGTTTCCGGGTTCCGAACTCGGAATCACCTCGGACGAGGCGTTCCATCTGCCGACCCTGCCCAAGAGCGTGCTGGTGGTGGGCGGCGGCTATATCGCCGTCGAGTTCGCGGGCATCTATGCTGGCCTCGGCGTTCAGACCACGCTGCTCTATCGCGGCGCCAACATCCTGCGCGGCTTCGATGACGACGTCCGGATGCACCTGGCCGACGAGCTCGAGAAGCGCGGCATCAAGGTCGTGCTCGGCTGCTCGCACAAGAGCATCGAGAAGATGGAGGACGGCCGTCTGCTCAGCACGCTCAGCAACGACCTCACCTTCGAGACCGAGGCGGTGATGTTCGCCACCGGTCGCGAGCCCTATGTTCAGGGGCTGGGTCTCGAGAAGGCCGGCGTGAAGCTGAACGACAAGGGCGCGATCGCGGTCGACAAGTTCTCCAAGACCAATGTCGACAGCATCTGGGCCGTCGGCGACGTCACCGACCGGATCAACCTGACGCCGGTGGCGATCCGCGAGGGCGCGGCCTTCGCCCAGACCGAGTTCTACGGCAATCCGACCACCTTTGATCACGACCTGGTCGCCTCAGCCGTCTTCTCGCAGCCGCCCGTCGGCGCGGTGGGCATGAGCGAGGCCGAGGCGCGGCAGGCGTTCGGCAAGGTCGACATCTATCGCTCGGTCTTCCGCCCGATGAAGGTGACCTTCTACGGCGGCCAGGAGCGCTGCCTGATCAAGCTCGTCGTCAAGCAGGACGATGAGCGCATCGTCGGCGTCCATGTGGTTGGCCCGGACTCGCCTGAGATTATCCAGATGGCGGCGATCGCAGTGAAGATGGGCGTGACCAAGCCGCAGTGGGACTCCACCTGCGCCGTGCACCCGACCCTCGCCGAGGAACTGGTGACCATGCGCGAGAAGTACGTGCCGGCCGAAGTCGGCGGGGTGGGATGATCCAGGCGACCGCTCCGGAGCGTCGGACCCGGTGGCTGGGCGCGCTCGCCGTCTTCGCGATGGTGATGACGCCGCTCATCGGCTACCTGATCCCGCTCTGGTACGCGGCCTTGCTGAGCTTGGTGGGTCTGCTGGCTGCGCCGAGCCTGGCGCGCTCCAGAGCGCCGCTCCTGCCGATGCTGGCGCTGGTGGTTCTCGTCGGATGGGCGCTGATCAGCCTCAACTGGAGCCCCGCCGCGCCGCATCTGGCTGACCTTAAGCGCGACAAGGACGTTGAGAAGTTCACCGCTCTGAAGCTGGTCCTCCAGTTGGCGCTCTACGGCGCTGCGGTGGCGGGGCTGGCGCAGATGTCTAGTCGCTCAGCCCGCCTGGCGGGGAGGGTGATGCTGATCGGCGTCGCCTTCCTGGCCTTGATCACCTTTGTCGATGGGGCGCTAGGCGCAAAGATCTATCAGGTCCTGCACAATCTGACCGAGGAGCCGATCCGCCCGGATCTGGCGATGGTCAAGGTGTCACTGGCGACCTATCCGGCGATCCTGCTGTTCTGGCCGTGCGTCAGGATCCTGGACGCCTGGAACTTTCGAGGGCGGAACATCGCCATCGCTCTGATCGCCGTGTGTCTCGTGTCCGGCGCGCATCTCACGGGAGCCGACGCACCCATAGCGGCGCTGATCCTCGGCGGCGTCGCCTGGCTGGGAGCCCGTACGATCGGCAAGCCGTTTGTGCGCGGCCTGATCCCGGCCGTGTCGGTCCTGTTCATCTTTGCGCCGATGGTCGTGCTTTGGGGCGTGCGCTCGGGTCTTTTCGCCTGGCTGCACGTGATCGCGCCGGCGTCTTGGGATCACCGCCTCAACATCTGGGCGTTCACCGGCAATCAGATCGTCGAGCACGCTCTTCGCGGCTGGGGGGTCGACGCCAGTCGCAATTTCGGGCCGGCCATCCCGCTGCACACCCACAACGCCGCCTTGCAGCTCTGGCTCGAGCTGGGAGCCATGGGCGCGGCCATGGCGGCGGCGTTCTTCGCCTGGGTTCTCTACCGGATTGTCGGCTGGACGGGCGAAAACAGGCGCGACGGCGCCATGGCGGCGGCGGTGACAGTGTCCTATCTGGTCATCGGGGGGCTCAGCTTCGGCGTCTGGCAGGAGTGGTGGCTCGCGCTGGGCGCGCTGGCCGTCATCGCCTGTGGCGTAGCGCAAAAATCCAGCGCAGTACGCGCCTAAGGCGACAACGAATGTTCCCGCGTGGCGGATCGGTGGCCCTCTGCCGCACGATTTTGCCTTTTCCATCCATTTGCGGTATCTACCGCGCCCTTTGTAGTAATCGAGCCTCGACATGACCGCCCGTTGGACCCCCGCCGCCTGGAGAGCCAAGCCCGCCAAGCACCTGCCCACCGACTATCCGGACATGGGCGCGGTTGAACGGGTGGAGCAGACGCTGCGTCAGATGCCGCCTCTGGTGTTCGCTGGCGAGGCGCGTCGCCTCAAGAGCCAACTTGGCGAGGTGGCCGAAGGACGGGCGTTCCTTCTGCAGGGCGGCGACTGCGCCGAGAGCTTCAAGGAATTCCATGCGGACAATATCCGCGACACCTTCCGTCTGATCCTGCAGATGGCGGTGGTCCTGACCTTCGCCGGCGGAAAGCCCGTGGTGAAGGTCGGTCGCATCGCCGGCCAGTTCGCCAAGCCGCGGTCGGAGCCGACCGAGGTCCAGGGCGACGTGACCCTGCCGTCCTACCGCGGCGACATCATCAACGGCATGGACTTCAATGAGGCCGAGCGGGTTCCCGATCCGGACCGCCTGCTGAAGGCCTATGGCCAGTCGGCCGCCACCCTGAACCTGCTACGCGCCTTCGCCAGCGGCGGCTATGCCGATCTCTACAATATCCACCGCTGGACGCTGGGCTTCGTGGGCGACAGCCCGCAGGGCGCCCGCTACCGCGAGCTGTCGGAAAAAATCAGCGAGGCCCTGACCTTCATGGCGGCGGTCGGTGTGACGCCCGACACCCAGCCAGACCTGCGTCGCGTGGAGTTCTTCACCAGCCACGAGGCCCTGCTGCTGGGCTTCGAGGAAGCCATGACCCGCGTCGATAGCACCTCGGGCGACTGGTACGACACCAGCGCCCACCTGCTGTGGATCGGTGAGCGCACCCGCCAGCTGGACGGCGCCCACGTCGAGTTCATGCGCGGCGTGAAGAATCCGATCGGCCTAAAGTGCGGTCCGACGATGGAGGGCGACGACCTTCTGCGCCTGATCGATGTGCTGAACCCGCACAACGAGCCGGGTCGGCTGACCCTCTACGGCCGCTTCGGCTCGGACAAGATCGCCGACCGTCTGCCGCGCCTGATGAAGGCGACCAAGTCGGCGGGGCGCTCGGTGGTCTGGGCCACCGATCCCATGCACGGCAACACGCTGAAGGCCTCGACGGGCTACAAGACCCGCCCGTTCGACCGGATCCTGTCCGAAGTGAAGAGCTTTGTGGAGATCGCCCAGGCCGAGGGCGTTCACCCCGGCGGCGTCCACCTGGAGATGACGGGCCAGAACGTCACCGAATGCCTGGGTGGCGCTCGCGCCGTCTCTGAGACCGAGCTCGCGGATCGCTATCACACCCATTGCGATCCCCGCCTGAACGGCGAGCAAGCGCTGGAACTAGCGTTCCTTGTGGCTGAGAAGCTGAAGGCGGCCCGCGACGATCAGCGTCGTCTGGCGGCCGGCTGACAAGCGCCCTCGGCGGCCGCGCGACAAGCCGGTCCGCCGAGGGCGACTTGAGCCGATCAAGGCGCCGTAGCGGAAGCGTAAGTCCAGGCGCCGCAGCGCCGTCTTCCAAGAACATCGATAGGTTTGCAATGCAGCACGCGGCGTCTTGACCCGCCGCGCGGGGCTCTCCAATGGTTGCATCAAGGGAGAGAAGAATGCGTTTGAGCCATAAGATTAAGCGGGAAATCCGGTTTCTGAAGGGGCTCTCCCGGACCCTCAAACGCGTGAAGACGATCGCTCCGGACAGTCCCAACCTGATCTGTGATGATCTGGAGGCCGCCGTCGACAAATGGGGGCCGCGTCCGGCCATCACCTTCGAAGGCAAGACGATCAGCTACGCCGAGCTGGACGCGATGGCGAACCGCTACGCGCACTGGGCCAAGGGCCTGGGTCTGACGCGCGGCCAGACTGTCGCGCTCTTCATGCCCAACCGCATCGAGTATCTGGCGATCTGGTACGGCTTGACCAAGGTCGGGGTCGCCACCGCCTTGATCAACAATCAGCTGACCGGCGCGGCGCTGGCCCACTGTCTGAACATCTCCCACGCGCTGCACTGCATCGTCGACACCGAGACATCGCCCTGCTTCGAGGATGTGAAAGGCCAGCTTGAGCGCCATGTGCAGCAGTGGGTGCTAGGGCCCGTCCATGACGACCAGCGCGACCTGCTGAAAGCTCTGAAGAGTTGCAGCCAGCTGCGTCCTGATCGCGAGACCGCCCGGGAGGGCCTGACCGCCTCCGATACGGCGCTCTACATTTACACCAGCGGCACCACCGGCCTGCCGAAGGCCGCGCGCATCACCCATATGCGCGCCCAGCTCTACATGCGCGGGTTCGCCGGCTCGACGGGCGCCAAAGACACCGACCGTATCTACGTCACACTGCCGCTCTACCACGCCACCGGCGGCTTGTGCGCTATGGGCGCGGGCTTGCTGACCGGCGGCTCGATCGTGCTGCGCAAGAAGTTCTCGGCGACACACTTCTGGCCTGAGATCGTGGCCGAGCAGTGCACCATGTTCGTCTACATCGGCGAGCTCTGCCGCTACCTCGCCAACCAGCCCGAGCATGAGCTGGAGCGCGCCCACAAGATCAGGATGATTTTCGGCAACGGCCTGCGCGCCGATGTCTGGGACGACATGCTGGACCGCTTCAAGGTCGGCGATGTTCTGGAGTTCTACGGCGCCACCGAAGGCAACGTCTCGTTCTTCAACTTTGACGGCAAGCGTGGCGCCATCGGACGCATCCCCAGCTATCTGCGCAAGAAGTTCAACTTCCGCATCGTCAAGTTCGACGTCGAGACCGAAACCCCGATCCGTGGGTCGGACGGGTGCTGCATCGAGGCGGGTCCCGAAGAGGTCGGCGAGTGCATTGGCCATATCGGCAGCGACGCGCGCTCGAACTTCACCGGTTACGCCGACAAGGCCGCGACCGAGAAGAAGGTGCTGCACGACGTCTTCGAGAAGGGCGACGCCTGGTTCCGCACCGGTGACCTGATGAAGGTCGACCACGACGGCTATATCTATTTCATCGACCGGATCGGCGACACCTTCCGCTGGAAGGGCGAAAACGTCGCCACCTCTGAGGTCGCCGAGCGTATCGCCGGCTTCGACGGCGTCCTCGAGGTCAATGTCTATGGCGTCAAGGTTGGCGACCTTGATGGCAAGGCGGGCATGGCCTCGCTGGTCACCGAAGGCGACTTCGACCTTGAGGCGTTCGCCAAGTACGTCGACGAGACCCTGCCCAGCTACGCCCGGCCGGTGTTCGTGCGCCTGCAGAAGGCGATCGAGACCACGGGCACCTTCAAGTACCGCAAGATCGATCTCGTCAACGAGGGCTTCGACCCGTCCAAGACCAAGGATCCGCTGTACTTCCGCGATCCGGCCAAGGGCTATGTGAAGATCACCAAGACGCTCTGCGCCAAGATCGAGGGCGGCGGCTTCAAGCTGTAACCTGCGGTGAGACGCGATGACGGCGGTTCCCCGCATCCGAACCCGATCCGCGCCCGTACGCTCAATGAGCGCAGCGTTGGAGATCAGGGCATGGCGGAGACAAGGATGAGCCGGCGCGCGGGGTTGGCGGTCTTGGCGGCGACGGTGACGGCGGCGTGTTCGCCGCTCTCGGTCTTCGCTACGTTCACCCCGAAGGACGCCGCCCGCCGCGAGGCGCGGGGCGCGCGCTACATGGACGGCCCGCGCGGCGGGGTGGACATCTATGCGCCGCCGATCGCGCACGGTCCGGCGCCGGTGGCGGTGTTCTTCTACGGCGGATCGTGGGACAGCGGCCGCAAGGGCGACTATGGCTGGGCCGCCCGAGCGATCGCCGCGCAGGGTTTTCTCACCCTCGCGCCGGACTATCGCCTGTATCCCGAGGTGCGGTTTCCCGATTTCCTGGACGACTGCGCCAAGGCGGTGCGCTGGGCCGTGGACAACGCCGCGGCCCTTGGCGGCGATCCGGAGCGGATCGTGCTGGTCGGCCATTCGGCGGGAGCCTACAACGCGGCCATGCTGGCGCTGGACCCGCGATATCTGCGCAGCGTCCAGGTCGATCCCAAGGCGGTTCGCGCCTTCGCGGGCCTTTCTGGGCCTTATGACTTCCTGCCCCTGAAGGGCGCGATCACCGAGCGGACCTTCGGGGACGCGGCGGACCTGACGGCGACGCAGCCGATCGCCTTCGCCCGCGCCGATGCGCCGGCCGCCTTCCTGGCGACGGGCGACAAGGACACAACGGTCTATCCGCGCAACACCCGCAAGCTGGCCGCCGCCCTGCGCGACAAGGGCGCCAAGGTCGAGGAGCGGCACTATCCGGGCGTTGACCATGCGGGCGCGGTGCTGGCGCTCTCACGCCCGTTCCGGCGCAAGGCCACGCTGCTGACCGACATGACGGCCTTCCTGAAGGCCGCTACCGCCTAACCACAGGTTTGGCCGCTCAGCTTGCGCTGATAGGCCTGAACCAGGCTCAGATAGGGCGGCAGGAAGGTATGCAGGGCCACGGGCTTGCCATCCGTCGTGGTCCCGGCGACGCCCGCCCGGATCTCGAAGTGCAGGTGGATCGTGGTCGGCGTGCCGCCAAAGTCGTTGGACACCTTGCCCAGCTGCTGGCCCTTGGCGACGCTGTCGCCTTCCTTCACCGCCAGGGTGGCCATCTGCAGGTGGAGGTAGCGGTAGGTGTAGTGCGGCGCGGCCTGGCCGACGAGCGTCACCGAATATGAGCCGATGTCGGTTATCGTCCCGGCCTCGGCGGCGACAGCCCAGTGCTGGTTCTTCTTGCAGCTTGCCGGGCGGATGTCCTGCCCCTGATGCCCTGTGCCGGAGCCCGCGCAAAGCGGGTTGGACCGCGACCGCGCCTCGCAGAAGGTGTCGCGCCAGGGCAGGGTGTAGTTGAGGGTGTCGCACTGGCTGGGCTTGCCGGGCGGTCCCATGCCGCCGCCCGGACCATAGACCTGCGAGTTGGGGAAGCCGGCCTCGGCCAGCGGCCAGCACATGTTCGGCGACCAGACCGTGCGGTCCAGATAGCCGGGCCCCTGACCGGCGGGGATCGCGCCGGCGGGCTGATGATCGAAGCTCGCCGAGGGCGGGGGTGGCTCGTCGGGCTTGGGCGCCGGATCCGGGCTTGGCGGAATCGGTTCACTGGCCGGCTGCTCGGCGCCGCCGTCGGCGGGCGAGTCGTCGGGTTGCGGTGGTCCGGGTTCAGGCGAGGGCGGCTGCGGCGTCTCGCCGGCCGGCGGCTTGGTGGTGTCGCCGCAGGCGGTCAGCGGCGCCAGGGCGAGGGCGGCGATCAGCAGGAGGGGAGGAACGCGCATCTCAGCCTCCCAGCCCGGCGGCTTGCCGCGCAGCCTTGCCCATCACCACGGCGGTGGTCTTGCCGACCAGGCCCAGCACATAGTTGTCGTCGGCGCAGCGCGGGTCGCCGGCGGCGTCGCAGCGGATCTCGACGGTGTAGAGCACGCCAAAGCGCACGAAGCTGGCCAACTGGCCGTCAACGGTGCGCTGTACGGTCAACATCTCCGGACCGCTCTCGACCTTCAGGGGCTTGCCGGCCGGCACGGTCGTCGTCGTGCCGCTGAGCGAGACGCCGCCGCCCAGGGTATCGGCGGTGATCGTGTAGTAGTCGCCGAAGCTGTAGATCCGCGCCCCAGCCGTCAGCTTGGGATCGCGCGGCAGCAGGATCGGCACGGCGGTCTTGTCGACCTGTTCGCGGTTCAGATTGGCCGCCAGGCTTTCCCCGACATTGGCCGACTGGCGAAGGCCGCCGACGGCCGCCTGCCAGTCCACCGCGCCGCGAGGGCGGGCGACCAGCGCGGTGATCGACGGGCGAGGGGGCGGCGCCGCCGCGCCCGGATCCTGCCGCGTCTGGGCTTCGCCTGTTGAGATCCAGGCCGCTCCCGCGACCAGTGAGACGGTGACGAGACCCGCCACCGCCCAGCCTCTTGGGTAACGCATGATAGTTCCCACCGAACCGCGTTATTTCAAACCTTAACGCGAAACCGGTGGGTTGTTAACCTTTGTCGCTATGTTGCGGTGCGATTGAACCGGCGCGGGTTCGTGGCTATATGGCGGGACCTGTTGAGGGGCCTTGTGTGTGGCGGCCCAGAAGATTCCAGTTCATTCAAAGGGATAGACTTCCCCGCCATGCTGCTCACCATGCTGAAGGCCAAGCTGCACCGCGCGACGGTGACCCAGGCCGATCTCGACTACGAAGGCTCGATCGCGATCGACCGCGACCTGCTGGACGCCTCGGGCATCCTGCCCAACGAGCAGGTCGACGTGCTCAACATCACCAACGGCGCGCGCTTCACGACCTACGCCATCGAGGCCCCGCGCGGCTCGAAAGTGATCGGCGTCAATGGCGCGGCCGCCCGTCTGGTTCAGAAGAACGACCTGGTGATCGTGGTCACCTACTGCCAGTTGCCCGCCGAGGAGGCGCGCAACTACGCTCCGACCGTCGTCCTGCTGGACGAGGGCAACCTGATCAAGAAGGCGGCCTGACCGATGATGCGCCCCTGGATGAAGAGCGGGGCGCTGGTCGCTCTGGCCCTGGCGGGCCTGACCGCCTGCTCGCCCAAGCTGCCTGACGGGATCGACGAGACCGTGCTGGCCCAGTCCATCGGCCGCCAGATCGGCTCGGGCTCGACCTGCGTGGTGATCGCCGACGCCGCCAGCGGCAAGCTGGTCTGGCGCGGCGGCGGCTATGTCACCTGCGCGCGCGACCTGCCGACCTGCGACGGCGTCATCACGACGGCCGAGAAGCTGCTGCAGGCCAACCTGGGCAAGCCCGCGCGTTTCTTCAGCTGCGAGAGCGGCTCGGCGCCGGGAAACACGGTGGGCTGGGCGATCGGCCCGGTGCCGACCGGCGCGGGCAAGCCGGCCCGGAACCTGACCTATGTCGCGGTCATGGAGGGTGAACGCGCCTTGCCGGGCCTGGAGATCAAGGATCGCGTCGAGCAGGCCTTCGAAAAGGCAGGCTTCTAGGCCGAGAAAATAGCCGCCGCCGGGACATCCCGACGGCGGCGTTTTCACACGCTTACTTGCTGACTTCGTAGACCGCGCTGACGTCGACGCGGACCTTCAGCTCGCCGGCCGAAATGCTGGTGGCGTCGGCCATCTCGCGCTTGGCCATGGCGAACACCGGCATGGGTTGCGGGGCGGGCGTGTAGCCGCCGCCTTCGCTCAGATTGACCAGCCGCACGGCCTTGTAGCCCGTGGCGCGGCCATAGAGCTCGGCCTTGGCCTGCAGCGCCTTGACGGCCTCCAGGCGCGCGGCGTCCTCGGCCACCTGCGGGTTGGCGAGACCAAAGCTGATCCCGTGGACCGTGTTGGCCCCCGCGCCCACCGTGGCGTCGACCGCCGCGCCCAGCTTGGCCAGGTCACGGACCGTGATCGTCACCTGGTTCGAGGCCTGATAGCCGGTCAGCTTGGGCGGCTGGTTCTGCTCATAGGCGTACTGGGCGTTCAGGCTCAGGTTCGAGGTCTGGATGTCGCGCGCGGCGATCCCGGCCTTCTTCAGGGCGGCCATCACCTGGTTCATCCGCGCGCCATTGGCCTTGAGCGCCTCCGCCGCCTTGGCCGCGTCGGTCTGGACGCCCAGATTGATCGTCGCCATGTCCGGCGCGACCAGGGTCTCGCCAAAGGCCGACAGGTTGAAGGTCGTGGCCTTGAAGGCCGCGTCGTTGCTTTGGGCCAGCGCCGGCGCGGCGGCGCCCAGCAGCAGCGCGCCGCCCAGCAGGGCGGGCAGGGCGATCGCGGGCATTAGCTTGGCGGGGCGGCGAGCAGTGTGGGTCATTGATCTTTCTCCAAGGCTGTCCGGCGCAGAAAAGCGTCGCCGCACGGCTAGGGTTCCTTCGTGACAGCTCCAACCTGAACCGGAGCTTTAAGCCGCGTTCGGCTCATGCTAATCCGCCCCCTCGCGTGCGCTTCGGCGCGACTCCGCGCGGGCCTGTAGCTCAATGGTTAGAGCCGACCGCTCATAACGGTCTGGTTGGGGGTTCGAGTCCCTCCGGGCCTACCACCTGCCTCAAATACTGCTGCAAAGACAGCGCCCTAGCTTGCATTCGTCGCTCGGTTAGACAGTTTTTATTCCCGCTACGTTCTGCGGCGCGGCGGATGCGAACGTCGTTCGCATGGTCTGGCCAAGCGAAAGTCGCTCCGGCGGTTACCGGAGCGGCTTTGTCTGAGCCTCTATGGCGCCTTCTGCTCGGCGATCCAGGTGTTGACCTGTGTTTCCAGCACGTCGAGCGGCACGGCGCCGTTTTTAAGCACCACGTCGTGGAAGCCGCGCAGATCGAACTTGTCGCCCAGCGTTTTCTCCGCCCGCGTCCGTAGTTCGCGGATCGTCAGTTCGCCTAGCTTGTAGGCCAAGGCCTGACCGGGCCAGGTGATGTAGCGGTCAACCTCAGCCTCGATGTTGGTGCGCGACAACGCCGTATTATCCAGCATGAAGGCGATCGCCTGGTCGCGCGTCCAGCCCTTGGCATGGACTCCGGTGTCGACCACCAACCGGCAAGCGCGCCACATCTCATAGGACAGACGGCCCATGTCCTTCTCAGGCGTGTCGTACAGGCCCATCTCGATGCCGAGTCGCTCTGAATAGAGGCCCCAGCCCTCGACAAAGCCGGTGAAGAAGGCCGCGTTCTTGCGGAATTCCGGAAGGTCCAATTCCTGTTGAAGCGCGATCTGATGGTGGTGCCCGGGGACGGCCTCGTGCACCGTCAGGGCTGGCATCTCGTAGAGCGGCCGCTGATCCAGGTGTGTGGTGTTGACGAAGTAGACACCAGGCGAGCCGGTGCTGGCGAAGCCCGCATTGTAGTAGGCCGTGGTGTTGCCCTCGGCGATCTCGGCCGGAATTTCGCGCACGGTATAGGGCAGGCGCGGAAGGGTTCCAAAGAGCTTGGGCATCCAGCCATCAATGGTCTTGGCCAGGAACGTCGCCTCGCGCATCAGTTCGGATGGGGTCTTGGCGTAGTACTTCGGGTCGGTGCGCAGCTTTTCGATGAAGGCCTTGCGATCGGGGGCGATCCCGCTCTTGGCCGTGACTGCGTCCATCTCGGCGCGGATGCGGACCACTTCCGAAAGGCCCAGTTGGTGGATCTCCTCGGGCGTCTTCGTGGTCGTGGTCATCACGCGCACCTGGTAGGCATACCAGGCTGCTCCCTGGGGCAGGGCGCTGGCCGCGACGTCCTTGCGGCAGCGCGGTGCGTACTCCTTTTCGTAGAAGTCGGAGAAGGCTTGATAGGCCGGATTGATCTTGCCCGTGATGCTAGCCTTGGCTCGCGTCTGGATAGCGCTCCAGTCGGCTTCCGAAATCGACTGCGGCCGTGGTTTCTTGAAGGGCTTGTAGAAGGTCGAGGCTTCAGGGGTCTGGGCGATGCTGGCGGTGATCGTTCCGCCGAACGCCTTCATGGGCGCGCACGGCTGGACATAGCCCTTGGCGAGCCCCTCGCGCACCGTGGCGATCGAGGCGGCGTTGTAGGTTGGGTAGAGCTCCAGCCGCTTCAGATAGCTCTCGTAGTCGCTCTTGGTGAAAAACGGCAGCACGTCGGGTAGGGCTGCGAAGTTCTGATGCCAGCTGCTGATGCTCGAGAACAACATCGTGCGCTGGCCAAACCCGTTGCCCTCGATTTGCTCGCTGAGCATCCGTCGCAGGATCGCCTTGTTGACGCGGTCGGCCGGTGCAAGGTCAGCGTCAGGGATGGCGTCCAGTCGCCGGAGGAAGACTCCCGCTTCGGTGGCGCGGCGATCCGCGAAGGCTAGCGAGGGATCGTCCAGCTGGTCGTCATAGTCACGAACGCCCAGCAGGGTGGCCTGCACCGGCGCGCCCTTGAGCCACCAGGCCCAGTGCTCGTCGATCAAGATCTTCAGGGCCGTTACGGCCGTCCGTTCGGGGGCTGCCGGCGCGGGCGCTGACCGCAGCGGCTCGGGCTGAGCCAGAGCCGGAGGCGCGATTGTCGCCGCCAACAGGGCCGCTACGCAGGCTGCGCCATTCCATCGCTTGAGCATGTGTCCCCCAAAGATCGCTGAGCGACGCAAGTAGCCATGCGTCGAGGTGTTCAGGCAATGGCCTAGCTGAACTCACCCGGTTCGACGCAGCGGGTATGAGCTTTTGATCTGAAAGGCGGCGCTTAGAGGTGATAATTGAGAGTAAGTAATTGTAAAATTTGGAATTATGTTGGCTCTTCGGACTCTGCGGCCTCTCCAAGTCTGGCGAGAGAATATCGTGTCCGGTCTGCGCGCCCATGATCCGTCGCAATAATATGTTCTATTTTTGTTCCGATTCCAGTTTGCAGCTCCAGAATGATGATGATCCGGCGTCAGAACCGGACGTATCACTGGTTCTGCCCCGTCGACTCCGCGCCGCTCCGCAGGCACATTTCTTAACGGCGGGGTTGTTCCGGAGCGCTGTCGCGGCCGCGACGCGGGGATCGGGACGCCCTTGAGCCGTCATTCCCTCGATCCCGGGCTAGAGGAGGCCTCGATGGACATCGATCCCGACCGCCTGCGCGCGATCGTGGGCGCTCTGGGCGGCGTGGCCGTCTATGGTTGCGTGCAGATCGGCGCGCTGGGCGTCGTCGAGCGCGGCCTTCTGGTGCGGCTGGCCTGCGCAGCCGCTTCGGCGATGATCCTGGCCGGGTTTCTGGTGCGGGTCGGCTTGCCGGTCATTCCCTGGCCGCCGCTGCGCGAGGCCTATCTGTTCGGCTTCGTCATCGGCGCGTTCAGCTGGGAACTGCTGCCGATCGTGTTCCGCGCGGTGCGCCGGCGGGCCCGCGAACGTCTGGAGCGCCCCTGATGCGGTGAGCGCGCGCGCCTGCTGGGTCAGGCGCGCGCAGGCCGGCTAGGACAGTTTTTGGCGATGAAGTCGCCGTGGGCGGGCAGGGCGTCGATCGCCCGGCTCATGATCTGGCGCAGATTGGCCAGATACTCGTCGAGCTGGGCGTCGGTGACGACGCCGGTGAGGGGATGGAAAGCCTCAGGGATAACGCCCTGGCCGATCAGGACCTGGATCCAGCTGGCTTCCTTGAAGAGGTCGTCGTCCTGGTTGAACAGGCGACCCGACTGGGAGAAGAGCGCGATCCGCGCCTTGAGGCTGTCGGGCATGTCCATCTGGCGCACCGCCCGCCAGAACGGCGTGTCTTCGCGCGTGGTGGCCTTGTAGTGCAGCACCAGGAAGTCGCGGATGTACTCGTACTCCAGGGCCGTCTGGCGATTGTACTCGGCGATCTCGATCGGATTGAAGCCGCGGTCGGGGAAGAGCGCCAGAAGCCGGTTCAGGGCGGACTGGACTAGGTGGATGCTGGTCGACTCCAGCGGTTCCATGAAACCGCTGGCCAGGCCCAGGGCGACGACGTTGCGGTTCCAGAACTGCTTGCGGCGGCCCGTCATGAACCGTAGCTGCCTCGGCTCGGCGAGGGGCGCGCCGTCCAGGTTGGCCATCAGCACGTCGGTCGCCTGGGCGGCGTCGATATAGTCGCTGCAGAACACGTGGCCGTTGCCGGTACGGTGTTGCAGCGGGATGCGCCACTGCCAGCCGGCCTCGCGCGCCGTGGCGCGGGTATAGGGCGTCAGGGGCGTGACCGAGGCGCAGGGGACGGCGATGGCGCTGTCCATCGGCAGCCACGCGCGCCAGTCCTCATACCCGCTCTTCAGGGTCTCCTCGATCAGCAGGCCCCGGAAGCCCGAGCAGTCGATGAAGAACTCGCCGCCGACCTTCCGGCCGTCCTGCAGGGTCAGGCCCGTGACGAAGCCGCTTTCGGCGTCCTGGTCGACGCCGACAATGCGCCCTTCAACGCGGGTGACGCCCTGCGCCTCGCTGTAGCGGCGCAGGTACTGGGCGTAGAGCGCGGCGTCGAAGTGGAAGGCGTAGGCAAGCCCGTCCAGATAGCCGCCGCCGACCTGGGCCACGCGGTCGAAGCGCCCGGCCTTCGCGGCGCGGGCGTTGAGGGAATAGTCCCACAGGCTCTCATCATGTCCGGCCTGGCGTCGACGCAGCCAGTAGTGATGGAACGGCGCCATGCCCAGGGGGCGGCCGATGGGGCCGAAGGCGTGAAGATAGGACTGGCCGACTGTGTGCCAGTCGACGAACTCGATTCCCAGCTTGATGGTGCCGTGCGTGGCCGCGAGGAAGTCGTTCTCATCGAGGCCCAGCAGGCTGTTCAACAACCGGATGGCCGGGATGGTGGCCTCGCCGACCCCGACAATGCCGATCTCGTCGGACTCGACTACGGTGATGGCGACGGAGGGGCCGAGCGTGCGCGAGAGCAGGGCCGCGCTGATCCAGCCGGCGGTTCCCCCGCCCACGATGGTCACGGCCTTGATCGCCGTATCGGTCATTCGCGTCCTGCCCAAGCCTGCCTCTCTGCTCGGAGGCTCTCATAAAAAGACCCCGCCGGAATGATCCGGCGGGGCTCCAAGACTGCAGGAGGAGGCTTGGGGATTAGAAGCGGTACGACACGCCGACCATGTAGGTCGCGCCATACTTCTGGTAGTCGATCGTCTGGCGCTGATCGTTGTTGTCGTAGGTCTTGAAGGGCTCGTTGGTGATGTTGTTGGCCTGCAGCAGCAGGGACAAACCGTTCATCGGGCCGTCGCGGAATTCGTAGCCGATCTGGGCGTCGACAACCGACTCCTTGTCGACCGTGCGGAAGACGCGCGCGGCGCTCAGGCCGGCGACTTCGCCCAGGAACTTGCCGCGATAGCGGTTGCTGATCCGGGCGTTGAAGCCGTTCTTTTCATAGTAGAACGTGGTGTTGACGACCGTCTTGGACAGACCCGGGATGGTGATCGGGTTCGTGCCTTTTTCCAGCGTCACCTTGCTGTCGGTGAACGAGCCGCTGATGATCAGGCCGAAGGACTTCAGCGGTTCCCACAGCAGGTCGCCCTGCAGCGAGGCCGACAGTTCCAGACCGCGGATGTAGCCGCCGTCGCCGTTGTCGGGGCCCGACACCAGACCGATCTTGGTGCCCAGCTGAGCCTGCTGCGCGGTGCTGAGCAGGAACAGATAGTCCGAGAAGTCCTTGTAGGACGAGGAGTTGGAGTTGACGAAGTTCGACAGCTCCTTGTGGTACACGGCGGCGGACAGGTAGGCCGAGCGACCGAAGTACTTTTCAACCGAAACGTCGACGCCGTCGGCGATGTAGGGCCGCAGGTTCGGGTTGCCGCCGTTGGCGCTGAAGTACGAGTTGTTCGGATCCGTCGAGGTCAGGCGCGAGGTGTTCTGGTTGAACGACTGGCTGGCGCGCAGTTCGTCCATCCGGGCCCGGGCCAGGGTGCGGGCCGCGCCGACGCGGATATAGAGCTCGTTGCCCGCGTCGAACGTCAGGTTCACGCTGGGCAGGGCGTAGGTGTACTTGGCGCCGTCATCGGTGACCGTCGGGCTGGCCGGCGCGGAAGGATTGACCGCAACGCCCTTCGAGAACTGGTCGGTGCGAACCACCTGCAGGCCGAAGTTGCCGGTCACCGGGATCGAGCCGACCTGGGAGTCGACGCCGAACTTGGCGTAGGCCACCTGGACGTCTTCACGGACCGACCAGTTGCGGGTCTGCACGGCCGGGTTGGCGTCGGCGATCAGCGTGTAGAAGCCGTTCTTCAGCAGGTAGGTCGGGTCGTAGGCCAGCATGGCCTTGATGCCGATCAGGTCCAGCTTGGCGACGCCGATGATGGCTTCTTGCGGGATGGCGCGGCTGGTCGGGGCGCCGTCAGCGATCCGGCCGCCAAAGGTCAGGAAGCTTTCGTGGACTTCCTTGTCCTTCTCGCGACGGCTGGCGTTGACGCCGAACTCGACCGACTTGACCGGACCCCACTCCAGGTCGCGCTTGGCGGTGAACCGGGCGGCCGTCAGTTCGTCGGTGATCGACGGGGTGTTGTAGAAGCCGGCCTGGGTCAGAGCGCCGCCGGAGGCGCCGCCGCCCCAACCTTGCGGGTCGGTCAGCTTGAACAGGTTGCGGTCAGTGTAGTCGAGGGTCGAGGCGAACATCGTGCCTGCGCCCGGCGTGGTCGTGAAGCCCAGGGTGTCGGTCGCGCCGACGCCGTTCGGGCCAGTGCCCGAATAGGATTCGAAGATCACGTCGGTGCGGTCGGCCGAGGAGTAGCTCAGGTCCGCCGTCAGCGACCAACCGTTGTCGGTCAGGTAGTTCAGGTTCCAGCCGGCCGACTTCAGCGTGGTGTCACGCGTGTTCAGGTCGTTGCGCATCACGCCCTTGACGCCCGAGAACGTGCCGTTGGTGATCAGGCCGGCGCTGGTGGTGCGCGTCGGCTGCAGCGTCGCGGACGACCATTGCAGCGGCAGCTCGATGCCGCGCAGGATCTGCTCTTCGTTGAACTCCGAGTAGTAGACGTCCAGCGACGTCGTAACCTTGTCGTTCGGCTTGTACTCCAGGACGCCGATGGCGCCGAAGCGCTCGAGGTTGTTGGACTGGATGTAAGGCTTGGCGCCGCCGATCACGCGATCATTGGCCGCGTTGATGGTCGGATAGCCCCAGGCGTTGAAGCGCTTGCTCTGGGTCGGGGTCGAGATGTCCGAGATGGCCAGAGCCAGACCAACCGTATCGTTCGCGAACTGGTTGACGTAGGTGGCGCTGAAGCGGTGACCCGAGTCCTTGGCGTCCGGGTTCAGCTTCTTCTCGCTGTTCATTTCGTAGCGAGCGTTGGCCGACAGGATGCGCTTGCCGTAGCTCAGCGGGCGGATCGTCCGCAGGTCGGCGGTGCCCGACAGGCCTTGGCCGATCAGGCCGGCGTCGGGGGTCTTGTAGACCACGACGCCCGACAGGATTTCCGAAGGATACTGGTCGAACTCGACGCCGCGGTTGTCGCCGGTCGAAACCTGTTCGCGACCGTTCAGCAGGGTCGAGGTGAAGTCCGGGCCAAGGCCGCGGATCGAGATGACCTGGGCGCGGCCGTCGAGGCGCTGCGCGGTCAAGCCTGGCAGGCGGGCCAGCGATTCGGCGATCGAGGTGTCCGGCAGCTTGCCGATATCTTCGGCCGAAATGGCTTCGACGATCGAGGTCGATTGCTTCTTGAGCGCGATCGAGTTTTCGAGACCGGCGCGAATGCCGGTGATGACGACTTCCTCGACCTTGGTGTCATCCGCAGCGGGGGCGGCGGTCTGGGCTTGAGCCGAACCAGCGACGGCGAAGGCGAGCGCCAGGCCCGTGGCCCCGCCGGCCATCAGCCAAGCGCGACGGCGCGAAAATTGGGTGTTCATACGAGTTCCCTCCCTGTCCGGCTCTGCGCTGTTGAAGTCGTGCGGCGGGCCGTTGGTGCAAACTACTGCAAATTAACGGGACGTAATCAACACAAAAATATGCAAACGGGGATCGCTGAGTGCGACGCGCCGGCTCGGAATGGGCCATGTGTGGCTTCTTTGCGCCACTTGGAGGCCGTTAAAGCTGCGGCGAGGCGCGCAAATCCCCTCAAGTTGACGGATTGACAGCTTGCCAATCGGACTGCAAATTCTTGCAAAGAATTGCAATGCGACCCGCAAGTCGGGGCGCGCATTGAGGGGAGGGGAGCGATGTCGGCCTTGACGCCTTGGCGGCGAACGCTGCTGGCCATGACGGCCTTGAGCGCGCTCGGCATGGGCGTGGCGGCGACGGCCTCGGCCGCTCCCGATTCCCATCTGCAGCGCAAACCGCAAGACGAGGTGATCTACTTCGTCCTGCCTGATCGCTTCGAGAATGGCGACGCGACGAATGATCACGGCGGCCCCGCCTTGGGGGCGCTGGTCGATGGCTTTGATCCCAAGCGCGCCGGTTTCTACCACGGCGGCGACCTCAAGGGCGTGACGCGTCGTCTCGACTATGTTCAAGGTCTGGGGGCGACGGCCGTCTGGCTGGCGCCGATCTTCGTGAACCGGGCCGTGCAGGGGCCGCCGGGCCAGGAGTCGGCCGCGCATCACGGCTACTGGATCACCGACTTCACTGACGTCGATCCGCATCTCGGAACCAAGGCCGACTTCAAGGCCCTGGTCGACGCCGCCCATGCGCGCGGCATGAAGGTCTACATGGACATCGTCGTGAACCACACGGCCGACGTCATCCAGTACAAGGAATGCCCGGACAGCCGCTGCGCCTATCGGGGCGTCGCCGACTATCCCTACGTGCGGCGAGGCGGGATCGGTGGCTCAGCGATCAACGACGGCTTCGACGGCAAGGATTTCAGCAAGCTCAAGCGCGCGGACTGGGCCTATACGCCCTTCGTGCCGGCCGGTCAGGAGCGCGCCAAGACCCCCGCCTGGCTGAACGATCCGATCTACTATCACAACCGGGGTGACAGTACGTTCTCTGGCGAGAGCTCACTGCTGGGTGATTTCGCCACGCTCGATGACGTGTTCACGGCCAACCCCCGCGTGGTGGAGGGCTTTATCGAGGTCTATGGGCGCTGGATCGACGACTTCGGGATCGACGGCTATCGCATCGACACCGCGCGCCACGTGAATCCCGAGTTCTGGCAGGCCTTCGTCCCGGCCATGCTGGCGCGGGCCAAGGCCCGGGGAATCGAGAACTTCCACATCTTCGGCGAGGTTTTCGACCCCGACGTCGCCGCCCTGGCGCGACACGTGAAGGTCGACAAGTTGCCGGCGGTGCTGGACTTCGCCTTCCAGGCGGCGGTGACGGATGTCGTCACCGGGCGCGCCGGGCCTGACCGACTGGCCACTGTTTTCGCCGGCGACGTTGTCTACGAAGGTGGCGAGGCCACGGCGCGCCAGCTGCCGACCTTTCTGGGCAACCACGACATGGGCCGCATAGGTCACTTCGTGCTGAAAGCCCGGCCGCAGATCAGCGACGACGAGCTGCTGGCGCGGGTCACCCTGGCCAACGCCATTATGCTGAGCGCGCGCGGCGTGCCGACGATCTATTACGGCGACGAGCAGGGCTTCACGGGCGATGGCGACTACGCCGACAGTCGGGAGGACATGTTCCCGAGCCAGGTGGCCAGCTACAACGACAACCGCCTGGTCGGCTCAAGCGCCCAAGGGGCAAGGTCGGCCTTCCAGACAGACAGCGTGCTGTACCGCCGTATCGCCGCGCTCGCGAGGCTGCGGACAACAACGCCTGCGCTGCGCGAGGGACGGCAGGTGATCCGCGTCGCCGAGGGCGAACCCGGCCTGCTGGCTTTTTCCCGGCTGATGGCGGGAACCGAGGTGCTGGCCGTCTTCAATACCAGCGACAAGCCGATTGAGGCGCGCGTGCCGGTCGAGATGGGCTCGGCGGCTTGGAAGAGCCTGCACGGAGCTTGCGTCTCCAGCGCCGCAGCGCCGGGCAGCTACCGCGTCGAACTGGCGCCGTTCGACTACATGATTTGCGTTTCCGAGGGACGATCGTGACAGTACAGGCTCTAGAGCGCCCCGGTGTGGAGACGTCGATGAACGCCGAATGGTGGCGCGGCGCCGTCATCTATCAGGTCTATCCGCGCAGTTTCGCCGACTCGAACGGCGACGGCGTCGGGGATCTCCCCGGCATTACCGCCCACCTGGAGCATATCGCCTCGCTGGGCGTCGAGGGTGTGTGGCTGTCGCCGTTCTTCAAGTCGCCGATGAAGGATTTCGGCTACGACGTCTCGGACTATCGCGACGTCGATCCGATCTTCGGGACGCTCGCCGATTTCGACGCCCTGATCGCCAAGGCCCACAGCCTGGGCCTCAAGATCATCATCGACCTGGTGTTCTCGCACGCGTCGGACGAGCACCCCTGGTTTGCGGAGAGCCGCCAGGATCGGACCAACGCCAAGGCGGACTGGTTCGTGTGGGCCGACGCCAAGCCGGACGGCAGTCCGCCCAGCAACTGGCAGTCGGTGTTCGGCGGCCCGGCCTGGACGTGGGACGCCCGGCGCGGCCAGTACTACATGCACAACTTCCTCAGTAGCCAGCCGCAGCTAAACCTGCACAACCTGGCGGTTCAGGAAGCCCTGCTGGCGATCACCCAGTTCTGGATCGACAAGGGCGTGGACGGTTTCCGCTTCGACGCCATCAACTTCTCGATGCATGACCCGGACCTGAAGGATAACCCGCCCCTGCCGCCGGGCGGCAAGCGGACGCGCCCCTTCGACTTCCAGGACAAGATCTACAATCAGGGTCATGCCGACATCCCGAAGTTCCTCAGCCGCCTGCGGGCGCTGACGGACGCCGCGGGGGGGCGGTTCTCTGTGGCCGAGGTCGGGGGCGACTACGCCGAGCGCGAAATGAAGCTGTTCACGGCCGGCGATGATCGCCTGAACAGCGCCTACGGCTTTCTCTATCTCTATGCCGACAAGCTGACGCGCGAGATGGTCCCGCAGGGCTCGGCCATCTGGCCCGGCGAGGCGGGCGAGGGCTGGCCGTCCTGGACGTTCTCGAACCACGACGCGCCGCGCGCGGTGTCCCGCTGGGCCGAGGGGCGCGACCGCAAGGCCTTCGCCGAGATGTGCCTGCTGCTGCTGATGGGCCTGCGCGGCAATGTCTTCGTCTATCAGGGTGAGGAGCTGGGCCTGCCTCAAGCGAATGTGCCGTTCGAGCGCCTGCAGGATCCCGAGGCCATCGCCAACTGGCCTCAGACCCTGGGTCGCGACGGCGCCCGCACGCCGATGCCTTGGACGGCCAGCGCGCTCAATGCGGGCTTCTCGGCGGTGGAGCCTTGGCTGCCGGTCGATCCGGAGCATCTGCCGTTGGCGGTCGACGCGCAGGAAGCTGATCCGACCTCGACCTTGCACATCGCCCGCCGCCTGATCGGTCTGCGTCGCGCCTATTCGGCGCTGCGCACCGGGAAGATCAGCTTTATCGACACCAACAGTCCGCTGCTGATCTTCCAGCGCGGGGAGGGCGCGGACGCGGTGCTCCTGGCCTTCAATCTGGGTCAAGAGGCTGTCGCCTGGTCCTTGCCCGACGGTTGGGCGCTGGTCGACGGAGTCAACCTGGGCGGTGAGGGGCGGATGCCGGTGTGCGCCGGACTGATCGCGCGGCGGAGCTAGCCCCCGCAGCTTTCCCGGATGATCAGATCGGTGGGCACGCGTTCAGAGCGGCTGGCGCGCTCGCCGCTGTCGAGCAGTTTGGAGACCATCAGCTTGCCGGCCTTGGTCGTGTCCTGGGCGATGGTCGACAAGGCGGGGCTGGCGTAGCGGCTGAAGGGCACGTTGTCGAAGCCCATCACCGAGACGTCGCCCGGGACGGACAGCCCGCCATGCTTCAGCGCGCGGATCGCGCCCAGGGCGATTAGGTCCGAAGCTGCGACGACGCCGTCGAACGCGACGCCGTTGTGGATCAGGCTGTCGACAGCGGCCTCCGCCGACTCGACCTCGAAGTGCGCCGGTACGATCAGATCGGGATCGACGCCCAGCTTGACGTGCTCCAGGGCGTCGAGATAGCCGCGATGGCGCTGCATGGCTTCGGGGGCTTCGGTGTCGCCTAGGAAGACGATCCGCTTCCGGCCCAGACGCTGCAGATGCAGAGTCGCGCGACGGCCGCCCATGACGTTGTCGGAGCCCACCGAGCAGTAGTTCTGGTCCGGCAGTTGCGCGCCCCAGACCACGAAGCGGTTCTCGGTCTCGGCTAGGCGATTGAAGGCGGCGTGCAGCGAACTCTGACCCAGGAAGATCACGCCCTCGGCGCGGCTGGTGGTCATGGCCTCGGAGAGGTCGTCGAAATTCGTGGGGGCGATGTGCGACAATATCACGTCGCAGCCGCGCTCGCGGGCCGCCTCGCCGACGCCGGCCAGCAGTTCCAGGAAGAAGGGGTCGGACATGCTGCTGCCCCGACCCTGGGGGCGTGGGGTGACGATGGCGATGGTCGCCTCGGCGCCGATCGGGCCAGCGGGCATGTAGCGGCGGAAGGGGTAGTCCATCTCGCGCGCCAGCTTCCAGATCAGCTGCTTCGTGCGCTTGTTGACCGCCGGGCTGTCGTTGAGGGCGCGCGAGGCGGTCGAGATCGAAACGCCCGCCAACTTGGCCAAGTCTTCCAGTCGCGTCGCGCCCTTGCTCACCCCGAACTCGCCCCTAATGCAAAGATTTCTGCAAATATTTTCAGTGCCCCATAAGACGCGCTTCGGCGCTGTTTGCAAGCGCGCCTGGGCGACTTAGAGGCGAAATTCGATATTGAAAACTACTGCAAAGATTCACGAGATCCTTGCGGCGCTACGGGTGATCTGGCGCTTTGCGGTAATTCATAGATATCAAAATTACTCAATCAGTCATGCATTTGGCGTTGCGTGTGGCGGCGGCGCATGCGCAAATGTCGCCCGCAAAGCGCAATGAAAAATTTTGCGAACCAGCCGGGCCAACCGGCGGTCGGGGCGGCGGAGGACCGATGGCCAGGCAGAGGCTCAGTTTCCTGCAGATCTGGAACATGTGCTTTGGATTCTTCGGAATCCAGATCGGTTTCGGCCTGCAGAACGCCAACACCAGCCGCATCTTCCAGTCTCTCGGCGTGGATGTGAACCACCTGGCGATCCTGTGGATCGCCGCGCCGGCCACCGGGTTGCTGGTTCAGCCCATCATCGGCCATTTCAGCGACAAGACCTGGGGGCGTTTTGGACGTCGTCGGCCCTACTTCTTCTGGGGCGCGATCCTGACCACCCTGGCGCTGCTGGTCATGCCCAACTCCCCGACGCTGTGGGTGGCGGCGGCGGCGCTCTGGATCATGGACGCCTCGATCAACATCACCATGGAGCCGTTCCGCGCCTTTGTCGGCGACAACTTGCCCGACGAGCAGCGCGCCACCGGCTATGCGATGCAGAGCTTCTTCATCGGGCTGGGCGCCGTGTTCGCCTCGGCCTTGCCGTGGATGCTGACCAACTGGTTCGACGTCGCCAACACCGCGCCCGCCGGACAGGTGCCGGATTCGGTGCGGATCGCCTTCTACACCGGCGGAGCGGGTCTTCTGCTAGCGGTGCTGTGGACCGTATTCACCACCCGCGAATATAGTCCCGAACAGCTTTCCGCCTTTGAGACTGCGGAGCGTCAGGCCGCCGGGCTCAGCGCGTCTGTGGAGGCGGAACCCTCGGGCAAGGCCTACGTCACGCTGGGGGTTGGTGGCGTCGTGCTCGGTCTTGCTCTCGCGCTGGTTGTCTGGAGCGCTGGTCTGGAGAAGGAGCTCTATGTCCTGGCCGCCCTGCTGTTCGGCTTCGGCGTCGCCGGCGTGGCGGGGGCGGGGTTGAAGCGTATCGGCCGCACCGACAACGGCTTCTCGGAAGTACTGGCCGACGCCTTTCGTATGCCCAAGACCATGCGCCAGCTGGCGTTGGTGCAGTTCTTCTCGTGGTTTGGTCTCTTCGCCATGTGGATCTACACGACGCCGGCCGTGGCGACTGTCCACTTCCAGGCGGCCGACACCGCGTCCAAGGCCTACAACGACGGCGCGGACTGGGTCGGCGTGCTGTTCGCCGTCTACAACGGCGTGGCGGCGCTGGCGGCCTTGCTCATTCCCCTGATGGTCAAGATCACCAACCGACGTGTCAGTCACGCCATCTGCCTTTGCCTTGGCGCGCTGGGTCTGATGTCTTTCCTGGTGATCCGCGACCCCAAGCTGCTTCTGATCGGCATGGTGGGCGTCGGATTCGCCTGGAGCTCGATCCTATCGGCCCCGTACTCGATCCTGGCCGGGGCCCTGCCGGCGCGGAAAATGGGCGTCTACATGGGCATCTTCAACTTCTTCATCGTCATCCCGCAATTGCTGGCGGCGACCTTGCTGGGCCTGCTGCTCAAGACCTTCTTCGATGGACAGGCGATCTATGCGCTGGCGCTGGGCGCGGCCGGTTTCGTCGCCGCCGCCCTGGCCACATTTGCGGTCGAGGATCGGACGTGACCGCGCACAAAGACCCGTCCTGGCGGGCTCGTCTCGCCCTTCCCCTGCAGTTTCTGCTCGCGCCCTCCGCGGGCCCCGTTTGAAGAGGCCGTACCCCATGACGACCCTGAAAGCTCTCGCCCTGGCCTCGGCCGCGACCCTGATCGCGACCGCCGCCAACGCCGCGCCCACGACCTGGGCCTATTCCGCCAAGACCGGTGTCGGCGCGTCCTATGAGGCCTATGTCGACGGCGCCTACAAGCCCGGCGGCAAGACTGGGGCGGTGTCCAAGGTCTGGTTCTCGATCGCCGACGGCGTGCTGACCGAGACCATGTACGGCCTGATCCACGAGGCGCAGATCAAGCAGATGCGGGTGGCCGTCGAGACAGCGACCGGCGTCGCCGTCGAGGGCGCCGACACGACCTCAAAGACCGAGTATCTGCATGTCGATGCGGCGGGCCGTCCGTTGTCGCCGGCCTACAAGATCACCACCACCGACCGCCAAGGCCGCTTCGTGATCGAGAAGCGGATTTTCACCGATCCCGACCGCAACGCCCTGTTCGTCCGCGTGACGGTGACTGCGTTGAAGGGCGCGGTGACGCCGACCCTGCTGCTGGAGCCGCATATGGGCAACACCGGCGGTGGCGACGTAGGGGGCGCGTCGGCCTCGGCGCTTACCGCCAGCGAGGGCAAGGCGTTTCTCAGCCTGAAGGCCAGCAAGCCGTTCGCCAAGGCCTCCGCCAGTGTGCTGAAGGACGGCGACGCCCTGAGCGCGCTGAAGGCGACCACGACCTCGGCTAAAGGGGCGATCGTCCTGGCCGGACAACTGCCCAAGGTCGCCAAGTCCGAGACCTTTGACGTCGTCATCGGTTTCGGCGCCGACGCGAAGGCCGCCGATAAGACCGCCGCCGCGACGCTGAAGACCGGCTATGCCGAAGTGCTGGCGCGCTACAACGGTGAGGGCGCGCATGTGGGCTGGGAGGACTATCTGGCCTCTCTGAATGAGTTGCCGCGTTTGCGCGAAGCGTCCGAAGACGGCGGCAAGCTGCTGCAGGCCAGCGCCCTGATGCTGAAGGTGCAGGAAGACCGCACCCACGCCGGCGCGCTGATCGCCTCGCTGTCCAACCCGTGGGGCGACACGGTCGACGCCACCAAGTCCTCGACCGGCTACAAGGCCGTCTGGCCCCGCGACTTCTATCAGTGCGCCATGGCGTTGGCGGCCCTTGGCGACAGGGAGACGCCGCTGGCGGCCTTCCACTATCTGCCGACGGTCCAGGTCGGGCCCAAGACGCCAGGCAACAAGGGCGATGGCGGCTGGTTCCTGCAGAAGTCGCATGTCGACGGAACGCCCGAGTGGGTCGGCGTCCAGCTCGACCAGACGGCCATGCCGATCATGCTGGGTTGGAAGCTCTGGAAGCTGGGCTGGCTGCCGGACGCTGAGCTTAAAGCGTTCTACGGCAAGATGCTGAAGCCGGCGGCGGACTTCCTGGTGAAGGGCGGCAAGGTCAATTTGGGCTGGAACACCGCGACCATCACCCCGCCCTTCACCCAGCAGGAACGCTGGGAAGAGCAGGGCGGTCACTCGCCCTCGACGACCGCGGCCGTGATCGCGGGTCTGGTGGTCGCCGGCGACATCGCGGACGCCGCTGGCGACGCGGGCTCGGCCGAACTCTATCGCAAGACCGCCGACGACTATGCCGGCAAGCTCGAGGCCCGGATGGTCACCACCAAGGGCGCGTTCGGCGACGGTCACTACTATCTGCGCCTCAACAGCGACCAGGATCCGAACAACAAGAGCCCGGTTGAGGAGCGCAACGGCCAGGCCCCCGTGGCCGAGGACAAGATGCTGGACGCCGGCTTCTTGGAGTTGGTGCGCTATGGCGTACGACGCGCCGATGATCCGGCGATCCTCGCCAGCCTGCCTGAGCTGGACGACGAAGCGCTCGAGGACCTCTACCGCGTTCGCTACAGCTTCACGTTCCCGGGCGTAGAGGGAAGCTTCCCCGGCTGGCGCCGGTACGGCGTCGACGGCTACGGCGAGGACACCAAAACCGGCGCCAACTATGGCGCTGACAACCAGATGCGTCCTGGTCAGCGCGGGCGCGTGTGGCCGATCTTCACGGGGGAGCGCGGTCACTACGAACTCGCGCTGGCGGGCCTCTCGGGCAAGCCCGACCCCGCCGCCGTCACGAAGATCCGGCAGACCTACGTCAAGGCGATGGAGCTGTTCGCCAACGAAGGCCTGATGATCCCCGAACAGGTCTGGGACGGCGTCGGAGCGGAAAGCCCGCACGCCTACGCCCGAGGCGAAGGCACCGATTCGGCGACGCCGCTCGCCTGGAGCCACGCGGAGTACATTAAGCTGCTGCGATCTGTCAGCGACGGGCAGGTCTGGGACAACTATGCGCCCGTGAAGGCGCGTTACGGCCGCTAAGGCTGACAGGGGTGCGCGCTGATGTCGCAGGCGCGCGCTTCCTCGGACGTGGTTAACGCGCCTTTAGGCATTCGGCCGCGAACTTGAGCGTAATCGCCTAGCTCGCGGCCGGAGGCCTTATGTCATGACAGCGTTCCGTCGACTGACCATCGCCTGGAAACTGATCCTGGTGGCCGGCTTGGCGATTGGGCTGTTGCTGCTCGCCGCAGCGGCGGCGGTGTCATCCCACACCAGCTCAATTGTCTCGCAGCTGACCAACCAGTACGCCGGAGCCGTGGCCGACGAGGCCATCGAGCAGGTCACGGCGGATATCAATGCGGCGGCGGCCGCCGCCAAGGCCATGCAGGGCTCGATATCCGCAGCGCATGAGGCCGGGCTGACGGACCGCGACAAGTTCATGGCTCTGGTCAAGCCGAACGCCCTCGCCACCAAGAGCGTCATGGGCGCCTGGCTGATGGCCGAGCCCAACGGGCTCGACGGCAAGGACGCCGATCACATCGGCGACGCGGCGACCGCGTCCAACAAGGACGGGCGCTTCTCGGTGTACTGGGTCAATGACGGCGGGCAGCCCGTGCTTGAGCTGCAATCCGACGGCTCGGATTTCGCCGAGGACTACTACAACGACACCGCCAAGAGCGGCGAGGCGCGCCTCACCGAGCCCTATTTCGACAGCATCGCCGGCAAACAGGTGGCGATGACCTCCGTGGCTTACCCGGTGAAGTCCGGCGGGCGCTTGATCGGTGTCGCGGGCCTCGACATGTCGTTGGACAACCTGTCGACGGCGCTCGGTCAGATGCGTCCGCTCGAGAGCGGTCGAGTCATGCTGCTGTCGTCGGCGGGGCAATGGGTGGCGCACCCTAACGCTGATCTGCGGATGAAGTCCTATGCTGACGCCGGCGCTGACGCCGTGCGCGGCGTTCTGGCCGGCGGCGAAGCCATCGAGGTCAAGGGCGTTACGGACGGCGACACGGCGATGATCCGCATTGTGCGTCCGATCGCAATTCCTGACCTGAACGCCCGCTGGGCGCTGGTCATGGACGTTCCAGCGGCGGCGATCACGGGGCCCGCCGACCGGCTGGCCAAGATCCTGTTCGTCGGCGGCGTGTTGATCACCCTGGCTGTTCTGGCCGCCCTGTTCCTGGCCAGCGCGACCCTTGTGAAGAAGCCGCTGACCGGTCTGACGCGGTCCGTCGATAAGCTCAGCGCCGGCCGCTATGACGAAGCCGTGCCGGGGATCGATGGCGGTGACGAGATCGGGGCGATCGCGCGCGCGCTTGACGGCTTCCGACACGATCTGGCCGACGGTCAGCGTCGGCGCGCCGAGCAGGAAGCTGAACGCGCCGCCGCCGAGATCGAGCGCCAAAAGCACGCCGAGGAAGCGGAAGCCTTTGCTCGCGCCCAGGCCAGGAGCGTGGCCAATCTTGGCGAGGGCATGGAGCGTCTCGCCGACGGCGACCTGATCTGGCGGATGCGCGAGGATGATTTCCACGGCGAAGCGGTCAAGATGCCGCGCGACTTCAACGCGGCGGTCGAGAGCCTTCAGGCGACCATGGCCGGCATCCTCAACGCCGCGCGCAGCATCAAGAGCGGCTGCGCGGAGATCAGCATCGCCGCCGACGATCTGGCTCAGCGCACCGAGCGGCAAGCCGCTGGCCTGGAGCAGACCGCAGCGGCGCTAGACCAGATCACCGCCACCGTGCGTCGCAGTTCGGAAGGTGCTGAGCGGGCTCGGCAAGTCACCATGACCGCCAAGGCCGCCGCCGAGCGCAGCGGCGCGGTGGTCGAGGAGGCGGTCGAGGCCATGGGCGGCATCGAGCGCTCGTCGCAGTCGATCACTCAGATTATCGGCGTTATCGACGAGATCGCCTTCCAGACCAACCTTCTGGCGCTCAATGCGGGCGTGGAGGCGGCGCGCGCGGGCGAGGCGGGACGCGGGTTCGCCGTGGTCGCACAAGAGGTTCGGGCGTTGGCCCAGCGTTCTGCGGACGCCGCCAAGGAGATAAAGACCCTGATCAGCGCCTCTACCCAGCAAGTGGGCAAGGGCGTGAAGCTGGTCGGCGAGACCGGCGAGACCTTGCGCGAAATCCTGGTCCAGGTGGCCGAGATCAACGAACTGGTCGGCGAGATCGCCTCGTCCTCGAAGGAGCAGGCCGTGGGACTGGCGGAGGTGAACCAAGCCGTCAATCAGATGGACCAGGTCACCCAGCAGAACGCCGCCATGGTCGAGCAATCCACGGCCGCCAGCCACGCGCTTTCGAACGAAGCCGCGCAGCTGGAACGCCTGATCGCTCGCTTCCAGGTCGGCGCTGAGGTGCGCGAGCTGCCGACGCGCGCCGATCGCCCGGCTATTTCCGCATCCCGTCCGGCCACCGCGCCGACGCGCGAAAGCTTCCGTCAGCGCTATGTCCACGGCGCCAACGCTCTCAAGGTCGAGCCGAGCTCGCGGCCCGGGGAATGGGAAGAGTTCTAGTCTAGACTTGGCCGCCTTCGGCCGAGCGCAGCGCGAAGCGTAGATCCGACAGCGCGATCCCGGCTTCGGCTGCTTCAGCTTCCCGTACGCTGACCAGCAGCTCGTTCATGCCGTTGGCGACCGCCCAGTCCCAATGGGCGTGACCCGGAGTGGCGACCCGGCTGATGTCGGATGCGGACTCCAGATGCAAAACGGTGCGTCCGCCGTCGGCGTCGCGGCGGCAGAAGGCGAAAGCGCCCTCGCGGCGCACGAACCGGCCATCATGATGGTACAGGCTCACGAAGCGTACGTTTCGCTCGCCAGAAGCGCTCGTTCCGTCGGCCATGCTCCACCTCTTTGAACTGTCCGGGCGGCGCCCGGTTCACTGCCTAGTCGCCACCGTCGTGGGATTCGCGGCGCAGGCGGAAGGGCGCGCTTCAGACCATCCACAGGGACGTGACCGGGCCCCAACGCGGGGCGCGGCCATGCACGAATTGCCTCGCGCCCTCTGACATATCGCCCCGGCCGCGCTATATCCGCGCCATGGCTGAAGCGTTCAACGACCTTACCCTCTCCTCCGACAAGGCCACCCGCTACGCCGAGGTGGCCGATGAAATCGCGTCCGTTCTGGAGGGCGAGCCGAGCCTGACGGCTCGTATGGCCACCGTGGCCTCGATGCTGGCCAACAGTTTCGACACCTACTTCTGGACCGGCTTCTACGTCGTCGACCCCGCCAAGGAGCGCGAGCTGGTGGTGGGGCCGTACCAGGGCACCCTGGGTTGTCTGCGGATCGCCTTTGGTCGCGGCGTCTGCGGCGCGGCGGCGGCGACAGGCCAGACCCAGTTGGTCCCCGATGTTCACGCCTTCCCGGGACACATCGCCTGTGACGGACGTTCGCAGAGCGAGATCGTGGTCCCGGTCTTTGGTCCGGATGGCCAGCTGATCGCCGTGTTCGACGTCGACTCCGACCAGCCGGCGTCGTTTGACGAGATCGACCAGCAGTGGCTGGAAAAGATCCTCAAGGCGACCTTCGGCTGATACCCATTTTGTGGAGACAGGCCACCCTGTGGCCTGCCGATTGCAGCCTGCAATCCATCTTTCCCTAACCCGCGTCGGAGTAGGACAGGTGGACATGCTGGACGTCGAGACCATCCATCCGAGCCTTTTAAGCCCCGCCGATGCGGCGCTGTGGCGAAGCCTTGCTGTGTCGGAAGATGGCTTTGGAAACCCGCTGCTTGGCCCGGATTTCGCCCAAGCCGTTGGAAAGGTTCGAGAAGACGCGCGTGTCTCTGTCGTCCGCCGCGGGGGCGAGACCGTCGGATTCCTGCCGTTCCATCGCCGTCCGGGCGGTCTGGCGCGCCCGATCGGCTCGCCCTTGTCTGACTATCATGGCCTCGTCTCGCGTCCCGATGCGGGACTGCGGATCGCCGATGTCCTGCGCGCCGCCGAGGTCAGCGTTTTCCGCTATTCGGGTCTGATCGACCCGCACGCCGTGTTTCCAGCTTCGCCGGAAACGGATCGCACCGCCTACCTGATCGACCTCAACGGGACGACCGCCGAAGCCTATCTCGAAGCCGTGCGCGCCGAGAGCCCCAAGAAGATCAAGAACTATCGCCGCCTGGACAACAAGCTGGACCGAGAGGTCGGCGAGGTGCGTCTGGTGGCGGGCGACATGTCCCGCGACGCCTTCAACCTGCTGATCGACTGGAAGCGCGATCAACTGGCCCGCACCGGTGGTCACGACTTCCTGCGCGCCGATTGGACGCGCGAGCTGATGGCCGACCTGTTCACCACCCGCGACGGCCCGATGCGCGGCCTGATGATCAACCTCTACGCTGGCGACACACTGGTGGGCGGCCATTTCGGCGTCCGTCAGGGCGCGACCTACCACCCCTGGATCGCCTCGACCAATCCTGAGATGGCCGCCTGGTCTCCGGGACAGATCTTCTTCCTGCGGGCCATCGCCGCGATGCCTGAGCTGGGCCTGACGCGTTACGATCTTGGTCCCGGACACGATCACTACAAGCGCGCCTACGGTCTCAGCACCATTCAGATCGGCGAAGGCGCGGCGACGGCCGCCAGCGTGGCTGGCCGCGTGGCCCACTCGATGGAAAGCGTCTGGAGCCTGGCGGGCGCGCATGGCGCGGGCCCCGTGGGTCAGTTGCGGCGCCGAATGGACGCGATCGCCAGCACCGAACTGACGGTCACCGGTCGGGTTCGCGGCTTTGTCGAGGCGGTTGCGGCGCGAGCGCAGCGCGGGCGCGGAGAGCACACGGAGGCCTGATGGCGCGCGTCACGGTCATGATCCCAACCCAGCGACGCCCCGATGGCCTGGCCGTCGCGGCGCGTTCAGTGTTCGGCCAAATCGGCGTCGACTTCGCCGAACTTGAGCTTGTGATCGTCGACAACGACCAGGTCCCCTCGGCCAAGCCGGTCGTCGATGCGCTGAGCAAGGGCGCGCCGTGCCCGGTGATCTATGTCAACGAAAGGCGGCCGGGCGTCGCCTTCGCCCGCAACGCCGGCATGGCCCGCGCCTCGGGCGACTTCATCGCCTTCCTGGATGACGACGAAGAAGCGCCCAGCGGCTGGCTCGCGGCGCTGTTGGCCGCTCAGGCGCGTTACGATGCGGACGTCGTGTTTGGTCCCGTCAGAGCTCGCGCTCCGGAGCATATCGACCAACACCGGGAGTATCTGGAGCGTTTCTTCTCGCGCGAGGGTCCCGCTGAAGCCGGCGTGATCGACCGTCACTATGGCTGCGGCGACAGTTTGATCCGTCGCTCGGCCTTGCCCGATCCGGTCGCGCCGTTCGCCGCCGAACGCAATCATATCGGCGGCGAGGACGACTTGCTGTTTGGCCACATGGGCGCTGCGGGCAAGCGTTTCGCCTGGGAGCCCGCCGCATGGGTCTGGGAAGATCCCGTGCCGTCGCGGTTGAACCTTGGCTACACGATCCAGCGCGCCTTTGCCTACGGCCAGGGACCGTCGGCGCACTGCGCGGCCGCCGAGCCTCGCGACACCGTCGGCGTTGTCCGCTGGATGGTGATCGGGCTCGGACAGGCGGTGGCCTTCGGCGTGGTGGCGGCGCTGAAATGGGCTGTGCGCGCCAAGGACCGCGCCGAGTGGCTGGATCGCGCCGCCCGGGGCCTGGGCAAGACCCTGTGGTGGGGACCTTTCAAGATCCAATTCTACGGGAGGACCGCGTGAGCGTGATCACCGACTGGACGCCGGAAAAGGCCAAGGCCTTCGGCCAAGAGAACCTGATGTTCCAGCACGCGCTGCATGAGCGTCCGATGTTCGACGACGAGGGGCTGGCGCGTCTTCTGGACCTCTATCCCCGGGACAAGCTGGGCGTCTTCACCATGGGCGAGGATCCGAAGGCCTGGACTACCTGGCGCAAGGGCTCGGCGGGGAATCTGACCGGGGACCAGCTTCTGGAGGCCGCCAAGACGGGCCGCATCTGGCTGAACCTGCGGCAGACCAACGATCATGTGCCCGAGTACGCGGCGCTGGCCGACGAGATCTTCGCCGACAAGGAGGCGCATGTGCCGGGCTTGCGCACCTTCAAGCGCGACCTTGGCATGCTGATCTCCAGCGCCAATGCGCAGGTGTTCTACCATCTCGACGTGCCGCTGGTGTCGCTGTGGCAGATCCGCGGCCAGAAGAAGGTCTGGGTCTATCCCGTAGCCGACCCCTATGTCGGCGACCTGGCTCTAGAGAAGATCGTGCTGCGCGAGACGGCCGAGCAGTTCGCCTTCGATCCCGAATGGGACAAGGGCGCGCAGGAGGTCGACCTGACGCCGGGCAAGATGGTCACCTGGCGCCAGAACGCGCCGCACCGGATCGAGAACGGTCCGATGCTGAACGTCTCGATCTCGATCGAGTTCATGACCCCGCCGGCCCTGATGCGCGCCAATGTGATCTACGCCAACGGCGTGCTGCGGCGGCGTCTCGGCGCCAATCCGCGGATTCAGGAGGGCTTTGGCCCCACCGCCCTTGGGAAGCTGGCTGTGGCCCGCGGCGCCAAGGCGCTGGGCCTGCAGACGCCGCATGTGCGCCACCTGCCGGTCACCTTTGGCCTGGATGCGAGCCGGCCGGGCGTTTTGATCGAGCCGCCACGACCCTAAAGCTTGCCCGTCGAGACGCTTTGCCCCACTGCTAGCCCCATGAGTCAGGCGGTTACGATCGAATTGGGGGAGGGCGCCGAGCATGACGCCCGGGCCCTGCGCAATGCATTTGGATGCTTCACGACGGGGGTGACCGTCGTCACCACACTGGCCCCCGACGGTCGCCGGGTGGGCCTGACCGCGAACTCGTTCACCTCGGTTTCACTGGATCCGCCGCTGGCCTTGATCTGCGTCGACTTGAAGTCGTCCAGCCTGCCGGCGCTGGACGCCGCCCAGCGCTTCGCTGTCAACGTCCTGCACGCCGAGCACCAGCAGCTGGCCCGCCAGTTCGTGCAGAAGGACACCGACCGTTTCGCCGGCCTCGAGACCGAGACCTGGCGCACCGGTGTGCCGATCCTGCCCGAATGCATGGCCAATTTCGAATGCGAAACGCATCACGCCTTCGACGCTGGCGATCATCGCGTCTATGTCGGGCGGGTGGTGAAGCTACGATATGACCCCGACCACGAGCCGCTGGTCTATCTGCAAGGGCGGTTCCGCCGCGTACACGTCGACACCGATTAAACTGTCATCCCGGACAAGCGCTTAGCGCGCCGATCCGGGACCGTAGCGGGCGCTGGCGCTTGCGGCGGTCCCGGGTCTTCGCCCGGGATGACAGGGCGGTTGGCCGAATTTTGCTGGATACGGCGCGAACCCGGGGTGCTATTGACGCGCAAAACAGCGTTAGGGAGCGCATCATGCGAGACATCGCCCATTTCGTGAACGGTCAGACCCTGGTCGGCGCCTCCGGCCGCTTCGGCGACGTCTTCAATCCCAACACCGGCGAGGTCCAGGCCCGCGTCCAGTTCGCGACCGACGCCGAGCTCGACGCCGCCGTCCAGGTCGCCGCCAAGGCCCAGATCGGCTGGGCTCAGACCAATCCCCAGCGTCGCGCCCGGGTGATGTTCGAGTTCAAGCGCCTGATCGAGCGCGACATGAACACCCTGGCCGAGATCCTGTCATCCGAGCACGGCAAGGTCATCGCCGACGCCAAGGGCGACATCCAGCGGGGCCTCGAGGTCATCGAATTCGCCTGCGGCATCCCTCACATCCTGAAGGGCGAGTACACCGAAGGCGCTGGTCCCGGTATCGACGTCTATTCGATGCGCCAGCCGCTGGGCGTCTGCGCGGGCATCACCCCGTTCAACTTCCCGGCCATGATCCCGATGTGGATGTTCGGCATCAGCATCGCGGTGGGCAACAGCTTCATCCTCAAGCCGTCGGAGAAGGATCCGACCGTGCCGGTCAAGCTGGCCGAACTGATGATGGAAGCGGGCGCCCCCGCTGGCGTGCTGAACGTCGTGCACGGCGACAAGAGCGCCGTCGACGCCATCCTGACCCATCCGCTGATCCGCGCCGTCAGCTTCGTCGGCAGCTCCGACATCGCCCATTACGTCTACCAGACGGGCACGGCGCACGGGAAACGCGTCCAGGCCATGGGCGGGGCCAAGAACCACGGCATCGTCCTGCCCGACGCCGATATGGACCAGGTGGTGAAGGACCTGTCGGGCGCGGCCTTCGGCTCGGCCGGCGAGCGCTGCATGGCCCTGCCGGTGGTGGTCCCCGTGGGCCAGAAGACTGCCGACGAGCTGCGCGAGCGCATGGTCGCCGAGATCGCCTCCCTGAAGGTCGGCGTCTCCACCGATCCCGACGCCCACTACGGCCCGGTGGTCAGCGCCCAGCACCGCGACAAGATCGCCGACTACATCCGCATCGGCCAGGAAGAGGGCGCCGAGCTCGTCGTCGACGGCCGCGACTTCCAGCTGCAGGGCTTCGAGAAAGGCTTCTTCATCGGCCCGTCGCTGTTCGACGGCGTCAAGAAGGGCATGAAGACCTATCACGAGGAGATCTTCGGCCCGGTGCTGCAGATCGTCCGCGCCGAGAGCGTTGAGGAGGCCATGGCCCTGCCGTCCGAGCACCAGTACGGCAACGGCGTCGCCATCTTCACCCGCAACGGCCGCGCCGCGCGGGAGTTCGCGGCTAACGTCAATGTCGGCATGGTCGGCATTAACGTGCCGATCCCGGTGCCGGTGGCCTACCACACCTTCGGCGGCTGGAAGCGCTCGGCCTTCGGCGACACCAACCAGCACGGCGTCGAGGGCGTGAAGTTCTACACCAAGGTCAAGACGGTCACCGCCCGCTGGCCCGAGGGCGAGGTCACCGACAGCAGCTTCGTCATCCCGACGATGAAGTAGCGATCACCTTTGTCATCCCGGAAGCCTCGGAGAGGCTATCCGGGACCCAGGGGCGGTTCGCATAGCTTTTCTTCGCCCCCCTGGGTCCCGGCTCTCCGCTACGCTGCGGCCGGGATGATACGATAGAGGGTGTGAGGGCTTTGCTGTGATGCGTGATTTTGCGCGACGATCCTTCTTGGCGCTCTCCGCCGCGGGCCTGGCCGCGCCCGCTGCCTTCGCCCAGAGCCGCACCGAGCTGGCCGCTATCGGACAATACGGCGACAAGGTCGCCCCCTTCACCGTCTTCGAGAAGGACGGCGCGCTGCACATCGACGGCGAAGGCTTCACGTCCGCGCGCCTAAGCCCGCTCGGCGGAGGGCGCTACGCCATCGTGGGCGGCGGCGAATTGATCCTGGAGGCGGGCGCGGTTCGCCTGAACGGGAAGCCGCTGGCCTTTCACGACTTCGGCGCCGAGGTCGAAGCGGCGATCCGCAAGGCCGTCCGGGCCGATCCGGTCCTGCTGCGCCAACGGGCGCTAGCGGCTGCGCCGCCGGTTGAGACGGCTGACAAGCTGCCCTCGGATCTGGTGGAGATCACCAGCCTCGAGCCCGGTATCAAGCGCGACATCCGCTATGCGGGCTCGAACAACTTCATGGGCGTCCCGCTTTATGAAAGGCCGGCGGCCTATCTGCAGCGCCCGGCGGCCGAGGCGCTGGCGCGCATCCATCGCGCCCTGGCGCCCCAGGGCTACGGCCTTCTGGTCCATGACGCCTATCGGCCCTGGTCCGTGACCTGGATGTTCTGGGAAGCGACGCCGCCGGAGGCCCGCATCTTCGTGGCCGATCCCGCCCAGGGCTCTCGCCACAACCGTGGCTGCGCGGTGGACCTGACGCTGTACGATCTTAAGACCGGCCAGCCGGTCGAGATGCCCAGCCGCTACGACGAGTTCTCGACCCGCGCCTATGCGGATTTCGTCGGCGGGACAACCAAGCAGCGGGCGCTACGCAGTGTGTTGCGCCAGGCCATGGAGGCGGACGGCTTCATGGTCCTGCCTGATGAATGGTGGCACTTCGACTACCGCGACTACGCTCGCTACCCGATCGGAACGAAGACGTTTGCGGAACTCGCGGCGGGGTAGGGGACGGATGTCGGAAGGTCTGTGAAGGGGGGAAGTCGGACAGGCCGCAGGCCCCCACCGGACCATGCTTTGCATGGTCGTCCGCCCCCATAGGGGGCAGAAGGTGCGCGCTCCTTGTTCCCCCTCAGGGGGAGGAGCGCCGAAGGCGCGGAGGGGCAAGGCTGGGTCGAAATCTGCCCTTCGTCGCCTTCGCGCACCGCCCCCGCTACCCCCTCGGCCGCCAGGCCAGCACCTCGGCGCTGTGCCCGACCCCGACCTTGGCGCACATCGCCTTGACCGGACACGCCCCGCACTTGGGCCCCTCGTGCGGACATAGCATCTGACCCAAGCCCCGCTTCATCAGCCAGTGCAGCTCGAAGAGGTCGTCGGCGGTCCAGATCGCCGGGGCCATCGCCATCAGGGCGTGATATGTGTTGGTCGTGTCGCCCGCGCCGACCAGGCCGATCCGCTTGGCCACCCGATCGACGTGGGTGTCGACCACCAGGGCCCGCATCGCCAGGTCGCTGAAGTTCAGGACGCAGGCGGCGACCTTCACCCCGACGCCGGGCAAGGCTTGCAGCTCCCAGCGCGCCTGATCGACCTCTAGGGTCTTCAGATGGCTGAGCGAGAGCCAGCCCACCTTCTCCTCGATCATCCGCAGGGCGGTGATCAGCCGGCGGGCCTTGTCCTCAGGAAAGGTCACGTCCTGGATGGTCATGGCGACGTGGGCGACCTTGGCGCGCGCCAAGTCTTCCCACGACTTGAATTCCGACCGTAGCCGCAGGAACGCCGCCCAGGACACAGCGTCCGGTGTTCGGCCGCTGATGGACGACTTCACCAGCTGCGAGATGGGGTCCATGCGGGCCACCGGCCGCTGGGGCCCGAACTCGCAGAGCAGGGCGTCGCGAACGCTTTCCAGCGGCGATCGGGCCAGGGCGAGGGATAGCTGCATCAGGATCTCGCTGCGTCAGAACATAACAAGAACATTATGCGCGCGACGAAGACTTGTCCACAGGCTTGTTGGCTAGGGGGTCTAGGAGCGGTAGCGGCCCCACAGCGCCGTCACACGGCGACGCAGGCGCTGGAAGGCCACGCGCACGGGCGTCGGGGCCTTGGCGGGCGTGTCGTGGTCGCTGGCCAGGTCTACGCCGGCGAAGCAGGCGATCAGATCGCGCAGTTCTGGCTCCTGAACGGCGAGGGCGGCCTCCACCGGAGTCATCCACTCGAGGGTTCGCTGGCCCTGCTCGGGCCAGGTTTCGAGCTGCGCCGTGACCTCAAGCGGGTAGACGTCGACCTTCACCAGCCGCGCCTGACCGTTCTTAAGCCGCTTCAGATAGGGGTATTCGCCAAAAGGCTGGGCGGCGATGACGCCCTTCAGTCCCGCCTCCTCATAGGCCTCCTGGGCGGCGGCCTCGGGATCGGAACGATCCTTCATCGGCCAGCCCTTGGGGATCACCCAGCGGCGGGTTTCGCGGGAGGACACCAACAGCACGCGCAGGCCTTCGCCCGCGCCGCGCCAGGGCAGGGCGGCGACCTGGCGACGTTTGCCGCCCTTGCGTCCTTCCGACTTGCCGCCCGCTTGGCTCACTGCATCCAGAACCCGAGATAGTAGAACACCGCCGCCGAGACGGCCGCCGCCGGGAGGGTGACGATCCAGGCGGTCACGATGTCCTTGGCCACGCCCCAGCGCACGGCCGAGACTCGGCGCGATGCGCCGACGCCGACAATAGCGCCCGTGATCGTGTGAGTCGTCGAGACCGGTACGCCGATATGCGTGGCCATAAACAGCATGATCGCGCCGCCCGTCTCCGCGCAGAAGCCCTGCATGGGGGTCAGGCGGGTGATCTTGCTGCCCATCGTGTGCACGATGCGCCAGCCGCCGAACAGCGTACCCAAGCCCATCGCCATCTGGCAGGTGATCACCACCCAGAATGGGATGTCGCCGGGCTTGCCGGTGACGCCGTGAGCGAACAGCAGGGCGGCGATTATACCCATGGTCTTCTGCGCGTCATTGCCGCCATGGCCAAGGCTGTAGAGGGCCGCCGAGACGAACTGCAGCTTTCGGAACACCTTGTCGGCGAAGAATGGTGAGCTCCTGACGAACAGCCAGGAGACGATCAGCACCAGCAGCAGGGCCAGGATGAAGCCCATGGTGGGCGAGACCACGATGCCGGCGGCGGTCTTGGACAAGCCCGCCCACTTGATGGCGCCCAGGCCTCCCACCTTGGCGATCGAGGCTCCCACCAGTCCGCCGATCAGCGCGTGCGAGCTGGACGAGGGAATGCCGGCCCACCAGGTCAGCAGGTTCCAGGTGATGGCGCCGCCCAGAGCGCCGAAGATCAGGCGGTCGCTGATGACGTGGGGGTCGATGATCCCCGATCCGACCATCTTGGCCACGCTGGTGCCGAAGAACAGGAAGGCGATGAAGTTGAAGAAGGCCGCCCAGATCACCGCCCACTTGGCCGACAACACGCGGGTGGAGACGATGGTGGCGATCGAGTTGGCGGCGTCGTGAAGGCCGTTCAGGAAGTCGAACGCCAAAGCCACGACGATCAGGAAGACCAGGATGAGGAACGTGGGGTCCACGGCGATCAGACCTGCTCGACGACGATGCCGCTGATGCGATTGGCCACGTCCTCGAAGCGGTCCATGACCTTTTCGAGGTGGCTGTAGATGTCGATGCCGACAATGAACGCCATCGGATCGCTGTTACGGTGGGCGACGAAAAGTTCCTTTCGGCCCTGGTCGTACATCTGGTCGGACTGTTCTTCGATCTGCGTGATCTTGACCGCGATTTCGCTCAGGTGATGAGCGTTCTGGCGCATCTTCGGCAGCAGGGCGACGGCTTCCTCGGTCAGCTTGGCCGCCTCGACGATGATCTTGGTCATCTCGCGCATCTGCGGTTCGAAGCTCTTCACCTCGAACAGCGAGACGACCTTGGCGGTCTTGCGCATCTGGTCGATGGCGTCGTCCAGCGAGGTGGTCAAAAGCTGGATGTCGCTGCGATCGAACGGCGTGATGAAGCTGCGGCGGACGGCGACCATCACCTGACGCGTGATCTCGTCGGCTTCGTCCTCATACTGGTACACGCGGGCGCTCGCGGCCTCGACTGCGTCACCGCCGGCGGTCAGATCGTGCAGCGCCTCGGCCCCGGCCACCAAAGTCTTGGCGTGGGCCGAGAACAGGTCAAAGAACGCGTCTTCCTTCGGCATGATCGCCTTGAACAAGCCCAACATGTCGCGACTTTCCCCTTGCGCGTGACGAGTCGAGCGCCCCTTACGGCACGGCGCGGGGTTTGTCGCGAAAATTGTCTTTAGGCGGACGAATTGCCCCGCTTGGCGGCTCTAGGTTGGGGGGATGCCGCTTCCAAAATCCGAGACGTCAGGTCAGATTGCCCGCCCAGATCGATCATGTCGCCGCCCCGGCGAGGTTTCGTCCCGAAGCAGGAGCTTTTGACCATGGCCTTCACGCTGAGCGTCAACGGAGAGCGCCGTACGGCGGACGTCGACGGCGACACGCCGTTGCTTTGGGTTTTGCGCGATACGCTGGGCCTAGTCGGCGCCAAGTACGGCTGCGGGGCGGCGCTGTGCGGCGCCTGCACGGTGCATCTGGATGGCGTTCCGGTTCGCGCCTGCGTCACGCTGATCAGCGACGTGGGGCAGCAGAAAGTGACCACCATCGAGGGCGTGGGCAAGACGCCGGTCGGGGCCAAGGTCCAGGCGGCCTGGAAGGCGGTCGACACGCCTCAGTGCGGCTACTGTCAGGCTGGTCAGATCATGTCGGCCACGGCGCTGCTGACCACCACGCCCAAGCCGACCGACGAGGAGATCGACGCGGCGATGAACGGCAACCTGTGCCGCTGCGCCACCTACATTCGCATCAAGAAGGCGATCAAGGTCGCCGCCGGTCTGGAGAAGGCTTGATCATGGACGGCGAGATCCTTCGCGACCCGACCCGTCGCTTTGTCCTGCAGTCCGGGGCGGCCCTAGGCGGCGGCCTGCTACTGAGCTTCACCATGGCGTCGGAAGGCCAGGCCGCGGGCGACACCAAGGTCAACGCCTATGTGCGTATCGCGCCCGACGGCAAGGTGACGATCGCCTCCAAGGTTCCCGAGGTGGGGCAGGGCATCAAGACCGCGCTGCCGATGCTGATCGCCGAGGAGCTGGACGTCGACTGGTCGGCGGTAACCGTCGAGCAGGCCATCGCCGACACCAAGATCTATGGTCGCCAAGTGGCCGGCGGCAGCATGGCCACGACGCTGGAGTATGACGGCCTGCGCCGCGTCGGCGCCACGGTCCGCGCCCTGCTTATCGCCGCCGCCGCCGCCCGCTGGAACGTCCCGGCCGACAGCCTCACGACAGAGCCGGGCGTCGTGGTCCATGCCGCCAGCAAGCGCCGCGCGTCCTACGGGGAACTGGCGCAGACCGCCGCCGCGCTGACGCCGCCTGACCCCAAGTCTCTGACGCTTAAGGACCCCAAGGCCTTCCGGATTATCGGCAAGAGCCACAAGAGCCAGAACCTCGACGCGATCGTGACGGGGCAGCCGACCTACGGGATCGATGTCCGCCTGCCGGGCATGCTGTTCGCCACCTTCGCCAAGGCGCCGGTCTATGGGGCCAAGGTCGCGTCGGTCGACCTGGCGCCGGCCAAGGCGGTGAAGGGCGTCCGCGACGCCTTCGTCATCGAGGGCGGGACCAATCTGCAGGGCCTTCTGCCCGGTGTCGCGGTTGTGGCCGACAGCTGGTGGGCGGCGCGAAAGGGCCGCGAGGCGCTGCAGATCCAGTGGGCCGAGCATCCGACGACCAGCCAGAGCACCGCCAGCTTCGCCGCCAAGGCGGCAGAGTTATCGGCCGCGCCGCCGCATCGCAACCTGCACAATGACGGCGATGTCGAGGCGGCGCTGAAAAGCGCGGCCAAGACCGTCAGCGCGGCCTACAGCTATCCCTTCATCGCCCACGCGGCGCTGGAGCCGCAGAACTGCACGGCGCACGTCAAGGACGGCAAGGTCGAGATCTGGGCCCCGACCCAGAACCCCGAGTCCGGCCGCGCCCTGGTCGCGCGGGCGCTGAATGTCGATCCGTCGGCGATCACCATCCATCTGATCCGTGGCGGCGGCGGCTTTGGTCGGCGTCTGATGAACGACTACATGGTCGAGGCGGCCGCCATCGCCGCCAAGGTCAATGCGCCGGTCCAGCTGATCTGGACCCGCGAGGACGACATCCAGCACGACTTCTATCGCCCGGGCGGTTGGCACAGCCTGACCGCTGGCCTCGACGCCAAGGGCGGCCTGACCGCCTGGAAGAACCACTTCGTCACCTTTGGCGAAGGCGAGAGCTTCAACACCGCCGCCGCGATGAACTCGACCCAGTTCCCGTGCCGGGCCGTGGCGAACTATCGTCACGACGTGTCGGTGATGCCGCTGGGCTTCCCAACCGGCTTCCTGCGGGCGCCGGGCAACAACGCCTTTGGCTTCGTGATCCAGAGCTTCACCGACGAGCTGGCGCTGGCGGCGGGCAAGGACCCTGTCGCCTTCCGTCGCGAGCTTCTGGGCGAACCGCGCCTGCTGGGTGAGCCGGGCAAGGGCGACAGCTTCCACACTGGCCGCATGCGCGGCGTGCTGGATCTCGCAGCCGAGATGTCAGGCTGGGGGCGCAAGGTTCCCAAGGGCACGGGCCTGGGCGTGGCCTGCCACTACAGCCACCTGGGCTATGTGGCGGTGGTCATGCAGGTGACGGTAAAGGACGGCGCGGTGAAGATCGACAAGGTCTGGGCCGCCGCCGACGTCGGCCGCCAGATCGTCAATCCGAACGGCGCCGAACAGCAGGTTCAGGGCTCGATCCTCGACGCCATCAGCAGCACCCTCTACCAGGGCATGACGTTCGAGAACGGCGCGGCGGTGAACAGCAATTTCGGGGATTTCCCGCTGCTGCGTATGGCCGACGCCCCGCCGGTCGAGGTGCGCTTCAAGCTGTCGGACAACAATCCGACGGGACTCGGCGAGCCGGCCTATCCGCCGGCGCCGGCGGCCCTGTGCAACGCCATCTTCGCGGCGACCGGAAAGCGGATCCGGTCCTTGCCGATCGGCGACCAACTGGCCTGATTTACGGCTGGCTGCTAGGAGCGTGGCGACACGCTCCTAGCAAGGCCCTCCCATGTCCAACGTCACTGTCGTCAGCCATCCGCTCGTTCAGCACAAGCTGACCAAGATGCGGGACAAGGCGACCTCGACGAAGACCTTCCGCGCCCTGATGCGCGAGACGGCGACCCTGATCTGCTACGAAGTCACGCGCGACCTGCCGATGGACGAGGTCCAGATCGAGACTCCGGTCGCGCCGACCACGGCCTATGAGATCGCCGGCAAGAAGCTGGTCTTCGCGCCGATCCTACGTGCGGGCCTGGGCATGTGCGAGGGGATGCTGGACCTGGTGCCCTCGGCCCGGGTGGCGCACATCGGCCTCTATCGCGATCACGAGACGCTCGAGGCGGTCGAATACTACTTCAAGGCGCCGGAGGACATCTCCGGCCGGCTGGTCATCGTGGTCGATCCGATGCTGGCCACCGGCCACTCGGCCATCGCGGCGATTTCGCGCCTGAAGCACTACGGCGTCACCAACCTTCGCTTCGTCTGCCTTTTGGCCGCCCAGGCGGGCGTCGACGCCCTGCGCGAGGCGCACCCTGACGTGCCGATCTGGACGGCGGCGATTGACGCCCAGCTGAACGAGCACGGCTACATCGTGCCGGGGCTCGGCGACGCGGGCGACCGGACGTTCGGGACGCGCTAGAACCGCCTAGGGTAGCGCCTTCACGAACGCCTTCACCACGGTCGCGGAATTGTCTGAGGCCAGGGCCATGAAGGTGTGCATCTCGTTGCCTCCCGTGCCGCCGCCGGCCAGATCCGACAGACTGCGGAAGGCGATGAACGGGGTCTTGTTGACCAGGGCCACATGCGCGACGGCGGCGCTTTCCATGTCGACCACACGGGCTTCGAAGGTGGCGCGCAGATATTTGCGATAGGCGGCGTTGTCGAGGAACACCGGGGCTGAGACACCGTTGCCGCCCACAACGACCTTGGGCGGGTGCACCAGGCACTTGTCGGCCGCGCACCGTTGCAGGGCTACTTGCGCGGCGACCTTGCGGGCGGTGTCCAGCAGGGCGGCGTCCGCCGGGAACCAGACGCGGGCCGGCGCGCCCAGGGCGTCGCCGGGCATGTGGATGCCGCGCGGGAAGATCATGCCGTAGTTGGCCAGGGTCTTCGTGCGGATGCTGGGCGAGACCTCGAAGCCCTTGTCGGTCTCGCGCGCGAAGGCGCTTTCAAGGTTCTGGGCCCATTGGTCGGCGACCACGACGTCGCCGATATCCAGGCCCTCATCAACGCCGCCGGCGATGCCGGAGAAGACGATCCGCGTGATGTTGAAGCGATCCAGCGCCATCTGGGTGGTCATGGCCGCGTTGACCATCGACACGCCGCTCAGGAACACCACCACCGGCTTGCCCTCGAGTTGGCCGGTCATGAACCGCACGCCGTTGATCTCATAGGCCTTCTGCTCGGCGGTCGCGGCGTTCAGCGCGCCAATCTCGGGCGGGAAGGCCGAGATGACCGCCACGCGCGGCGTCTCGTCCAGCTTCTGCGCCAGGGCGGGCGAGGCGATAAGGCAAAGACAGGCCAGGACGAGGGCGGGCAGGCGCATAGTGACTCCTTCAGGCGGCGAGGCCCTGATTAGCGGGCGGCGCGGCTGGTCCCAAGAGCAACAAGGCGTTCGCTTCGACGATCAGGGCCGAACGACGATTTTTCCGGCCTTCATCACCAGAACGACATCGCGCGTCGCCTCGATCGCCTGGCTCGGGTCGCCCTTCACCGCGACGAGGTCGGCCAGGTAACCAGATTTGATCTGGCCCAGATCGTTGGCCCGGCCCAGGACCTTGGCGTCGACCGCCGTGGCCGTGAGCAGCGCCTGGGCGGGCGTGAGGCCGTAGCGGACCATCCACACCAGCTCCCGCGCATTGTCGCCGTGCTTGAAGACACCGACATCGCTGCCCATGCCGATAGTCACGCCGGCCTTGACCGCGAGACGGAACGCCCGCTCGGCCGCCTGCATCGCCGGGGTCGGCGCTGTCTTTCCCGCGACATAGCCGCCGAAATAGGTCGAGGTGCTCTCGACGGCTGTCAGGGTGGGGAAGAACACCACGCCCTTTTCGGCCATCAGCTTGAAGGTGGCCTCCGAGCCGCCATAGCCATGTTCGATCGTATCGACACCGGCCAGGATCGCGCGGCGCATGCCCTCGTCGCTCGAAGCATGGGCCGAGACCGGGCGGCCGCTCGAGTGCGCCGTTTCGACCAGGGCCTTCAGCTCATCGACGCTGAACGTCGGCTGCGTCGAACCATCGGGCCCGACGCGATAGTCGGCATAGACCTTGATCCAGTCCGCGCCCGCGCCGGCCTGCTCGCGCACCGCCTTGACCACCTCGAGCACGCCGCTGGCCTCTTCGGCGCCCTGGGGGATTTCCGCCTCGGGGTTGTAGTTCTTGCGCGCCGGGCCATAGGCCCCGGTCGCCACGATCGCCTTGGTGGTCACGAACAGCCGGGGACCCGGGATAAGGCCGTCGTTGATGGCCTTCTTCAACGGAACGTCCGCCGTGCCCGCGCCTTCGGTGCCGAGATCCCGCAGGGTCGTGAAGCCGGCCTCCAGCGTCGCCTTGGCCTGCACCGCCGCCCGGAGGGTTCGGTAGGTCGGCGTTTCCTTCAGAACCTGATCGTCCCATGAGGTCTCGTTGTAGGGATGCAGGAACAGGTGGCTGTGGAGATCCATCAATCCTGGGATCAAGGTCGCGCCCGGCAGGTCGACAACTTCGGCGTCGGACGCGTCCATCTGCGCGGCCGGGCCTACGGCGGCGATCTTTCCGTCCTTGACCAGCACGGCCCAGCCCTCGCGCGGCGGCCCGGCGTTTTCCGCGGTCCATACCTTGGCGGGCTTCAGGAGGATCGACGGCCCTGCGGACGCGAGCCCGGGGCTGAACAGGAGGGCGAGGGCGGTGAGAAGACGGCGCATCGGAGACTCTGGTCTGGGACGCCGCAGCTAAGCCGAGTTCGCGTCAAACGCCAAAGCGAAGATGGATCAGCGGATAGGCCCGTCCCTGTCCGTCCGTGGCCGACCAGCCCGTCCGTTCAAAGCCCATGTGTTCGTAGAAGCCTAGCGCCTGGAGGTTCTGTTCGTTGACGTCGGTCGTCAGGATGGGATGCACCGCCAGGGCGTACTCGATCAGCATGCGGCCGACGCCAGCGTCGCGATGCTCCGGGTCGATGAACAGCGCCTCCATATGCGCGCCGTCGATCAGCATGAAGCCGACGGGGCGGTCGCGGCGATCCACGGCCACTGTCAGCGGGGCGTAGGGCAGGAAAGCCTCGACCTCCCGGCCGATCGCGACGCGGTCCTCGGGCGCCAGGAAGTCGTGCGTCGCGTCCACGGCGGCGGCCCAGATTGCGACCACCCGTGAACCATCGTCTGGGCGAGAAGGGCGGAGCTTGATCATGGTCCCTGTCTGGGTCCGAAAACCTCGCCCTTCGAAAAGCTCAGGGTGAGGTTTTCTACTGCGGCGCCGAGCATGGACCTCACCCCGAGCTTATCGAAGGGCGAGGACGGCGTCGGGCGCTCAGATTTCCTGATTGTACTTGCCGACGCGGTCACCCAGGCGCGGCTTGACCTCCTGGCGGAAGAGGGCGCGCATGTCGTCTTCCGACTGGGTGCTCTCGACGACCACGACGACCTCGGGCTTGTTCGACGAGGCGCGGACCAGCACCCACGAGCCGTCATCCAGGTGGACGCGCACACCATTGACGGTGATCACCTCGGTGATCTTGCGGCCCAGGATCGAACCGCCGGCGGCGAAGAGATCCTCGTATTCCTTCACCACGTCGGCCACGACGCCGTACTTCACCTCGTCGCCGCAGTGCGGGCTCATGGTCAGGGAGGTGAAGGCCACGGGCAGGGCCTTGCGCATGTCCGAAAGCTTCACGCCGGGATTGCGGTCCAGCATGGCCAGGATGGCCGCCGCGGCGGTCAGGCCGCAGTCGTAGCCGTAGCCCAGGTCGCCGTTCATGAAGAAGTGGCCGCTCTTTTCGAAGCCGGCCAGGGCGCCCAGCTCGGCGCTCTTGCGCTTGATGTAGCTGTGGCCGGTCTTCCAGTAGACCACCTCGCAGCCGTGCGCCTTCAGGATCGGATCGGTGGCGTAGAGGCCTGTGGACTTCACATCCACGACGAAGGTCGCGCCGGGGTTCAGCGGGGCCAGATCCCGCGCCAGCATCAGGCCGATCTTGTCGGCGAAGATCTCCTCGCCCTCGTCATCGACCACGCCGCAGCGATCGCCATCGCCGTCGAAGCCGAAGGCCAGGTCCGCGCCGGTTTCGCGGACGGCATGGGCCATCGCGTGCAGCATCTCGGCGTCTTCGGGGTTGGGATTGTACTTGGGGAAGGTGAAGTCGAGGTCGGTGTCCATAGGGACCACCTCGGCGACGCCCATCTTCTGCAGCGCCTCGACCACGAAGGCGCCAGCCGTGCCGTTGCCGCAGGCGGCGATCACCTTCAGGGGGCGCGTGACGCTGGCGCGCTTGGCGACGTCGTCGATATAGCGCTGGGCCTGCCCCTGCACGCGGATCAGCTTGCCGCCGTCACGCTCGACGAACTGGGCGTTCAGCACGATGTCCTTCAGGCGGCTCATCTCGTCGGGACCGAAGGTCAGCGGCTTCTGAGCGCCCATCTTCACGCCGGTCCAGCCGTTCTCGTTGTGGCTGGCCGTGACCATGGCCACGCAGGGAATGTCGAGGTCGAACTGGGCGAAATAGGCCGTCGGCGACAGGGCGAGGCCGATGTCATGCACTTCGCAGCCGGCGCTGATCAGGCCCAGGATCAGGGCGTTCTTGATCGAGGACGAATACGAGCGGAAGTCGTGGCCGACGACGATTTTCGACTGGCCCAGCTCGTGGATGTAGGTCCCCAGACCCAGGCCCAGCGCCTGCACGCCCAGAAGATTGATCTCCGGTCCAAACAGCCAGCGCGCATCGTACTCGCGAAAGCCGGTCGGCTTGACCAGGGCTTCGTTTTCATAGGCTGCCGTATTCGGAACCAGATCGGCGCGCGGCGCGGAGAACATCGAGGGCTCGTTTCAGTTAAGGTCGTGTGGCTTTAGACGCGCGAAGAACGCACGGCTAGCGCGTTTGCATGACAAGGTTTTACAAAGTTTCGATGTGACCTAGATCACACCGGCGCGAAGCAGGTCGTGCACATGCAGAATGCCGACCGGACGCTCGCCTTCGACGACAAACAGCACGGTGATCCGTCGCTCGTTCATCACCTTCAGGGCTTCGGCCGCAAGGGCCCCGGGGCTGATCGTCAGGGGCGCATGGGTCATGACCTCGCCCGCCCTATGGCCAAGCAAGCCGTCCATATGTCGACGCAGATCGCCGTCCGTGATCATGCCCGCAAGGCGGCCCGCGCTATCCACGACACCGACCGCGCCAAAGCGCTTTTCACTCATGACCAGGAGCGCGTCGGGCATGGCGGCGTCCGAAGCGATCAGGGGCAGTTCATCGTCGCCATGCATCAGGTCGCCGACGGTGCGCAGCATCGCGCCCAGCTTGCCGCCGGGGTGGAACACCCGAAAGTCTCTTGCGGTGAAGCCACGGCGCTCCAGCAGAGCCACGGCGATCGCGTCGCCCAGGGCGATCTGCAGGGTCGTCGAGGTCGTCGGCGCATTGACCTCAGCCGTCGCCTCGGGCGCATCGGGCAGCAACAAAACGATGTCGCCCGCTTGACCCAGCGGACTGTCGGCGTCAGCGGTCATGGCGATCAGCGGGATCGCGAAACGCTTGGCGTAGGCCAGGGTGTCGGCCAGCTCGCGGCCAGCGCCCGACTTCGACAGGGCCAGCACGACGTCGTCGGGACCGATCATGCCCAGGTCACCGTGCGAGGCTTCTGCGGGGTGGACGAACATCGCCTGAGTGCCGGTCGAAGCGAGGGTGGCGGCGATCTTGCGCGCCACGTGCCCTGACTTGCCCATGCCCGTGCAGACTACACGCCCCTTGGCGTGGAAGATCGTCTCTACCGACCGGGCGAACGCATCGCCGAGCGACTCGGATAGGGCGCGCAGGGCGTCCGCCTCGACGGCCAGGACGCGCCGGCCAACCTGAACAGCGTCGAAGGCGCTCATCGCGATAGCTGGTCCACGGCCTCGACGGCCTTCTTTGCGGCCTCGTCCCGACGGCGAGCCGAGTCCTTTTCCTTCTGGATCTTGGCCTTCATCTCCGGCGTCTGTTGAACCGGCGTATGGCCAAAGGGGCCCCAGGAACGGTCGCCCTGGCCTTGGGGCCACACGAGGGACAGGGTGATCAGCGCAGCGGCGATCAGCCCCATCAGAGGCATGAAGATGCGATCAGGCATGGCCAGCCTATAGCATGAGCTGCGGCGCGGGGGAGGGGTGACGGATCGCTTCCCCGCGTGCTTCCGCGCTTGACGCTGGCGCGGGCTGGCCTTAGCCCGCGCTGACATTCCCCTGATCTCCGAAGGAAGCCCGATGCCGACGCTCGTCCTGCTCCGCCATGGCCAAAGCCAGTGGAACCTGGAAAACCGCTTCACCGGCTGGGTCGATGTGGACCTGACCGCCGAGGGCGAAGCCCAGGCCAAGAAGGGCGGCGAGCTGATCGCCGCAGCCGGCATCGAGATCGACCGCCTGTTCACCTCGGTGCAGACCCGCGCCATTCGCACGGGGAACCTGGCGCTGGACGCGGCCAAGCAGAGCTTCGTGCCGGTGACCAAGGATTGGCGCTTGAACGAGCGCCACTACGGCGGCCTTACGGGCCTCAACAAGGCTGAGACCGCCGAGAAGCACGGGGTCGAGCAGGTGACGATCTGGCGTCGCTCCTACGACATTCCGCCGCCGGAGCTCGCCCCGGGTGGTGAGTACGATTTCAGCAAGGACCGCCGCTACAAGGGCGCGAGCCTGCCGTCGACCGAAAGCCTGGCCACCACTCTGGTTCGTGTCCTGCCTTATTGGGAGAGCGACATCGCCCCCCACCTGAAGGCTGGCGAGACCCTGCTGATCGCCGCGCACGGAAACTCGCTGCGCGCGATCGTCAAGCACCTGTTCAACGTGCCGGACGACCAGATCGTGGGTGTAGAGATCCCGACCGGCAATCCGCTGGTGATCGAGCTCGATGCGGCCCTGAAGCCGACGGGCGCGCGCTACCTGGACGAAAGTCGCGCCGAAGCGCTTCCCAAGGTTGGTTAAAAGCCCTCAGGCTTAAGCGGAAGGTGTTGGAAACACGGCGTTAATTTTGCTCTGCGCAAGGTGTTCCGTTAACTCGGGACACCCAGCGAGCCATGAGCGGCGCCGCCAGCACACCACAAGAATACAAGCGTCTGACGCAGTACGAGGTGGACGTCATCTGCGCCAAGCACGACCGCCTGTGGTCGGCGCGGATGGGCGGCGCACGCGCCGTGTTCGCCTTCTGCGACCTGTCGGGCCTGTCCGTGCCCGGGCGCAATCTCTGCGACGCTGACTTCACCGGCGCTGTCCTGGTCGGCTGCGACCTTAGAAAGGCCAAGCTCGACAACGCCAACTTCTACGGCGCGGACCTGCAAGGGGCCGACCTGACCGACGCCTCGTTGCGGCGGGCGGACCTGCGGGGCTCCAGTCTGCGCGGAGCCAATCTGACCGGCGCCGATATGTTCGAAGCTGACCTTCGGGAGGGCACGATCGCGGCCGCCGACCGCAAGGAAGGCTACCGCGTCATCGAGCCGACCCAGCGCGAGGCCTTCGCTTCCGGGGCGAACCTGTCAGGCGCCAATCTCGAGCGCTCGCGGCTTTCCGGCATTGTCGCCACCAAGGCCGACTTCAGCGATGCGATCCTGAAGGACGCCAAGCTGGTCCGCGCCAACCTCAAACAGGCCAACTTCAACGGCGCCAACCTGGCCGGAGCCGATCTCTCGGGCGCCAATCTCGCTGGCGCGGATCTGCGCAACGCTGTTCTGGTCGGCGCCAAGACCCTGTCTTGGAACGTCAACGACACCAACATGGACGGCGCCCTGACCGACAAGCCGTCGGGCACCAGCGTTTCGGATCTGCCTTATGAGCAGATGATCGCCGATCATGCGCGATGGATCGAGACCGGCGGGGCCGAGGGCAAGCCCTCGGTGTTCGACAACGCGGATCTGCGCAACCTGCGCTCGGTCCGCGGCTTCAACCTCACGGCGCTGTCAGCCAAGAGCGCGGTCTTCTACGGCCTCGACATGGAGGGCGTGCAGATGCAGGGCGCGCAGCTGGATGGCGCGGACCTGCGCGGTTGCAACCTGCGTCGCGCCGACCTGCGCGGCGCCCGGTTGAAGGGCGCGAAGCTGACAGGCGCGGACCTGCGTGACGCCCAGTTGGGCCCGCTGCTGATCGCGGCGGATCGGCTTTTGCCCGTCGACCTCACAGGTGCGATCCTGACCAACGCCGACCTCGCGCGCGCCGACCTCAGGCAGGCTCGTATGGCGGGTTCCGACGTCTCGCGCGCAAACTTCACCAGCGCCCAGCTGCGGGACGTGGACCTGACCGGGGCCATCCGTCTGGCGGCGCGCGGCCTGGATGATGTCATCTGAGAAATATTTTGCGACAATCCGACGCAGCCTTAACGCTTCGCTCGTCAGTCGCCGTTAGAGTTCGCGTAACCAAGAGAAAAACTCATACGGGGAATTTCGTTATGAACGCCGCGCAGAGCGTGGCTGGGCGTCGTCGCCTAAGCCAAGCCGAGCTCGACATGATCGTAACGGCGCACGAGAAATTCGTTACCGGCAAGCAGGGCGGTAAGCGGGCTTCGCTTCGTTTCGTTCAGCTGTCGGGCCTTGATCTGTCGTTTCGGAATCTCGTCGATGCGGATCTTTCCGCTTCGGCGCTCGACGGCTGCCGCATGGTTCGCACCAAGCTGGATCGGGCGAGCCTGTTCGGCTGCGATCTGCGGAAGACCGACATGCGTCAGGCCTCGTTGGTCCGCGCCGATCTGCGCGGCGCGTGCCTGCGCGGCGCCAACCTCGCTCAGGCCGACCTGACCCAGGCCGACTTCCGGGAAGGCCAGATCGCCATTCCCCATCCCCGTAAAGGCCTTGAGACCTTGCGTCACGAGACGCGCCAAGGCGAGGTCGACGAAGTCAACTTCTCCGGCGCCACGCTGGACGGCTCACAGTTCGAGGGCGTGTCGGCCTTCAAGGCCGACTTCAGCGACTGCTCCTTGAAGGGCGCTAAGCTTTCGGGGGCGAACCTCAAGGAAGCGAACCTGTCGGGCGCGATCCTGGACGGCGCCGACGTGAAGGGGGCCAACCTTGAGGGGGCCAACCTCTCGGGCGCGGTCATGGCTGGGGTCGACACGTCAACCGCGCGGGTCGCCGGGGCTCATATGAACGGGACCCTCCAGGCCGCGAGCCGCGAGGCTTTGGCGCGCGTCGATGAATTGCTGCGCCGCTGCGCGGGCAATCAAAGCTGGTGTCAAACCGGCGGCAAAGAGGGTTCGCCCGCCCGCCTAGACGGCGAAGACCTGCGCCCGCTGGGCGACAAGCTCAAGGGGCTTCGGCTGACGGCGATGAGCGCCAAGGGGGCCTGCATGGTGGGCCTGGATCTCTCGGGCGCTCAGCTACAGGGCGCAAATCTTCAGAACGCCGATCTTCGCGCGGCCAATCTGCGCGGCGCTGATCTGCGGGGAGCCAAGCTCGCCGGGGCCAATCTGACCAAAGCCGACCTGCGGCAGGCTCATCTGTCACCGCTGCCGCTGGGCCCGGATCGTCGGACCGCGGCGAGCCTGCAGGCCGCGCGCCTGCGGTATGCTATGCTGCAAACGGCCGATCTCAGTGAGGCGGTCCTCGACGGCGCGGACGTTCGCGGGGCCGACTTCACTGGAGCCAGGGTGGTCAAGGCCAGCTTCCGCGATGTCGATCTTAGCCAGGTCCAGGGTTTGGATCTGTCGATGCCGGACTGATCCCATGAAAAAGGCGGCGCCTTTCGACGCCGCCCAAGTTCAGAGGGGATTGGGAGACAGAAACAGGGCCGCGCGTTAAGCGGCCTTTTCGCCTTCGATCAGGGTCGAGGCGGGAGCCGTCTTGATCTCCACCGTGCGGGGCTTCAGGGCTTCGGGCAGTTCGCGCTTCAGCGCGATCGACAGCAGGCCGTTCGACAGATCGGCGTCGACCACCACCAGGTAGTCGGTCAGCTGGAACTTGCGCTCGAAGTTACGCTCGGCCAGGCCGCGATGCAGGTACTGCTTGGCCTCGTCATTGGCGGCCTTACGGCCGGTGACGGTCAGCAGGTTTTCCTTCACCTCGACGTTCAGCTCGTCCGGCTTGAAGCCCGCCACCGCGATCTCGATGCGGTACTCGTTCTCGCCGGTGCGTTCGATGTTGTAGGGGGGATAGCCCGAGGCCGCTTCGTTGCGCGCGGCGGCGTCCAGCTGGTCGGCGAGGCGGTCAAAGCCGACGAGCGAGCGGTACAGGGGCGAAAGGTCGATCGTACGCATAGGGTCAGATCCTTCTTATCAAGCAAGGTCTATAGGTTTCGTCCCTTCGGCGACCCGAGATCGGCGTCGCCAGCGGTCCGGAAGGCCCGGTCATCCAGCGCCTTCGTTGAACTAGTTGGTGAGCGGATTTTTCAGTTCAAGGGGGCTCCAACTCGTCGAACGTGAATCGTTTGACGCGCCGACAAGCACGGTTAAGGTCGCCGCTCAAATTTGACCGAAGGACACTTCCCCATGCCGCTTCGTCGCCAAGTTCTGCTCCTGGCCGCCGCCTTCACCCTGTCCGCGCCCGCCGCTTTCGCCGCGACCGACGCCGCCTTGAAGGCCGCGATCGCCTCGCCGACCCGTCCCGCCGCCGACGTGGCCCGCGACGGCGCTCGCCACCCCTATGAGAGCCTGATCTTCTGGGGACTGAAGCCTAAGCAGACCGTGATCGAGGTCTCGCCCGGCGGCGGCTACTGGACCGAAATCCTGGTGCCTTACGCCAAGGCCACGGGCGGCACGTATGTGGCCGGGGTCGCAGACCTGGCTAATCCGAAGATCTCGGAGGGCGCGCGCAAGGGACGGGCCGATTTCGAGGCGCGTTTTTCCGACGCGTCCAAGTACGGCAAGCCGCAGTTCGCCAACTTCGGCCCGGTGTCGGGCCCGCTCGGCGCGCCGGGTTCGGCCGACATCGTGCTGACGGCCCGCAACGTCCATAACTGGACCGTACAGCCGGGCGTCGCCGACAAGGTGTTCGCCGACTTCTTCGCCGTGCTGAAGCCCGGCGGCGTGCTGGCCGTCGAAGAGCATCGCGCCGATCCCCGTTCTGAAAAGGCCGCTGGCGCTGACGGCTACCTGAACACCGCCACGGTGATCGCCATCGCGGAGAAGGCGGGCTTCAAGCTGGACGCCCAGTCGGAAATCAACGCCAACCCGAAGGACACCAAGGACCACCCGTTCGGCGTCTGGACCCTGCCGCCAGTAAAGCGCACGGCGCCGGGCGGCCAGCCCGCCGATCCCAACTTTGACCGCAGCAAGTACGACGCGATCGGTGAAAGCGACCGCATGACCCTGCGCTTCCGCAAGCCGGCCTGACTTTCGCCAAGGTCCGCCGGCAAGCTGACCCGCGCAGTGGGGAAATGATGGTTCCAGTTCAATTCTGGTCGCGGCGAAGCTTGCTGGCCGGCGCGGGGGCTCTGACCCTGGCGTCGTGCGGAAAAAAGGACGACCCGGCGAAGGCGGAGGTCAAGGCCGCCACCAAGGCTGGGCCGAACACGATCGAGGCGGCGGTGGCGGGCGGCTGGCGCCTGCCGGCTGACCGCGCTCGCGACGTTTGGCGCCATCCGGTCGAGAGCCTGAAGTTCTGGGAGCTCAAGCCGGGGCAGACCGTCGTCGAGTTCTGGCCCGGCGCGGGCTGGTACACCGACATCCTGGCGCCGTTCTTGGCCGATACGCGCGGCAAGCTCTACGAAGCCATGCTCGAGACCACCGGACCCGCCGATCCTGCGGCGGCCGGGATTGTCGAGGGCTTCCAGCGCAAGCTGGCGGAAAAGAAAAAGGTCTATGGCGAGGTCGCCTTCACGGCCTTTGGCCCCACCAGCGGGCCTGTCGCGCCAGACGGCAGCGCCGACCTGGTGCTGTTCCTTCGCAACCTGCATAACTGGATGGCCGGCGGCATCGCCGAGAAGGCGTTCAAGGACGCCTTGGCGGCGCTCAAGCCCGGCGGGATCCTCGGCATCGAAGAGCATCGCGGGCAACCCGGGCGGGTGCAGGACGTCCTGGCTGAGGACGGCTACGTCCAGCAGGACTACGTGATCCAGATGGCCAAGGAAGCCGGCTTCATCCTGATCGGGACTAGCGAAATCAACGCCAATCCCAAGGACACCAAGGACCACCCCTTCGGCGTCTGGACGCTGCCGCCGACGCGCCTCTCGGCGCCGCGCGGCGAACCGGCCGAGCCGGGTTTTGATCATTCCAAGTACGACGCGATCGGGGAGAGCGACCGCATGACCTTGAAATTCGCGAAGCCGAAATGAGCTTACGTCACCCTCCCGTTGCTATCGTCGCCGCCATGACCGTTGTCGCGGCCGCCTCCCAAGCCCAAGCGCAGGAAGCCAAGATCATTCCTGCAGCTAAGCTGTTTCCTTATCTTGAGATGTTTCTGAAGGTGCCGCCTAACGAGCGCCGCAAGGTCAAGCTCATCTATCGTCTTCGCGGCGATGGGGCGGGCGGCGTCCAAGCCACGCTCGTCGAGCCTAGCGGCGCGAGAACGCCCCTGCCGATCGACGATGGTGGGTTGATCACCCGCGTTCCGACCCTTGCTCAGTTGCAGGCTAAGTCTTCGGTCGAGTTGAGGGCGCCCAAGGGCTCCAAGTTCAGCTTGGGCATGAGCTACATGCCAGTTCTGCGTTCAGCCACCGATTACGATGCTTCAGAACTCGTCGGCGTTGTCGAGGAGGGTAACAGGGTCATGGGCAAAGCGGCCGGTGTACTGGCCATGGCGGCGCCCAAGATGACGGGCATCGAGTTCCCGAAGTCTGAGTCCGGCGTGGCCATCTTTGGAGACGGCCGCACCCAGCCTTTACCGCTTTCGGACGGCATGCCTGTTTTCCGTCCTGATCAACTCAAGGGCGCGGTGAAGGTTCGCCTTGCGAAGGCGCCTTCGGCCCCCGACTTCAACAGCAAGAAGAAATGATTTTAGTCGTCTGAACGGTGTTTACTTACCCGCGTCAGCCGGTCTAGCTATTCGCCAACTCACAAGCGCAGAGGGAGATCGCGCCATGGCCACCATCCAGGAACTCACCGACAAGATCAAAACCGCCGTCGGCGACGACAGCGGCCTGGGCAAGTCCCTGAAGTTCGACCTGAAGGACGCCGGTGTCATCCACATCGACGGCGGTTCGGTCACCAATGAAGACAAGCCCGCCGACCTGACCATGACCCTGGCGCTGGACGACCTGGTCGCCATGGGCGAGGGCAAGCTGGACCCGACGATGGCCGTCATGACCGGCAAGCTGAAGCTGTCGGACATGGGCGTGGCCATGGGCCTGCAGCCCAAGATGGGCGCGCTGTTCGCCAAGCTCCGCTAAGCCATGGCGGGACCGGCGCCTCTGTTCTCGATTCCCGAGGCTCCGGTTCCCGACAGCGGCAAGGCCGAATGGTTCCGCGGCGCGGATGGGGTGACCCTCCGCGCCGCGACGTTTTTCCCGGATGGGCCCGCGCGCGGGACGGTGGTGCTGAGCCCCGGACGCAGCGAGCCGCTGGAGAAGTATTTCGAGGTCGTCCAGGACCTCCTGGCGCGCGGCTTCGCCGTGCTGCTACACGATTGGCGAGGGCAGGGGCTGTCGGCCCGCGCCTTGCCGGACCGCCTGAAGGGCCACGCCCGAGGCTTCAGGACATTCGTCTACGATCACAAGGCGCTGCTCGACACGTTCGAGGCGCGGATGCCAAAGCCCTGGATAGCGGTCAGCCACTCGATGGGCGGGTGCCTGACGATGTTGGCCTTGGCCCACGGTGAGACACGTTTCGCCGCCGCCGTGCTGTCCGCGCCGATGCTGGGGCTGAACACCGCCGGCGTGCCGCCATGGCTCGCGCGGCCCCTGGCCTTCGTCATGTCGCGGATCGGGCTGGCGGGCGAGTATGTGCAAACGCCATACGATCCGCTGACCCAGACCTTCCAGGGCGACGGCCTGACCCACGATGAGACGCGCTACGATCGCTATCAGGCGCAACTGCGCGCCCATCCCGAGATCGCGCTTGGCGGCATGACCTGGGGTTGGGCCGATTTCGCCATCTCGGCTTGCGCCTGGCTGCGGGGGACCCGGGCGGTCGAGAAGATCGCCATCCCGGTGGTCATCCTGGGCGCTGAGCTAGACAACCGGGTTTTGAACGGCGACTCCCAATCCATCGCGGCCCGCATTCCCAAAGGCCGCTATATCGAGGTCCCGGGCGCGTTCCACGAGATCCTGGTCGAGACCGACGCGCGCCGCGCGCTGTTCTGGCAGGCGTTCAACGAGACCGTCGATCCGCTGACGCCGCGCGAGCCGCTTATTTCGCCGAACGTCTCAGACTGACCAGCGCCTCGTCCAACGGGCGGCGGTCGCCAGAGATCACCATCTGGCCGCCGTTGGGGCCGACAGCCTCGCCGCGCCAGTTGGTGACCAGGCCGCCGGCGCCTTCGACCACGGGGATGGCGGCCTCGATGTCCCAGGATTTCAGGCCGGCCTCGATGACCATATCCATCTTGCCCATGGCGACCATGGCGTAGGCGTAGGCGTCGCAGCCCAGGCGCGCCAACTTGGCGGCGGCGCGGACCTGCAGCCAGGCGCCGCGCTCGGCGCCGTCGAAACAGGCGTCGGGATCTGTGGTGGCGATGACGGCGTCATTGATGTTGGCGCACTCGCGAACGCGGATCGCGCGCTCTTGGCCGCCAGCGACAAGACGCGACCCGCCGGCGTGGCCGACAAAGACCTCGTCGATGAACGGCTGGCCGATCGAACCCAGCACGGGACGACCCTGGTGGCGCAGCCCGATCAGGGTGGTCCAAAGCGGCAGGCCGGCGATGAACGCGCGCGTGCCGTCGATCGGATCGAGCACCCAGACGAACTCGGCGTCGGGGCGATCCTCACCGTACTCCTCACCGATCACGCCATGGTCGGGGAAGCGCTCGGCGATCAACGCGCGGATAGCGGCCTCAGCCCCGCGATCGGCTTCGGTGACCGGATCGAAGGCGGCGTGGGTGTCGCGCGGCAGGTTCTTGCCCGCCCCCTTGTCCTCAAGGCCGTGGTCGGCCCGGAACAGCGGCAGGATGACCTCGGCGGAAGCCCGATTGAGGTCGAGAATGAAGGCGTCAAGCGCCGCGAGCCGGTCAGCGGAGAGCGTCATGGGCGGGGATGTAACCTCCCCGCCGCAGGTACGCTACCAGTGACTGTCCGCGTTCGCCGACTTTAAGCGTCGGCGTGTTCGGCGCCGCCATTCAGCGACTTGGCCAGATCCAGCAGGCGACGGCGCGGACGCTCGCCCAGCAGGTAGTAGGCCCGGATCAGGTCGAGGGTTTCCTTGCGGGCGAACATCTCGCCGCCCTCGGCCGACTCGCTGGTCGTCTCGCGACGGGTGTCCGACAGGCCGTCGTAGAAGTAGCCGACCGGAACCTCGAGCGCTTCGGACAGCTGCCACAGCCGCGCGGCCGAGATGCGGTTGGCGCCGCACTCATACTTTTGGATCTGCTGAAAGCGCACGCCGACCGTGCCAGCCAGTTGCTGCTGGGTGAGACCCAGCAGACGACGGCGGCGACGCAGGCGCTTGCCCAGGTGAACGTCGATGTCGTTGCCCATGGAAGCCATGCCCCCTTGTTTCTCCCGACCCGTCCCGAAACGGAACGGTCTGGCTTCACAGCCGCAAGTCGCGTGCCGGGCGAGACTCCGTTGCGCGAGACGTGCGCGGGAGCCTACTAAGGGCCCATGTCTGAAAAGCGTCAGCCTTGGGTTCAGGACCTGTTGTGGCGGTTGGAAGCCCTGGGCTTCGACCTGTTTATCGGCGCGGTGCGCCTGATGGGCGTGGACCGGGCCTCGGATTTCGGCGGCTGGCTGGGCCGCACCTTTGGGCCGATGAGCGGGGCGCACAAGGTCGCGACCCGTAACCTGAAGCTGGCCTTTCCGGAAAAGGACGCCGCCTGGCACGAACAGATCCTGCGCGAGCAGTGGGATGGCCTTGGCCGCTCGTTCGCCGAATTCCCGCTTATGGACAAGATCCTGCCGTCCACCGGCCGGGTCGAGGTGGTGAATAAGGAGCGTCTCCTTGAGATCGCCGAGAACAGGATCCCGGTAGTGTTCGTTTCGGGACACCTGTCGAACTGGGAAGTGATGCCGGCGGCTATCGTCGACAGCGGCGTGGTCTGCGAGATGACCTATCGCGCGGCCAACAACCCCTATGTCGACAAGCGGATCAAGGAGAGCCGCTTCCGCTATGGCGTGCGGCTGTTCGCGCCCAAGGGCGGTGACGGCGCGCGTGAACTGCTCGAAGGCATGAAGCAGGGCAAGTCAGTGGCCCTGATGAACGATCAGAAGTTCAACAGCGGCGTGGCCGCGCCGTTTTTTGGCCACCTCGCGCACACCGCGCCGGGGCCGACGCGCTTGGCGATCCGCTTTGGCACGGTGCTGCAGCCGATGTCGGTTCAGCGTCTGAAGGGCGCGCGCTTCCGGGCGGTGGTCCACGATCCGATCGTTCCGCCGAAGACGGGCGATCGGACGGCGGACATCGAGGCCGGCGTGCGGATGATCAACGCCTTCATGGAAGACCGTATTCGGGAGCGCCCGGCCGAGTGGTTCTGGGTTCACCGGCGCTGGCCCAATGAGGCCTATGCGGCCCTTGCGGAGCGCGAGCGCGCAGACATCGCCGCTGACTAGATTTCGATCGCTTCGGTGGTCGAGTCCTTCTCGCCATTGCGGCGGAAGGGACCGTGATACTGCGGGTCGACCCGACGTCGGCGGCATGGGCCGAAGTAGTCCGGCGACCGGATGAATGGCCGTTGGTGAAAGATCACGGTGTTGATGCGGTCCAGAAGCGACCGCGCTGTCACGGGCTTCACGACGATCTCCGTCACGCCCGCATCTCGGGCCTCGAAAACCCGGTGACGCTCGGCGAAGCCGGTCAGCATAATAATCGGCAGGTACGGGTCGACGCTGTCGGGTGAGTTGCGCACCAGCTGGGTGAACATCACCCCGTCCAACGGGCTCATCTTGAAGTCGACGATGGCGATATCGGTCTGCCAGTCGCGCAGGATTTGCAGAGCCTCAGCGCCGTCCATCGCCTCGCGAATATGCCGAACACCCACGCCCTTGAGGATTGTGGAAACGATGGCGCGGATGTGCTGGTTGTCGTCCACCAACAAAAAGCGCAGCTTTTCAAGCGCCGCAGACATGCGGGAGCCGTCTCCTCAAGGATCTCGCGGGGAGACCAAGACCGATGATCGCCCCCCGGCGACCTCATGTCTCGATATCGGCGGCATAGCTAACGAATGATTGAAACTCGCGCTAGGGGCGAATTGGGCTGGGTGTCAGCCGGCAAGTGGAGCCGGGCCGACCAGCAGGGACGGGTCCATGTTCCGGCCACGCCACTTCATGCGCCAGCATAGGTGGGGACCCGTCGCCCGACCTTCCTTGCCAGTCTGCGCGACCAGTTCGCTCTTCCTCACGTAAGTGCCGGGCGAGACGAGGATTTTTGACAGGTGGAGATAGGCTGTGACCAGGCCTTGGCCGTGATCCAGGAGCAGTAGGCCGCCCTCGAAGTGCAATCCGGTCTCGGCGAAAGCGACGATTGCGGACGCCGGCGCGCGCACTGGCGTGCCGACGGGCGTCGCCAGATCGACCCCAAAATGGGGACGCTTGGGTTCGCCGTTGAGAATGCGCTGGCCTCCGAAACGCGCGGAGCGGCGCGCGCCCACAACCGGAAGTATGAACCCCTCGCGGAAGCCTTCGATGTCGGCCTGACTGGCGAAGCCGGCCAGCTTGCGCGCGTTCTCGGCGGCCAAGCGCTCCAGCAACACCGGATCGGTCGGCGTCACCTGCTCGGGCGGCAGGCCGTCGATCCGCTGGATATCGAAGTCGCCGGGAGCGACGGCGCGCTGGTCTATCGCGGAGCCGTCCGCCGTGGTCACGGTCAGGACCGAACTCGCGGGCGCGTCACGGTCAAAGCCGATGACGAACCATCCGTCAGCCGAAGCCGTGGTCAGCACCTGGCCATCGAGATCGATCGTGGCGCGGGGCGACGTGCGGCCCACGGCGTAGCCGCCTTGGACGAACTTTCCCGAGAGGGACAGGCCCGGCGCGGCGGCCTGCGCCAAGGCGGGCAGGCCCATCGTCAGGGGAAGCGCGGCTAGAACCGCGCGGCGGCTCAGGCCCCTTGCCAACGCTTCAGGGCCTCGGCGGGACCAGCATAGGCTTCCTGGTGCTCGGGGCTCCAGTAGCGCAGAGCCTCCAGGGGGATCTGCTTGTTGCTCACGGCGCAAAGCACGAAGCGGCCGGGGCTGAGGACGGCGTACTCGCCGTCGCCATAGTGCAGGACGGCGATGCCGTCGGACTTGCCGAGATCACGATCGAAAGCGTTCATGAGGCCATTCTACGCCAAGCCGCCGTTTCAGAATAGGTCGCCTTGACCGGCAGGCGGTGCGGCGGGTTTGGGGCGTGGCTTGGGCGATGCCGGCGACGAGGCGGGCGTCGGGACAAGGCCGCCTTCGCCATCGATGACCGCGTCACGCTCGCCGCTCTTGAATTTCAGGCTCACGCGCTCGCCGGACACGAGGTCGGCCGCCGAACGGGCGATGGTTTGATCCGCCTTTCGCACCAGGGCGAAGCCCAGTTCGAGGGGACGCTCCGGGTTCAAGGATTGGCGGAGCTTTTCAAGATTGGCCAGACGATCGGCGTCCTGCTGCAGGCGGCGGCGCCCGGCGGCGTTCAGACGGTCCCAGAGCGCGGGCAGTCGGGCGTGCTGGGCGACGCGATCAGGGACGCGCCGCGCGGCGAGGTCCAGGCGGCGGGAGAGATCGGTCAAGCGCTCAGCCTTGACCGCCCGCTGTCGGCCCAAGGCCTCGGGGGTCAGGCGAGCCGTGACCTTCAAGAGGTCCTGCGAATGGACGGCAGTATTGCGCTGCAAGGCGGCATCCAAGCGGCCCGAGGCGATGTCGAACCGCTGCTGGGCCAACGCCAGCAGATCGTTTGGACGCGGCAGGCCGCGCGCGGCGCTGACCAGGCGGGTGCGTCGCTCCTCGATCGTGCGCGACCCGCAGCGGTTCAGGCGGCGATCGAAATCGGAGATCAGCGCGCGCAGTTCGGCCAGCACCGGCGTCGCCATCTCGGCGGCCGCCGTCGGGGTGGGCGCGCGGCGGTCCGAGACGAAGTCGATCAGGGTGGTGTCGGTCTCGTGACCGACGGCCGAGATCAGCGGGATGGTGCCCTCGGCGACGGTGCGGGCCAGGCCTTCATCGTTGAAGGCCCACAGGTCTTCCACCGAGCCGCCGCCCCGCGCGACGATCAGGATGTCGGGACGCGGCACCGGGCCGCCCGGCTGGATCGCGTTGAAGCCCCTGATCGCGGCGCTGACCTGGCCGGCGGCGGCGTCGCCTTGCACAACACAGGGCCAGACCAGCACCTGGCACGGCCAGCGGTCGCGGATGCGATGGAGAATGTCACGGATCACCGCGCCCGTCGGGCTGGTGATCACTCCAACCACGGCGGGCATCGAGGGCAGGGGACGCTTGCGCTCGGGCGCGAACAGGCCCTCGGCCGCCAGTTTGGCCTTCAGGCGCTCCAGCTGGGCGAGCAGGGCGCCGACGCCGGCGGCCTCCATGCTGTCGATGACGATCTGGTAGCGCGAGCCGGCCGGATAGGTGGTGATCTTGCCGGTGACAATGACCTCAAGGCCATGCTCGGGCCGCACGCCGAGGCCCCGGACATTGCCCTTCCACACCACGCCGTCGATCGCGGACTTGTCGTCCTTGAGGGTCAGATAGACGTGGCCGTTGGAATGGTGCGTGACCTTGGAAAGCTCCCCGCGCAGCCGCACGAAGCCGTAGCGGTCCTCCAGCGTGCGCTTCAGGGCGAAGGCCAGCTCGGAAACCGAATAGGGCGGCGCGTTGGAATCGGAGGGCGGCAGGTCGCTCATGGTCTCTATCTAGGCCGACCTCCAGAAATGAGAAATCCCGGACGGCCTTTTGGCCATCCGGGATCCGCCGCTCTGAGAGACTATTGTTCTTCTTAGATGTAGCGGCGAAGCGAGCGGGCCAGTTCGGCGCCGCCGCTCTTCTTCTTGGTCTGCTGCGGCTGGTAGGCCACCCGCGCGTGCTCGACGCAGTAGGGGCCTTCCGAAGAGCGACGACCGCAGAAGGTGAAGCCTTCCGACGACGGATCGCCGATCGGCCACTTGCACATGTGCGCGCCCAGGGTCAGCACCGTGGCTGAGCCCGGCTCTTCGTGACGGAAGGCCGGCAGGGGCGCCGGGGCCGCGGCGACCGGAACCGCCGAAGGGGCCTCGACCGGCGTCACGCGACGCGGGGCCGACGGCATGGCCTGCGCGGCTGGACGCGCGGGGCGCGGCGCCTTGAAGGCCGGACGCGCCGGCTGCGAGGGGGCCGCGCGGCCCGAAAGGCCCAGGCGGTGCACCTTGCCGATCACGGCGTTGCGCGTCACGCCGCCCAGCTGCTTGGCGATCTGGCTGGCCGAAAGGCCGTCCAACCAGAGCTTCTTCAGGGTGGAAACCCGTTCGTCGGTCCAGCTCATTACCCGTCTCCGCCATTCGAGAGAGGGTGGGGGCGTCCCCACGCCCGTCACCCTATATATGGTGATCAAACCGCCCCGCCGGCGGTTGTCCTACAACATATCGTAAAGAATGCGTTAAAACGCACAATGGGCGCCATCGACTCTGTCCACAGAAACAAGATGTTGATTCCGGCAAGCCCACGCTTGCGAAAAGGGTCCTCAAGGCGCACATGGCCAAGCAGAACAAGGGTTTGAGCCGATGAGAGACATGGCCGAGAGCGTCATTCCGCCGCAGCCTCGCGACTATCGCGGCTGGAACTGGTCCGGCTTCGTCACCCTTTACCAGCGGGAAATCCGCCGGTTCTGGAAGGTCGGCACCCAGACGGTCGCCGCGCCGGTGGTCACGACGCTGCTCTACATGCTGGTCTTCGTGGTCGCCGTCGGCGCCAGCCGGCCGGCGGTGGGGGGCGTGACCTTCGGCCATTTCGTGGCCCCGGGCCTGATCATGATGGCGATCCTCAACAACGCCTTCGCAAACTCCTCGTCCTCGCTCATCCAAGCCAAGATGATGGGCCTGACGCCAGACTTCCTGACTCCGCCGCTGTCGGCGCTGGAGCAGGTCTCGGCGTTCACGCTGGGCGCCGCCACGCGTGGCGTCGTCGTGGGCGCGGTCACGGCGGTCGTCATCGGCGTCCTGCCCGGCGCGGGCCTATCGGTCGCGCACCTCTGGGCGGTGCTCTATTTTGGCCTGACGGCCTCGCTCATCCTGGGTCTGGCGGGCGTTCTGGCGGGGCTCTGGGCTGAGAAGTTCGACCAGCTGGCGGCGGTGACCAACTTCCTGATCATGCCGATGACCTTCCTGTCGGGCACCTTCTACCTGGTCGACAAGCTGCCCGAGCCCTTCCGCTCGGCCAGCCATTTCAACCCGTTCTTCTATCTGATCGATGGCTTCCGCTACGGCTTCATCGGCCATGCCGACGGCTCGATCGCGATCGGCGTCGTGACCACCGGTCTGCTCACCGTGGCCTTGTTCCTGTGGTGCTGGAGGCTCTTCGTCACCGGTTACCGTCTCAAGAGCTGAGGCGCCGGCGCAATAACCCGGAAATTCGCTGGCGTTTCAGGGCCTTTTTGACGGGGCTTTCATTGACACGACGGTGTTCCACGGCGACAACCTGCGGCCTTCCAGTCCCCGCGCGACCAGCGCGGGGGCTTGTTTCCTTTTAGGGAGGCCGGTCTTGAGCACCGCGACGTCGTCCACCACCTCGCAACAACACATCATGGGCGTGTATAATCGCGCTCCGCTGGCGTTCGAGCGAGGCCGAGGCGCGCGCCTGATCTCGACCGAAGGAGAGGAGTACCTGGATTGCGTGGCGGGCATCGCCACCAACGGTCTGGGTCATGCCCATCCGGCCCTGGTCGAGGTCCTGAAGGCCCAGGCCGAAAAGCTCTGGCACGTCTCCAACATCTATCGGATCCCCGAGCAGGAAGTCCTCGCTGACGCCCTGTGCGCCAACTCGTTCGCCGACGTGGTGTTCTTCACCAACTCGGGCACGGAAGCGGTGGAATGCGCGCTGAAGACGGCGCGCAAGTACCACTCAGCCAACGGCCAGCCCGAGCGGATCGACATCTACGGCTTCGACGGCTCGTTCCACGGCCGCACCTACGCGGCGGTCAATGCGTCGGGTAACCCGAGCTATGTCGACGGCTTTGGTCCGCGTCTGCCGGGCTACAGCCAGCTGACCTTCGGCGATCACGACGCCATCAAGGCCGCGATCGCCAGCCCGACTACGGCGGCGATCATCGTCGAGCCGGTGCAGGGCGAGGGCGGCGCGCGCTCGATCCCGACCCAGTGCCTCGTGGGCCTTCGTCAGATGTGCGACGAGCACGGCGTGCTGCTGATCTATGACGAAGTCCAGTGCGGCATGGGCCGGACCGGCAAGCTCTTCGCCTACGAGTGGGCGGAAGGCGGCGAGCCGCACATCATGGCGGTGGCCAAGGCCCTGGGCGGCGGTTTCCCGATCGGCGCGTGCCTGGCCACCACCGAGGCGGCCAAGGGCATGACGGTCGCGGCGCACGGCTCGACCTTCGGCGGCAACCCGCTGGCCATGGCCGTCGGCAAGGCGGCGCTGGACATCATCAAGTCGCCTGAAACGCTGGACAATGTGAAGACCGTCTCGGGCTTCTTCACCCAGCAGTTGAACGGCCTGAAGGACCGCTTCCCCGACATCATCGTCGACGTGCGTGGCAAGGGCATGCTGATCGGGATCAAGCTGATCCCCAACAATCGCGAGTTCATGGTCCTGGCGCGTGATCAGAAGCTGCTGATCGCCGGCGGCGGGGACAACTGCGTACGCCTGCTGCCGCCGCTGAACCTGACCATCGAGGAAGCCAGCGAAGCGATCGCCAAGCTTGAGAAAGCTTGCGAGGCTGCTCGCGCCAAGGCCGCCGCGTAAGAACCCAACTTTTCCGACCTTCCCGGCGAAGGTCGGGACCCAGATCAAGCCCGCTTTTTCCCAGGATAGATCTGGGCCCCGGCCTTCGCCGGGGAGGCGGGACTAGGGATAGTCCGATGACTCAACCCCGCCACTTCATCGACCTGTGGAAGCTGGACGGCGCCACGCTGCGACTGCTGCTGGACGACGCCCACGCTCGTAAGGCGGCCCGCAAGGGCTGGCCCCAGGGCAAGGTCGACGCCGACGCGCCGGCCAAGGATCGCGTCCTGTCGATGATCTTCCAGAAGAACTCGACCCGCACCCGCTTCTCGTTCGACGCCGCCATGCGCCAGCTGGGCGGCAGCGCGATCATCTCGACGTCCAACGACATGCAGTTGGGCCGCGGCGAGACCATCGAGGACACCGCCAAGGTGCTCTCGCGCATGGTCGACGCGGTGATGATCCGCGCCAACAGCCACGCCGACGTCGAGCGTTTCGCCCAGGTCTCGAGCGTGCCGGTGATCAACGGCCTGACGGACAAGAGCCATCCCTGCCAGATCATGGCCGACATCCTTACCATCGAGGAGCATCGCGGCCCGATCGCCGGCAAGACGATCGCCTGGGTGGGCGACGGCAACAATGTCTGCTCCAGCTTCATCCACGCTGCGCCGCTGCTGGGCTTTGAGCTGAAGATCGCCTGCCCGGCGGTCTATCACGCCGACCTGCATGACCTGGCCCGCGCCGAGGGCCTGCAGGGTCGGGTCAGTATGACCACCGACCCCAAGGCTGCGGTCAGCGGCGCCGACGTGGTCGTGGCCGATACCTGGGTTTCGATGGGCGACACCGACCACGATGAGCGTCTGGCGGCGCTTGAGCCCTACCAGGTCGACGACAAGCTAATGGATCTGGCGGCCGACAACGGCGTCTTCCTGCACTGCCTGCCGGCGCACCGCGGCGAAGAGGTCACCGACGCCGTGCTGGACGGCCCGCGCTCGCTGGTCTGGGACGAAGCCGAAAACCGCATTCACGCCCAGAAATCCGTCTTGGCCTGGTGCTTCGGCGCGATCGGATAGGGTTACCGGCCAGCGCCGGTTGGTAAACGCTGGCCGGTGTCGCCGTCGCGTATGGGCAAAAGCGGCGGCGGACCCAGATGAGTCCGAATCCCTTATTCTCGCAACGAGGCGTTCGGTCGCATGCACCCGTTCTCGGGATAGTCGAGCTCTGAGGCGGCGAGATCGCGATCGGGCTCGCAATTTCGTCAGAACCGCCTATCTAGCCTCCCCATGACCGACATCGCTCCCGACACCGGCGTCCTCGACGACGTCGTTTCCGCGTTCCAGATCGAAAACCTCCCCGTCCGTGGCCGGGTCGTGCGCCTTGGCGCCGCGATCGACGAGGTACTGACGCGCCATGACTATCCCGAGCCGGTGGCCAACCTGCTCGGCGAGGCCTGCGCCTTGGCCGCCCTGGTCGGCTCGAGCCTGAAGTTCGAGGGACGCCTGATCGTCCAAGCCCAGGGCGACGGTCCTGTGCGCTATGTCGTGGTCGATTACGACACCAGCGGCGGCCTGCGCGGCTATTGCCGGTTCGACCCGGAGGAAGTGGCTGCGGTCTCGGAAGGTTTCTCGCGACCCGGCGCCAAGACCCTGCTGGGCGGCGGCGTGTTCATCATGACCCTGGATCAAGGGCCGGACATGGATCGCTACCAAGGCGTGACGCCGATCGAGGGCGAGACCCTGGCCCTTTGCGCTGAGCAGTACTTCGCCCAGTCGGAGCAGACGCCGACCCGTGTCCGCTTGGCGGTCGCTCAGGTTGACACCGGCGAGGGGCCTAGCTGGCGCGCTGGCGGCATGCTGATCCAGGTCATCGCCGGCGATCAGACGCGGGGCGAAACTCAGGACGCATGGACGCACGTGCAGGCGTTCTTCGAGACGATCGGTGAAGACGAGCTGGTCGATCCCACCGTTTCGACCCCGACGCTGCTGTGGCGTCTGTTCAACGAAGACGGCGTGCGCTTGCTGGACGAAAAGCCGCTGAGGGCCTTCTGCCGTTGTTCGGAAGACCGTATCGGCGTGGTGATGGACTCGTTCTCGGCGGAGGAAGTCGCCGAGATGATCGAGCCCGACGGCAAGGTCCACGTGACCTGCGAGTACTGCTCGCGGACTTACAAGCTGGAGCCCCCGGCCGCGGCCTGACGACACGTCCGACCTATGAGAAAGCCGGCGCCATCAGCGCCGGCTTTTTTAATTCAGCTTCATCGCCGCGCCCGGCAGGTGGAGCGAGAATTCAGGGATCTCGACATCGAAGAGGTCACCCTGGTCGGTGACCATCTGGTAGCTGCCCCGCATCGCGCCCGACGGTGTGGGCAGGGGGCAATTGGAGATGTAGCGGAACGCTTCGCGCGGCTTCAGTTCGGGCTGCTCGCCGACCACGCCGCTGCCCTCGACCTCGTTGACGCGATTGAAGGCGTCGGTGATCGTCCAGCGCCGGGCGATCAGTGTCACGGTCTCCTGCCCGTGGTTTTCGATCTCCACGGTATAGGACCACAGATACAGGCCCTGTTCCGGCGAAGACTCTTCCGCCGCATAGGCGGGAAACACCCGCACGACGATGTCGCGGGTGTGGGCCTCGTAGGCGGCGCTATCGCCGTTGCGGCGGCGTCTCATGCGTTGCATGGGCGGGGACGTCTCACGCCTGATCGAGCGCACGGATCACATCCCTCTTGAGGTCCTCGACGCTTTCCAAGCCCACCGACAAGCGCACGCCGCCTTCGGTGACGCCCAGCGACGGGCGTTCGGCCTCGGGCACCGAGCGGTGCGTGGTGGTCGGCGGGTGGGTCGCCATCGACTTGGCGTCGCCGAGGTTGTTGGAAATGTCGACGATCTCCAGCGCGTTCAGGAACTTGAAGGCGGCTTCGCGACTGCCGAGGTTCAGGGCGATCACGGTGCCGCCGCCGGTCATCTGAGCCTTGGCGACGTTGTGGCCGGGGTGATCGGGGCGGAACGGATAGAGGACCGTCTGCACCTTCTTGTGCTCGGCGATCACGTTGGCCAGGGCCAACGCGCTGTCGGCTTGGCGGCGCACGCGCAGGTCCAGCGTCTCGAGACCCTTGAGCATCACCCAGGCGTTGAACGGCGACAGCGACGGGCCGGTGTGGCGCAGGCTGTCGCGATAGAACTCCTCGTTGATCGCCTCGCTGGTCAGGATCGCCCCGCCCAGCACCCGGCCCTGGCCGTCGATGTGCTTGGTGGCCGAATAGACGACGACGTCGGCGCCCAGCTCCAGCGGCTTCTGGAAGATCGGGGTGGCGAAGACGTTGTCGACAATCACCTTGGCGCCGACCGCGTGGGCCAGTTCCGAGACGGCGCGGATGTCGGTGATCTCGAGCACCGGGTTGGACGGCGTTTCGACCAGCACCGCCTTGGTGTTGGGTCGCATCGCCGCTTCCCAGGCCTTGGGGTCGGTTGCGTCGACGAAGGTGGTCTCGACACCAAAGCGCGGCAGCCACTCGCTGACGATCCAGCGGCAGGAGCCAAACAGGGCGCGGCCGGCCACCACGTGGTCGCCCGCGCGAACCAGGCCCATCAGGGCTGCGTGGATCGAGGCCATGCCTGTGGCCTGAGCGCGGCAGACCTCAGCGCCTTCCAGCAGCGCCAGGCGGTCCTCGAACATCTTCACGGTAGGATTGTTGAACCGCGAATAGACAAAGCCCGGATCCTCGCCGGCGAAGCGGCGGTCAGCGCCCTCGGCGCTGTCGTAGGTGAAGCCCTGGGTCAGGTAGAGCGCCTCGGCGGTCTCCATGAACTGCGAGCGCGCGATCCCTCCCCGGATCAATTTCGTCGCGACGTCCCAGTCCTTCGGGTTCTCGGCCACGGCCCCGCCTCCTACGCAAAAACGCGCGCATAAGGAGCGGGGGAGGGGGCGGGGTCAAGCCAGAACGCCTGCCAGCGCGTCAGAGAATTGTCATAGGGGAAAAGTGTGATGTCCCAGGCGAGCGCCATTCGCTCGCGCCTTGCGTTTGCGGCTGGGTTTGGCGAGTGTCGCGCCGATGACCGACGCCCACGCCGCAGGGATTCTGCCCTGCCAGACCATCGAAGAGCTGATCGCCCAGGAGGCTATCACCTCCGCCACGCCGTTTGACGTCGATCAGGTGCAGCCCGCCAGCCTCGATCTGCGCCTGGGCGCGCGCGCCTGGCGGATCCGCGCCTCGTTCCTGCCGGGCTTGCACCGCAAGGTGCCAGAGCGACTGAAAGACGTCGCGATGCACGAGCTGGACCTGACCAAGGGCGCGGTGTTGGAGAAGGGCTGCGTGTATATCGCCGAGATCCAGGAGCGTCTGGCCCTGCCGATGACCGTGTCAGCGCGGGGCAATCCCAAGAGTTCGACCGGGCGGGTGGATGTCTTCGTGCGCCTGCTCACCGACCATAGCCGCGCCTTCGATGACGTGGACGCGGGCTATACGGGGCCGCTCTATATCGAGATCGCGCCACAGACCTTCTCGGTGCTGGTCCGGGCTGGCACGCGCCTGAACCAGCTGCGCCTGAAGCGCGGCGAGCCCGCCAAGCTGGCCACTCGCAGCGTGGGCGTGGACCTGCTGTCCGACACCGGGGTCGTCGGCTTCCGCGGCCGCCGCCACGCCGGGGTGGTCGATCTGGACCACGAGGACGGCCACGATCCGCGCGACTACTGGGAGCCGCTGGAGGCGCGCCACGGCGAACTGCTGCTGGATCCTGGCGAGTTCTACATCCTGGCCAGCAAGGATGACATCGAGATCCCGGTCATGGAGGCGGCCGAGATGACCCCGATCGATCCGTCGGTCGGCGAGTTCCGGGTCCACTACGCCGGCTTCTTTGATCCGGGCTTTGGCACCGAGGAGGCGGCGGCCGTCGGCTCCAAGGGCGTGCTGGAGGTGCGCAGCCACGAAACGCCGTTCCTGCTGGAGGACGGCCAGACCGTCGCGCGTCTTGTCTACGAGCCGCTGACCGCCCGTCCCGCGCGGCTGTATGGCGAAGGCGGGTCGCACTACCAGCGGCAAGGGCTAAAATTGTCCAAGCACTTCAAGGCTTGGCGCTGAAGTCCTCTGACTTGGGGCGATAGGTCGCGGCCCGGGTTACGGGCCGGGTAACCGAGATGCGGTTTGCTGGGCGCGTGCTTTTACACGGGCCTAGCCGCGATGTTTCGTGATGTTCCGAACCGATTGGCCGTCGTAGCCCAGGGGCCTAGTCCACGGGCGCGCGAGCGCGCGCTGTCCTCGCCGACCTGTCGCAGGGGGTGTCGCGCGGCAACGCGCCGCAACCGCATCTAGTGGACAGTCTGTGCGGTTACACAAAATCTAGTCGTCGTTCTCCTGGGGCGCGACTCAGTCCTGTTCCAAGCGGAGGATGGCGCAGGTTGCTACGGAGGCCCTTCTTGGCCCGCATCGCTCATGATCCGTTTCTGATCCTTCAAGGTCGCGTCGAGGCCTGGGAGCGGTGCGCGCGGATTCCTGGCTGCGACAAGTCCGTCTGGCGGCAGGACGCCGAGGGGCGGGTGATCCGCTGGTCTGATTTCGGCGATCGCTTCTCGCGCTACGGCTGGGAGGTGATGGCCCTCCCGCCCACCGGCGTCCTGGGGCGCGCCTTGGCGCGGCGACGACTCGTTGCGATCCACTGGCGCGGTTTGCTGGGCGACACCCTGCGGGAAGATCCCTTCCTGGGGCGCCGCGCCGCCTAAAACATCAAGCAGATCCGTCATTTAGTCTTGCTTGCACGACAAAATGACAACCACGCTTGACATGTCTGCGAGAATGCATGACAAACATCCTTGTCATTTCGACGAGGAGGCTTGTCATGAAGAAGATCGCTCAACGCACCCCCGCCACCCGCGCCCAGAAGCTGGCGATCGGCATGGCCGCCAGCTCGGGTTCGCTCGTGGTGGCGACCAGCGCCGCGCACCAGCTGGGCGGTCCGCTCTTGGTGGTCGGTCTGGCTCTAGGCTTGGCGACGTTCTGGGCGATCCTGTTCCTGGCTCTTCGTGAGCGCCCTTCCAAGAACACCAAGACGCCCGCAGCGACCGAGCAGGACGGCGCCGTCGAAGCGCTGGCCGCCCTCTAGTCGCCCCATCCAGAGCAAGGCTTTCACAATGAGCGAACGCACCGGAAACCAGGCTCGCCGTCAGGCGATCGCCCTGCGCCTCCTTGTCGCCAGCGCCCTTCTGGGCGCAGTCGGTGGGGCGGGGCTCACGCTCCTGAAGGAGATCGGGATCACCCCGCCCTCCGGCTTCCTGGGCTACGCCCTGCTGGCGCTGGCCCCGCTGATGATCGTGGCGTCCGTCATCTACTGGCGCAATATCGACGAGGCGGCGCGCGAAGCCCACAAGTTCGCCTGGTTCTGGGGCGGCTCGGGATCGGTCCTGCTCGCCGCGCCGCTGGCCATGCTGATCGGCGACGAACGCCTGACGGCGATGGCCGGCCAGCATTCGCCCTCGGAGTGGTTCGCGATCGGCGTGTTCAGCCTGCTGGTTTTCCAACTCACCGCCTACGTCCTGGTCTGGGCGGTGTGGTGGTGGCGTCAGCGCTAGTCCCGGGGCGAAGAGGAGAAGATCATGGCTCAGAAAATGTCCCCCGCCATGCGCCGCTACATGCGCCGCTTCATCCCTGCGATGCTGGCCTATGTGGTGGTTCTGACCGGCTCGATCCTGACCTTCGAGCATCTGCGACCGACCGGCCCTTTGCTGTGGGCCATAGCCGTGGCGCCCGCGCTGCCGATCGTCGCGGTGATCGCCATCATGGGTCTCTACCTCTTGGAGGAGACCGACGAGTTCCAGCGCGGCATGTCCGCTCAGGCCCTGCTGTGGGGCATGGGGATCACGCTGGCCGCGGCGACGGTCTGGGGCTTTCTCGAGAACTTCGGCCTGGTCGCCCACATGCCGACCTATCTGGCCTTCCCGGTGTTCTGCGGCGCGTTCGGCCTGGCGCAACCTCTGGTCCGCTGGAGGTACAAGTGAAGAACCGCCTCAAGGTGCTGCGCGCCGAGCGCGACTGGAGCCAGGCGGATCTGGCCGATCGGCTGGAGGTCTCCCGCCAGACCATCAACGCGCTGGAGACCGGCAAATACGATCCCAGCTTGCCGCTGGCCTTCAAGATCGCCCGCCTGTTCGGGCAGCCCATCGAAACCATCTTCCAGGACGAGGCCTGAGCGGCCGTCCCGATTGAGGAAATCGTCATGAACCTCGTTGCGAAGTCTCCCAAGCCCCGTCGCCATCGCGCGCTGCAGGCGCTGGTCGGCGCTGTGATCGCCGCGCCCCTGGGCTACCTGTTCGGCGGATATCTGGTCTCGCTGGAAAAGGCCGGCCTCGCCACCGGCGTGGACCTGACATGGTCCGACGTCCTGGCCCTGCTGTCGGCTGCCATGATGGCGACGACCGGTCTGATCACCCTGGCCATGAGTCTCAGCCGCCGCGCTTTGGGGCGGCAGATCAATCCGGAAGAGGTGCGACCGGCGACGCCCGCCCAAGCGGTCTTCTACGCCCAGAACGGCCTCGTCCTGCTGCTCGCCGGCGTGATGATGGCGATCCCGGTCCTGGCGCCGCTTCTCTTCGCGCCGATCTCGCCGATGGTCGCCTCGTCGGCGATGGCGGGCCTGATCGCGCTGTTCCTGGTCCAGACGGCGGGCAACATCGCCATCTGGATGCGCAGCGACGAGCTGATGCGCCGGGCCATGGCCGAGATCGCAGCCGTCAGCTTCGCGATCCTCCAGGGGCTGCTCTTCCTCTGGGCCGCCGGCGAGAAGCTGGGGCTGCTGCCAGCCCTCACACTGTGGGACGCTACCAGCGTCATGATGGCCGCCTACCTGGTGATCGGGATGGCCATCACCTGGCGCCGGGGCCTCGCCAGCTAGGCGCCTAACCGCCTTCGACCACAACGGCGCGCCGCAAGGCCCGCCAGGTCCCAACCCTTCACTTTCGCCGGCGCGCGACGCCGAACCCTTTCGCGCGCCTCCGTCTCAGGACTTGCACCATGATCTCGAAATCACCTTGCCCCCGCTGCGTCTCGCTCGGCGCGCCGGCCATCCTGCTGGCCATCCTTGCGGCCACTGGCGTTTTCGGCGGAGAGCACGCCCATTCCGCGCCTTTGGCGTCTGCGGCGGCCAGCCCCGCCGCCAGCCCCGCCACTGACCGTATCACCGTGTCGGTCACTGGCCAGGGAGCGGACGTGATCCTGATCCCGGGTCTCGCTTCCTCGGGCGCCGTCTGGGACGCCACGGTCAAGCAACTGTCGGCCACGCATCGCGTCCATGTCGTCCAGGTGGCGGGCTTCGCCGGCGCGCCGGTCGCTGGCAACGCCGACGGCGCGGTGGTGGACCCGCTGGTCGAGGCGGTCGACGCCTACATCAAGGCCAAGGGCCTAAAGTCGCCCGCCGTCATCGGCCACTCGCTCGGCGGGTTCACGGGGCTCTTGCTGGCCCAGCGCCATCCGGAGTCGATCGGACGCTTGATGATCGTCGACAGCCTGCCGTTCTTCTCGCTGCTGTTCTCCCCGGCGGCGACGCCGGAGATGGTGCGTCCGCAGGCCGTACAGATGCGCGACGCCACGGTCGCGATGAGCGCCGAAGCCTTCGCCGGCCAGCAGGCCATGGGCGCGCCGCGCTTCGTGAAGTCCGCCGAGGGGCAGAAGCAGGTCATCGCCTGGGGCGGCGCCTCGTCGCCCTCGGTGGTCGGGCGGGCCATGTACGACCTCTTGGTCACCGACGCGCGCGGCGACCTGGCCAAGGTCAAGGCGCCGACCACGCTGCTCTACGCCTATGACGCCGCCATGGGCACGCCGCCGGCCGCCGCCGACAAGCTCTTCGTCGACGCCTACGCCGGTCTGTCGGGCCTGACGGCCCGTCGGGTCGACGACGCCCGCCACTTCATCATGCTCGACCAGCCGCAGACCTTCGCCCAGGCGGTCGCTGACTTCCTCAAGTAGCGTTCCTTAAAAATCAACCGTGGGTCGCTTCGAGCCTTGCGCTGGCGCTTGACCCTCTCCACGTCTTTCACACCAACCATTGGGGTTTCTCATGTTCAACACCTTCAATCGCTCGGCCCGTCGCCTGCTGGCCGGCATGGTCTCCGTCGTCGCGCTCGGCTTCGCCGGGACCGCCCTGGCCGAACCGGCCCTCTGGGCGATCAAGGACAAGGACTCGACTATCTATCTGTTCGGCACCGTCCACGTGCTGAAGCCCGACACCCAGTGGCGCTCGGCCAAGATCGACAAGGCGCTGGCCGACAGCGGCGACCTGACCCTGGAGCTGGTCGGCGCCGACGATCCGGCGGTCATGCAGCCGCTCGTGATGCGCTATGGCCTAGACCAGGCCAACAAGCTGTCGGCCAAGATCGGCGCCGAGGACTTCAAGCGCGCCAGCGACATCGGCCAGTCGGCCGGCATGCCGCCTCAGGCCCTGGAGATGATGCGTCCGTGGCTGGCCGCGGTGTCGCTGGCGATGGCTCCGATGGTCAAGGCTGGCTACGATCCCAAGAGCGGCGTCGAAGGCGTTCTGACCCGCGAGGTCAAGGCCGCCAACAAGCCGATCGCCGGCCTGGAGACCCCCGAGCAGCAGATCCGCTTCTTCGCGGACCTGCCCTCGGCCACCGAGATCGCGTTCCTCAAGTCGAGCCTGAAGGACGCCGAGGGCGGCGCCGAGAAGCTCGACAAGATGGTCGCGGCCTGGGCCTCGGGCGACGTCGCGGCCCTGGAAGCGCAGTTCATCACCGAGATGAAGACCCAGTATCCGGATCTCTATGAGCTGCTGCTGGTCAAGCGCAACGTCGACTGGGCCAACCAGCTGAAGACCAAGCTCGACGGTTCGGGCGTCAGTTTCGTCGCGGTCGGCTCGGGCCACCTGGTGGGCGGCGAAAGCGTCCAGGCCCAACTGGCCAAGCTCGGGATCAAGGCCGAGCGCGTGAAGTAGATCTGGGCTGATCCAGATCGAAGGAGCCCGCCCGGTTTGTCCGGGCGGGCTTTTTCGTGGTCCTAGAGCAAAATGCGCAATTCATGAATCGCGTCTCGCTCTAGGTTTCTATTTTCGCGTCGTTTTTGCGGAAAACCTGTCCCCACTTTTCCGCACGATGCTCTAGCTGGCCGGATCGTACATGAACTCGCGGAGTTCCTGATCGCACTGGCAGGCGGCGGCCAGCTTGCTCGCCCAGGCGATCGCGGCGTCGCGAGAGGGCAGCTCCAAGATGGTGAAGCCGCCGTCCAGATGGCTTCCCGGGTAGACGTCCAGCGAAACCGCGCCATCCGCCGACACCCGCACAGGCGCGACCCCCTCATGGATCCCGCCGCCAAACACATAGACCCCGGCCGCCTTGGCTTCGGCGATCACCGCGCGGGCGGCGTCTCCGACGGCGGGTAGGTCCTCGGGCGAAACCTGCATGGCGGCGCTCGGGAAAGAGATCAGGTACTTGGTCATGCCTCCAGCATGCGCGATCGCGCGCGATGTGGGGAGAGCCCATCAGCGATTGATTGTGGGAAGCGGCTGGAGCGGGCGAGGGGAATCGAACCCCTGACATTCAGCTTGGGAAGCTGACGTTCTACCTCTGAACTACGCCCGCTCAGAGGACGCCCCGTTTAGCCCGGGACGTCCTGGTACTCAAGCGACTATCCCTTGCTCCAAACGCGATCAGCGGGCGGTGTCGTCGAGGAAGGCCGAGACCCAGACCAGCGGTGCGTTCCAGTTGATGGCGACTTCGTTCTGGGTGAACGAGCGGTAGTCGTCGATCCAGCAGGTCTGCGGTCGGCACTTGCCCTTCATTTCGCTGGCTACGGGGTCGCTCATGTTGGTCGAGTTGGGACCGCCCGAGAGCACGCCCGACGGCGGGGCGGGATAGGCGGGATCGGCCTGCTTGGCCCAGAAGCGGTGGTGCGGGTGGCGCATCGGTCGGGCGCCAAAGCCGGTGACATAAGACTGGTCCAGCGGGTTGCGGCCCAGCACATAGTCCATCGCGTCGACCGCGCCGTAGCGATAGGCGGCCTCGCCCGTGAAGTCGTGGGCCAGGCCCAGCACCAGCGCGCGGTTCAGCACCGACGAATTCGAACCCCAAGGGTAGCCGGGCGCGGCGTAGGGCAGGGCGTAACCCTGGCTGACGTCGTCGGACAGGTGCTTGCCTGCTGTGGCCACCAGATTGGCGCGGGCCTTGGCGGTCTCGGCGGGCTTCAGGCCGTTCGGCACGAGGGCCAGGGTGATGGTCCCCAGCGCGCCGACGCTGTTCCAGCCGATGTCGCCGGTCGGACGTGTTCCTTCGCTGGGCGAGGCCAGGAACAGCGGCGAGGCCCGCAGGGCCGTCTCGTAGGCCGTCTCGCCGGTGGTGGCGTAGAGTTCGGCGGCCGCCCAGTAGACCTCATCGGTCAGGTCTCCGTCGCCATAGCCGCCGGAGCCTGTAAAGGGGCCGATGGCGTAGATGTTCGGATGGCGCTGGGCGGCGGCGAAGGCGCGGCGGGCGGCGTCCAGGCACTTGGCCGAGAAGCCGGGATCGATGTCCTTCCAAAGGCGCGCAGCCTGGGCCGCGACGGCGGCGAGGTTCAGCGTCGCGCCGGTGGTCGGATAGTAGAGATAGCGCACCTGCTTGTCGTCGGCGGGCGCTGTCGGCAGGGCCGTCCAGTAGCGGTCCGCCAACTTCTGGTGCGCCATGCCCGAGGCGTCGATGGCGGTCAGCGCCAGCTTGCCGTCGCCGGGACGCTGATTGCCCACCGGAACCTGCAGGGTCTTGCCCTCGGGGACCTGCATGGCCAGCAGGAAGTCGAGCTGGAAGCGGACCTCGTCCAACAGATCCGGGACGCCGTTGCCGGCCTCGGGCAGGGCCAGGGCGCGGTCCCCGAACGCGGCGAGGGCGGCGGGACGCTTCAGAAGGGCGGCGCGCTCCCAGGCGTTGAGAAGCGTCCAAGCCGAGATGCCGCCGTTGACCACGTACTTGCCGTGATCGCCGGCGTCGTACCAGCCGCGGCTGGCGTCCAGCGTATAGTCGCAGCCGGGCCAGACCTGCCCGCGCTCATCGGCCTGGTCAAAGCAGGTGGCCTTATCTGGGGCGTGGCCTGCGGGACGCGCCAGGTCAGGACGCTCGACGTAACGGGCCTCGATCGGGACGCTGGCGCGCTGCTGATAGAAGAAGGACATCGCCGCCCGGGTCAGGCGCCCGTCAGGCTTGGCCTTGATGGCGAAGGCGCGCGACTCGGCGGCGCCGACCTTGAGGCGGTAGCCGTCGCCCGCCTTGCGGAACCCGGAGAGGTCGATCTGGTGGACGTGCTCGCCCGAGGCCTTGTCGTCGCCAAAGACCACGGTCTTGCCCTTGGCGATCGCGGCGCCGCTGGCGTCGAGCAGCAGCCAGTCCAGCGGGGTCTTCGAAGGGGCGGCGAGAACGGCGCGCTTGGGGCCCTGGGCTTCAAAGCCTGTCTGATTGAGCCGGATCGGACGCGGTGTGTCGTCAGCGAGCGCCGCGCTGGCCAGGGCCAGGGTCGAGACAAGCGAAAGGGCGGCCAGGCGGATCATCAACGCTTCCTCCATGGCGCGTCGGCGCGCGCCTTGGCGACAAGCTAGCGGCGGAGCGACAGCGTTGTCACGAGCTTTGTTAGCGGTATCGGTTGGGGCAAGGCATGAGGTGGCTAGACACCGGTGTCAGGTGGCATAGACAGGAGGGACAGATCTTCGGGAGGATCCCATGCTCAGCCGTCGCCAAGCGCTCGCGGGCGCCGCCGCCGTCGGGGCGACCCTGGCGAAAGGCGAGGCCATGGCGCAAGCGTCAAGCGACGCCGCGTTGAAGGCGCTGCTCGACAAGCTAGCCAAGGGCGCGGGAGCGCCGGCCGGCCGTCTGGCGGTGTTGAAGGCTTTTCCTGCCGAGGAGCTGTCCGCCAACGCCCGCCTCGATCGCGACGCCGTCCTTCAAGCCTATGAGACCGAGGCCGAACTGGCGCGCCGTTTTCCTTTTGGCGCTTCGGCGACCGCCCCCTATGCGGTCACCCCGCGCGCGGGGTGGTGGACGAATGTTCCCGAGGCGCTTCGAGTCGGAGGGGACGCGCCATCAGTCCTGGCCGCCAGGCTTAAGGTCGATACGCAGAAAATCCGCGCCGACGCCGCGCTCGGGGTGATCCCGCCGGCCTTTGTGATCGACAAGACCATCGCCAGTATCGCCAAGGTCGCTACAGGAGCGAGCGGCGAACTCGCCGCTGAACTGGCTCGCCAGAGCGATGTGCTTCTCGCGCTCAAGCCGCAGGCGGGCGACGGCGCGGGCGTGCGCTTCAAGGATGCGGACCTCTACTACGCCCTGGTGCTGAAACTGAACACAGGCATGGCCATCTCGCCCGCCGAGGCCCACGCCCGAGGCCTTGACGCCGCGCGTCGGTTCAGCGCTCGAGCGGACGCCCTGCTGCGCGCGCAGGGGCTGACCAAAGGGAGCGTGGGCGCGCGCCTGACGGCTCTGTCACGTGACCCGCGGTACCTATATGCCGACGATAACGCCGGCCGCGACCAGCTGGTGGCCGACATGAACGGCTGGCTTGAGAAGGCCAAGACCCGCCTGCAGCTGTCCTTCGGGGCCATCCCGAAGGGGGCTTGGACGGCTGTGGTCGCGCGGATGTCGGCGGCCGACGAGGCGGCTGCGCGGCAGGGTTATCGCACCCCGCCCAGTTTCGACGGCGCGCGACCGGGGACCTATTTCGTCGATCTGGCCGCCATCCGCAGCCGGCCTCGCTGGACCCTGGCCAGCGTCGCGCATCACGAGTGCGTTCCAGGCCACATGCTTCAGACCCCGATGGAGGAGGGCGCGGGCGCGCATCCGCTGCGCACGCGCCTCGCGTGTCCGGGATTCAGCGAGGGCTGGGCGATCTACGCCGAACAGCTGGCTGACGAGGAGGGCGCGTTCGTGGGCGATCCCCTGGTCGAGCTCGGCTATCTCCAGTGGATGTTGTTCCGGGCCGGACGGCTGGTGGTCGACACGGGCCTGCACGCCAAGGGCTGGAGCCGGGCCAAGGCCGAGGCCTGGTTCACCGACCTGCAGGGGCCTCCGCCAGTCTTTGCGCCCATCGCTCAGGATGTGGAGCGCGCCGCCATCGGGCCAGGAAGCGTTGCGGGACAGGGCCTATTGTGGCTGGGATTGGTGGAGCTCCGCGCCGCGGCGCGACGTCGCCAGGGCAAGGACTTCGACCTGAAGGCCTTCCACGACGCCGTGCTGTGGCCCGGGACCCTGCCGCTGGCGATGTTGCGCGCCCGGGTTCTGGACTGAAAACGAAGAACGCCGCCCGGTGGGCTGACCGGGCGGCGTTCGACGTTGCGCCGAAGAGGCTTAGTTCTGCGGCGGAGCGCCTTCCGGCGGCGGGCCCGGAGGCGGGCCTTCGCCCTGCTGCATCCGGCGCTGGCGCATGGTCTCGAACGCCGTCTTCAGTTCGTCGATCGTGATCTTGCCGTCCTTGTTGCCGTCAATCATGGCGAAGCGGTCTTCGGGGCGGCCAGCGCCCGTCCATTCGGACTTGTCGACGGCGCCGTCGCTATTGGCGTCCCAGCGCTTGAAGACGTCTTCCGGCGCAGGCATGCCGCGCGGCGGCCCTGGGGGCGGACCGTCCTGCTGGGCCATGGCGGCGCCAGCGGCCAAGGTGGTGAGCGAAGCGAGCGCGACGAAGAGCGTGCGGCGCATGTGAGGCGATTCCTTCCGGGGCTATGTCCCTGGACGGCGTGAGTGGGCCTCTTTTGTTGCGGCGGTGTTTCGCAAATGAGGCCCTCCCAAGATCGGAGAGCCCGGGGCGTCAGTGCTTACCGCGATCGCGGCCGAAGTTGGGTTCGGCGCTCTCCTGGCCCGCCGCCACGATGCCGCGACGGATGGCGCGGGTGCGGGTGAAGTGGGCGTGCAGGGTGTCGGCGTCGCCCCAGCGGATGGCGCGGCTCATGGCCTGCAGGTCCTCGGTGAAGCGGCCCAGCATCTCCAGCACCGCGTCCTTATTGGCCACGAAGATGTCGCGCCACATGGTGGGATCGCTGGCGGCGATGCGGGTGAAGTCGCGGAAGCCCGAGGCCGAGTACTTGATGACCTCGTTCTCGGTGACGTTCTCAAGGTCGGCCGCGCTGCCGACGATGGTGTAGGCGATCAGGTGGGGCAGGTGGGACACGACGGCCAAGACGAGGTCGTGGTGCTTCTCGTCCATCAGCTCGACCTGGGCCCCAAAGGCGCGCCAGAAGGCCGACAGCTTGGCGACGGCGGCGGCGTAGTGCTCGTCGTCGCTCTCGAAGGGGGTGAGGATCGTCCAGCGGTTCTCGAACAGCTCGGCGAAGCCGGCGTCGGGACCCGACTGCTCGGTGCCAGCGATCGGATGGCCCGGGATGGCGAAGATCTTCGACAGATCCTGGGCCCGGAAGGCCTCGGCCACATTTCCCTTGGTGGAGCCCACGTCGGTCAGGGTTGCGCCTGGCTTCATAGCTGGGATCACCACGCTGGCCAGTTCGGGCACCGATAGCACGGGCGTGGCGATGACCACGAGGTCGGCGTCCTTCACGGCCTCGGCGATGTCGCCGGTGACGTGCTCGGCGATGGCAAGCTCAGTCACGCGGGCGCGGTGGGCCTCGCTGGCGTCGGCGACGGTGATCTCACCGACCACGCCCTGCTGGCGCGCCGCGCGGATGACCGAGCCGCCGATCAGGCCGCAGCCGATCACGGTGAGCTTGGGGTAGAGGACGCCGGGGTTAGGCATGGATCTCTAGCGCCCCATGAACTGGGACAGGAGCTCGACCACGGCCCGGTTCTGCTCTTCCAGTCCGATCGTGATGCGGATCGCGTTGGGCAGGTTGTAGTTGCCAACGGCCCTGACGAGGTAGCCCTTCGAGGCGAGGAAAGCCTCGGCTTCCGGGGCCGTCTTGCCCGGCGTGGTCGGGAAGCTCGCCAAGACAAAGTTGGCCGCCGACGGCGTCACTTCCAGGCCAAGCCCGCCCAGCTGCTGGGCCAGCCACGGGCGCCACTGCTCGACCAGGGCGCGCGAGCGGTCCTGGAAGTCGTCGTCGAACAGCGCCGCGACCGCCGCTTCCTGCGCGGGGATCGAGGTGTTGAACGGCGGGCGGATGCGTTCGATCGGCGCGATGATGTGCTCAGGCGCATAGCCCCAGCCGACGCGCAGGGCGGCCAGGCCGTGAATCTTCGAGAAGGTGCGCGTGACGATGACGTTCTCGGCCGTGCGGGCCAGCTCCAGCCCGTCCTCGAAGCGCGGGTCCGTGCAGAACTCGGCGTAGGCGCCGTCCAGCACCAGCACCACCGAGGGCGGCAGGCCCGCGTGCAGGGCGCGGATCTCCTCGCCGGTCAGCCAGGTGCCGGTCGGGTTGGCGGGGTTGGCGATGAAGACGAGGCGCGTGCGCTCATCGACGCACTTGATCACCTCGTCGACGTCGACGCGGTGGTTGACCTCCTTAGCCATGCGCACCTCGCCCTGGCAGGCGCGGGCGCCGATGGCGTAGGCGGCGAAGCCGTGCTCACCCTGGACGATGTTGTCGCCCGGCTCGAGATAGACCTGGCACAGCAGGGCGAAGATCTCGTCGCTGCCGTCGCCGAAGGTCAGGCGCTCAGGCTCCAGCTTGTAGCGCTCGGCCACGGCGGCGCGCAGGACGCCCGCCTTGCCGTCTGGATAGATGTGGAGGCGGTCGACCGCGTTGCGATAGGCCTCCTTGGCCTTGTCGCTGCTGCCCAGGATGTTCTCGTTGCTCGACAGTTTGACCGGATGGGCGACGCCCTCGACCTTGGATTTGCCGCCGACATAGGCGTGGATGTCCATGATCCCGGACTTGGGCATGGGACGCGGCGCGGCGAAGCGGTCGGGGGCGGAGGTGGTCATCGGGCTACTCGGTTGACGGATGTCTTGCGTGAGACGGCCGTCTCTTACACGTCGAACTGCTCCGGTGCAGCCCCGATGACCCCCGTAAGTTGGCCCGGCGCGCGCGCCAGGCGCGGGTCGTCAGCCTGGAAGAAGCCCGACAGCGAGAAAAGCTTCAGGCCGCCGGCGTCGGCGATCAGCTCAGCGGCCACGTCGGTCTGACTGAGGGCCTCGACAATGGCGCCGGCGCTCTTGGGCGAGTCGGTGACCCAGAAGGTCTGGTCGCCGCCGGTGGGCTCGACCTCGACCTCGGCTACGGCCAATGCAGCTTGGGAGCCCCAGGCGGCAAGGCAGGGCAGGGCGGCGAAGACCTTCAGCTTGGGCTCGGCCAGCAGGCGGCCCCACCAGGGCGTGTCGGACGAGAGCGGCAGGACGCCCACGCCCCAGGGCGTGCGGGCCACGGCCAGGGCGTCCTGGGCCGTCGGCAGCAGCGACAGGCGAGGCGCGGTTCCGAACCGAAGGCGGGTCAGTTCGACCGCTCGAGCCGGCTCGCGGCCGCCGAACACGCCCAGATGATAGGGGCCCTGGCGCGCCAGGTTGTCGGCCATGATCTCACGCCAGATGCGGATCACCAGCGCCGCGCTGGCGCCCTTGCGGGGCGAGGCAAGCAGTTTGCGGACGATCTGGGCCTCGCGGCCGGGGCGCAGGCCAAAGCCTGTGTCGCCCGAGGCGCGCTTGGCCGCCGCGACGGCGCCGGCCAGGCCGGCGCGCTCGTCGAGCAGTTTCAGCAGTTCACCGTCGATGGCGTCCAGCCGCCATCGGACCTCTTCGAGAGACGGCGTGGCCTCCGTCGCGTCGCTGCCCATGTTCTTCCCCGAAATTGGAGGGCGGACCATAGTCTTTGCCGCCAAACACGCAATAGCTAGCCTTCATGGGAAGAAAATTGCGTGATCGCTCCGATTTGCTCGATCAGTAGACGGTCGGCGCCGGCCCGGTGTCGATGGCGCCGAGATAGCTTCGGCCGTTGTCGAAGCGCAAATCCGCCTCGATCACCGGCTCCTGGCCCATCGCCTGGGCGGCGGCGGCCAGGGCCTGCTCAGGGGTTTGGATCGGCTGCGAAAGGTCGGCGCGCTCCTTGATCGCGACGCTCAGCAGGCCCGTCAGGCGGCCGTCGGCGTCGACGCCCAGCACGCCGGACTTGGCCTTGCCCTCGGCGTCGCCGGCCAGGATCTGGCTCTGCTTCACCGTGATCTGGCCGCCGGCCTCGCTCCAGCGCTTGACGGAGGCTTGCCAGTTGCGGCCGCGTAGCTGAGAAACATGGGTCAGATGCGTTTCCAGCAGCATCGAGGCGGTCTTGTCCTGGGCGATGCGGCCCAGCAGCCCGGGGAAAGCGGTCTTGGCTCCGTCCGCCTTGAAGAACACCGCGCCCTGGTCATCCGGACCGCCGCCGCGCACGTGCAGCTGCATCCGATCGGCCGACACCAGGGTGAACGGCTTGGCGTTCGGGGCCGGGACGAAGGTCAGTTTCGCACCTTCGATCGAGATGCGCGGCGGATACTCGGTCACGTGCGAGATGCTGGCGCGCAGCGCGTCTCCAGCAATGGTGACGTCGCCGGCCTCCGGACGGGTCAGCACCACGCCGTTCGGAGCGACCAGCACCCAGTGGGTGAGGTCGTAGACCGCCGCCTCGCCCTTCAACTGCGGCAGTCGCAGCGCCCAGCCCGTCGGTTCGGCGACCCGGACATCGGACATCTGGATATTCATCCGGAACGGGAAGCCCGAGAAGGTCCGCGCGCTCCACGACAGGTCATAGCCGCGCGACCGCAGATCCGCCGCCTGGGCGTCCATCCGCTGCTCGGCCTGGCCGCGCAACCAGATCCAGCCATAGCTCCAGGCGCCCGCCAGAATGGCGGCGAGGATGAAGGGCGCGAACAGACGGCTGCGTCGCGCCATTGCAGGGGCTTTGCGGGACGGGGCGGCGTCGTTATGGGTCATTCTAGGGCGCGTCCAGTCGGGATCGGTGATGAGTTCAGAGGGCGGTGAAGATCGCTGGGTGTTCGGATACGGATCGCTCATGTGGCGGCCCGGGTTCCCGTTCATAGACCGAAGAGCCGCCGTGCTCCACGGTCGGCGACGGGCGTTCTGCATCTATTCGGTGCATCATCGGGGCACCTATGAGCGCCCGGGCCTGGTGCTGGGTCTGGCGCCGGGCGGTTCGGTGCGCGGCATGGCCTATCGCGTCGCCGCCGCTGAGTGGGAAGGCGTCTACGCCTATCTGCGCGAGCGCGAACAGCCGACCGAGACCTATTTCGAGACCTGGCGAGATGTGAAGATCGATGCCGGCGTTCGCACGCCCGCCCTGGTCTTCCTGTCAGACATGAAGCACAGCCAATGGGCTGGAGCCCTGAGCCTTGAAGAGCAGGCCGCGCTGATCGCCGGCGCGGTGGGCCTGTCGGGGCCCAACATCGATTACCTGCGCGACCTCGTCATGCACCTGCACGAGGACGGCGTGCGCGATCACGCGATGGAAAAGCTGCTGAAGATGGTCGAGGCGCGGGAGGCGGCCTAGAGCCCCGCATCCTCCAGCGCCTTCGTTGCGCCGTCGATACGGGTCTGCAGTTCGCGCATGAACTCGCCGCGCTTCAGACCGGCGGGGATGGCAGGCAAGTACTCGAACACGATCGTGCCGGGTTGGATCAGGAAGCTCTTGTTCCAGTGCGAGCCGCAGTTCAGCGCCAGCGGCGTAACCGGCATGTTCAGTTCGCGATAGAGCGCAGCGATGCCGGGCTTGTAGTCGCCGGGCTCGCCGACCTTGCCGCGCGTACCTTCGGGGAAGATCACGATCTGACGGCTTTCCTTCATCCGGTCGACGGCGTCGCGGACAAGCTTCTTAAGCGCTGTGGAGTGTCCGTCGCGGTCCACGACGATCATCTCGGCTTTCAAGCCATGCCAGCCAAACAGCGGCACCATCAGCAGTTCCTTCTTCATCACGAAGCAGGCGTCGGGCAGCAGGGCGAACTGGCTGAACACGTCGAACATCGACTGGTGCTTGGCGGCGACCAAGGCCGGTCCGGTCGGGCGGTGCTCCTGGCCGCGTACCTCGACCTTCACGCCGGCCAGCAGGCGCAGACCCACGATGAGGCCCTTGGCCCAGGTGGTCAGGCACCAGGTATTGACGCGACGCGGCAGCGGCAGGACCAGCAGCATGCCGACGGCCCACGCGATCGACCACAGCCAGAACGCCAACTGGAAGAGAAACGAACGCAGATAGATCAAGACACTTCCTTCGCCGCCGGGGCGGCCTTGTCCTTCGGTCCCAGCCCCAGGAACGCTTCGCGGCCCAGAATCGCCAGGTACTTGCAGTACTCCACGATCATGCGCCGCGCGCTGACGCCGGTCTTCCACCAGCGATGGGCGTTCAGATCGGTCTTCACCGGATAGGGGTGCAGGGCCACATGCGGCATGGCGGCGCGCAACTCAAGCATCGACCGGGGCATGTGGTAGTCAGCGGTGACCACAATCAGGCTCTTATAGCCCTTGGAGCGCGCCCATTCGGCCGTCTCGCGGGCGTTGCCCACCGTGTTGGCGGCGGAAAAGCCTAGGTCGACGCAACAGTCATAGATCGGCTTCACCGCCTTGGTGACGGCCTGAATCTCCGCGCGGGTGGCCTCGCGATTGACGCCGGAGATCAGCAGACGCTGGCCCTTGCCTTCTTCCAGAAGCCGCGTCGCGGCCTCCAGTCGAAGCGTCGAGGCGCCGGTCAGGGCCACCACGCCGTCCGCGACGGGCGGCTCGGGCGCCGGGGTCGACTGGTCGACCCGCCCGGTGAACGCCAGGAGTCCAAGGCCCCAGATCATCAGGGCGATCAGCAAGGCGGCCAAGGTCTTCACGGCATCTCCCCCACGATGCGCGACGCCGCCAGACGGGCCGAGACGCCGGCGATCAGCGCCGCCAGCATCGGCGCGGGCAGGGCGGCCAGCAGGTCGATCCAGGCCAGCGGCAGCACTGGAACAACGCCCGCCCCGCCGCCGAAGTAGCGCGCGAGCGCCCCGATGATGGCCGCCCCGGCCCCGCCCAGCAACCCCGCCAGCGCGCCCATGGTCGCGAACCGGTTCTGGAACAGACCGGCGATGAAGCGCGCCTCGGCGCCTGAGAAGTGCAGCACCTCGATGACGTCGCGCCGCGCCGCCAGGCCTGCGCGGGTGGCGAAGGCGATCACCGCCGCCGTCGCGGCCGCGATCAAGGCGAAGACGCCCAGCGCCGCGAACCGGGCGATGTCCGCCGCGCGCTCGATATCGGCGATCCAGCGGCTGTGATCGTCCACCGTGGCGTCGATACCCGCCGCGCGGAGCGCGCGATCCAGGATGGCGGCGGTCGGCGGGGCTTTGGGATCCAACTCGAGCGTGACGAGCCGGGGCGTTGGCAGATCATCCACCAGGGCCTCGGTTCCGATCCAGGGCGCGAGCAGCGCCTCGGCCTTCTCGCGCGGCAGGGCCTGGGCCTCGACCACGCCGCGCACCCCGGCCAGGGTTTCGGCGGCGCGGGCGGCGGCGCTGTCGGGCGTCTCATTGACGCGGGCGCGGACGACCACCGTCGCCGAGCCGCTGAGCTGCGCTGTCCAACCGTGCGCGGCGCGGTTGGCCGCCAGGGCGGCGAAGGCGGTGAGGCAGGCCAGGAAGCACAGGACCGCGACGACGAACACCAAGGCCCCGTCGCGAGCGTCGCGCGGCGGCAGAAGTGGGCCGGGTTTCCAGCGCGAAACCTGGAAGAACTCGCTCATGGCCGGCCTCCCAGATCGACCACGCGGCCATGCTCCAGGTGCAGGGTCGGACGAGCGGCCCGCGCCACCAGGTCCTCGTCGTGGGTCGCGATCAGCACGGTGGTGCCCAGGCGGTTCAGCTCGACGAACAGGCGCAGCAGACGCAGCGACATGGCCGGATCGACATTGCCGGTCGGTTCGTCAGCCAGCAGCACGTCGGGCCGATCCACGACGGCGCGGGCGATGGCCAGGCGTTGCTTCTCGCCGCCCGACAGGGTGGCGGGCAGGGCGTGCATCCGCTCGCCCAGGCCCACCCAGTTCAAAAGCTCGGCGACGTCCTCGCGATAGGTGGCGGGCTTGCGGCCCAGGATCCGCAAGGGCAGGGCGGCGTTGTCGAAGACCGACAGGTGCTCCAGGAGCCGGAACTCCTGGAAGACCACGCCGATGCGCCGGCGCAGGAAGGGTAGGTCCGAGGCGTGGGTCAGGCTGACATCGCGGCCGAACAGCTCCACGCGACCCCGTGACGCACGGTGCGCCAGATAGATCAGCTTGAGCAGCGAGCTCTTGCCTGCTCCCGAAGCGCCGGTCAGGAAGTGAAACGACCCCGGCTCCAGGGAAAAGCTTATATCTCTGAGGGTTTCCGGCCCCCGCCCATAGCGCATCGACACGCCTTCGAAGCGGACCACCGGAAGGGCGTCATCGCCCTGTTCTGTGTCGATCCGCAAGGCGCGTCACTGGGCTTTCTGGACATCAGGGTTAAAATCAGCGACCCCATGAAGTCATGTGGGGTTCGTTCGATTCGCGGCCATGATACTGACCTGTCCGGAGTGCGCCAGCCGCTATTTCGTCGACGACTCCAAGGTCGGGCCGGAAGGCCGTGTCGTGCGTTGCGCCTCCTGCGGACACCGTTGGACCGCCCATCTCGAAGAGCCGCTGGACCTCTTCGACGAGCCTGAAGTTTCCGAAAACGAGACCCTGAGCGCGACGGCCGACGCGCCGGAGGAAGCTGTCGCCGAGGAGGCGGAGGAGCCGCCCGTCAGCGCCCTGCCAGGGGAAGAGCTGCCCAAGGTGTTCCGCGCCCGCGCCGACGCCGAACGCCGCTTGCGGGCGGCGACCGCGACGGGCGTGATCTGGGCGGGCATGGCCGCCGCCATGGCGGTGGTCGTGGTCGCCGCCCTGATCTTCCGGATCGATGTCGTTCGCATCATGCCCGGGTCCGCCGGCGCCTACGCCGCTGTCGGCCTGCCGGTGAACACGGTGGGCTTGATGATCGACGCCGGCAGCATCAAGGCTCAACCCTCGATGCAGGACGGCCACGCCGCCGTCACCATTACCGGCTCGATCCGCAACATCACCGAGCATGAGGTCATCGCGCCGCCCTTGCGCGTGGAGCTGCTGAGCAAGGAAAACAAACGCGTCGCCGGGCAACTGGCCGCCGCCTCGGACGCCAAGATCCCGCCCGGCGAGGTGCGGCACTTCTCGATCACCTTCCTGGATCCTCCGCGCACCGCCAAGGATCTGCAGATCGGCTTCGCGACCGAGCCGGGCGCGGCCAAGGCGGTCAAGGCCGCCCTGAAGAAGCCGGAAGGTCACGCCGGTGAGCCGGAAGTCGCCCTGCGCGGCGCTCAAGACGCCCCCGTCGCACACGAAGCGGCTGGACAGGAACCCCCGGGACATGAGAGCGGGGACCAAACGCCCCCTTCAGACTCTCACGAACCCGCCCATCATGAATGACCTCCCCAAGCCCGAAGTCCTGATCTCGGAAGCCGAGATCGCCGAACGGGTTCAGAAACTGGCCGAACAGATCGCGCCGCGCATCGACGATGACACCGTCGTGGTTTGCCTGCTGACGGGCGGCCTGTGGTTCGCCGCCGACCTGACACGCGCCCTGTGGAAGGCCGGACGCGACGTCCGCTTCGACGCCCTATGGCTGGCCTCCTATCACGACGAGCGCAAGAGCTCGGGCCGCTGCGAGGTCCGCGCCGACCTGCAGCGCCCGTTGGTCGGTCGCCGCGCCCTGGTCGTCGACGACGTGTTCGACACCGGCCTGTCGCTGTCGGAAGCTGCGCGCCTGGTGAAGGACGCCGGCGCCAGCGAGGTGCTGACCGCCGTCTTCGCCCGCAAGCCCTGGCCCAAGGATCGCGGCATGGACCCCGATTTCGTCGCCTGGGAGGCGCCCGCGCGCTATCTCGTGGGCTACGGCCTCGACGACGAGGGCAAGAGCCGGGGCCTGCCGTACATCGGCGCGATGGATTGATGTCTTCCTTCTCCTCTCCCGGGAGAAGGTTTCAGCGAAGCTGACGGGTGAGGGGCGTCTTGGCGTCGGCCACGCGACTCCTCACCCGATGCACTGCGTGGGCCACCCTCTCCCGCAAGGGGAGAGGGAAAGTTCAGATCACACCCAGTCCGGCACCAGATCCCGCGCCAAAATCTCGTCATAGGTCGGGCGCTTGCGGATCACCGCATAGCGGTCGCCGTCGACCAGCACCTCAGGGACCAGCGGGCGGGTGTTGTACTCGCTGGCCATCGCCGCGCCGTAGGCGCCCGCTGACATGAAGGCCACGAGGTCGCCGGCCGCGAACGGCGGTAGGGCGCGGTCGCGGGTGAAGGTGTCGCCGGTCTCGCAGACCGGACCGACCACGTCATAGACCGTCTCGCCGGAGCGCTGGGTCACCGGACGGATGTCGTGGAACGCGTCGTACATGGCCGGACGCACCAGATCGTTCATGGCCGCGTCGATGACCAGGAACTTGCGGCCCTCGGGGCGCTCGTGGACGTGGATCACTTCTGACACCAGGACGCCGGCGTTGGCGGCGATCACCCGGCCGGGCTCAAAGGCTAGGGTGACGGGTAGGCCGCGCGTGACCTCGCCGACCATGGCGGCGAACTCGGCCGGCGAGGGCGGTTCGGGGTGGTTGAAATAGGGCACGCCCAGCCCGCCGCCGAGATCGAGGCGCTCGACCGACAGGCCTTCGCCCAGCAGCTGCTCCACGAGGCCCCGCATCTTGGTGAAAGCCGCGCGCATGGGGGCCAGATCGGTGATCTGGCTGCCGATGTGGCAGGCCACGCCCACGGGCTGGAGGTTGGCGTTGTTGCTGGCGTTGGCGTAGAGGCGCGCGGCCTCGGCGAACGAGACCCCGAACTTGTTCTCGGACTTGCCGGTGGCGATCTTGGCGTGGCCGCCGGCCGCGACGTCCGGATTGACCCGGAAGGCGACCTTGGCCCGCACGCCCAGCTCGGCGGCGACGTCCGCGATCAGGTTGAGCTCAGGCTCGGACTCGACATTGATCTCGGCGACGCCGGCCTTCAGCGCGAAGGCGATCTCGCGCCGCGCCTTGCCGACGCCCGAGAAGACGATCCGCTCGCCGGGGATGCCGGCGGCCAGAGCGCGGCGGACCTCGCCCTCGGACACCGTGTCGGCGCCGGCGCCCAGGTCGCCGAGGACCTTCAGCACCGCGACGTTGGAATTGGCCTTCACCGCATAGGCGATCAGCGGATCGACAACGCCGGCGGCCGCCAGGGCGTCGCGGAACACGGTGAAGTGCCGCTCCAGGGTGGCGCGGCTGTACACATAGACCGGCGTGCCGACCTCGGCCGCGATCTTGGCCAGAGGCACGCCTTCGCAGGCCAGGCCCTCGGGGCCGTACTCGAAGTGGTTCAACGGAGTCTCTTAATTGGGCGTGGCGCCGGGGAAGCCGGCGGCGGACGGACCGCCGAAGGGATCCCGGGTGCCGGGCAGGGGTGCGGCGCGGATGGTGCGGTTGCTGGAGGCCGGGTCGCGGATCTCCTGGGCGCCGCCGGCGCGCGCCGGCTGGTTTGCTTGGGCCGAGGCCATGCGGCGCTCGGCGGCCCAGGCGGCCTTCTTCTGGGCGTCCCACAGCGGGGCGGGGCGTTCCAGCGCGCCCTGTTTGCCGCACGCGGCGGCCGTGACGGCCAGGGCGGCCAGGGCGAGGGTCGTCAGAGTGCGGCTCATGCCAGCTGTTCCTTCCAACGCGCGATCTGGGCGCGGACCTGGGCGGGGGCCGTCCCGCCATAGCTCATGCGGCTGGCCGCCGAGGCGGCCGGGGTCAGGACGGCGTAGACGTCGTTCGTGATCCGGGGCTCGATCGCCTGGAACTGCGCCAGTGAAAGATCCGCGAGATCGACGCCCAAGCCTTCGGCCGTCTTTACGGCGGAGCCTGTCACGTGGTGGGCGTCACGGAAAGGCATGTTCAGCGTCCGCACCAGCCAATCGGCCAGATCAGTGGCGGTGGAGAAGCCCGCGCCGGCCGCCTTGGCCATGTTCTCGGTGTTCGGGGTCAGGTCGGCGATCATGCCGGCCATGGCCAGCAGGCTCAGTTCCAGGGCGTCGAAGGCCTCGAAGGTCGGGACCTTATCCTCCTGCATGTCCTTGGAATAGGCCAGCGGCAGGCCCTTCATGACCACGGTCAGGGTGGTCAGCGAGCCCAGGATGCGGCCGACCTTGGCGCGGATCAGCTCGGCCGCGTCGGGGTTCTTCTTCTGCGGCATGATCGAGCTGCCGGTCGTGAAGGCGTCGGTCAGCTTGATGAAACCGAACATCGGCGTCGTCCACAGCACGATCTCTTCGGCCAGCCGCGACAGGTGCGTGGCGGTGATCGAGGCGGCCGACAGGGCTTCCAGGGCGAAGTCGCGCGAGGAGACGCTGTCCAGCGAGTTGGCGGTCGGGCGATCAAAGCCTAGAGCCGTCGCCGTCTGGTGGCGATCGATCGGGAAGGGCGAGCCGGCCAGGGCCGCCGCGCCCAGCGGGCACTCGTTCATCCGCGCGCGGGCGTCACGGAAACGGCTGGCGTCGCGGCCGAACATCTCGACATAGGCCATCAGGTGGTGGCCGAAGGTCACGGGCTGGGCCGGCTGCAGATGGGTGAAGCCCGGCATCAGGGCGTTGGCATAGGTCTCGGCCTGGGCCAGCAGCGCCTTCTGCAGCGCTTCCAGCTGGCCGACGGTACGGTCACAGGCGTCGCGGACCCAGAGGCGGAAGTCGACGGCCACCTGGTCGTTGCGAGAGCGGGCGGTGTGCAACCGGCCGGCCGTCGGGCCGATCAGTTCGCGCAGCCGCGCCTCGATATTCATGTGGATGTCTTCGTACTCGTCGCGGAACGGGAAGGTTCCCGACAGCAGTTCATCCTCGACGCGGGCGAGACCCTCCAGGATTTCCTCCCCGTCATGGCTTGAAATCACGCCCTGGTTCATCAACATCCGGGCGTGGGCGCGGGAGCCTGCCAGGTCCTGCGCCCACAGGCGCTTGTCGAAACCGATGGAGACGTTGATCGCCTGCATCAGTTCCGCCGGCTTGGCCGAGAACCGGCCGCCCCACATAGCTTGGCCCTGGCCGTTGGCCTTGGGCGTGTTGGAGGCGTTGTCGGTCATATGAACGAAGTCCAGTCGGGTCAAAGCGGCGAGGAAGCCAAGAAGCGTAATCCCATGAGACTGGCGCTGGCGGGCGTCATCCTCGTGGGCGTCGCGGCGGTTCTATACGTCATCGCGTCGGCTTCGTTCAAACCCTCTGGTCCCGCCGACCTTACAGAATTCAAGAAGGGCGCCTTCGAGAAGCTGGACGTGCCCGCCACGCCGCGTCCTGCGCCGACGACGGTCTTCACCTCGATGGACGGCAAGCCCGCAACCGTGGCCGATTTCAAGGGGCGTGTGGTGGTCATGAACCTGTGGGCGACCTGGTGCGCGCCGTGCAAGGCCGAGATGCCCACTCTGGCCAAGCTGCAGTCGGCCTACGCGACCCAGCCGGTGACGGTGCTGCCGATCAGCGTCGACCGCGACAGCGACCTGAACCTCGTCCGCGAAGAGATGGCGGCCAACCCGCCGCTCGTCACCTATCGCGACCCGTCCTACAAGCTGTCCTTCGACCTGCAGCCGCGCGCCCAGGGCTATCCGACCACGATCATCTATGACCGTCAGGGCCGCGAGCGCGCGCGCCTGGCCGGGCCGGCCGACTGGTCCGCGCCTGAGGTGCGGGGGATCGTCGAAAAGCTGCTGGCTGAGAAGTGATCGATCCGGCGCGGCTGGAGCCGCTGGCCGACGACGCCTGGCCCGCGCGCGAGCGGGCCGCTCTGGGCGACTGGCGGCTGAACGCGGCTTCGGGTCATTCCATGCGCATCAACGCCTGCTGGCCGCTGGGCGCGCCTGATCGTGACGTCGATGCGTCGATTGCAGCCGCAGAGGCTTGGCTGCAGGCGCGCGGCCTGCCGCCGCGGTTCAAGCTGACGGACGGGGTCTTCGCGCCGGCGGACCTCGATCGCCGGCTCGCCGCGCGCGGTTATGCGCCGACCAAGGAGACCTTGGTGATGCTGGGGCCGACGGGCGGGCAGGGGAGCGATCGCGTGGTCGTCTCGACGGCGCCCGACGACGCGTTCGAGACGGTGTTCACCGCCACCGCCGGGGATCCCGAGGACGGTCGCGAGCGCCTGGAGACCCTCCGACGCATCCCGGCGCCCGCACGGTTCGCGCGCCTGGACGTCAACGGCGCGCCGGCGGCGATCGGCGCCAGCGCCATCAGTAGCGGCTTCGCGGGGATCTTCGGCATGCGCACCGCCCCGGCCCATCGTCGCCAGGGTTTGGCCCGCCTGGTGCTACGCGCCCTGTTGGCCGAGGCGGCGACCTTGGGAGCCGATCGCGCCTGGCTACAGGTCGAGTCCGACAATGCACCCGCCATCGCGCTCTATGCCGATGAGGGTTTTCAACCCGCTTACCGGTATCGCTACTGGGCGCGCTGAGCGCCAGAACGTCTGTAAATTCAAACTACTAATCCGTGTCATCCCGGCCGCAGCGAAGCGGAGAGCCGGGACCCAGGGGCGACCTCACTGCGCTTGGCCCCTGGGGCCCTGGTCGGCTTCGCCGCCCGGGATGACAAGGTGCGAAAGGTCAGGCTTTGATAGACCAGTTTACAAAACAAACTTGTTGATCCATGGTGCGACCACTTGAGGAAGGGGAGCCAGCCCATGCACGCGCCGCTCAGCGCCACCGAACGATCGACGATCGCCGAGATCGGCGGTCGCAACGCCCCGATCGGTGCCTTGCGCGCCTTCATCACCTTGCTGGTGATCGCCCACCACACGGTGCTGGCCTACACGCCCAACTCGCCGCCCGTCGGCGACTTCAGCCAGACGCCGTACCTTTGGCAGGCCTTTCCCGTCCGCGACCCTCAGAAGTTCGAGCTGTTTGGTCTGCTGACGCTGATCAACGACCTCTTCTTCATGTCGCTGATGTTCTTCATCTCGGGGCTGTTCGTCGCCGACGGCTTGAAGGCCAAGGGCGAGGGCGGGTTCCTGGCGGGGCGCGTCGTGCGTCTCGGCGTTCCGTTCGTGTTCGCCGCCGGCCTGTTGGCGCCGCTGGCCTATTTTCCGGCCTGGCTGCAGGCGGGCGGGGACGTCTCCATCGCCGGCTTCGCCAGCGCCTGGCTCGACCTGCCGTCCTGGCCCAGCGGCCCGGCCTGGTTCCTTTGGGTGCTGCTCGTCTTCGGCGCGGCGGTCACGGCGATCAACCTCCTCGCGCCGGGCATGATCAAGGGCCTCGGGCGGCTGGTGCGCGGCGCTGATCGCAAGCCGGGCCTGTTCTTCCTGGGGCTCGTGATCGCCAGCGCCGTGGCCTACATCCCGATGAGCGCCACCTTCACCTTCATGCACTGGACGCAGGTGGGTCCCTTCACCGTGCAGACCTCGCGCGTGCTCCACTACTTCGTCTACTTCCTGGCCGGTGTCGCGGTCGGCGCGGCGGGCGTGGGCCAAGGACTGACCGATGCGGAGGGCAAGCTGGCCAAGCGCTGGTGGGCCTGGCAGGCCGCGCCCATCCTGCCCGTGATTGGGGTGATCGCGGTGGTGATCATGGCTTTCTCGCCCAAGCCGCCCCCGCGTCTGGCGCTGGATATCGGCGGCGGCGTGATGTTCGCTCTGGCTTGCGCCACTCTGTCGTTCGCGGCCCTGGCGACCTTCCTGCGGTTCGTGAAGAAGACCGGTCCGCTGGGGGCGAGCCTGCAGGCCAACGCCTACGGCATGTACCTGACCCACTATGTCTTCACGGCCTGGTTGGCCTGGCTGCTGCTGCACCAGGCCTGGGGCGGACTGGCCAAGGGCGTGGCGGTGTTTGTTGGGGCCACGGTCTTGAGCTGGATCCTGACCATGGCGCTACGCCGCCTGCCGCTGTTGGGCCGAATCCTGTGACCGTCCATGATGCCGCGCTGAGAGGGGCCAAGATGAGCAAAGACCTGAAGAGCGTCCAGGACGACCTGGCCTTCCTGCGCGGCCTTGCCGAGGGTTCGCAGGAGCGGGGCGGGCTAGGCGTCGCCGGCGGCGCGCTCTACGGCGCGGCCGGGCTGCTTTATGGGCTTCAGTCCCTGATCTATGTCATTCAGGAGCGCGGGCTGATTGGCCTTGGGAGCCTTGGCAACCAGATCCTGGCCTGGGCGCCGACGGTGATCTTCCTGGTGTTGATGATCATCGTCATCATCAAGGATCACAAGAACCCGCAGCGCGGCGTCACCAACCGGGCGGTCAACGCCGCCTTCCAGGCGACCGGCGTGGCGAACCTGGCCCTGATCATCGTCTTTGCGGCCGCCGCGGCGCGTCACAAGGACTTCCACTACTGGCTGTTCCATCCGGCGGTGGTGTTCATCCTACAGGGCGCGGTTTGGCAGGTGATCTATGTGCTGCGCCGTCGGATGTGGATGCTGGTCGTCGCCCTGGGCTGGCTGGTCTCGGGCGTGGCCATGGGCCTTCTGATCGAGCGAGCGGACCTCTACCTGCTGATCGCCAGTTTCGGCCTTTTCGCCTTCATGGCGGCCCCGGGCTTCTACATGATGCGCCAGGCCATGCGGTCGGCGGCCTGAGGCGTCCGTGGCTCCCAAGTTCGACATCAGCGGGCTGGACGACGTCATCCATGGTCGGGTGCGGCTGGGGATCGTCGCGTATCTCGCCAGCGCCGAGGTGGCTGACTTCACCGAGCTCAAGGACGTGCTCGAGGTCACCCAGGGCAATCTCTCCATTCACCTGCGCAAGCTGGAGGAGGCGGGCTACGTGTCGATCGACAAGAGCTTCGTGGGCCGCAAGCCCCTGACCCGGGTGCGGCTCACAGACACCGGCCGCGCGGCCTTCTCGAACTATCTGAAGGCCATGGGCCAGTTGGTCGAGCAGGCCGGAGGATCTAGCTGAACCCTAGCGCCGCCCGCAGATCCACGGCTTTAACGCCGGACGCTCGCAACTCCCGCAAGGTCTGGGCCTTGTCGCGCTTGGCGTAGCGCTTGCCGTCCGGTCCTGTAAGCAGGCTGTGATGGCGGTAGATCGGCGTCGGCAGGCCCAGCAAAGCCTGCAGCAGGCGCTGGATGTGCGTGGCCTCGAACAGGTCCTCGCCCCGGATCACATGGGTGATCCCTTGCAAGGCGTCGTCGTGCACGACCGCAAGGTGGTAGGCCACGCCGACGTCCTTGCGGGCCAGCACGATGTCGCCGGCGGTCTCGGGTCGGGCCTGGACGGTTCGGGGCGATGATCCGTCTAAGCCTTCCTCCACGAAGGTGAGGTGGTCGAAGCCGCCGAGGGTTTCTCGCGCCGCAGCCAGAGACAGCCGCCAGGCGAAGGGCTCGCCGTGCGCTAGCCGTTCGGCTTCCTCGCCGGCGCTGAGCGGCGCGCCGACGTAAGCGACGGCGGGCTCGTGCGGCGCGCGGCCGATGTCGATTTCCTTGCGGGTCTTGAAGCAGCGATAGACGAGGCCACGCTCGCGCAACGCTACGATGGCCGCCTCGTAGTCGGCGAGGTGCTCGGACTGCCGGCGGATCGGCTCTTCCCCGCGCAGGCCCAGCCAGGCCAGGTCCTCAAGGATCGCCGCGTCGTACTCGGGCCGGCAGCGCGTGGCGTCGATGTCCTCGATGCGGAGGATGAAGCGCCCATCGGCCGTGCGCGCGGCTTCGAAGGCGGTCAGCGCGGAATAGGCGTGGCCGCGATGAAGGTAGCCGGTCGGGGAGGGCGCAAACCGGGTGACGAGCGTCAAGCCGGATCCTGGTCAATGACCTTGGCGAACATGCCCAGATGCTCGAAGACCGCGCGAAGGAAGGCTTCCTCGCCGCCCAGCAGATCCTTCAGCGGGGCGAACTGCTTGAAGCTGATCATCTCGGCCAGGCCATGGCCGGCGCACCATGCGGCGATCGTGGCCAGCTCCAGGTCGATCTCGGTGGCGCGTCCGCCGCTGTTCTCGCCGATGGTGTCGCGCACCTGGCAATAGGCGCCGTCGTCCTTCAACTGGTCGGGCAGGGCGTCCTTGTCACGCGATCGGTCGTACATCACGCGATAGAGGGCCGGATTGTCGCGCGCGAAACAGACATAGGCGACGCCGAGGTTGGTCATCTGGTCCCGGGCGGCGTTGCTTTCGCCTCGCGCCTTCGAGAGCGCCGCGTCCAGTTCGTGCCAGCCTTCGTGGGCGACCGCCTCGAGCAGTTCGGCCTTGTCCTTGAAATGGTGATAGGGCGCGGCGGGGCTGACGCCGGCTTCACGCGCCACCGCACGCAGAGACAGAGCGGCGGGGCCATCGGTCTCGAGAATCTTGCGCGCCGCGTCGATCAAGGCGCGGCTCAGATCACCATGGTGATAGGGGCGGGATTCGGCGGTCGCGGTGCTCATCGGGCTCACTCTAACCATAGCTTTCTAAAATTTCATCTAAACGCTGTAAAGACCATCTTGACGGCGTTTAGATTGGTGCTATCTAAGCGCTGTCCAGATTGGCTCGCCGCAAGCGAGGCTGATGATCCATAGGGGATCGGGACAAGGCCACAGAGAGGGACCACCATCATGAACCGCACGCTGAACGCCTTTGAAAACGCCTTCGACCGTCTGGCCGCTGGCTATTTCCTGGTCATCGCCCTTGGCGTCGCCGCCGCCATCGTCGGCGTTGTTCTCTAAGGCGGATGACTCGCGATCGGCGGGCTGGTCGCTGCGACCGCCCGCCGCCGCGTTCCGCACCGCAGGCTTGAACCGCGCCGTAGGCGGAGCTAACCAAAGCGGGACGCGTTTGCCCCAGGCGCTCAGTTTCGACGCGTCGCGGGCCCTTTAAAATGATCCAGAAATTCTTCCGGCCATGAGCGTCGCCTTCACCAAGGAAGGTGACAGCGAAGCCTTCGCGGCCGACCTGCCGGACCGTCCGATTTCCACCCATCCGAACCTGGTGACGGCCGATGGTCTCGCCGAGATCGAGCGTGAACTGGCCGACGCCCGCGCCGCCTACGCCGCCGCCCAGAGCGCTGGCGGCGCCGCCGATGGCGACCGCACGGCCATGGCCCGCGCCACACGCGACCTGCGCTACTGGTCTGCGCGGCGGGCGACGGCGCAACTGATGGAGCGCGACCCCTCCAAGTCTGTCGTGCAGTTTGGCGATCGCGTGACGTTTGAGCGCGAGGACGGCCGCGTGCAGACCTTCCGCATCGTCGGCGAGGACCAGGCTGATCCCGCCAAGGGCACCATCTCCTATATCGCCCCGATCGCCCGGGCCTTGCTGGGCAAGGCGGTCGGCGAGGTGTCCGCCGCGCCTGGCGGCGAGATCGAGATCATCGCGATCGCGTAGCGGCGCAAGTTTCGGGTTGTGCGCCGGCGTCGTCAGAGCCACCACGTTTGAATGTTCGAACCGCCTTCCGCCGAAGCGATCCTGGCCGCGCGCGAGGCGCTGGCCGCCGCTGATCCCGCCTTGGCGGCCATTGAGGCCGTGACCCCGCCCTTCGCCTGGCGGGTCGGCCTGGGCGGTTTTCCCGGTCTCCTGAAGATGATCGTGCAGCAGCAGGTCTCGCTGGCCTCGGCGGCGGCGATCTGGGCGCGGGTCGAGGCGGGGCTGCCTGAGATGACTCCGGCCATCGTCGCCGCTCATGACGAGGCCTATCTGCGCACGCTGGGTCTCTCGCAACCCAAGGCCCGCTATGCTCGCGCCATCGCCGAGGCCCACCTCTCCGGAGCTTGTGATTTGGACGCCTTGCGGGCGCTGCCCGACGAAGAGGCCATCGCGGCGCTGACCGCCATCAAGGGCGTTGGCCGATGGACGGCCGAGGTCTTCCTGATGTTCACCCAGGGGCGACTGGACCTGTTCCCCGGCGGCGATGTGGCGCTGCAGGAAGCCATGCGCTGGGTCGACGGCGCCGAGCTTCGTCCGACCGAGAAACAGGCCTACGCCCGCGCTGAGCTTTGGCGACCTTATCGGGGCGTCGCCGCGCATTTGCTCTGGGCCTGCTACGGCGCCGTCAAACGACGCGAAATCGCGCCGTTCTGAAAACGAGCCAAGGATGTCTTGGTTCTGTCGCTGAGTCGGATCATCCTTCCTTTGCGTTCGGGAATGAATGGCGATTCCCTGAATAGCGTAGGAAGGAGGCCCGTCTTCAGTCCTGTCGCGTACCCCATCGTCCGAGGCCCTGCTGGCCTCGTGAGGAGGACTTGATGCAGGTCCTCACGCGCCCGCCTTCGGGCATGCCCGCTCTGGTCCTGAACGCCGATTTCAGGCCGCTGAGCTACTATCCGCTGTCCCTCTGGCCTTGGCAGGAGGTGGTCAAGGCGGTGTTCCTGGACCGTGTCGACGTCGTGGCCAGCTACGACCAGGTCATCCATTCACCCTCATTCGAGATGAAGCTGCCCAGCGTGGTGGCGCTCAAACAGTATGTGCCTCAGGAGCGCCCGCCGGCGTTCACGCGCTTCAACCTGTTCCTGCGCGACAGCTTCAGCTGCCAGTATTGCGGTTCGCCGGAGGACCTGACGTTTGACCATGTGATCCCCCGTTCGCGCGGCGGTCGCACCACCTGGGAAAACATCGTCACCGCCTGCGCGCCGTGCAATCTCAGCAAGGGCGGACGCACGCCTCGCGAGGCGGGCATGCAGACGTTCCACACCGCGCGCCGTCCTTCGATGTACGAGCTTCAGGAGCGTGGGCGAAGGTTCCCGCCGGGACGGTTGCACGTCAGTTGGCTGGACTACCTCTACTGGGACGTCGAACTGGAGGCCTGATCGTCTGGAAAGCTTCGCCGCAGCATGCAACCCGACCTGCTCCGAAGGGGTTTTGTCTGGGTAGCCGCTCCGGAGATCCCAGATGAGCCAGAACCCCGCGAACGACGCCGATAAGCGCCATTTCACCCACGGCACTTCGTCTTCAACCGCCGACATGGCGGCTGAGGGCGAGATCCGGCCTGAGGACAAGCACTTCGACGCGCCCCATGCGCGTGAAGCCCGTCGCCCGTTGGCCGATGATGAAAAGCACGATCAGCTGGCCGGCAAGGTGGCCAAGTCCGAGAGCCGGCAGGAGGCCTTGCTCGACGAGGGGCTTGAGGAAAGCTTCCCGGGCAGCGACCCGGTCAGCGTGAAGCGGATCACCTGACCGGGAAGTGTCGCGCGGCCCGCTGAGCGAAGCTGGGCCGCGCGGGGAGCACCTTTGAGGTCGCCTCCTCGGTCGGCGCAAAAGCGACGACCGGGCGACGGCGGCCTTGTCGGCGATCCAAGGCGGTGATTTCGGCGAAGGTCATATCGCCTTGCTCCCGAACGAGCTTGCGGACCGTCTCGATCATGCTCGCCCCATAGATCGTGACAACGCCGGCGGCGTCCGCCAGCCAGTCCAGGAGACTGGCGCTACGGCCGCCAAACAGCTGGGCGACTTCCACGCCGGCGCCCAGCACCAGGGCGGCGATCGCCAGGTCGTTTCGGCGCATGCGCGGGAACGCCAGGAAGGACACGGCCAGGAGCCCCCCGAACGCGATCGCATGCGCCGCCTTGTCGTTGAGGCCGACGATCCGTTCAGCGCCCTGGAAAGGGCCCAAAGCGAGCACCGCGACCGCAAGGGCGCCCAGCACCAGCGTGACGCGGGCGGCGACGACGAAGTGGGTGGGCCTTAGCAAGAACGCGTTCTCCTCGGGACTTGCTGATCCTGAGGGAAAGATCGCGCCATTCGGTAAAGCGACAGGGTTAGCGAGAGATCACCAAGCCCCCGTCGCCTCTGGAGACTACTTCTTCTCCGCCGCCGCCTTTTCCTCCGCCGCCTTTTTGCGAGCTTCGGCGGCCGCCTTGTCGGCGGCGGCGCGCCAGGCCTGATAAGCCTCGACATAGGGCTGACGTCGCAAGACCTTGGAAGCGGGGTCGACGATGATCGGCATGGCGTCGCCTACGGGCAAGCGGCCTGTTCCACCCGTCATCGGCAGCGCGACGATCCGGTCCCCGACCTTCACCTCCACCGGCATTGGGAAGGGCTTGTTGCTGGCGGTCTTCCAGGCCAGCACGAGGTCGCCGCCATCGCGTGTCTCGATCAGCTCAGGCGCGGCGGCGTCGTACAGATAGACGTCGAAGAACCAGCCGAGATCCTTGCTGGTCACTTGGCCCACGATCTTCACAAAGTCCTGGGTGCCCAGGTAGCGCGGCGTGAAGTTTCCAGGCCTTGGATCGTCGCGGCCGTAAACTGCGATCCGCGTGATCCTGAAGAACGCCTCGTCGCCGATCAGCGTCCGCAGCGTGTGCAGGACATTCGAGGCCTTGTAGTAGATGTCGTTTCCCGGACCGCGATCGCCGTTGTAGACCGCGTCCTCCTTGAGCGGACGGCCGGAGACGATCGGGAACTTGTTGCGCACCGCCAGCCGCTGGGTGTTCAGCCGGCTCATATACTCCATGTCGCCGTGCAGCCACTGCGAGTAGAGCGGCTGCATATAGGTGCCGAATCCCTCGTGCAGCCACATGTCGTCATTGTCGGCGTTGGTGAGCTGGTTGCCGAACCACTCATGCGCAAACTCGTGCTGCAGCAGCCAGTCGAAGCCGTAGCCGTCGAGCCGGTACTCGTTGCCATAGGCGTTTATGGTCTGGTGCTCCATGCCCAGGTGCGGGGTCTCGACGACGCCGATCTTCTCGTCCCGGAACGGGTAGGGGCCGATCATCTGTTCGAAGAAGTCCACCATCGGCGTGAACTCGGCGAACAGGCTCTTGGCCTTCTCGGCGCGGCCCTTCAGGTGCCAGTACGACATGGGAATGCTGTCGCCGAACCGGCTCTTGTAGGTGGCGCTCAGCTCCTCGTACGGGCCCACGTTGAGCGCGATCGCGTAGGTGTTCGGGGTACGCGCCCGCCAGTGGTAGGTGCGCCAGCCGTCCTTCTCGGTCATGCCCTTGAAGACGCCATTGGCCGGCGCGACCAGCGGCGCGGGCACAGTGATGTGCAGGTCAACCCGCTTAGGCTCGCCCATGGGATAGTCGATGCAGGGCCAGAAAAGGTCGCAGCCGTCCCCCTGAACGGCCGTGGCGATCCACGGCTCGCCGCTCTCGGTCTTGCCCCAGACAAAGCCGCCGTCCCACGGCGCGCGCTTGGCCTCGTGGGGCGCGCCGTCATAGGTGACGGAGAGCGTGATCTGCTTGCCCTTGGCCACCTTCGTGGGCAGGGCGATGGTGAGCTGGCCTTCGGGATTGCTCCAGGCGCTGGGTTTGAGCGCCTTGCCGTCGATCATCAGTCTGCGGATCGTGAAGACGCGGTCGAAGTCGACCACCAGCCTGTCCAGTCGCGACTGGGCTGTGAAGGTGAGGGTGGCCTCGCCCTCTATGGCCTTCTTCTCGGGCAGGATCTTGAGCTTCAGGTCGGCATGATCGAAGGTCAGCGCCCGTTGCTCGGCGGGCATGGCGCCGCCGGTCTCGAAGGTGAGAGCGCTGGTCTTCAGGGCCTGAGCTGAGGTCTGACTGGCGGCCAGCGCCAAGGCGGAAGCCGCGCAGGCGGCGAGAACGCGGATACGGCGCGACAACGAACGACTCCCCCTCGGTCGTAACTGAGGGGATATCGGTAGGCGCGCAGGCTGCGGGCGCCAAGCGCCCCGCCCCGAAAATGGAGTCGGCGCGGCGGTGCGCGCCGCCGTGTCAGATCTTTTCGCTGATCTTGATCGCCGCGCGGCAGCCCGCCTGGATCACCGCCGTCAGAAGCGGGTAGGCGGTCGCCTCGTGCGCGCCTTCCTCGATGGCGAGGTCGCGGTGGGCCAGCTCGTCGTCGCGGAACTGGCTGAGCTCGGCGGCGAGCGCAGGATCACGGTCCTTCAACTCCTCGATCTGGCCGGCATAGTGCTTCTCGATCACCGTCTCGACGGCCTCGGTGCAGGCGTGGGCGGCCTTGTCGCCCAGCAGGGCGGTGCCCGCGCCCAGGGCGAAGGCGGCCGCGCGCCAGATTGGCGACATCAGGGTGGGGCGCACCCCGCGCTCGGTCAGCAGGTCGTTGAACCGCGTCAGGTGGACCTGTTCGTGGCCCTCCATCTCGCGCAACTGGTCGGCGATGCGCTCACGGCCGGGCGCGGCGCGCATCACCGCCGCCTGACCGCGATAGATATGGACGGCCGCCAGCTCGCCGGCCTGATCGACGCGCAGGATCTCAGCCAGGCGCGCCTTGGAGGCTGCGGAGCCGGGGCGGGGCGGAACGGGGCGGGTCATGCCGGGGTCTCCGACTTACGCAGCGCCGCCAGGACGGACCAGACGGCGAGCTTGAGCGAGATCAGCACGTTCCAGCCGGCCATCGACAGGCCCAGGAACACCCAGGCGGCCTTGTCGCAGGCCGGCGCCTTAATGGCGGCCGCGCCCTTCAGCATCGCTTCCAGGCTTGCGGCCGCCGCTGCGCTGCCGCCCGAGCAGGTCTTGGGTCCGGGCCACCATTTCCACTCGGCGCCCGCGTGATACGCCGCCAAGCCCGCGCCGTAGAGGAAGATCGCGCCGAGCAGCAGAAGCACGGGCATACGCAGGCGCGGCCAAAGCGGCGTGCGCTGCAGGATCACCCCGACCAGACCGACCGTACCGGCGACCCAGTAGACCTCGCGCTGCTTCAGGCACAGGTGGCAGGGCGCGAGGCCGCCGAACTTCTCGAAGGCGTGGGCGGTCGCGAGCAGCAGCGCGCTGGCCAACAGCGCGAAGAGCGGCCAGTGGCGCGTGATGAGATCATAGGCCGTGCTGACGAGCGTGCGCTCGACAGGCTGGACCGGCTGGACAGGCGAAGGTCCGCGCACCGGTGTCGCCGCCGTCGGAGCCTCTCCCGCAGTGTCGAGGGGCTCGAGCTTGGGCGTTTCGTTCGTCATGCCACGCAGGCTCCCGCGTCTCCACTTCCGCCCAGGAGGTGGCTGGCGCCAAGACCGATGACAAGGAGCGCGATCAAAATTCCGGCGAAAAGCGCCAGGCGACGCTCGATGACCGGCAGCAGAGCCGGGCCGAACTTCTTGACCACGAACGCCACCAGGAAGAACCGCGCGCCCCGGGTGATCACGGAGGCGGCGATGAACATCGGGAAGCTGAAGGCCGCCAGGCCCGAGGCGATGGTCACGAGCTTGTAGGGGATGGGCGTCAGGCCCTTGGCCAGGATCAGCCAGACGCCGTACTTGCCGTACCAGCACTGGAACTCTTCCAGCCCGCCGGCGTGGCCGGTGACGGTCATCATCCAGATGCCCAGATCCTGCAGGAAGAAGCCGATCGCATAGCCGAGCACGCCGCCCAGCACCGACGCCACGGTGCAGAGCGTGGCGTAATGCCAAGCCTTCTCAGGCTTGGCCAGGCACATCGGGGCCAGCATCACGTCCGGCGGAATCGGAAAGAACGAGCTCTCTGCGAACGAGACGGCGAACAGGCTCTTGGAGGCGTGACGGGAAGCGGCCAGGCCCATGACCCAGTCGTAGAGGCGACGCAGCATGCGAACTCCGATGTCGTGACCCAGCCTAGCTAGCAGGGGGCGCGGCGGTTGTCCGCAAGGATGTCAGCCCCTTTGGGCCAGAGAATTTGGACTTTGCGCGTTTCGTAGCTATCACCCCCGGCTAAGACACGGGCCGCGCGGCCCAGACCGAAAGCTGAAGACCATGAGCGACACGCCCCCCGACCGCCTCTCCGTCAATCCGGATAGCCCCCACTACGACGCTGACCTCCTGGAGCGTGGCATCGGCATCCGCTTCAAGGGTGTCGAAAAGACCAATGTCGAGGAGTACTGCATCAGCGAGAAGTGGGTGCGGGTCGCGGCCGGCAAGACCCTGGATCGCAAGGGCAATCCGATGACGATCAAGCTGCAGGGCGAGGTCGAGGCCTATTTCCGCGACACGGCCGAGGGCTGAGGCTCTGTCGACCAGCGATCCAGACCTTGAAGCGATGGCGCGCGACGAGCTTTCGCGCGCTATGACGCTGCGTTGGCAGGACCTGAAGGGCGTCGTGCCGTGGGGCGACACCTTCGAGGGAATCTCCCCCGCAGGTCGCCATGTCGAGGTCGAGCGTAGCTACATCTGGGCCGCAGGCGAGGGCGGCGACATCCTGTGCGAGGTCGCTGTCTATGGCGGGCCGTCGCGCTACGAGCAAGGCGCTCGGGTTTCCGCCATTATTTCTCGCCCGTCCTAGCCACCTTGGCCGTGCATCCATAACGCTGTTGCGTTAACCATAGCGTGCGTCGTCAAATGACGCGTCGCGTGGGGCGGAGAAGTCGGGTGTACCAGTCAGAATTTCCGGTCGATCAACCGGTGCCGGTTTTTGATCCGACGCTGGTCTTTCTTCTCGTGCTGGCCGGCCTGGCGATCATCGCCCTGGCCTTCTTCGCAGGGCGCCTGACCGGGCGCGGCGACAAGGGCGACAAGCACGCCGAGACGCCCAAGATCATCCACGAGGCCATCAAGGCCAAGTGTGTGGCCGCCAGCAGCGCCCACTCCGGCGAACTGGTGACCAAGACCCAGGACCTGATCGACGAGGTCAAGCTGCGCATCGGCCCGGTGCTGGCGTTCGGCGGTCCTTGCGGCAAGACGTTCGAACAGCTCAACAAGGCCATGAAGGGCGAGCGCCCTGAAGAGAAGAAGGACGAGCACGGCAAGGGCGACAAGCACGGTCACGGCAAGGGTCATGACCACAAAGGCCACGACAAGGATCACGACCACGCCGGCGGCGGTCATCACGACGATCCCAAGGCCACGCCCGCCAAGGCCGGCGTCGAGGTCCTGAGTCGCAACGTGACGATCGTCGGTTCGCAGACGGTGCTGCTGACCGACGCCAAGCCTGGCCACGACGATCACGATCACCACGACGACGGTCCCAAGCCGCTGGAATACAAGGAGCATATCCAGCTTCTGCGTCTGGCCGTCGCCGACTTCTCCGACTTCTGGAACCGCAAGACCTGCCTGGACGAGCTGCGCGCCTGCCAAAAGGCGCTGCTGACCACGCCGGAGCCGCCCAAGGACAAGCTGGCCGCCGCCGCTCATCACTGACAGATCGCCGTTCAGGAAGGCGAGATGACTGTTTTCTGCTCACGCGACGTGCGATTGTGACGCGTCTTAGGCGCTGGAGTCGACGAGCGTTGAGCTGCGACGACGCCAGAGCCCAAACAAGCAGTGCTCACGAGACCTGACGACGGTCGCGATCGGGCGCAACGGATTGGCGAAAGGTCGCTTCTTCCGAAGGCGGCCGCGCCCGGGAGGACGAAGGGTAGGGACATGACCGCAACGGTCTCTCCGATCACGTCTGGCGCGCCCGAGGCGCCCGAGGCTAACGTCAGCCTCTCGGACTACGTGCCGTATCGCCTGGCCACGGCGTCGGCTGCGGTCAGCCGCCTGATCGCGCGCGCCTATGAAGACCGGTTCGGGCTAACGATCCCGCAATGGCGGCTGATGTCCGTTCTGGCCGAAGGTTCGCTGACCCAGCACACGGCCGTGACCCGCACAGCGATGGACAAGGTCCGCGTCAGCCGCGCCGCCCAGGAGCTGGTGGTGCGTCGCCTCGTGGCCCGCACCACGGTTCGGTCGGACCGCCGCTCGCACACGCTGGAGCTCACGGCGGCGGGCCGGCGCCTGTTCGCCGAGATCGCGCCCCTGGCCCTGGCCTATGAGGCCACGCTGCTGGCGGGCCTGGCCCCTAGCGAGGTGGCGACGTTCAAGCGTCTGCTGGACCACCTGGAGACCGCCGCCATCCAGTTGGCCGGCGGCGAGACCATCACGCCGCCTTAAACGAGGGGGCGACGGTTCGCCTCATAGACCGCCCGGGCGATCGCGCGGGCCAGGCAGTCGGCGGCCGCCGATCCGATCCGTGTCCGCAGCACGCCGCGCATAGGGTCGTCTCCCAGAGCGCAAGCGCCTGACGCCAAAGCAAAGACGACATCGCCGTCGAACGGCGTGTGGATAGGACGCACCGCCCGCGCCATGCCGTCATGGGCCATCATCGCCATGCGCTGCGCCTCGGCGGTGGACAGGTCGGCCGTGGTGGCCACCAGGGCCAGGGTCGTGTTGGCGCCCGCCACAAGACGCGCGCCCAGTTTCGAATCGTCCGGAAGCGGCTCGATCGCCGGCGGCAGGGTCCCCGGCCGGCGCCCGCCGAACTCGCCGTCGATCTCGAACGGCCAGGCCCAGAAGGTCTCGCCATCGGCCATATAGGCCGAGCCCACCGGATTGGCCGCCACCAGGGCCGCCACGATCAGGCCGCCGCCCAGGTCGATCGAGGCCGAGCCCAGTCCGCCGGGGCGTAGGCCCGCCATCGCCCCGCGCCCCGCGCCGACCGGGCCCAGCGGAAAGTCTTCGGCGGCGGCCTCGACCGCGCGCATGCCCAGATCGCGATAGGGCGGGGTCAGGCCCCAGGCCTTGTCGCCGCCGTTCGAGAGGTCATGCAGGCAGGCGGCGGGCACGATCGGGATGGCCGGCGTGCCGGCGGTAATCCGCAGACCCACGTCGCGGTTCGACAGGACCGACGCCACGCCGTCCGCCGCGCCGAGGCCAAACACCGAGCCGCCAGACAGGCAGATCGCATGGGCCTTGGAAAAGCTGTTCTCGGGACGCAGCGTATCGGTCTCACGCACAGCCGGCCCGCCTCCACGCACGTCGACCGCAGCCGTCCAGGCCTCGGGACACAGCACCACCGTCACGCCGGTGCGGACGGCTTCGTCCTCGACGCATCCGACCTTGAGGCCGGGAACGTCGGTGATCAGGTTGCGGCGGCCAGGCTTCAGCATCGGGAATCTCCGTGTGGAGCGATGCTAAACCGTCCATCGCGCCTCTGGAATTCGCCGCGAACGCCTGCTAGGAAGGCCACCCTTCGCTTCGGCGAAGATGTGCGGGCGTGGTGAAACTGGTAGACGCGCCGGACTCAAAATCCGGTTCCGAAAGGAGTGTCGGTTCGACCCCGACCGCCCGCACCAACTTCCTTTCCTTATGTTGAGCGTCTTCCGTAATCCGCCGGACCAGTCGGTTCAGCAGGACGCGCCCCCTCGGCCACGCGCCGTGGCCCGAGGCGACGTTGATATGGCCCGCTCGCCCCAGGTCGATGAATTCCGACCCCCAACCCCGCGCGAACGCTTCGGCGCGCTCGATCTCGACATAGGGATCGTTGCGGCTGGCCACGACCAGGCTGGGGAAGGGCAGGCGCTGACGGGGGATCGGCGAGAAGCCGACCAGGAGGCGACCCGCCGGCCCCTCGCGATTGACGTCGGCCGGCGCCACCAGCATGGCCCCGGCGACGCCCCGTCCGCCCGTCACCTGGGCGAAGTGGGCGACCAGGGCGCAGCCAAGGCTATGGGCCACCAGGATCGCGCCGGGCCGGCGGCGCACCGCCTCGGCGAGGCTGATCGTCCAGTCGCCCAGCAGCGGCCGTTCCCAGTCCTGCTGCTCGACGCGCTCGGCGCCCGGCAGGGGGCGCTCCCAGTGCGACTGCCAGTGACCCGGCCCTGAATTGTAGAGCCCTGGCACGATCAGGATCGGCGGCGTGGCGTCTCGGTCTGAGAGGGGCATGGTGGTCCGCCGGAGGTTGAGCGCTGATGGGCGATCTCTAGGGCGGGGCGAGGGTTGTGCTCAATTCATATCAATTGAGTAGGATTTAAGGAAAGCTGATGAGCTGCCTGGGGCCTTGTCGCGCCTAGCGGTTGGTGTGTAAGTGTCTTCAAAGTTGTGGAGGGGCGCATGATCGCCTTGGCGCTTGCCGCAGTCATCGCGGGGCAAGGACCGATCGACGAAGGCACAACGGGCGTAGCCTGGCTGTTTCCACCCTTTGCCCAAGCCAGGTGGGCGAAGGCGCCGACGCGCCAGGACCTCGCGCGGGTCAAGCCGGAGAGCCCAATGCGGGGCGTGGTGGGCTTTGATTGCGCCGTCCGCCCGAACGGTTCGCTAAGGGACTGCAAGGCCTTTAGCGAACAGCCGTCGGATTTGGGCTTTCGCCGCGCCGCACAGACCTTGATCCCGAAGTTTCGCTTGGGCAAACCGGATGCGAAGGTCGCGCTGGAGCAGAAGAAAAGCGTTCGGGTCTGGATTGCGTTCGGCGGATCGGAAGGCTGCTTTTTCCCTTATTGCAGGATTGACCCGCCCCCTCCGCCGTCGCCGAGTAAGACCGGGGTACCGCCCATCTAGTCTGGCGCTCACCCCGCCCCAAACAACGCCTCGCACCCCGTCCCCGCCATCACCCCGTCAGCCGCCGCGCGGTCGGCGGCTGACAGCGCTCCGTGCGCCTGCCGCAGGGCCATCAGGCACTTGGCCTGATAGGGGAAGGTCGGCTGGGTCCAGGGGCGGCCGTCGATCTCGGCCTCGACCGTTTCGGCGCCGCTCATCGCAGCCTTGGCGTTGGCCAGCAGGAAGGGCGCATAGACCCGGCCGATCTCGGTCAGCAGAGGGCGTAGGGTGTCTGTGAGATCCGCGCGCGAAGCCCAGTGCGTCGCGTCGGGCTCCAGGCCCGACAGGTCTTCCACCCGGTCTAGCCAGGCGCGGACCCGGCGCGAGCGCTGGACGGTGATCGCCGCCGAGGTCGGCTCGATGATCGCCAGCTGTGACAGCTGGCCCTGGATGGCGAAGTCCGCCGCAGAGGGACGCGCGCCCAGCACATAGCCCTGCCGTTCGATCAGGCCGTCCAGCACGTCAACGAAGCGGGCGTAGCTGGCCTCGATCGTGGCGGCGGTGATCGGGTTGGAGCCCACCACATAGAGGCGGTCGATCTGGCGCTTGGAAATCTCGCGCGCGGCGTCTTCGGCCATGGCGGAGGGCAGGGTGGGGTCGTGCCAGTAGATCAGCATCGGCCCGGCGTTCTCGATGTCGGCCACGTGCGCCCAGCGGAAATGGAACATGGCCTTGGTCAGCCACTCGTCAGCGTAGTCCTCGATCAGGTCGTTGAGGAGGGCCACGACCGGATCGTCGGGGATCACCGAGCGGCCGGCGTGCTCGCGCTCGAGCCGGCGGATGATCGGCGTGGAGTCGGTGACCGCCTCAAAGCCGTCGGCGACGGGGAAGTAAAAGGTCGGCAGCAGCTTGACCTTCGGCGCGGGCAGGCCCGGCGGCGGGTTGCGGTGGCTGCCCCAGTGGATGGCGTGCGAGATGCGCCGAAAACGCAGCAACGCCAGCATCTTGCGGGTGTAAGGTGATCCCGCCGCGCCCAGCAGGGCCAGGGGCGCTGAAGCCGCTTTGGACATGTTCCCTCCGCCGTCGCTCATCGAGGAGCTTTTGGCAGAGGGAATGCCGAAAGGGCGACGTCGTCAAACTTCCCTTTGGGTCAGCCGATCTTGTCGCCCCGATGCAGCGGGTCGGGCAGGGGATCGCCGGCCTTCACGAACTGCAGCGACACCGAGTTAATGCAGTAGCGCAGCCGCGTCGGCGCGGGGCCGTCCGGGAAGACGTGGCCCTGGTGACTGTCGCAGCGGGCGCAGCGGGTCTCGATGCGGACCATGCCGTAGGAGGTGTCGCGCACGCCGACCACATGATCCTCGGCGAACGGCGCGTAGAAACTGGGCCAGCCGGTGCCGCTCTCGAACTTGGTCTCGTGCTTGAACAGCGGCAGGCCGCAAAGCCGGCAGCAATAGGCGCCGGGGCTCTTCTCGCCCAGCAGGCCGCCGCAGAACGGCGCCTCGGTGCCGTGATGCAGCAGGACGCGGGCTTCCTCGGCCGTCAGGTCGGCCTCGAGGCGCTCGCGCTCGGGCTCGGTCGGCGGGGTCAGGTCAAAGCCGGCGGTTGAAAGGGTGGCTGCGTCTGTCATGAAGGCCAATGTAGGCGCTTCGGCGCTGTTTCGGTAGCGCCAGGAGCCACCCATGACCGTCGCCGTCGCCTTTCTGCAGCCAGGCTGGGCCGATTGGGAGGCCGGCGCGGTGCTGGCGCTGCTGCGCGAGCACCTGAAGGTGCAGATCGAAGTCGCCACCCCCACCGGCGATCCGGAGACCTCGATCGGCGGCGTCTTGGCTGCGGCCGACTATCGGTTCGATGATCCGGTGTTGAGCGACGCCGACGTGTTCCTGCTGATCGGCAGCGACGCCTGGAGCGAGGGCGAGACCCCCGCGATCAGCGCGCTGATCCGCCAGGCCCTGGCCGACGGCAAGCCGGTGGCGGGCATCTGCGCCGGGACCACGGCCCTGGCGCGCGCGGGTTTGTTCGCGGGCCGCCAGCACACCTCGAATGGCAAGGACTGGCTGGAGGGCGTCGTTCCCGGCTATGCGGGCGCCGAGCACTATGTCGACACGCCCAGGGCGGTGACCGACGGCAAGCTGGTCAGCGCCTCCGGCCTGGCGCCGGTGACCTTCGCCGCCGCCGTGGCGCGGTTGATCGCGCCGGAGCAAGAGGCGCTGATCGCCGAGTATGAGGCGATGTTCGCGCGGGAGTTCGCGGCTTAGGGCTGCTTCAGCGCCGCCTGGCCCGCGCGGGCCACAACCCCGTCCTGGGCCGACGTGCCGCCCGAGACGCCGATCGCGCCGACGATCTTGCCGTCGACCAGCAGCAGCTCGCCGCCTTCCACGGCAGTGGCCCCTGTGAAGATGGCGTTCAGCGTGCCGCTCTTGACCGCCTCCTGGAACACCGAGGTGGGGCGGCGGAAGTTTGCCGCCGTCTGGGCCTTCTTCAGCGCGACCTCGTTGGAGCCGTACTGGGTGCCGTCCATCTTCTGCGCCAGGACCTGCTGACCATTCGACTCCAGCACGACGATGACCATCGTCCATCCGTTCTTGCGCGCCTCAGCCTCGGCGGCCGCCGCGACGGTCTTGGCCTCCGCCAGGGTGATGACGCGGCTGGAGTAGGCCGGCGCCGGCGCTGCGGCGGGCGTGGCCGCCGGGGTCTGGGCCAGGGCGGAGCCGCCGGTCAGGGCCAGGGCGGCGGCGAGCGGGGCGAAAAGCTTGGGCATGGCGGCGCGACCTCGTCGTCGAAGGGAGTCCTTGAACCGGGCGGAGAGACTAGGGCGAGTCGCCCGAATTCATCGCCCCTCTGGAAACCGGTGTCAGGTCCGGGCGCGGGCCTAGCGCCGTAAGGGCAAGCTTGCAAAGCCGGCGAGGCCTGATAGGCCATGCTGCAAAGCACAAAAATCTGCGGGCGGAAGTAGCCGATGTTCTCGAAGATCCTGATCGCCAACCGTGGCGAGATCGCAGTCCGAGTGATCAAGACCTGCCGTCGTCTGGGCATCAAGACGGTGGTCGTCTACTCCGACGCCGATGCGGGCAGCCTGGCCGTGGAGATGGCCGACGAGACCGTGCATATCGGCGCTTCGCCCGCCGCTCAGTCCTATCTCGTCGCTGACAAGATCATCGCCGCCTGCAAGCAGACGGGCGCGCAGGCGGTGCATCCGGGCTTTGGCTTCCTGTCCGAGAACGCCGGCTTCGCCCAGCGCTGCGCCGACGAAGGGATCGTCTTCATCGGCCCCAACCCCGGCGCCATCCAGGCGATGGGCGACAAGATCGAGAGCAAGAAGTTCGCGCAAGGCGCGGGCGTCTCCTGCGTGCCCGGCCATATCGGCGAGATCGCCGACACCGCCGAGGCGGTGAAGATCTCCGAGGAGATCGGCTATCCGGTGATGATCAAGGCGTCGGCCGGCGGCGGCGGCAAGGGCATCCGCGTCGCCTGGACCCGCCAGGACGTCGAGGAAGGCTTCCCGGCCGTGCGCGCCGAGGCCAAGGCCAGCTTTGGCGACGACCGCATCTTCATCGAGAAGTTCATCGAAAGCCCGCGCCACATCGAGATCCAGGTGCTGGGCGACAAGCACGGCAATGTCGTCCACCTGTTCGAGCGCGAATGCTCGATCCAGCGCCGCAATCAGAAGGTCATCGAGGAGGCGCCCAGCCCGCTGCTGGACGAGGCCACCCGCAACGCCATGGGCGCCCAAGCCGTCGCCCTGGCCAAGGCCGTCAACTATGACTCAGCCGGCACGGTCGAGTTCGTCGCCGGCCAGGACAAGAGCTTCTACTTCCTGGAGATGAACACCCGTCTGCAGGTCGAGCACCCGGTGACCGAGCTGATCACGGGCCTTGATCTGGTCGAGCAGATGATCCGCTCGGCCTACGGGGAGAAGATGGCCTTCGGCCAGGCGGACCTGAAGATCAACGGCTGGGCGATCGAAAGCCGCATCTACGCCGAGGACCCGTACCGCAAATTCCTGCCCTCGATCGGCCGCCTCGTGCGCTACGACCCGCCGGCGGAAGGCGAGAAGGACGGCTACAAGGTCCGCAATGACGCCGGGGTGCGCGAAGGCGACGAGATCTCGATGTACTACGACCCGATGATCTCCAAGCTCTGCACCTGGGCCCCGACCCGCATCGCGGCGATCGACGGCATGGGCCGGGCGCTGGAAGATTTCCACATCGAGGGCCTTGGCCAGAACATCCCGTTCCTGGCGGCCGTGATGGACCAAGAGCGCTTCCGGTCCGGCAAGATCTCGACCAACTACATCAAGGACGAGTTCGCCGAAGGCTTCAACGGAACAGAGCCCACGCCCGCACAGCTCGATATCATGACCGCCGTCGGCGCGGCGATGCAGCGCGTCTATGCGACCCGCGCCCGCTCCTACGAGTCCGGCCTGATCAGCGAGGCCCGAGACGAATGGGTGGTGGCGATCGGCGAGACCCGTCGCCGGGTCAAGGTCGCCGGCGAGGAGGGCGCGGTCGCGGCCGAATTGCTCGACGAGGGCCGCACCCTGTTCCTGACCGACATCGACTGGCGTCCGGGCAAGCCGGTGTTCAAGGCCGTGCTGAACGGTCTGGCCTTCACCGTCCAGGCCGCGCCCGCCGCCGAGGGTTTCACCGTCCGCCACCGCGCCGCCAAGGCCCGCGTGCTGGTCCTGACCCCGCGCTCGGCCGAGCTGCACGACAAGCTTCCCGAGAAGCAGGCCGCCGACACCTCCAAGCTGGTGCTGTCGCCGATGCCGGGCCTCGTGGTCTCGATGGACGTCACCGCCGGCCAGCAGGTCCGCGAAGGCGAGGTCGTCTGCGTGCTCGAAGCCATGAAGATGCAGAACATCATCCGCGCCGAGCGCGACGGGGTGGTGAAGGCCGTCAACGCCAAGGGCGGCGATCCGGTCGCAGCCGATGAGGTGCTCGTCGAGTTCGCGTGATAACAGGACTTGCGACCTGAGGTGGAGTTGCTAGCCTTCGACTCATGGCTCGCAAAACCCATCCAGTGATTGAAGGTCTTTTCAGCTTCGACGGCCGCTTCCGGCGGTCGGAGTACTGGATCGCCAGTATTGGCCTCGGCGTCGTGCGCTTCGTGCTGCTGATCGCGATCGGCGCAGCGATGGGGATGGGGATGGCCGAGGCGTCGACCTACATGCCCCTTCGGCTGGGATTGACGGTGCTGTTCCTCTGGCCCAGCGCAGCGATCGCTATCAAGCGCGGACATGATCGCAATCGTCCCGCGTGGTGGACCTTGACGCTTATGGGCGCGCTCTACGCGCTGGGGGAGATCGGCACGGCGTTTAATGCGGCGGGTAACGTCATGATGGGCGGGGTGTTCGGCCTGCTCATCCTGCCGATCGGCCTGTACATGTTTATCGACTACGGCCTGATTGACGGAACCAAGGGCCCCAATCGCTATGGCGCCTCGCCCAAGGGGTATGGCGGGCGGGGTGAAGACGTCGCCAAGACCTTCGACTGAACGATCCCGGGCGGGCGGTCCCGTGCTCTGGGCGCTCTTTTCCTTCGCGGGACGGATGAAGCGTCTCGACTTTCTGATCGCGTCGCTGGGGCTGGCGATCGGGCATGTCATTCTCGTGATCCTGGCCCTGGCCGTTACGCGGGAAGGAATGAAGGACCCTTCCGGATACGCGGTCCGAGGGATCATCGACCTGGCGCTGCTTTGGCCCAGCGCGGCGATCGCCGCCAAGCGCGGCCATGATCGAAATCGGCCCGCCGCCCGTAGCGTCATGCTGATTGGCCTTGTCTATGGCGCGGGCGTGGCCATGGGCTATCTGTTTGACGCGGGCCTGCGTAACGTCGGAGGGGCGTGTGGGCTCTTCGCCTTGGTGGGCTGGGTTTACGTCTTCGTCGACTACGGCTTGATCGACGGGACCCCCGAGGCGAACGCCTATGGCCCTTCGCCGAGATTTCGGGGGCGCCCCGGCGTGGGCGATCACCTGGCCGGCGTCTTCGACTGACGTCTTTGCGCCGGAACGGCGCTCGCTCTAGATTGCGGCGGTCGGCGCGGCCGACTCGAAGGAGCGGGCATGAGCGATCGTAGCGAACTGGCGGAACTGTTCCTGTCGTCGAACGGCAGGCTGGCGCGCACGCCGTTCCTGGTCGCCTCGGCCGTGGTGGTCGGGATCGCGGTCTTCTACGAGGCGATCGCCAACTACACCCTGCACTGGCTGACCGGTTGGTTCGTCTATCCGATCCTGCTGTTCACCGGCGCCTGCCTGCTGTCCAAGCGGCTGCATGACAGGGGTCGGTCGGGCTGGTGGTCGATGCTGATCCTGATCGCGGTGGTCGCGGTCTGGCCGCAACCCGAGCACTTCCTGGATTTCCTGTTCTCGCTGGTCATCCTCTGGTCGGTGGTCGAACTGGGCGTGATGGGCGGCGAGCAGGGCGCCAATCGCTACGGGCCCAACCCCTTGAAGACGATCTCGATCTAGGTTGGGGCGGCCATGCGCCCTCTCCCATCGGGAGAGGGTTGGGGTGAGAGGGTACGGCCTTGGCCGGCGCGCCGGCAGGGCGGTGGCGTTGTAACCCCTCTCCCGACCGCTTCGCGGCCACCCTCTCCCTCTGGGAGAGGGAACCGAGTTATGGGGATTGGCGGGCGTGAACGCTCGGAATTGGCGGAACCGACGCCAACGAAATCAATGGCTTGTCACTTTTACGCCCAAACTTATCCCCGGCGCTAAATCCTCCCGCACAATCATAGCCATCCCCGTCGCGGGGGAGGGCGTTTGGATCCGGCCCAAAACGGCGGCGGGGCTAGGTTGAGCGGGGCCGCGTGGTCTCGAAGCGGTTTCGACCGGGGTCTGTTCGTTGGATAGATCCGGGATCTCGGAAGAAGCCGTGGAGAGGCGAGCGCGGAGCGACAGGGCGGTGATCGTATAAGCCGCCTATCGCGGATCGTCGGGCTGGACACGGAAGTCGCCGCTCCAGTTGGTCCGCGCCCGTCCGGGGGCTCCTGGGGTCCCGAGCTGAAAGACGCTCACGCCCCCCATCCTCACGGGCAAGAACAACCTGGCGGAGCGGACAGTCGAGCCGAAACGCAAATCAACCCTCACGGTCTCCGGGTTCGCCCGGCCGCTCCGTCGCCTCCCCAGCACCTTCAGCGAGTGATCGCGTGAAGCGGATGAAACGCGCCCAGAGCGCCCCCTCCGTCTCGTCGCGTATCCGCGCCGATCCACCTCCCCCGCACGCGGGGGAGGATGACGGCCTCCTCCTCACCCGTGCAACGGGGGAGGTGGCGCGAGGCGAAGCCTCGTGACGGAGGGGGCGCTCGATGACGCCTTAGCAGGTCACCCCATCCCCAGCCCTTCCCCTTCAAGGGGAGGGGAGCCGCGAAGCGGAGTTCCCATGACCTCAAATCGGCGCTTCAGCGTCCTCGACCGGCCCGAACACTTTCGCGAAGCTCGCCCGCAGCGCCGCGTCCGCCTCGTCCAGGGTCACGGGCAGGCCCAGATCCACCAGGCTGGTGACGCCGTGCTCGGTCTGGCCGCAGGGCACGATGCCGGAGAAGTGCGACAAGTCCGGCTCCACGTTCAGGCTGATCCCGTGGAAGCTGACCCAGCGACGCAGCTTGACGCCGATCGCGGCGATCTTGTCCTCGCGGCTCCAGCCGGCGCCCTTGCGCTCGACCCAGACGCCGACACGGCCCTCGCGCAGTTCGCCGGTGACGTTGAAGGCGGCCAAGGCGTCGATGATCCACGCCTCCAGCGCGGCCACGAAGGTCCGCACGTCGCGCCCGCGCTTCGTCAGGTCCAGCATCACATAGGCCACCCGCTGGCCCGGGCCGTGATAGGTGAACTGGCCGCCGCGCCCGCTCTCGAACACCGGGAAGCGGTCGGGCTGGATCAGGTCGCCGGCCTTTGCCGAGACGCCGGCCGTGTAGAGCGGGGGGTGCTCCAGAAGCCAGATCAGCTCGCTCGCCGTTCCGTCGGCGATGGCCGCCGCCCGGGCTTCCATGGCGGCAACGGCTGCCGGGTAGGGGACGGCCCCGGTCGAAACCGCCCACCCGACGGGCGCCGCGTCGTCTCGCCTCAGGCTCGGAAGCCCAGTGTTTTCAGGGTTTAACGGGAGAGAAAGCATGCGGCCTTATTCTTGCAATCCTCGACGCCGCGACCCGCTTGGTCGCGCGTGTCAGTTCAAGGGTCTTACTTCGTGAGCCAGGTCAACGCCGTCAATGTCGAGATCTCGGTCCTCTTGGGTCGTTCGATCCTGCCGATGCAGCAGCTTCTGCGCATGGGCCGGGGCGCGGTGATCCCGCTGGACGCCAAGACCAACGACGAGGTCTGGATTCTGGCCAACAACCACCCGATCGCGCGTGGCGAAATCCAGATCAGCGACGAACGGATCGCCATCCAGGTGACCCGCGCGGCTGACGTCTACGACTACATGGCCGGCGGCAGCTGATCCGTCGCACGGCGGAGAGCGACATTCTCCAACTTCCGGCTTCCCAAAGCCGATTCAGTTTGCTACCAGCCGCCCCTCACCACGAGCGGTCGTGGCGGAATTGGTAGACGCGCAGCGTTGAGGTCGCTGTGGGGCAACCCGTGGAAGTTCGAGTCTTCTCGACCGCACCAAGGTGAACAAGAGTAGGGCGCGCTTGGCGAATTCGGTTTCCGACTCGCTGGGGGCGCTCTAATCGTTTCAGGCCTTGATTTCGCCTCAGGGTCACTTGATCGGACCAGCCCAACGAACCCACGCGCTCTGAGAGCTCAGGAGGCCCCCATGACCCGGGACACCGCCGAACTGAACGACGACGTGCTGGACGACATGCCGCTGGGCCAGGTTCCGCCGCCCCAAATCCCGCTGCCCAAGTCCGAGACGCCCGAGGAACTCGAAGACCTCGCGCTCGGCGACGACTACGCGCTCAATCCCGAATACGTCGAGATGGTGATCGACGCCGCCGACAGCGGCGATTCCAAGCGCCTGCGCGAGCTGGTCGGGGCCCTAGATCCCGCCGACGTCGCCGACCTGATGGGCTTCCTCACCGCCGACTATCGCGAGCAGGTGATTCCGCTGCTGGATCCCGAAGCGCTGGGCGAGATCATCTCGGAGATGGACGACAACATCCGCGAGGAGGTGCTGGAGGCCACGCCGTCGGTGACCCTGGCCCGCGCCCTCGAGGAGCTGGACACCGATGACGCCGCCGACGTCATCGACGACCTTGACGACACCAAGCGCTTCCAGGTGCTGGCCGCCATGGGCGAGACCGACCGCGCAGCCATCGAGACGACCCTGTCCTACGAGGACGAGACCGCCGGTCGCCTGATGCAGCGCGAGTTCCTGGCCGCGCCGGAGTTCTGGACGGTCGGTCAGACCATCGACCACGTCCGTGAGGCCGGCGACCAGCTGCCGGAGCTGTTTTTCGACGTCTACGTCGTCGATCCGACCTTCAAGCCGGTGGGGGCGATCCCCATCAGCATCCTGCTTCGCAGCCGCCGCCAGACGCCGCTGGCCGAGCTGATGGAGGCGGTCACCGAAATTCCGGTCGAGATGGACCAGGAAGAGGTCGCCTACATCTTCGATAAGTATCACCTGATCAGCGCCCCGGTGATCGAGCCGGGCGGGCGCCTGGTGGGCCAGATCACCGTCGACGACATCGTCGAGGTCATTCGCGACGAAGCCGAGGAAGACATCCTGGCCCTGGCCGGTGTGTCGGACGCGGGCCGTGACGCCTCGGTGATCGAGATCGTCAAGTCCCGCCTGCCGTGGCTCATGCTGAACCTCGGCACCGCCACCCTGGCGGTGAGCGGCGTGGCCATCTTCCAGGATGAGATCGCCCAGCTGGTGGCCCTGGCCATCCTGATGCCGATCGTCTCGTCGCTGGGCGGCAACGCCGGCACCCAGACCCTGGCCGTGGCCGTGCGCGCTCTGGCGAGCAAGGAGCTGACCCCCGCCAACGCCCGCCGGATCGTGGCGCGGGAGCTGCTGGTCGGCCTCGTGAATGGTCTGTGCCTGGCCCTGGTCATGGGCGCGGCGACCTACATGTTCTTTGGTCCCTCCGACCACCACGACAAGCTGGCGATCATCGTCGGCGCGGCCTTGATCACCAACATCTTCACCGCTGCGCTAGGCGGGATCCTGATGCCTCTGGCGCTGGAGAAGATGGGGCGCGACCCGGCGGTCTCCTCCTCGATCTTCGTGACCTTCCTGACCGACTTCACCGGCTTCTTCGCGGTGCTCCTCATCGCCTCGCTGCTGCTGCACTGAAGATTTCTCGCCTGCCGATACGCCCAGCAGGGGAAACTGGCGCCGACCTTGCGCCGAGACAGGCGAACGCATCCGCGTCTGTCTCAAACTGGGTCAATCTAGGCGATGAAACCGCGTCATCAGGTCTCCCGGGCCGCCGTCGATCTCATCAAGAGATTCGAAGGGTACCGTCAGAAGGCCGCGCAGCTCCCCGACGGGCGCTGGACGGTCGGCTATGGCCACACCCTGACCGCCCGCGAGGGCGCCTCCGTCTCGGAAAAGGACGCCGAGGCGCTGCTGCTCTACGACCTCATCTCGGTCGCCCATTCGGTGAACGAGCACACCTACGCGCCGCTGAACCAGAACCAGTTCGACGCGCTGGTCTGCTTCGCCTTCAACATCGGCCTCGATAACTTCCTCCGCTCGGGCGTGCTGCGCCGGATCAATGAAGGCTCGCTCCTGCAAGCGGCGTGCGCGATGGAGATGTGGCGCAAGGCCGACTTCGAAGGAGAGCGGATCGTCATCGACGCGCTGGTCCGCCGCCGCGCCGCCGAGAAGACTCTCTTCCTGACGCCGGCCAACGGCGAATGGGTGCCGGCGCCGAGTCCAGTGCTGCGCCCGAAGGTCGACTATGACGCCAGCTGCGCCGTGCCCAAGCAAACGCCGGCGGCCGTCAATACGCGCACCGAAGGCGACCGGCTGATCGCCGAGCGCGAGGAAGGCCTGCCGCTGACGGTGGTCGCGCCGGAAGACGATGGTCCGACCGCCACCGAGCAATCGGCCGCGGCGGTCGCCGCCCGCCTCGAGGCGATCCTTCCCGAAGCGCCGGTCGCGTCCACGCCGGCGGCCAAGCCGGTGATCCGCCAGGATGATCTGGGCCTGCCCGAACCGCCGGTCCCGACCCAGCCGGCCGAGGCCGAGCCGGCGCCGGCGCTGTTCCAGGCCGAACAACCTGCGCCCTTCGAACCAGCGCCGACGGCGCCGGTCGAGTTCACGCCGTTCCGCCTGACGCCGCAAGCCAGCGACGTAGCCGAGGCGGAGCCGCTGGCGGAGTCGCCGGCCCCGCCGCGCGCCGCGCCGAGCGAGCCGACCCTGTTCGCCGCCTCGGCGGCCGGCTCGTCGGTTTTCAACCTCGATGGGTTCTCGACCAGCGAAGACGCGACCATCGGCGTGATGGACGTGCCGCTGGTCGAGCCCGAGCAGCCCCGCTTTGGCAACACCAGCCTGCTGGTGAGCCTTGGCATCCTGGGCCTGGCGCTGTTTGGCGGCGGGGTTCTGTGGATCCTGACCGTTGCGGCCGGCTCGGACGGGCAGGTGAAGCTCTTCGGCTACGGCGCCAGCATGGTCGGCGCGATCTGCTTCGTGGTTTCCGCTTACCTTCTGCTGCGCCGCCTGGCGGGCCCCGACGTGAGCGACGAAGAGTAGGTTTCTTTGCCTCCCACCCAGAGGCAGGAGAAAGAACGCCCGCTGGTCTTCGGGACTGGCGGGCGTTTTTGCTATTGGACGTCCGTTTTCTGGTGGAAATCGACCGCGATCGGATGCAAACGCTGTCTCAGTGATGAGCCAGAGCGTGACAAGCGCTGAAACCGCCCACATCTTCCGTTCGGGCGCTCGGGAAGGAAACAGTGTCGATGACTTTCGCTCCCTCGATGGACTTCGCCCTTGGTGAGACCGCCGACGCGATCCGTGAGACCACGGCGCGCTTCGCCGCCGACAAGATCGCGCCGATCGCCGCCAAGGTCGACGAGACCAACAGCTTCCCGCGCGAGCTCTGGATGCCGATGGGCGAGCTGGGTCTGCACGGCATCACGGTCGAGGAAGAATTCGGCGGTCTGGGCCTTGGCTATCTCGAGCACGTCGTGGCGATGGAAGAGGTCAGCCGCGCATCCGCCTCGGTGGGGCTCAGCTACGGCGCTCACTCCAATCTCTGCGTGAACCAGATCCGGCGTTGGGCGACGCCGGACCAAAAGCGTCGCTATCTTCCCAAGCTGATCAGCGGCGAACACGTGGGCTCGCTGGCGATGAGTGAAGCCGGATCGGGCTCGGACGTCGTGTCGATGAAGCTGCGGGCCGAGCAGGTGGGCGATCGCTATATCCTGAACGGCACGAAGTTCTGGATCACCAACGCCCCGCACGCCGACACGCTGGTCGTCTACGCCAAGACCGGCGAGGGCAGCCGTGGCATCACCGCCTTCCTGGTCGAGAAGGGCATGAAGGGCTTCAGCGTATCCAAGAAGCTGGACAAGATGGGCATGCGCGGGTCGGACACCGCCGAGCTGGTGTTCGAGGACTGCGAGATCCCGGAAGAAAACGTCATGGGGCCGGTCGGCGGCGGCGTCGGCGTCCTGATGAGCGGTCTCGACTATGAGCGCGCGGTGCTGGCGGCAGGGCCGCTGGGCATCATGCAGGCCTGCCTCGATATCGTCCTGCCCTATGTCCGCGACCGCAAGCAATTCGGCGCGCCGATCGGCTCGTTCCAACTGATGCAGGGCAAGATCGCCGACATGTACGTCGCCCTGAACTCGGCGCGGGCCTATGTGTACGCCGTGGCCAAGGCCTGCGACGCGGGCAAGACCACCCGCTTCGACGCCGCCGGCGCGATCCTGATGGCGTCTGAAAATGCCGTGAAGGTCTCGCTGGAGGCGATCCAGGCTCTGGGCGGCGCGGGCTACACCAAGGAATGGCCGGTCGAGCGCCTGCTGCGCGACGCCAAACTCTACGACATTGGCGCGGGGACCAATGAGATCCGCCGCTTCCTGATCGGACGGGAGCTGATCGGCGGCTGATCCTGCGATCGCGACATGAAAAGGGCCGCCCCGATCGCTCGGGGCGGCCCTCCATCGTCGTAGCCGCCTTCGCAGCCTGTGACTTGAAACCCTTGGCGCTCAACGCCTTAGGCGGAGACCTCGCTCTTCGGGCTCCAGGTCACGACTTGCGACCGCGGTTGGAGACAATGAGACACTGGATCACCTCCTTTCAGATGTTGAACAACACAAGGCAGATATTGGACCGGTTCTCGCGAAAGGGAAGGGGCTTCATCTAGGCCAGCCGGGACTAAACGTCGCGCGGCGCTCGGCCAGGCTCGGTCGCTTCCGCAGGTCGGTGATGGGGCGATGCACGCCGTCCAGCGCGAAGCTCGCGGCGACATAGCCGGCCTTCACCGCCGGCTCGAAGGCGCGCCAGTCACGGATATCGATCCCCTCCAGCTTTGGGGTGATCAACACGTCGGTCGCTTCGCGGGCGGCGGCGAGATCCCGGCCCGTCGTCACGGTGGCCGCACGCATCAGAAGCGCCACGATCGGCGGCCCCTTGCGCCACTCGCCCGAGAAGAACCAGTTCCACAATGAAGGGGGGGGCACGATGTCGGCGCTGGTGATGCTGCGGCCGCGCGTCACGTCGACACCGACGATCGGGCCAAGCTGGAACGACCGCATCACGTCGGCGGGGAAGTTCTTCATGACCGCGCCGTCCACCAGAACCTGGCCCTTGTCCGTGGCTGGCGGTAGAACGCCGGGCAGCGAGATCGAGGCGCGCAACGCTTCCTGCAGATCTCCGGTGCGGTGCAACTGGTAAGAGCCGGAAGTCAGGTTCGACGAGACGCAGAAGAACGGCAGCCACAGATCGCTGATATCGACCGAGCCGAAGTGTTCGGCCAGCCGGTCGCGAACCTTTTCGCCGCGCGTCATGGCGATCATGGGGAAGGCGATATCGTCCAGCGGACTGGTGTCGACAAAGGCCTTGCGGATTCTGGCTTCCAGTTCGCCATCATCCCACCCCATGGCGATCCCGGCCGCGACGATGGCGCCCATCGAGGCGCCGCCCACAAAGTCGATCGGAATGCCGCGCTCGCGCAGGGCCTGGATGGCGCCGATATGGGCGTAGGCTCTGGCGCCGCCGCCCGACAGCACCAGTCCGACGGACTGTCCGGTGAGCACGCGGGCGAGCCGCTGAAGGTCGGCCACCCCGTTTTCGCGCAAGTGAAACAGTCGGGCGGCCTGGGTGGCGGCCATCCAGACTTCAGAGCCCGAGGGACAATCGAGGTTTGCGGACTGCAGCAGGATGAGGTCGACGAGCCGCTGCGCCTGCAAAGGACCCGAGGCATAGGAGGGGATCGTCGTCGGGGGGGCGCGATCGCCTCGCCCCACACGGAACAGGTGGTCCACCTGACGCCCGACAACATGCTTCCAAGCGGTCTCGTCAGCTTCCGCAACGTACAGAACGAAATCATGTTCGCGTTCGACGTTGCTGAACCATTCAGTCGGCGCGAGCAGCGACTCGCCGCCCTCGACGGTGACGGAGTATCCGAGGGCCTCGATACAGCGCCCGAGCCGTTCCACGACCGGCCGGATCGCCGCCCCGGGTTCGACGGCGATGAACCCGAACACCGACGGATCACCGATCGCCGCGTGAGTCTGAGCCTGCCGGGCGCGGCGGATCATCAGCCGCGACAGTTCCAGCATGACCGTCGGGTCGTCCTCGGCGGTTTCGAAGAAGTCGTCGCGAGGCAGCGCCAGGACCTCGCTGTCTCGCAAGGAGACCATGCTGGCTGAGTGCGCCGTGCCGCCGACCAAAGCCATCTCACCCGCCGGTTCGCCGGGGCGGATCACGCCGAGAAACTGGGGCTCCTGGCCTTCCTCACGGCGGAAGGCGCCCAGGCGTCCGGTCTTTAGAAAATAGAGGTGGTCAGCCGCCTCGCCAGGCTCGAAGAGCGTCGCCCCGCCGGGCAGGGAAAACCAGGTCGCCGCCCCGGTTCGCCGTGCGCGGGCGAAGAGGCGCGCCAAGGCCGAGTCGTCGGGCAGGGGCGTTTCCACGGCGCGGACGCTAACCCGAACCGGCAGGCTTGACCACAAGGGCCCGTTCAGGCGCAACTGTTGATCGCGCAAGCGAAATGGTCGAGAACGGTTTTGGCTCGGAATCTTTGGGTTCGGGGTCCAAAAAACTCCGACTTCCGGGGCAGGGTGGAAAAGGCTAAGCGTCGGTCATGCCGAAGTTGAACTCCGTTATCGACGCGTCGAGCGACGCCTTCGCCAAGAATGCGGCCCACAACCGGGCGCTCGTGGATGACCTGCGCGCCAAGGTGGCGCAAGCGGCGCTGGGCGGACCCGAAAGCGCCCGCGAGCGACACACCTCGCGTGGCAAGCTTTTGCCGCGTGACCGCGTCGAGCGCCTGCTGGATCCGGGCTCGCCGTTCCTGGAAATCGGCCAACTGGCCGCCTGCGACCTCTACAACGGCGAGGCGCCGGGGGCGGGGATGATCTGCGGGGTTGGCCGGGTTTCAGGCCGCGAGGTCATGATCGTCGCCAATGATCCCACGGTGAAGGGCGGCGCCTACTTCCCGATGACGGTGAAAAAGCACCTGCGCGCCCAGGAGATCGCCGCGCAGAACCGCCTGCCTTGCGTCTACCTGGTCGACAGCGGCGGCGCGAACCTGCCGCACCAGGCCGAGGTCTTCCCCGATCGCGACCATTTTGGCCGCATCTTCTTCAATCAGGCGCGCATGAGCGCGGCCAGCATCCCGCAGATCGCCTGCGTGATGGGCTCTTGCACCGCCGGCGGCGCCTATGTGCCGGCGATGAGCGATGAGACAGTCATCGTCCGCAACCAGGGGACCATCTTCCTGGCCGGTCCGCCGCTGGTGAAGGCGGCGACTGGCGAGGTCATTTCGGCCGAGGAGCTGGGCGGGGCCGAAACCCACGGTCGTCGCTCGGGCGTCGTCGACCACGTCGCTGAGAACGACGAGCATGCTCTGGAAATCGTTCGCTCCATCGTCGCCAACCTGAACACCACCAAGCCCGAGCAACTGGTGCTGGCCGATCCTGAGCCGCCGGCGTACGACCCCGAAGAGATCTACGGGATCGTGCCGACCGATGTGCGTGCGCCCTACGACGTGCGTGAGGTGATCGCCCGCATCGTCGACGGCAGCCATTTCGACGAGTTCAAGGCGCTGTACGGCACGACGCTCGTCTGTGGCTTCGCGCGCATCTGGGGCCAGCCGGTGGCCATCCTCGCCAACAATGGCGTGCTCTTCAGCGAGAGCGCGCTGAAGGGCGCGCACTTCATCGAACTGGCCTGCAAGCGCAAGATTCCGCTGATCTTCTTGCAGAACATCTCGGGCTTCATGGTGGGCGGCAAGTACGAGGCAGGCGGCATCGCCAAGGACGGCGCCAAGCTGGTTACGGCGGTCGCTTCGGCCGAGGTGCCGAAGTTCACCGTCCTGATCGGCGGCAGCTTCGGGGCGGGCAACTACGGCATGTGCGGCCGCGCCTACAGTCCGCGCTTCCTGTTCACCTGGCCCAACAGCCGCATCTCGGTGATGGGTGGCGAGCAGGCCGCCAGCGTGCTGGCCACCGTCCACCGGGACGCCGCCAAGTGGACGCCGGAGGAGGCCGAAGCCTTCAAGGCGCCGATCCGCCAGCGCTACGAGGACGAGGGCAACCCCTACCATGCGACGGCGCGCCTCTGGGATGACGGGATCATTGATCCGGCGCAAACCCGCGACGTGCTGGGTCTGGCCATCTCTGCGTCGCTGAACGCGCCGATCCCCGAGACCACCTTCGGCGTTTTCCGGATGTAGATTCCAGGAAGGACTCCCAGATGACCAACCCGATCGCCGATCCCATCGTCGAGGTGCCTGACACCGACGCCATGAGCCCGCTGGTTCACATGGACAGCACGCCCGACGGCGCGGTCACTGTGTGGATCAACCGGCCGGAGAAGAAGAACGCCTTTGACGCCGCCACGATCGCGGCGCTTCGCCAGACCTTTGAGACCTTGCATGGGGCCGAAGGCGTCCGCGTTGTGTTCCTGCGCGGGGTCGGTGGCGCGTTTAGCGCGGGCGCCGACCTCTCGTGGATGGGCGCGGCCGTCGAGTGGGACGAGGACGACAACCGCCAGGACGCGCTCGAACTGGCCCACATGCTCAAGGCGCTACATGACATCCCGGCGCTTACTGTGGCGCTGGTCGAAGGTCCCGCTTTTGGCGGCGGCGCGGGTCTGGTTGCGGCCTGCGATCACGCCCTGGCCTTGGTCGACGCCAAGTTCGCCTTCTCGGAGGTGAAGCTTGGTCTGACACCGGCGACGATCAGCCCCTATGTCATCCAGGCTCTGGGCCCGCGCACCGCCAAGCTGCTGTTCGCGACTGGCCGCGTCTTCGACGCTGATGACGCGTGGGGCTTTGGTCTGGTCGACGAAGTGTTCGAGGATGTCGCCAGCCTGGAAGCCGCGCGAGACGCCCTGATCGCCGAAATGGCCCCCTGCGCCCCCGGCGCGATCGGCGACGCCAAGGCTCTGGTCAACGACTTTGTTGGTCAAAAGCTCGACAAGGGGCTGATCGAAGAGAGCGCTCGTCGGATCGCGCGCCGCCGTGTGTCGCCCGAGGGGCAAGAAGGCGTGCGCGCTTTCCTCTCACGTCGTAAACCCGCTTGGTCTGAATAGACTCAACCGGGGGGCATTATGACGGGCGCGGATCTGGAAGCAGCAGCAGCGGACTCGGCGGCGAGTTTTGTTCGCCCGAGGAAGCGGCCGTTCACGCAGCAGGGAGAGCCCTGCAAGAACTGCGGAACGGCTCTTGAGGGCTGGTACTGCTACAACTGCGGCCAGAACGCCGATACGCACCATCGGTCGATCCTGCATCTTATCTGGGAGGCCATTGAGGGGATGTTCCACCTCGATGGCCGCCTGGCCAACACCTTGCCGCTGCTGTTCTTCAAGCCGGGCAAGCTGGCCAAGGACTACATGGAAGGACGGATTGCCCGGCACGTGCCGCCCTTCCGCACCTTCCTGGTCGCGCTCTTGCTGTTCATCTTCGCCGCCGAGCACGCCATCCACGGCGCCAGGCACGAGATGGAGTTGAAGGAAGAGCAGGAGATCGCGGCGCTGGCCACGCCCGAAGGCCGCAAGGCCAAGGCCGATGAGATGCGCCGGACGGCGGGCGAGGTCCGCGCTGAACGCCTTAGGGAACTTGCCGCTGCGCGCGACGCGGACCTGAAGGAAGCCGGGGCTGATCCGAAGGCGATCGCCGCCGAGTATGCCGATGACGTCAAGCGGGCCGAAACCCGCTACGCCGACAAGATCGCGGAAGCCAATGCGCTCCAGAGCAACCCGAACGCCGCCGCTGAGGCGCGCGCCAAGGCCGAGAACAAGGGTGCGGATACGGCCAAGCAGATCCGCGACATTCAGTTCGACGACGAAGAGATTTTGCCGAACGGCCAGCGCAAGCTGACCGGGACCACGATCGACGGCGTACAGGTCAATGTCACAGTGCCTGGCGAGAAGGTCGGTGACGCCAATCCGACCAAGGCCGCGACAGAAGGCTGGTTCAAGGAGAACCTCGCCAAGGCTGTTCAGAATCCCGACTACTATCTGGTCGTGATGTTCGGCTGGGCGCATCGCCTGGCGGTGTTGCTGCTGCCGATCATGGGGCTGAGCCTGGCGCTCGTTTATGTGAACCGCCGGCAGTTCTTCATCTACGACCATCTGCTGGTGGCCACGAACCTGATCTCGTTCTCGTTCCTGGTGAACGCGATCGGCTTTGTCCTGCCTGCGCCGCTGATGGCCCCGTGGTTCGTGCTGATCTCGCTCTGGGCGCCCGTCAACCTGTTCCAGACGCTACGCGGCGGCTATGGCTCGACCATCGTCGGCGCGCTGTTCAAGACGTTCGTCGTTTGGATGTCGAGCGTGATGGCGTTCGGCTTGTTGGTGTCCGGCCTGATGCTCTTCACCCTTTCCCAGATGTAGGGTCCCGACTTGCTCTCCTCAGTTCTGATCGCCAACCGTGGCGAGATCGCCCGTCGGATCATCCGCACCGCCCGCGAGCTGGGCGTGCGGACGATCGCCGTCTATTCCGAGCCGGACGCTAATGCGCCGTTCGTCATGGAGGCCGACGCGGCGATCCTGATCGGCCCGGCGCCGGCCAGGGAGAGCTATCTGGATCCACGCAAGATCCTGGCGGCGGCCAAGCAGATGGGCGCCGAGGCCATCCATCCCGGCTATGGCTTTCTCTCCGAGAACGCCGAGTTCGCCCAGAGCGTGATGGACGCGGGTCTGGTTTGGATCGGCCCGCCGCCCTCGGCGATCCGCGCCATGGGCCTGAAGGACGCCGCCAAGGCGGTGATGATCAAGGCCGGCGTGCCCACCACGCCGGGCTATCTGGGCGAGGACCAGTCGGTCGAACGGCTAAGCGCTGAAGCCGCCAAGATCGGCTATCCGGTGCTGATCAAGGCTGTGGCCGGCGGCGGCGGCAAGGGTATGCGCAAGGTCGAGCGGGCTGAGGACTTTGAGGCTGCGCTTGGATCGTGCCGCCGCGAGGCGTCCGCCGCCTTCGGCGACGACCGCGTGCTGCTGGAAAAGTACGTCACCCGCCCGCGTCACATCGAGGTGCAGGTGTTCGGCGACAGCTTTGGCAATGTCGTCCACTTGTTCGAGCGCGACTGCTCGCTGCAGCGCCGCCACCAGAAGGTCATTGAGGAAGCGCCGGCTCCCGGCATGGACGAGGCGACCCGGGAGGCCGTCTGTGCGGCGGCGGTCAAGGCCGCCAAGGCCGTGAACTATGTCGGCGCCGGTACGGTCGAGTTCATCGCCGACGCCAGCGAGGGCCTGCGCGCCGACCGGATCTGGTTCATGGAGATGAACACCCGGCTGCAGGTCGAGCACCCTGTCACTGAGATGGTCACCGGCCAGGACCTTGTCGAATGGCAACTCCGCGTGGCTTCTGGCGAGCCGCTGCCGCTGGAGCAGGACGAAATCACGCTGGACGGCTGGGCGATGGAGGCGCGGCTCTACGCTGAGAACCCGGCCACGGGCTTCCTGCCCTCGACCGGCAAGCTCAAGCATTTCCGACTGCCGGAAGGCGATGTCCGGGTCGACAGCGCGGTTGAGGAGGGCGGCGAGGTCACGCCGTTCTACGACCCGATGATCGCCAAGCTGATCGCCCACGGCGCCGACCGCGAGGACGCCGCCCAGCGTCTGGCCGAGGCCTGCGCCCTGGTCGAGGTGTGGCCGGTCAAGACCAACGCCGCCTTCCTGGCCAAGTGCGCCAGCCATCCCGACTTCGTCGATGGGGCGGTGGACACCGGCTTTATCGAAGCGCGTCTCGATGAGCTCACTGAACGCGCCTTCAGCGACGAGCCGGCCATGGCCGCGATCGGCTGGCGGCTGGATAGCTTCCTGGAAGCTGAAGCCCGTCGCGATCCGTGGGAGCCGGCGCCGTCCAAGCTGCTCGGCTTCCGCATGAACGCGCCGCGGGCGTCGATGCACTTGCCGATGTCGAGCGACGGCAAGGCCATGCCGCTGCGCGTGGCTCTGATCGGCGGCGGGACCGAGGACTGGTCCTGGGACATCCGCCATGCCGACGGCTCGACCTTCGACGAGGTGACGCGTCTGCCGACCACCTATGGCAAGGGTCCGATCCAGGTGTTCGAGGGCGGAGACGTCCAGGAGTTCGACTTCGTCGCCAAGGTTGGCGGCGCGGGCGAAGGCGGAGCCTCGGACGGCGCGATCCTGTCGCCGATGCCGGGCAAGATCGTCTCGGTCGCGGTTGCGGCCGGTCAGGCCGTGAGCAAAGGCCAGACCCTGCTGACGCTCGAAGCCATGAAGATGGAGCACGCCATGGCTGCGCCGTTTGACGGCGTGGTGGCCGAGCTTTCAGCGACCGCTGGCGGCCAAGTCAGCGAAGGCGTTCTGCTGGCGCGCCTGGAGCCGGCCAAGGCGTAGTCCTAGGAGCGTTCCCAAGCCGCTTTGAGCAGCGCTTTTAGCGGGGCGTCGACCTCAGCGGGCGAGGCCAGAAGGAGCTTTGCCTTGAGGCGCTCGGACCAGCTCTCGTTGCGGGGCTCGGCCAGGCGTCCGGAGGCGTCTGGCGTCAGCGCGAGGCCCAGGGCGACACCGCCACCCTTCAGCGGCTTGGCGGCCGCGAACTGGCTCTTGCGGGACCAGGCGGTGTAGCCCTTGCGCTGGCCGGCCACGACGTCGGGCAGGTCAGCGATCGCCGCCTCCAGAGCCTTGAGGACGGCGGCCGATGCCGGGTCTGTCCATAGCGCCGCGCGCAGGCCGTCCGCGTCGTCCCAGCCCATGTCAGAGGGGAAGGCGACGCCGAAGATCGTCGCCGCGCGGTTCTGGCCTATCCCATAGGTCGCCTTCAGCCAATCGTTGCGCGCCTTCGGTCGCGTTTCCGGGCACTCGCGGCGAACCGTTTCGACCCATTGCTCCAGAGTCTTGCCGGTCTCGCGCTCCAGGTTGGCGCGGACCGAGGCGAACCATTTTGTTTGCTGCTCGGTGAGGCCCTGAGGCTTGCCGTCCATGGTTTGCGCGCCCCCTCGCGTTTGCTACGACCATGCCATCATAGGGAGACGGTCATGAGCCTCGACGGACGCTACGACACGGACAACATCTTCGCCAAGATCATCCGCGGCGAGATCCCCAGCGTGAAGCTGTTCGAGGACGACAAGGTCCTGGCGTTCATGGATGTCTTTCCGCAGTCGCGCGGCCACGCCCTGGTGATCTCCAAGGTCAGCCAGGCGCGCAACATCCTGGAGATCGAGCCCGAGGTGCTGGCCGACCTGATCGCCGCGACCCAGAAGCTGGCCCGAGCGACCGTTACGGCTCTCAAGCCCGACGGTGTGGTCGTCACCCAGTTCAACGGCGCGCCGGCCGGCCAGACGATCTTTCATCTGCACTTCCACGTCATCCCCCGCTACGAGGGCGAGACCTTGGGCCGTCACGGCGAAGGCGGCATGGCCGATGTCGCCGAGCTGAAGGCCTTGGCGGAAAAGATCAGCGCCGCGCTTTAGTGGAAAGACAGGGCTGCTTTTGGTGCTCGCCGGCGACGGCATTCGTCCTCACCCTGAGCCTGTCGAAGGCGAGGGCGGCTTCCACGGCGCTATCGGCGTGACAACCTTTGCCTAGACAGCAAAAAGGCCCGGATCGCTCCGGGCCTTTCGCTTTAGAGCTGGTCGCTGGCCTATTCGGCCAGGGCCGGTTCGGCTTCGTCGGTCTTGCCAGCCTTGGGCGCGGCCGAGGCGTCGATCTCGAAGTCGATCTTGCTGTCCTTGAGCACGACCTTGACGTGGCCGCCGCGCACCAGACGTCCAAACAGGATGTCGTCGGCGAGGGGCTTCTTGATGTGCTCCTGGATGACCCGGGCCAGCGGACGGGCGCCATAGAGCTCGTCGAAGCCGTTCTTGGCCAGCCAGTCGGCGGCGTCGTCACTGAGTTCGATCGTGATGTTGCGGTCGGCCAGTTGGGCTTCCAGCTGCATGACGAACTTCTGCACCACCTGGCGGATGATCTCCGGCGTCAGGGGTTTGAAGGCCACGACGGCGTCCAGGCGGTTGCGGAACTCCGGCGTGAACAGGCGCTTGAGCGCGGCCTCTTCCTCGCCTTCGACCTTGCTGCGGCCAAAGCCGATCGAGTTACGCTGGGCGTCGGACGCGCCCGCATTGGTGGTCATGATCAGGACCACGTTGCGGAAGTCGACCTTCTTGCCGTTGCTGTCGGTCAGGGTGCCGTTATCCATCACCTGCAGCAGGATGTTGTAGACATCCCCGTGCGCCTTCTCGATCTCGTCGAGCAGGACGACGGCGTGCGGGTGCTGGTCGACCGCGTCGGTCAGCTGACCGCCCTGGTCGAAGCCGACATAGCCGGGAGGGGCGCCGATCAGGCGGCTCACGGTGTGGCGTTCCATGTACTCCGACATGTCGAAGCGCAGCATCTCGATGCCCAGGGTCTGGGCCAGCTGCTTGGCGGCTTCGGTCTTGCCGACGCCGGTCGGACCGCTGAACAGATACGAGCCGATCGGTTTGTTCGGTTCACGCAGGCCGGCGCGGGCCAGCTTCATGGCGGCGGCCAGTTGGCTCAGGGCCTCGTCCTGGCCGAACACGGCGCGCTTGAGGTCGCTTTCCAGCTCCTTCAGCGCCTCGGTGTCCGACTTGCTGACCGACTTCGGCGGAATGCGGGCGATCTTGGCGACGACGCTTTCGATCTCCTTCACGCCGATGGTCTTCTTGCGGCGGCTTTCCGGCAGCAGCATCTGCGAAGCCCCAGCCTCGTCGATCACGTCGATCGCCTTGTCGGGCAGCTTGCGGTCGGTGATGTACTTGGCCGACAGCTCCACGGCGACCTTGAGGGCGTCGTTGGTGTACTTCAGCTTGTGGAAGTCCTCGTAGTAGGTCTTCAAGCCCTTGAGGATCTTGATGGTGTCTTCCACCGTCGGTTCGTTGACGTCGATCTTCTGGAAGCGACGGACCAGGGCCCGATCCTTCTCGAAGTGCTGGCGGAACTCCTTGTAGGTGGTCGAGCCCATGCAGCGCAGGGTGCCCGAAGCCAGGGCGGGCTTCAGCAGGTTGCTGGCGTCCATCGCCCCGCCGCTGGTCGCGCCGGCGCCGATCACGGTGTGGATCTCGTCGATGAACAGCACCGCGTTCGGGTGGTTCTCCAGTTCCTTGACCACCTGTTTCAGGCGTTCCTCGAAGTCGCCGCGATAGCGGGTGCCGGCCAGCAGCGCGCCCATGTCGAGCGAGTAGATGGTGGCGCCTTCCAGGACCTCGGGGACCTGGTGGGTGACGATCTTGCGGGCCAGGCCCTCGGCGATGGCGGTCTTGCCCACGCCCGGATCGCCCACCAGCAGCGGGTTGTTCTTGGTGCGACGGCACAGGATCTGGATCGCGCGCTCGACCTCGTTGGCGCGGCCGATCAGCGGGTCGACCTTGCCCTGGCGAGCCTTCTCGTTGAGGTCGACACAATAGGCCTCAAGCGCCTCGCCGCCGGTCTTGGTGGTCGACTTCTCGCCGTCCTCCTCGGTGGCGTTGGAGCCGGAGCTCGCGCCCTTGACGGCTTTGGATTCAGAGGCGCCGGCCTTCTTGGCGATACCGTGGGCGATGAAATTCACCGCGTCGTACCGCGTCATGTCCTGCTCCTGCAGGAAATAGGCGGCGTGGCTTTCGCGTTCGGAGAAGATGGCGACCAGCACATTGGCGCCGGTCACTTCCTCGCGGCCAGACGACTGGACGTGTATCACCGCGCGCTGGATGACGCGCTGGAAGCCGGCGGTCGGCTTGGCGTCCTCGTCATCGTCGACGACGAGCGAGGTTAATTCGACGTCGAGATAGTTCGACAGGCTCTTCTTCAGCGCGGCGAGGTCGACATCGCACGCCCGCATCACGCCGGCGGCGTCCTCGTCATCGGTGAGGGAAAGCAGAAGGTGCTCCAGCGTCGCGTACTCGTGCTTGCGCTGGTTGGCGTACGCGACGGCGCGGTGCAGGGACTCTTCCAGGGGGCGCGAAAAAGAGGGCAACGGGGGAGGCTCCTCAGTCCTTTTCCATGGTGCACTGCAGGGGGTGCTGATGGCGTCGCGCCGAGTCGATGACTTGGGCGACCTTGGTTTCTGCGACTTCGTAAGTGTAGACACCGCAGACACCGACACCGTTCTGGTGAACGTGCAGCATGATGCGAGTAGCGTCTTCACGCGACTTGTTAAAGAACCGTTCGAGCACGTAGACGACGAACTCCATGGGAGTGTAGTCGTCGTTGAGAATTAGAACTCGATAGAGCGAAGGCTTCTGTGTCTTCGGCTTCACTTCCGTGACGACCGACGACCCGACGCCGTTACCTTGCCCGCCTTGCTTCCGCTCGGCCATCGACTTGTTCTCTCCCGGCGGGCAAATCACCCGCCTGCCATGGATTAGATATGGAAACGCGGCGGCTTTGGAAGAGCCCGAAGCACCACTGCGCCGCTTTAGCACAGAGGCGCCTCGGTTTTCGGCTTCACGTTTGGGAGAGCGAAGGCCGCGCGCGAACGGTTCCAACGATGAAGCGTCCAGATGGTGGCCGAGGTCCCGTCATGCAAGTGGGCGCCCGCTTACCGCCCCTTCAGCGCGCGGCCGGTGACGACGGCGGCGGCGCCGAACTTGCCGCGCAGGGCGTCGATGGCGGTTTCGCTCTTCAGGGCGCGGCGCTCGTCGTCCGCGAACATGTCCGCCCCGGCCGTGTCGGCGTCGACGAACTCGGTCAGGCCCGCGCCGATCAGGCGATAGGCGAGACCCCGTGGTTCGGCGGCCAGGAGCTCGCGCGCCACCTGGAATAGGGTGCGTGCTGTCTGGGTCGGCACCGCCAGCGTGCGGCGGCGCGTGTGGATCTTGAAGTCTGGGGTGCGTAGTTTCAGCGTCGCGACGCGGCCAGCGACGCCTTCCTTGCGCGCCTGCTTGGCGACCTTCTCACAGAGGGGCCACAACTCGTCCTCAAGATCCTCGCGCTTGTGCAGGTCGTCGTTGAAGGTGGTCTCGGCGCTGATGGTCTTGCGGGCCTGGTCGGGGTCGACGATGCGGCTGTCCTGGCCGTGCGCGAGGCGATGCAGCCGCATGCCGCCCGAGCCCAGGCGATTGGCCAGGAGCTTCAGGTCGGCGGCGGCGATGTCGCCTACGGTGCGCAGGCCGATTTCGGCCAGGGATGCGACTGTGGCCGGACCCACCCCAGGCAGGATGTTGACTGGCTTGCTGGCCAGGAAGGCCTGCGCCTCGGCCGCACCGATCGCCGAGAAGCCGCGCGGCTTGTCCAGCTCCGAGGCGATCTTGGCCAGGAACTTGTTCGGAGCCAGGCCCACCGAAACCGTCAGGCCGATGTCGCGCTCGATCTCGGCCTGCAGCCGGGACAGCATTTCGGCCGGCGTGGCGCCGTGCAGGCGCTCGGTGCCCGTCAGGTCGATCCACGCCTCATCCAGGCTCAGCGGCTGGATCAGCGGGGTGAGCCTGTCGAGCTTCTCGTGGATCCGCCGGCTCTCTTCCTTATACTTGGCGAAGTTGGGCTTGATGACCACAGCGTCGGGGCACAGCTTCAGCGCCTTGAACATGGGCATGGCCGATTTGGCGCCGCTCATCCGGGCGATGTAGCAGGCGGTGGTGACCACGCCCCGCTTGCCGCCGCCGATGATCACCGGCAGGTCGCGCAGGGACGGGTCGTCGCGCTTCTCCACCGAGGCGTAGAAGGCGTCGCAGTCCATGTGCGCGATGGAGAGAGTCCCCAGCTCCTCGTGGAACACCGTGCGTGGCGAGGCGCAGGACGGACAGCGCGCGACCTTGGTCTCGCCGGTCCATCCGCAATCGCGGCACAGGGACTTCATGCTGGCGCCTAGGCCTCAGGCGGCCAAAGCCAGACGGCGCCGCGCACGCCCGAGCTGTCGCCGTGGCGGGCCTTGCGGACCGGGGTCTCGAAGACGTCGGAGAACACGTGCGGCGCGATCGCGGCCGGCAGGCGCTCGTACAGGGCGTCGACGTTCGACATGCCGCCGCCCAGAACGATCACGTCGGGGTCGATCAGGTCGCAGACCACGGCCAGCGAGCGCGCCAGACGGTCGACATAGCGATCCAGCGCTGCGCTGGCCTTCTCGTCGCCTTCGCTGATCGCCTGCATCGCCGCCTGTCCGTTTGCGAAGCCGGCGTCACGGGCGAAGGCGGGGCCGGCGATCCAGGTCTCCAGGCAGCCCTTGCGGCCACACCAGCAGTCGGGACCAGGATATTCCGCGGGCCCGGGCCAGGGGAGGGGGGAATGGCCCCATTCTCCGGCGATCCCGTTGTGGCCATTGAGGATTTTGCCGTCGACGACCACCCCGCCGCCGCAGCCGGTGCCGGTGATGGCGGCGAAGACGACGGACGCGCCGGCGCCCGCGCCGTCAGCGGCTTCCGACAGGGCCAGGCAATTGGCGTCGTTCGCCAGGCGCACTGGCCGCGCCAGGCGGGTTTCCAGGTCTTCTCCAAACGGACGGCCGTTCAGGTATGTGCTGTTGGCGTTGCGGATCAGGCCCGTGCGAGGCGAGATCGAGCCGGGAATCCCCAAGCCCAGTCGCGCGCAACTGGCGCCCGCCATCGACTCCGCGTCGGCGACCAGCGCGGCGACGACCTCCAGAGCCTCTTCATAGTTTCCCGGGTTGGGCTTGCGCACCCGGGCCACGAAGTCGCCGCCCGCATTCAGCGCGGCGACTTCGATCTTGGTGCCGCCAAAGTCCACGCCAAAGCGGATCATCGGAAAAGGCGCTCCTCGAGCGCGGTCTTGAGGGTGGGCCATTCGTCAATGCGAGCATGACGATCTGGCGCGGAGGGGGCGAACGGGCGCAGGCGTTCGTCGCTGACCATCTGGAAGCGCCCGACCTGCGGGGCGCTGTTGGCCACCGATTCCAGCTGCGGCAAAAGGTCGTCGATGAAAACGACCGGACCGGTCGTGCGCGAGGCCAGCTCCGCTGCGGGCGGACCCTTGGGGCCGCTGTTGATCACCAGCGGATAGTCGAAACCGTGCGTCTTCAGCCACTTGGCGCGCGCGATCCGGCCGTGCTCCGGCGCATTGGTCAGAATCACCACTTCGGCGCGGGTCGACAGGTCGGCGAGGGCGTCGGCTGCTCCATGCGCCGGATCCAGGTCATCGGCCCCGTCGCGGAAGAAGTCGTCGAACAGGGCTTTGCCGGCGATCATGTCCAAGTGTTCGGTTTCGCCGGGGCGATAGATGTTCTGGAAAAGGGCGAAGCGGTCGACGCGCAATTCAAAGCCTTGGCGGGCGACGAAGGCTCCGAAGCCGCGCATGAATTGCGCCAGTACCTCGTCGACATCGACGATGACCAAGGGCGCGGTGGCCGAGATGACGCAGGCCTGGAGGTCGGAGTAACGCGGTTCCATGAGCTCGGATCGTTAGGGCTGAACGCGATTAGCGCGGGCTTAAGGATATCCGTGCGATCAGGTTCTGGAAGACGGCGCGAATCCCTAGGCGTCGCCACGTGACCGCATGGTCGGGGTAAGGATGACGAAGAAGGTCCTCATCGTGGAGGATAACGAGCTGAACATGAAGCTCTTTCATGATCTGCTCGAAGCCCAGGGTTATGAGACCCTGCAGACCCGCGAGGGTCTGTCGGCGCTATCCATTGCCCGCGAAAACAAGCCAGACCTGATTCTGATGGACATCCAGCTCCCCGAGATCTCGGGCCTGGAGGTCACCAAGTGGCTGAAGGAAGACGACGACCTGGCCCACATTCCGGTGGTGGCGGTGACCGCCTTCGCCATGAAGGGCGATGAGGAGCGCATCCGCGAGGGCGGCTGTGAGGCCTACATCTCCAAGCCGATCTCGGTCGTGCACTTCCTCGACACCATCAAGCGCCTGCTCGAAAGGCAGCCTGCATGAGCGCCCGGATCCTCGTCGTCGACGACATCGAGGCCAATGTCCGCCTGCTCGAGGCCAAGCTGACGGCTGAGTACTATGAGGTTTCCACCGCCATGGACGGGCCGACGGCCCTGGCCATGGCCGCCCGCGATCTGCCCGACATCATTCTGCTGGACGTCATGATGCCCGGCATGGACGGCTTTACCGTCTGCCGGAAGCTGAAGGACGATCCGGTCACCCGCCACATTCCGGTGGTGCTGATCACCGCGCTCGATGGGCGTGGCGACCGCATCCAAGGCCTGGAGTCGGGCGCCTCGGACTTCCTGACCAAGCCGATCGACGACGTCATGCTGTTCGCCCGCGTGCGCAGCCTGACCCGTTTCAAGCTGGTCATCGACGAACTGCGCCAGCGCGAGGCCTCGGGCCGCCGCATTGGCGTTATCGCCGGCGCCGCCGCGCGTCTGGACGGCCTGGGCGGCCGGGTTCTAATTGTCGACGACAACGAGCGCCAGGCTCAACGCGTCGCCGCCGAACTGGGCGTCGAGCATCGCCCGGTCGTCGAAAGCGATCCTGAGAAGGCGAAGATCAGCGCCAGCGGTCCTGTCGATCTGGTCATCGTCAACGCCGCCGCGAAGGGTTTCGACGGCCTGCGCTTCACCGCCGCGCTGCGGTCCGAGGAACGGACCCGCCAGTTGCCTGTGCTGGCCATGGTCGATCCGGATGATCGCGGCCGCATGGTCAAGGCGCTGGAAATCGGCGTGAACGACATCCTTTCGCGCCCAATCGACCCGCAGGAGCTGTCCGCGCGCGTCAAGACGCAGATCCAGCGCAAGCGCTACACCGACTATCTGCGCAACAACCTGGATCATTCGCTGGAGTTGGCCGTCACCGACCAACTGACCGGCCTGCACAATCGTCGCTACATGACCGGCCAGCTCGACTCGCTGGTCAAGCGCGCGACCCTGGGCGGTGATCCGGTCTCGGCCCTGCTGATCGACATCGATTTCTTCAAGAAGATCAACGACACCTTCGGCCACGACATCGGCGACGAGGTGCTCCGCGAGTTCGCCCTGCGTCTGGCCTCGAACGTCCGCGCCATCGATCTGCCTTGCCGCTATGGCGGGGAAGAATTCGTGGTGATCATGCCTGACACCGCCTTGGGTGACGCCCTTCGCATCGCCGAGCGAATCCGGATGCATGTCTCCGGTTCGCCGTTCAAGGTGGCCCACGGCAAGGAAATGCTGAACGTCACCATCTCGATCGGCGTCTCGGCGACGGCGGGCGAGGGCGATACGCCCGAAGCCCTGCTCAAGCGCGCCGACGAAGGCGTCTATCAGGCCAAGGCGTCCGGTCGGAACGCCGTGGTCGGCAAGGCCGCCTGAGCCTAGGGCGCCGAGCGCGCATTTCACGACTGAAACGCTTCCGTCCTTGCACGGATGACGGCTTCGGGCGAAATCGCTCTAATGAAGAAGATGCTTACCTGCGGCGTCATCGCCGCCGCCGTTTCCGTCGGCTTCGTGGCACAGGCCCAGCCGGTCATGAGCAAGCCGTCGCCCAAGCTGGTGGTCGTCATCTCGATCGACCAGTTCAGCGCCAACCTCTACGCCCAGCATCGGGCCGAGTTCACGGGCGGCCTGAAGCAGCTGAGCGCCGGGATCGTCTATCCGAATGGCTACCAGTCGCACGCCTTCACCGAGACCTGCCCTGGCCACTCGACTCTGCTGACGGGCAAGCATCCCAACAAGACCGGCATTAGCGCCAACGATTGGTACGACAAGACGACGGGCAAGACCGTCTATTGCCTGGCCGATCCGAGCGTCACTCTGGCGGATGACCCCAAGGGCAGGGCGGTTTCGCCGGCCAACATGGTGGCCACCACCTATGGCGACTGGCTGAAGGCCGTCTCGCCCAAGAGCCGCGTGTTCGGCGTTTCGGGCAAGGACCGCGGGGCGCTGACCATGTCCGGCCACGCGGCGGACGGCCAGTTCTGGTATCAGCCGGGCTTTGGGTTCACGACCTTCGTCCGCGAGGGGCAAACCGCCGAAGAGCGCCTGAAACCTGTCGCGGCGTTCAACGCCAAGCTGGCGGCCGATCTGAAGAAGCAGCCGTTCGTCTGGGACTATGCCCGCAGCCCGCTCGACGCAGTGACCGGGGGCGGCTCGGCCAAGCGCTGCAAGGCCTTGGAAGCCGACTACGAGACCGGCGGCCGCAAGTGGCGCGCGGCCCTGCCGTTGCCCGCTACGACCAACGAAGCGGACAAGCGTCGCGATCTCTACGCCAGTCCCTATACCGATCAAGTGACACTGGAGCTGGCGACGGCCCTGCGCGAGGCTTACGGGCTGGGCGATGGCCCGCAGGTGGATGTGCTGACCGTCAGCCTGTCGGCCACCGACTTCATCGGTCACCGTTTCGGAACGCGCGGTCCGGAAATGTGCGACCAGATCGCCCGGCTGGACGAGCGCCTGGGCGCCTTCCTCAAGAGTCTGGAGAAGGTGAAGGGCGGGGTGCTGGTGGCGCTCAGCGCCGATCACGGCGGCGCCGACATGGCCGAGCGCCTGCACGACGAGGGCTTTGACTATGAGCGCGTCATCGGCCGGCCGTGGATCGCCAAGCTGAACGCCCAGGTCCGCAAGCAGCTGGACCTGTCGTGGGATCCGCTGAACGCCGAGGGCGGCCTTGACCAGATCTATGTCGTCGGACCCGATCGTAAAGCGGTGTCGGACGTCGAGCGCGCGCGCATCACCGCCGCCGCCCTGCCGCTGATCAACAGCGACCCCGCCGTGGCCGGCGCGTTCGACTCGAACGCGCTCTTCACGATGGAGGCCGCGCCGGCCGGCGCCTCGCCCGAGGAGCTGTCGCTGGCCGAGCGGCTGCGCCGCAGCATCTATCCGGGCCGGGTGGGCGACATCCTGGTGGCCTTCCGCCCGGACCGCGTGCCGGCGACCGCCGGGCCGACCTATGTCTCGACCCATGGCAGCCCCTGGGACTATGACCGCCGTGTGCCGATCCTGTTTTGGTGGAAGGGCGCCAGCCCGCACGAGCGCGTCTTGCCGCTCGACACCGTCGACATCGCGCCGACGCTTGCGGCCGTCACGGGCGTGAAGCCCCCCGCCGACATCGACGGCAAGTGCCGGCCGTTGGTCTACGGCGAGGGCTGCTGAGGCTAGCGGCGCTGGCGGCCCCGAAGCGGGTCGCCAGCGCCGGACTCCAGACAAAACAAAACGCCCGGCTAGCGATAGCCGGGCGTTTCAATGTCGTGGCGCGAAAAGCGATCTTACTTGATCTTGCCTTCGCGGAACTCGACGTGCTTGCGGATGACCGGGTCGTACTTCTTCAGCACCATCTTCTCGGTCTTGGTGCGGGCGTTCTTCTTGGTGACGTAGAAGAAGCCGGTGTCCGCCGTCGAGTTCAGGCGGATCTTGATGGAAGCCGGTTTGGCCATGGTCGAATCCCTGCGGTGGTCGCGCAGGTTCCCGCGCGTTGGAAATGAGAGGCGCGGAACATACTCATCGGCGGCTCAAAGTCAATTGCCGGCGGGACACCGCTTGTAAGGAAAGTCCGCCGACCGCTCCTGACCATTCACGGAACCCTCGATCCGCGCCACCAGCGTGTTCTTGTCCGCCAGCCGGTAGAGAATCCGCTGGGGGAAATCGTTTGTGGGGTTCTCGAAGGTGACGGCGTTGGCGGCCACATCCCTCAGGGCGAACGCCGTCTCGGCCTGGCCGGACGGAATCACCACATAGCGCAGGCCGCCGTCGTCACCGGGGACGATGCGCATGAACTCGAACTCCCGCAGCTTGCCGTCGCGCACGCTGCGGCTCATGCCGATCATCGCGCCGCCGGCGGGGGCCAGCCACTGCTCCTCGATCTTCGTGCCGTTGGGACGGGTCAGCGTCCAGCAGCCGTTGAAGAAGGCGAGCTTGTCGATGTCGGTGGGCGCGGCCGGTGTGACGGCGAGGGTCATGGCGATGAGAGAGCCGATCATCGGTGTTCCCCAAAGGAGCCCAGAGTTAGCGAACCTCGTCCTTCGACAAGCTCAGGATGAGGTTCGCGACGGACCCCACCGCAAGTCGTCCTCACCCTGAGCCTGTCGAAGGGCGAGGACGCCCCCGACCGCTAGAGATGCGTCAAGTGGCGCTTGCCGTTCAGGAAGCGCATGAACGGGGCCGGACGTCCAGTCTCCGCCAGCCGCTGGCCAATCTCATGCACGACAAAGCGGGTGATGTTGGGCAGGTCCAGGGCCATGGCTTCCTGGAAGTCGACCCAGGCGATCTCGTCCAGTTCGCCGCAGTCGGGGCGGCGGTCCAGCGACAGCAGCGACTCGGCCGAGGCCATGAAGAACCGCGCGTCGAAGCGGCGGGGGCGATAGGGCGGGGTGATGGCGCGGGCTACGAAGCTCAGCGGCGCCAGGTCGGGCAGGGCCCCCTGGGCCAGGAACGGTCGCCAGGGACCGGCGCCGGGTCGCTCCGGCGCGGGCTTGGCGAGCAAGAGGCCCGTCTCCTCGAAGGTTTCGCGCACCGCCGCCAGCGCCAGGGCGCGGGCCAGGCGCGCGGGCTTGGGGTGGCGGGGCTCCAGCTCCAGGCGCGTGACGACCTCGGTGTCGAGTTCGGTGGCGCTGGGGGCGTCGTAGTCGGTGCGGTCCACCCGTCCGCCTGGGAACACCCACTTGTCGGGCATGAAGGCGTGGCCACGGTTGCGGCGGCCCATCAGAAGGCGCGGCTGAGGACCATCGGTCCGCACAATGATCAGGGTGGCCGCATGCCGGGGCTTCAGCGCGACGCCGGTCTCGCGCGTCGCGCCGTCGTTGATCGTGTCGAATTTCGCGTCAATCGGCGGCAGGCTCATAGGCTCAAGGTTAGACCCATCCGCGCGGCTGCATAGGGAGACGTAGCGTCAAGGCCGCTTGCGGCTTGACCCTTCGCAGCGACGCGTCTCAAGCTCGCGCCGCTTTTCCTGGAGGGGTGATGATGATCGGACGGATTTCGACGCTGGCGCTGCTGGCGGGCTTGGCGATGAGCGCGCCGGCTGTGGCTGCGCCTTCGGCCGCCAAGGTCGAGACGGCCGCCAAGGCGGTCCAGCCCAAGGTCATCGCCTTGCGGCGCGACATTCATGAGAATCCCGAACTGGGCAACCAGGAGGTCCGCACCGCCGCCCTGATCGCCAAGGAGCTCCGCGCCCTGGGCATCGAAGTGCGCGAGAACGTCGGCAAGACCGGCGTCGTGGGCGTCTTGAAGGGCGGCAAGCCCGGCAAGGTCGTGGCCCTGCGCGCCGACATGGACGCCCTGCCGGTCGAGGAGAAGACCGGCCTGCCGTTCGCCTCCAAGGTCAAGGCCACCTGGGAAGGCCGCACGGTGCCGGTAATGCACGCCTGCGGTCACGACACCCACGTGGCCATGCTGCTGGGCGCGGCCACGGTGCTGGCCGGCATGAAGCAGGACATTCAGGGCACGGTGGTCTTCCTGTTCCAACCCGCCGAGGAAGGCCCTCCGGCCGGCGAGGAGGGCGGCGCCAAGCTGATGATCCGTGACGGAGCGCTGGAAAATCCGAAGGTCGACGCGGTGTTCGGCGTCCACATCGGCCCCGGCGATCCGCACGAGCTGAACTATCGCCCCGAAGGCTTCTACGCCTCGTCGGACCGCATCACGATCACGGTCAAGGGCCGCCAGACCCACGGCGCCCGTCCCTGGGCCGGCATCGACATGGCCAGCGTCGCCGCCGACATCATCCAGGCCACCAACCAGATCGCCGCCCGCCAGGTGGACGTCGGCGCCTCGCCTTCGGTGCTGACCATCGCCACGATCAATATGGGCTTCCGCCAGAACATCATCCCCGAGGACCTGAAGATGGAGGGGACCATGCGGACCTTCTCCAAGGAGCGCCGCGAGGATCTGATCGCCCGCATGCAGAAGTCTGTCTCTGCGATCGGCGACCGCTACGGCGCCAAGGCCGAGGTGGTGTTCACCCAGCCCTATCCGGTCACCTACAACGACCCGGCCCTGAGCAAGTGGGTGAAGGGGACCCTTGAAAAGGCCTCCCCCGGCAAGGTCGACGACAACGCCGCCCTGGTCACCGGCGCCGAGGACTTCTCGATGTACGCCGAGAAGGTGCCGGGCGTGTTCATCCAGCTGGGCGGCCGCAAGCCGGGCGTCCCGGCCGAGACCGTTCCGGTCAACCACTCGCCCTATTTCGACGTCGACGAGGCCGTGTTCGAGACCGGCGTGAAGGCCCACGCCTTCATGGCGCTGGACTATCTGGCGAAGAAGTAGAGGGCTGAAAGATCCTCCCCCTCGCGGGGGAGGCTTTCTAGGCCGCCGCCCGCGCTTCGAACCACGGCGTGATCCGCCGCAGGGCCTCTTCGACCTCGGGCGTCGAGACCGCGAAGCTGAAGCGGATGAAGCGCTTGCCCTCGACCGGGTCGAAGTCGACGCCGGGCGCGGTGGCCACGCCCGTGTCGCGCAGCAGGTCCTCGCAGAAGGCCAGCGAGTCGTCGGTCAGGTGGGCGATATTGGCCCAGATGTAGAAGGCGCCGTCGGGCGGGGCGATTTCCTTGAGACCCAGGGCCGGCAGGGCGTCCAGCATCAACTGGCGGTTGGCGCGATAGACGGCGATGTGGCCTTCCAGCTCGTCGATGCAGTCCATGGCCGCCAGGCCGGCGTGCTGGGCCAGGGAGGGCGCGGTCAGGAACAGGTTGCCGACATAGGCCCGCGCGCGCTCCAGATCCTCGCCCGGCGGCGTCAGTAACCAGCCCAGCCGCCAGCCGGCCATGCTGAAGTACTTGCTGAAGCTGTTGACGATCAGCGCATCCGGCGCGAACTCCAGCATCGAGGGCGTGCGGCCGGTGTAGCTGAGGCCGTGATAGATCTCGTCGCTGATGATCCGGATGCCGCGCGCGGCGCAGACCTTGGCGATGGCTTCCAGCTCTTCGGGTTCGATGATCGTACCGGTCGGATTTGCCGGGCTGGCGACGATGACGCCGGCGGGAGCGGGTTCAAGCTCGGCCAAGTGCTTCGCCGTCAGTTGGAAACGGTCTTCGGGGCCGCAGGCGATCTCGACGGGCTCAAGGTGCAGGGCCTTCAGCGTGTTGCGATAGGCGACATAGCCGGGACGGGCCAGGGCGATGCGATCGCCGGGCTTGAACACGCTGGACAGCGCCAGCACCAGGGCCGGCGAGGCGCCGCAGGTCAGGATGATCCGTTCGGGCGCGACGGTGACGCCGTACAGCGTCTGATAGCGCTGGGCGATCCTCTCGCGCAGAAGCGGGCTTTCCCAATAGCCCATGGCTTCCTGGTCGAGAATCTCATGCGCCTTGGCCAGCGCCTTGCTCGGCGCGCCGGTGGAGGGCTGGCCGAACTCCATGTGGATGATCGAACGGCCCTCCATCTTCAGCTGATGGGCCAGACGGCTGATGGCGATGGCGTGGAAGGGTTCGATCTCGGCGCGCATGGCGACTGCATAGCTAGGTTTGACGCGACGCGCATCCCGGATGAGAAAAGGACATGCTCGCGTTCGTCCTCGCCGCCGCCCTTGCCCAGACCGCACTGCCGCTCAACATCGGCGGCCGCGTCGCCTCCGCGCCCGAGGGAGGCTACGACTTCGGCTGGCCCGGCGTCTATTTCGAGGGGCGGTTCACGGGACCCTCGGTCGAGATCGTTGTCGACACCGGCGGCGAGCACCTGGCGGTCAGTGTCGACGGCGTGCGCAAGGCCGAGCTGACCAAGTCGGGCCAGACCCGTCTGAAGCTGGATCGCCTTGGGGCGGGCGAACACGTCGTGCGGCTGGACAAGCTGACGGAGAGCCAGTCGGGATCGTCGCGCTTCCAGGGCTTCTTCGTCGGCGAGGCGGGCAAGGCGCTGCCGGCCCCCACGCGGCCGCGCAAGATCGAGTTCATCGGCGACTCCCATACGGTCGGTTACGGCGTTCGCTCGCCGGTCCGCGAGTGCACCGAAAGCCAAATCCACGACCTGACCGATACCAGCCTAGCCTTCGGGCCGATCCTGGCCCGACGGCTGGACGCGGACTATCGCATCGTCGCCTTCTCGGGTCGCGGCGTCGTGCGCAACTACAACGGCCTCGCGCCGGGGCAGCCGCTGCCTGTGCTGTTTCCGCGCCTGATCCCGGGAAAGGAACAGCCGCGCGTGGGCGCGGACGACGCCTGGAGCCCCGATGTGCTGGTGATTGGCCTCGGCACCAACGACTTCTCGACGCCGCTGAACCCTGGAGAGCCGTGGGCCAACGAAGTGGCGTTGCGCCAAGATTATCGCGACCGCTATGTGGCTTTAATCCAAGCGCTGAAGGCCGGCCGCCCCAAGGCGCGCGTGTTCCTGATCGCCGGCGACACCTTCGCCGAGGACGTCGCCGAGGTCGCCGATCGCACCGGCGCCAAGGCCGTACGGATCACGGGCATGGATCGCGGATCGTGCAATTGGCACCCGTCGGTGGCGGATCAGGTGATGATGGCCGACAGGCTCGAAGCGGCGATCGCGGCGAAGTAGTACCTCCCCCGCGATGCGGGGGAGGTGGCCCAGAGGGCCGGAGGGGGCAAGCTGCATGGCGGCCGTGATGGCCCCCTCAGTCGCGCTGCGACAGCTCCCCCGCATCGCGGGGGAGCATCTAGGGCGCCGCTACCGCCGCTTCCCGCGTCGTACGCCCTTGGGCAATCCGCCGCGTGGTTTCACCGCCGCCTGGCGTCGCGCGCCGAGCCTCGGGCGAGGCATCTTCGGGTCGGGCGGCAGCGGATCGCTGAGCATCTCGAACAACAGGCCGCCGGTGACCGGCGTCGCCTCGACCAGCTTGACCTCGACGCCCATGCCCAGGGGCCAGCGCTTGCCGGTTCGCTCGCCGACCAAGGCGTGCATCTTGTCGTCGTGGACGAAGAATTCCTGGCCCAGGGTCGAGACCGGCACCAGGCCGTCCGCGCCGGTGTCGGTCAGCTTGATGAACAGGCCAAAGCGGGTGACGCCGGTGATCCGGCCTTCGAACGTCGCACCCACCCGATCGGCCAGGAAGGCGGCGATGTAGCGGTCGGTAGCGTCGCGCTCGGCGGCCATGGCCCGGCGCTCGGCGTGGGTGATCACCTCGGCGGTGTCCTTGATCTGGGCGATGTCTTGGTCGGTCAGGCCATCGGTCCCCAGGCCCAGAGCCCGGATCAGGCCCCGGTGGACGATCAGATCGGCATAGCGGCGGATCGGGCTGGTGAAGTGGGCGTACTTGGCCAGGTTCAGACCGAAGTGGCCGATGTTGTCGGCGCTGTAGTGGGCCTGCATCTGGGTGCGCAGGACCACCTCGTTGATGATCGCCGCGTTGGGGCTCTCGCGCGTCTCGTCCAACAGCTTGTTGAAGCGCGCGGTCTGCGGGGCCTCGCCCTTGCTCCAGCGGATCTCCAGGGTCTGCAGGAAGTCGGCGAGGTTCTGCACCTTCTCCAGGCTGGGCGTGTCGTGCACCCGGTAGATCAGGGGCGAGCGCTTGGCCTCCAGGCTTTCGGCGGCGCAGACATTGGCCTGCACCATCATTTCCTCGATCAGCTTATGAGCTTCGAGGCTAGCGCGTTTGGTGATCGAAGTGATCTCGCCATCGCGAATGATGATGCGGCGCTCGTCGCTCTCGATGGCCAGGGGCGAGCGAGCGTCGCGGCCGATCTTCATCGTGTGATAGGCGGCCCACAGGGGCTTCAGGATCGGGTCCAGCAGCGGGCCGGTCTTGTCGTCGGGTTGGCCGTCGATCGCGGCTTGAGCCTGCTCGTAGGAGAGCTTGGCGGCCGAGCGCATCAGGCCGCGCACGAACCTGTGGCCCTTCTTGCGGCCCGACTTGTCGAAGACCATCCGCACGGCCAGGGTCGCGCGGTTTTCGCTTTCGCGCAGCGAGCACAGGCCGTTCGACAGGGTCTCGGGCAGCATCGGCTCGACGCGGTCGGGGAAGTAGACGCTGTTGCCCTTCTCGCGGGCGTCGCGGTCCAGGGCCGAGCCGGGGCGCACATAGGCCGCGACGTCGGCGATGGCCACCCAGACCACCCATCCGCCGACATTGGTCGCGTCCTCGTCGAGGTGAGCGAAGACGGCGTCGTCGTGGTCGCGGGCGTCCACGGGGTCGATCGTCACGAACGGCAGGTGCCGCAGGTCCTCGCGGCCCGTCAGCGTCGGCTCGACGGCGGTCTTGGCCTCGGCCTCTGCGGCCTCGGAGAAGCCCGTGGGGATGCCGTGGCTGTGGATGGCGATCAGCGAGGCCGCGCGCGGGTCGTTCTCGGTTCCGACCACCTCCAGCACCTTGCCGGGCCTGGGACCATAGCGGCCGCCGTGCGTGCCCACCTGCGCCAGGACAAGGTCGCCGTCCTTGAAGTCATGGGCGACGCTGGGGTCCAGGACCAGGCTTTCCTTGGACTTGCGGTCCACCGGCTCGACGCGGACCTCGCGGCGGTGCTTGCGGATGACGCCCAGGATCTTGTGGGCGCTCTGGCCCAGCTTCTTGATCAGCTTGGCCTCGAACTCGCCGGTCTCCAGCCGCTCGAAGCGGACCAGGAGGCGGTCGCCCAGGCCCGGCGCGCCGGCGGCGGCCTCGCCCTTGCCGGGCGCCAGGCGGACATTGGGCACGTCGTCGTCCGACTTGGTCAGCTTCACATAGAGCTCGCCGTCGCCATCGCGCTCGACCACGTCGGCCACCCCGACCGGGGGCAGGTAGCCGGCTTCCGCAAAGCCCTTGCGGCCGCGCTTGGCCAGAGCGCCTTGGGCTTCCAGTTCGCGGATCATCTCGCGCAGGGCCCGGCGGTCGGCGCCCTTGAGGCCAAAGTGCCGGGCGATATCCGCCTTCCCCGTCTCGCCCGCGTCGCGCAGGAACGCCAGCAGCGTGTCGCGATCGGGCAGGCCGGCAGGCGGCTTGGGCTTGAAGGTCTTGGTCGGGCGAAGTTTGGCCATGCCCTGCCTTAACGCGTTCGGAGGCCTTAGGGAAACGCGGGGTGGCGCCAGCGCCCCCTCCGTCACGATGCGTATCCGCATCGCGACACCTCCCCCGCTTTGCGAGGGAGGAGGGAAGCGTCTTCCTCACCCGTGCAACGGGGGAGGTGGATCGCTGCGTAGCAGCGAGACGGAGGGGGCGCTTGGCCTAGTACAGATCCTCGATCGACTTCGGCGCTTGCGGCTCGGCGGGCTTGGTCTCGGCCACTGGCGCGGGCGCGGTCGGCGGCGCCTCGACCACCGGGGCCGGCGGTGGGGCTTCCTGCTCGACGGTTTCGACCTCGACGGCCTTGGGCTTGGGCTTTTCGACCGGCGGCGGCTCGTAGGCGAGGGCGGGAGCGGCGTCCTTGACCGGAACGCCCGAGGTCTCGGCCAGCGGCTGCGGGCTGGTCACGGCGCCGCCGCGATCCAGCTTCATCGCGTTGGTCAGGCCCATGGCGAAGCCGCCGATGCAGCACAGCACCAGGGCCACGACCACGACCTGCAAAGGCAGGGGACGTTCCAGGGTCGTCATGGGTGAAGTCTACTCCCGTCCCTCAGCCCTGAACAGCGTCAGCCCTCGTCGTCCCAAGGTGCGGCGCCGTCTTCAGTCGTCGCTACGGCCTTGGCCTTCGGGGCGGCCTTCTTGGCGGCTGGCTTCTTGGCGGCGGGCTTCTTCGCCGCTGTCTTCTTGGCCGGCGCGTCGCCTTCGGCTTTGGCTTTAGACTTCGAAGCCGCCGCCTTCTTGGCGGGCTTCTTGGCCCCGCCCTTGGCCGCGCGTTCGGCGATCAGGGCCAGGGCCTCTTCCAGCGTGATGGCAGCCGGATCCTTGCCCTTGGGCACGTTGGCGTTGGTGTCACCGTGCTTGATGTAGGGACCAAAGCGGCCCGACAGCACGCGGATCGGTTTGCCGTCCTCAGGGTGGTTGCCGAGTTCCGCCAGGGCCGCGGCCGCCGCGCGCTGCGGACGACCGCCGCCGGCGCGCTTGTCGGCCAGGATGGCGACGGCGCGGTTGAGGCCCACATCAAACACCTCGTCGGCGTTCTCCAGATTGGCGTAGGTGCCGTCGTGCAGCACGAAGGGGCCGAAACGTCCCAGGCCCGCCGTGATCACCTTGCCGTCGTCCGGGTGCTTGCCCACCTCGCGCGGCAGCGAGAGCAGGCGCAGGGCCTTCTCCAGGTCCATGGCCGAGGCGATCCAGCCCTTGGGCAGGGACGAGCGCTTGGGCTTGTCGCCCTCGGCCGCCAGCTCCTCGACATAGGGGCCGAAACGGCCGTTCTTCAGCCAAACGGCGCGGCCGGTCGCCGGATTGACGCCCAATTCCTTGTCGGCGCTCTCGGCGTCGCCATCGCCTTCGGAAACGCCCAGTTGGCGCGTGTAACGGCACTCAGGATAGTTCGAGCAGCCGATGAAGGCCCCGAACTTGCCGGTCTTCAAAGAGAGCTGCCCCGAGCCGCAGGTCGGGCACAGGCGCGGGTTGGAGCCGTCGCCCTTGTCGGGGAAGATGTGCGGGCCCAGCGCCTCGTTCAGGGCGTCCAGGACGTTTGTGGTGCGCAGCTCGGCGATCTCGCCTACGGCGGCGTGGAAGTCCTTCCAGAACTCGCGGAGGAACTCTTTCCAGTCCAGCTTGCCGTCTGAGACGAGGTCGAGCTTCTCCTCCAGCGCCGCCGTGAAGTCGTACTCGACATAGCGCTTGAAGAACTGCTCGAGGAACGCGGTGACCAGGCGGCCCTTGTCCTCAGGGATGAAGCGCTGCTTCTCCATGCGGACATATTCGCGGTCGCGCAGCACGCCCAGCACCGAGGCGTAGGTGGATGGGCGGCCGATGCCCAGCTCTTCCATCTTCTTGACGAGGCTGGCTTCGGAGTAGCGCGGCGGCGGTTCGGTGAAGTGCTGGTCGGCGCGCGACTTCAGAACCTTGGCGCTCGCGCCTTCGGTGATGGCCGGCAGACGGGCGCTGTCCTCATCGCCCTCGTCGTCGCGGCCTTCCTCGTAGACGGCGAGGTAGCCGGGGAACTGGACGACCTGACCGGTGGCGCGCAGGCCGGTCTGGCCGTCGGCGCTGGTCAGGTCGACGGTCGTGCGCTCGATGCGGGCGCTCTCCATCTGCGAGGCGATGGTGCGCTTCCAGATCAGTTCGTACAGACGGCCCAGTTCCGGCTCCAGGCGCAGCGAGCCCGGGTTGCGACCCATGGCGGTCGGGCGGATGGCTTCGTGGGCCTCCTGGGCGTTCTTGGCCTTGGACTTGTACATCCGCGGCGAGTCCGGGACGTACTCCTTGCCATAGACCGCGCCGATCACGTCGCGCGCCTCGAAGATGGCTTCGGGCGCCATCGAGACGCCGTCGGTCCGCATATAGGTGATCAGACCCACCGTCTCGCCGCCGATGTCGACGCCTTCGTACAGCTTCTGGGCGGCCTGCATGGTGCGCTGGGCCGAGAAGCCCAGCTTGCGCGCGGCTTCCTGCTGCAGGGTCGAGGTGGTGAAGGGCGGGGCGGGCGAGCGCTTGCCGGGCTTCTTCTCGACAGCCTCGACCTTGAAGACGGCGGCCTCGACGGCGGCCTTGGCGGCCAGGGCCGAGGCCTCGTTGCCGAGGTCGAACTTGGTGAGCTTCTTGCCCTCGTGCTTGACCAGGCGCGCCAGGAACGGATCCGACCCGGCCGAGACGTCGGCGTCGACGGTCCAGTATTCCTGGGTCTTGAAGCGCTCGATCTCCAGCTCGCGATCGACGACCAGGCGCAGGGCCACCGACTGCACGCGGCCAGCCGAACGGCTGCCCGGCAGCTTCCGCCACAGCACGGGCGAGAGCGTGAAGCCGACGAGGTAGTCGAGGGCGCGGCGGGCGAGGTAGGCCTCGACCAGCTCCATGTCGAGATCGCGCGGGGCCTTCATGGCCTCGGTCACGGCGGTCTTGGTGATGGCGTTGAAGGTGACACGCTGGACGGTCTTGTCCTTCAGCGCCTTCTTCTTGTTCAGCACTTCCAGCACGTGCCAGCTGATCGCCTCGCCCTCGCGATCCGGGTCGGTGGCCAGGATCAGGCGGTCGGCCTTCTTCATGGCGTCGACGATGTCGCTGACGCGCTTGGAGGCCTTGGCGTCGACCTCCCAGCTCATGGCGAAGTCGTTGTCCGGCTCGACCGAGCCATCTTTCGACGGCAGGTCGCGGATGTGGCCGTAGGAAGCGAGAACCGTGTAGTCGGACCCGAGGTACTTGTTGATGGTCTTGGCCTTGGCCGGGCTCTCGACGACGACGACGTTCATTCTGACTCTTGTTCAGGAAAAAGAGATCGCCCTGCAGGCGAGCGGCGCGAAAGTGGGGGCTTCACTAGGGGTCTGTCAACGAAGGACCCGGAAAACAGTCAGGCTTTGGTGTCCGGTAGGCGCTTGTTAAGCCCCTTGCGCGACACTGGCGTGGCAAGTTCCACCTGTGCTGACCGCCATGGACCTCACCGTCAACCGGATCGCCACCGAGGCCTATGTCTCGCCGATCCGCCCGATCAAGCCCGTGACCTCGAACGCCGAACGCGCGGAAATCGTCGATCGGCTGAAAGAAGCCGTGCGCGCAGCGCCGGCGGCGGGGACGGGACTGCTGGTCGATCTGAGCGTCTAGGCGCTCCTTCAAGCGCCACCATTCGCCCACTTCCTGACGCGGACCCATGGTCCACAAGCGCCAGGGCCTGCGCTTTGGCCTGTGGCGCGGCGAGCAGATGGCGCACTGGAAACGACAGGGCGGGAGGGGCGCGGCCTGGGTGGCGAGCCTGGCGGCGCACGCTGCGGCCGTAGCGGTGCTGCTCGCGATCCAACCGCCTCCTCCGCACCCGCTTGAGACCCCGCCGGTGGTCGTGTCGTTGGTCGAACCGCCCCCGCCGCCACCTCCGCCGCCTCCACCGCCCGCGCCACACGAAGCGCCCAAGTCGCCGGTGAAAGCGCCCAAGAAGCCGCCGTCGCCGGAGAAGCCCAAGGACGCCGCCCGGGCCGCGCCGCGCTCGCCGCTCCGGGTGACCAAGGCGCCGGTCCCCAAGGACGTGATCCCGCTGCCGGCCAGCCCGAAGCCCGCGCCTGCGCGGGTAATGGGTCTGGGCGAATCCGAGTTAATGGGCGCGGCGACCGCTGGTTCAGGGGCTGGCGGGGGCGGGGGCGGGGGCGGGGCGGGCTGTGACATGGTCCGGCTGCTGCAGGAGGGTCTGCGCAAGAACCCCCGCGCCCGCGCCTCGTTGATGCGGGCTCACGCCGCCACGGTCGGCGCCGGCCGCGCGCCGCTGGTCTGGAACGGCGACTGGCAGCGCACCGACGGCGAGGAGGGCGACGGCCTTTCGGGTTTGCGCGAGATGATCATGCTGGAAGTCGCCTTCGCCCCGGCGGCCTGCCGCGCCGAGCCGATGCGCGGGCTGGTGTTGATCTCGCTGAACGACGGCCCGGGCGGCGCGCGCTTCGCTCTGGGCGGCGGTCACTGGCGGTGGTCGGACCTGCTGTTCGCCAGGGGCGCGCGGCGTTAGGCGGCCCTGATCTTCCGCAGCACGTAGAGCCCGCCCGGGATCGCGGCGTCGGCCTGACGGCGCAGCGGCGTCTGGCGATGCTGGATCACCTCCAACCCAGCCTTGCCGCCGGCGGCGCGCACATAGTCGTCGCCGTGCGCGTAGCGCGCCGAGGGCAGCAGTCGCCACCCCGTCTCGCCCTGCTCGACGCTGAAGGCCAGCAGGCCCTCGTCGCTGAGCGCCGCGGCTGCAGCGGTCAGGATATCGCTCAGGTCGCCGAGATAGCTGAACACGTCGGCGGCGACGATCAGGTCGAAGCGGTCCGACGTCTTTCGCAGGAAGGCGACGGCCTCGGCGTGGACCAGGGCGTCATAGCCGCCGCGCTCGGCCGCCTTGGACAGCATGGCGGTGGACAGATCCACGCCCGTCAGGCGCGCGACGCCGGCCCGGAAGGGCGGACCGGCCAGTCCGGTGCCGCAGCCGAGATCCAGCATGTGCTCGAAGCGGCGCTCGGCGACGCCGACCATCTGCGCCAGGATCGCCGGGGCCTGGTACTCCAGGTTCTCGACCAACTGGTGGTCGAAGCGTTCGGCGAAGGCGTCGAACAGCGCCTCGACATAGGCGGGCGGCGCGCGGTCGATCTCGGGATCGGTCAGCACCCGCAGCTCGTGGGCCTGGATCGCGTCCCCCGGCGACCGGGCTTCCAGCCATCGGCCCAGCTTGCGCGCGGCGTCCAGGCGCTGGAAGGCCACAAGGGCGGAAAAGCCTTCGCGCGCCACGGTGTCGAGATCCTCGGCTGCAGGCCCCGCGATCCGCCCGTAGAGCGCCAGGGCGCTATCGGCGTCGCTGTCGTCCAGCGCGGCGTAGGCGGCCGACCGGGCCCAGGTCAGGCGGGCGCCGTCGTGGAAGCCCTCCTGGTTTTCCATCGCCGCGAAGGTCTCGGCCGCCTGCGCGAATGCGCCGGTCAGGTAGAGCGCCTGGGCCAGGCAGAGAAAGCGGATAGGCTCGGCGCCCGGCTGAGCGGCGGCGGCCTGGAGCGGGGCGACCGCTGCCGTAAAGCGCCGCAGCCCCATCAGGGTCAGGCCCAGGCCGAAGAGCGCCTCGCCCTCGTGCGGCAGGACGGCCAGCACGGCGCGGAAGCCGGCCTCGGCGTCATCCAGCCGGCCCTCGCCGTGGGCTTTAACCGCCGCGTCGAAGGTCCGTTGCAGGGTTTCGGCGTCCACGACTCTCTCCGGTGCGTCTTGACGCCAGCGTATCAGCCCGGGCCCGGAGCGAAAGGTTAGGCCTCCGCGACCAATCCGCCGTCCAGAAGCTCGGCGCGGCCGGCCAGGCTCAACTCCACCAGCGCCGCCATCACCGCCGAAGCCGGGGCGGCGGCCGCGCGGACGAGGTCGTTCCGCGACACCGGCGTCGGCGAGAGCAGCGCGGCGACGTGTTCGCGCAAGGCGTCGTGGTCGATGTCCATGTCAGGCGCCGGTTCATAGCGGTGGTCGTGCTCGCGCAGATGCGTCTGGCCCGACAGCGAGCGCAGCACGTCCTCGGCGCCTTCGCACAGGATCGCGCCCTGGCGGATCAGGTCGTTCGTGCCCTTGGAGCGCGGGTCCAGGGGAGAGCCCGGCACGGCGAAGACGTCGCGGCCCTGTTCGGCGGCGAGGCGCGCGGTGATCAGCGAGCCCGACTTCAGCTCGGCCTCGACGACGATGACGCCCAGCGACAGGCCCGAAATGATCCGGTTGCGGCGCGGGAAGTCCTTGGCCTGGGCCCGGCGGTCGGGCGCGCTTTCCGAGACGACGCAGCCCTCGGCGGCCAGGCGGGCGTGCAGCCGGTCGTGTTCGGGCGGATAGATGTCGCCGACTCCGCCACCTAGCACCGCCACGGCGCCGGTGGCGAGCGAGCCCTCGTGCGCGGCACCGTCGATGCCGCGCGCCATGCCCGACACGATGATATGGCCGGCGATTCCGAGATCGGCGGCCAATTGGCGCGCAAAGCGCTGGCCGGCGGCCGAAGCGATGCGGGCCCCGACGATGGCGAGGCTGTGCTGGGAGAGCAGTTCGGCTCGCCCCAGCGCCCACAGCACGGGCGGCGGCGGATCTAGGGCTGCCAGCCGGGGCGGGAAGTCCGGCTCGCAGCCGCAGATCAGGCGCGCGCCCAGCTTGTCGCCGGCTTCGAGCTCCTGCTCGATCTCCTCGCGTGGCGGCAGGGATAGCGGCACGGCGCGGCCGCCCTTGCGCGAGAGATCGGGCAGGGCGGACAGCGCCCTCTCGGGCGTGCCGTAGCGGGTGATCAAATGGTCGAAAGCGACGGGGCCGACCGTCTCGGTGCGCGCCAGCCGCAGCCAGGCGAAGCGCTGGATGTCCGAGAGCCGGCCGGGCGTCACGGCGCGTCGGGCGCGGGCGGAGCGTCCTCCGCCGGCTTCTTCTTGCCGATCTTCGGCTCCTCGCCCTTGAGCAGGCGCGCGATGTTCTCGCGGTGACGGATGAAGATCAGCACGGCCATGAACAGGCACAGGCCCAGGAACGGGTAGGGCTGGTCGAAGGCTAGGGCGAACGGCGCGGCCAGGGTCGCTGCGGTCAGGGCCGCCAGCGAGCTGATGCGGAACAGGAAGGCCATGGCCAGCCAGGTGGCCCCGGCGGCGACACCCACCGGCCAGCAGGCGCTGAGCAGCACGCCGTAGAAGGTGGCCACGCCCTTGCCGCCCTTGAACTTCAGCCAGACCGGGAACAGATGACCCAGGAACGCCGAGCCGCCGGCCAAGGCGATCACGGCCGCATTGCCGTGGGTCAGATACCGGGCCAGCAGCACCGCCACCACGCCCTTGCCCGCATCGCCCAGCAGGGTGATGGCCGCCAGGTCCTTGCGCCCCGAACGCAGCACGTTGGTGGCGCCGATATTACCCGAGCCGATCTGGCGGATGTCGCCCGCTCCGCCCAGGCGCGTGGCGATCAGCCCGAATGGGATGGACCCCAACAGGTAGCCGCCGACAATGGCGATCCCGAGGGTGAGATAGGCGATGGCGGCGAGATCTTGCACGGTTCGACCCTAAGGCGAGTTGCGCGCGAATTCAACCGCTACGCAAGCGAAAGTTGTGCCTTAGGTTTAATGCAGAGTCGGACGCCATCCAAATCCTCCCCCTAGTGGGGAGGCGGCGCGAAGCGCCGGAGGGGGAAGAGGCAGGGTCGGCAGGACTTCCCCCTCCGTCGGCTGCGCCGACACCTCCCCCGCTGGGGGGAGGATTTCGGAGTCACCCCTCAGCCCGATGCACCACGCGGCCGTCGACCACAGTCATCAACACCTGGCCCTGCAGGCGCCGCCCGTCGAACGGTGAGTTCTTCGACTTCGACAGCAGGCGGGCCGCATCCACGATGATCGGCGCGTCGATGTCGCAGAGCACCAGATCCGCCGGCGCGCCCGGGGAGAGGCGGCCACCGCGCAGGCCCAGCAGCTGGGCCGGGGCCAGGGTGACGGCGCGGATCAGGTCGAGCAGCGGCAGGCGCTCCTCGTGGTACAGCGACAGCAGGGCGGGCAGCAGGGTTTCCAGGCCCACCGCGCCGGGCGCGGCCTCGTCGAATGGCAGGCGCTTGTCCTCGGCGGGGGCCGGGCTGTGCGAGGAGACGACGATGTCGATCAGGCCCGAGGCGAGGGCCTCGATCAGGGCCTGGCGGTCGTCCTCGCCGCGCAGGGGCGGGTTCAGCTTGGCGAAGGTGCGGTAGTCGCCGATGTCCAGCTCGTTGAACGACAGGTGGTTGATCGACACCGAGGCGTTGATCCGCAAGCCCTTGCCCTTGGCGCGGGCCAGGGTTTCCAGCGCCTGGGCCGAGCTGATCTGGTCGACCAGCAGCTTACCGCCGGTGGCCTCCAGGAGGGCGACGTCGCGCTCCAGCATGATGCGTTCGGCCATCGGCGAGACCGACGGCAGGCCCATGCGGCCGGCGAACTCGCCGCCGATCGCCGCGCCGCCCTTGCCCAGCCACGGGTCCATCGGCCGGTGGGCCAGCAGGGTGTCAAAACCCTTGGCGTAGGTCAGGACGCGCTGCATGACCTTGCTGTCGACGATCGGCTTGCCCGCGTCGGTGACATAGACGCAGCCGGCCTCGCGCATCAGGCCGATCTCGGCCATCTGCTCGCCCAGGAGGCCCTTGGTCGCCGCGCCGGCCACCAGGATGCGGGCGCTGTCGACGTCGCGGGCGCGGCGCAGAATGAAGTCGACCATGCTGGGGTCGTCGATCGCCGGGGCCGTGTCGGGCTGGACGACGAACGAGGTGACGCCGCCGGCCGCAGCGGCCTTGGCGGCGCTGGCCAGGGTTTCCTTGGTCTCGGCCCCGGGCTCGCCGGTGCGGACGCGCAGGTCGATCAGGCCGGGGGCCAGAAGCGCGCCGCCGCAGTCCACGACCCGCACGGCCTTGCTGAGCTTGCCGAACTCGCGACCCTTGGCGACGTCGGTGATGACGCCTTCGGAGACGATGACGCCGCCGGGACCATCGTAGCCGCATTCTGGATCGACCAGGCGGGCGTTGACGAAGGCGAGGGGCTGAGGGGCGTTCATTGGGCCGCCTCCAGACGGGCCGCGAGGCTGGTGAGCACCGCCATCCGGGCGGCGACGCCCATCTCGACCTGGTCCTGGATCAGGCTGACGGCCGGATCGTCGGCGACGTCGGAATCGATCTCGACGCCCCGGTTCATCGGGCCTGGGTGCATGACCTTGGCGCCGGGCGCAGCGCGGGAAAGCTTTTCGCGATCAAGACCGTAGAAGCGGAAGTACTCACGGGTCGAGGGCACAAAGGCGCCCTGCATACGCTCCAACTGCAGGCGTAGCATCATGACGACGTCGGCGCCGGCCAAGCCTGATTTCATGTCGTGGTGAACCGCGACGCCCCAGCGCTCGGCCTGAGCCGGCATCAGGGTGGGCGGCCCCACCAGGCGCACGCTGGCGCCCAGGGTGTGCAGAAGGGCGACGTTAGAGCGAGCGACCCGGCTGTGCAGCACGTCGCCGCAGATCGCGACCGTCAAGCCCGACACGCGGCCAAAGGCGCGGCGGATCGACAGGGCGTCCAGCAGGGCCTGGGTCGGGTGCTCGTGCTGGCCGTCGCCGGCGTTGACCACGTGGCCGCTGACCTTCTGGCTGAGCAGGCTGGCCGCGCCCGATGAGGCGTGGCGGACGACCAGCAGGTCGGGTCGCATGGCGTTCAGCGTGACCGCCGTGTCGATCAGGGTCTCGCCCTTGGCGACCGACGAGGTCTTGGGGTTCATGTTGACGACATCGGCGCCCAGGCGCTTGCCGGCCAGCTCGAACGAGCTCTGGGTGCGGGTGCTGTTCTCAAAGAAGAGGTTCATCAGCGTCCGACCCTTCAGAATGTCGAGGGTCTTGGAAGTCTGCCGGTTCAGGGCGACGAAGGCGTCGGCCAGATCCAGCAAGTCTGCGGCCTGGGGCGCATTCAGATCGCCTGCGGACAGGAAATGACGCTTGGGAAAAGCAAAAACGCGGCTGCGGATCGTCTCGATCGCGGCGCGGGCGGGGTCATGGGCGGAAGCCGTCATGAGCCCGCGTCTTAGGCGGCTTTGACCGTTAAGGAAAGGCCGGGGTAGGCGGCTTCTAAAACGCGCTGCCTCGCCCGCTCAGATCACACCCTCACTTGTTGCCGCGTGCAGGAGGCGCATACTGTAGAGGTCGCGTTCGGAAGCGCGGCGATCGGGGTTGGCCATGCTGTTGCTTATGCTCGCTTTGTTGCAGGCCTCCGCGCCGGCCGAGGAGACCCGCGCGACGCTGCAGTCCTGCCAGACGACCGATAAGGGCTGGGTCTGCCACTACCAGATGCCGACCGAGATGACGGTCAAGCCGCTGGAGGGCCAGCCGCCGGTCATGGCGCCGCCCCCTTCCGTAGAACTGGCGCCGGCTGCGGCGCGCGCCAAGCCGGCTGCTGACAAGCCTGCAGAAGCGGCCGCCTCCGAAACCTCGACGGATCTGTCGCGCCAGACGCGTCTGATCGCTCGGTGCGGTGACGCGAAATGGTACTCGCCCTGTCTGCCCGGCGAGCGCAAAGAGGCCCAGCTCCTGAGGGAGGCTGCGATCAAGTCGGCGGCCTTGCGCGGCAAGGTCACGGCGCTGTTGAGCGAGAATCGCTGCGACGATGCGGTGAAGGCCGCGCTGGAGGGCGGTGACTTGCCGCTGGCGCGCGAAGCCCGAGCGTTCTGCGCGCCGCAGCGATGACCCTGCTTCTTAGCGTCAAAAGAAAGAGGAGGGGGCCTTGGGCCACCCTCCTCGATAATCACCCGACTGAGGTTACGCTTAGCGACGCGGCGGAGCCGGTTCGCAGCGCACGCCGTCAGCGCAGCCGGTGAAGTGGATCTGCGGCGCTTCGACCGTGACGGCCGACGGACGCACATGCACTTCAGGACGGTGCAGATAGATCTGCGGCGCGGCCACGCGAACCGGCGGTGCGTCGACATAGACCGGCGGGCCTTGAATATCGATGCGGCCCGACGGCACGACGACCGGCTCGCCATAGACGCGCACGCCCGGAGCAGCGACCCGAATGTCACCCCAGCCCGTGGTCGGACCATAGAACACCGCCGGACGCGTGCAGAGGCAGTCATCCGCGGGCGGGCCTGGCGGCGGCGACGGCGGACGCGGCGCGGGCGGATAGACCGGCGGCGGCGGCACCGGCGGATAGCTGCGCGCGGCGGGCGCCGGCGCATAGTTACGGCCGTCCGCGAGCACCGGGCTCACCGACATGCCGGTGACGGCGACCGCCACCAAACCCATCAAGACCTTCTTCGTCACTCGAGCCCCCTCGTTTGCCCTCAACCCAGAACTGTATAGTCGTGGAACGAACTTGGAGTCCGATCCCGGAACGCGACAATTAACCTTAACCAAAGAAAAAACGATGTTGTCCCGAAAATTCACCCGCTGAGCGAATTTCTTTTTCGGTGGGGCCGTCGAGCCTCAGGGAAAACCCAAAAAGAGTTTTTGGGTCAAGCGGCGTTACTTCAGACAAATTCCGTCCGTTTGCAGACTAGCCGCCTGTGCGTGGCGGCATGCGACCCGGACCACAGGGGACGACCTGCCAGGTGAAGCTGGCGTCACGCAGTTTGTGCCGCGTCACTACGATTCTGTAGGTGGCCGGCGCGCTATTGCTTCCAGTCCGCGCCGGTTGATCGAGCACCTGTTCGGCCCGATCCTCGTAAAGCGCCGGGCTGTAGACCTTTTCGTAGCACTTGCCGGGCTCGGGATTGGGTGGACAGTCTGCGCCATCGCTCGCGACGCCGATGTTGGCTGTCAGCAGAACGATCAAGGCTGCGCTTGCCGCGGCCGCGCGATGGCGGCCAGATTTCTGTCTCAAGTCCATGCCCATCCCCCGTTTGGCAATCGACGAATGTTAACCAACTCGGTTCCGGGTCGAAAAGCCTCGACTTTCTCGCCGGGAGGGAATGTTCGATGCGGACAGTGATCTAGACGCCGCGCAGACGCTCCAGTGCGCCCTGCAGGATCCAGCCGGCGGCCATCTTGTCGACCACCTCGTCGCGACGCTTGCGCGAGATGTCATGCTCGTCGATCAGGACGCGGGTGACCGCCGCCGTCGACAGGCGCTCGTCCCAGAAGGTGATCGGCAACTCGGGCTTCAGGCGCAGCAGGTTGCGGCCCAGCGCCCGGTTGGACTGGCAGCGCACGCCCTCGGTGCCGTCCATGTTCATGGGCAGACCAATGACGATCGCGACCGCGTTCCGGCTGTCCATCAGCTTGAACAGCTGCTCTGCGTCCTTGCTGAACTTGGTCTTCTCGATCAGCGCTAAGGGGCTAGCGACCGTGCGGGTGACGTCGGAGACGGCCACGCCGATCGTCTTTTCGCCCGGGTCCAGGCCCACGATGGCGGCATACTGGGGCAGGGCGGCTGCGAAGTCTTGGATGTCGAGAACGGGCATGGCGGTCTTCTACGTCCTCACCCTGAGCTTGTCGAAGGGCGCCGCGTCGTGCGTCAGCCTCGCCCTTCGACAAGCTCAGGGTGAGGTCGAAGGAGAGGTTCGCCTTGAAACGCGAGCCGTCGCCCGCTACCCACCGACAATAACAGTCAATGCTGACTATCTATCCGGAGTAGCCTTCCATGGCCATTGACGCCGCCACCGTGCGGAAGGTCGCGCGCCTCGCCCGCATTGCGACGCCCGAAGAGCGCCTGGAGCCGCTGGCCCAGGAACTGAACGGCATCATGACGTGGATCGAGCAGCTGGCCGAGGTGGACACCGACGGCTGCGAGCCCCTGACCAGCGTCGTGGCCGCTGGCCTGCCGCTGCGCGAAGACGCCGTCACCATGGGCGGCGATCCCGCCCGCGTGACCAGCAACGCGCCCAAATCGATCAACAACTTCTTTGTCGTGCCGAAGGTCGTCGAATAATGAGCCTGACGAACCTGACCCTGAAGGCCGCCGTCGACGGCTTGGCCGCCGGCGAGTTCACCTCGGTTGAACTGACCAAGGCCCACATCGAGGCCATCGAGGCCGCTCGCGGGTTGAACGCCTATATCTTGGAAACGCCGGAGCAGGCTCTGGACATGGCCGCGAAGTCCGACGCCCGCCGGGCGCTGGGCGAGGCCGGTCCGCTGGAGGGCGCGCCGCTGGGCGTGAAGGACCTGTTCTGCACCAACGGCGTGCGCACCACGGCCTGCTCGAAGATCCTCGAAAACTTCGTCCCGACCTATGAGTCGACCGTCACCAGCCGGCTGTGGCGCGACGGCGCGGTGATGCTGGGCAAGCTGAACCTCGACCAGTTCGCCATGGGCTCGTCGAACGAGACCAGCTATTTCGGCCCCGTCACCAACCCCTGGCGCGCCCAGGGCTCGACCAAGGCTCTGACGCCGGGCGGAAGCTCGGGCGGTTCGGCCGCCGCCGTGGCGGCGGACCTCTGCCTGGGCGCCACGGCGACCGACACCGGCGGCTCGATCCGCCAGCCGGCCGCCTTCACCGGCACGGTCGGTATCAAGCCGACCTATGGCCGCTGCTCGCGCTGGGGCGTGGTGGCCTTCGCCAGCTCGCTGGACCAAGCCGGCCCGATCGCCAAGACCGTCGAGGACGCGGCCCTGCTGCTGACCTCGATGTCGGGCCATGACCCCAAGGACTCGACCAGCCTCGACGTGCCCGTGCCGGACTTCACCCAGTTCGTCGGCAAGTCGGTGAAAGGCCTGAAGATCGGCATTCCCAAGGAATACCGCGTCGACAACATGCCGGCGGAGATCGAGAAGCTCTGGGCCGATGGCATCGCCTGGCTGAAGGAAGCCGGCTGCGAGATTGTCGACATCAGCCTGCCGCACACCAAGTACGCTCTGCCAGCCTACTACATCGTGGCTCCTGCCGAGGCGTCCTCGAACCTCGCCCGTTACGACGGCATGCGCTACGGCCTGCGGGAAGAGGGCGCGAACCTCACCGAGATCTACGAGAACACCCGCGCCGCTGGTTTTGGCGATGAGGTCAAGCGCCGTATCCTGATCGGCACCTACGTGCTGTCGGCCGGCTATTACGACGCCTACTACCTGAAGGCCCTGAAGGTGCGTCGCCGCATCGCCGAGGACTTCGACAACGCCTGGACCCAGTGCGACGCGATCCTTACCCCGACCGCGCCCTCGGCGGCGTTCGGCCTGGGCGAGAACAGCAACGATCCGATCGCCATGTACCTGAACGACGTCTTCACGGTGACGACCAATCTCGCGGGTCTGCCGGGGCTGTCGCTGCCTGCGGGTCTCGACGCCAACGGGTTGCCGCTGGGCCTGCAGATCATCGGCAAGCCGCTTGACGAGGCGACGGTGTTCTCGGTCGCCGGCGCGGTCGAGAAGGCCGCGGGCTTCAAGGCCAAGGCCGAAAAGTGGTGGTGATGTGAAAAGGGCGGCTCCGATCTAGAGCCGCCCTTCTTCTTTAGGCCTGTCTTGGCGCCCTACATGGGCGTGGTCGGTTCCGGCATCGACGGTTGCGGCGTAGCCGGCGCCGGGATCACCAGCGGCGGCGGCTCGGCGACCGCTGGGGCGCTGACCGTCGGAGGCGGCGCCGGGACGGTCGCGCTGACGTTCGACGACGCGGCCGAGGCGTCCGGAGCGGTGGTTTCAGCCGGAGCCGCCGCGACGCGACGATCCGGAGCGCGGCTCGGAGCCGAAGCGCGAGGGGTCAGCGTACGGGCGACCGACTCGCGGGAAACCGATTCAGGGGCGGGCGCGGCTTCATTCGCCGCCAGTTCGGTGGGCTGCGGGATCGGCGTCGCTTGCGGTAGACTTGGCTCCAGACCGGGGGAGGGCTCGGTCTCAGCGGCGGCCGTCTGAAGCGATTGCGGATCTGTCGGCGTCGCTGGCCGGTCACCCATCGCCATCCAGACGAGACCGCCGGCCACGATCGCGAGAACGGGCGCGCCGACCATCAGTGGCAGGTTGCCGCCGGCACTCTTTTTCGGTGTCCGTGCATAGACCGGCTGCGACGGAAACAGAGCCGAAGCATTCGGGTCCGCCGTGACAGTCGGCTCAGGGGAATCGAAATTGAGCGTCGAGCGGTTCGTGTAAGCGGTGGGCATTTCTACCTCCGTGAGTGAGCAGTTCGTGGAGTCGAACGGCGCGATAACTCGACGGTTCCCTCATCGTGAAATGGTGCGATTTTGAGCGAATTTCGGCCTTATTTTCGAGTGGTGCGTCCAGGCGCCCGTAGCGCGCTGTAATGCTGCAAGCCACAACGGCTATTTAGGATGGACGGAACATCGTGTCGCTGCGCCGCTAGAGCTTTTCCGCGCCGCCTCGCTTGATGTAGAGAGACGGCCATGACGCAAGAATCCAAACAGATCCAAGGCCGCACCGGTCCCTGGGAAATGGTCCTCGGTCTTGAGGTGCACGCCCAGGTCGCCAGCAAGTCCAAGCTCTTCTCGGGCGCCGCCGTCGGCTTCGGCGCGGGGCCCAACGAGCAGGTCAGCCTCGTGGACGCGGCCATGCCGGGCATGCTGCCGGTGCTGAACCGGTTCTGCGTCGAGCAGGCGGTGAAGACGGGCCTGGGTCTGCGCGCGCAGATCAACCTGAAGAGCCGCTTCGACCGGAAGAACTACTTCTATCCGGATCTGCCGCAGGGCTATCAGATCAGCCAGTTCGACCAACCGATCGTTGGCGAGGGCGTGGTGACCGTCGAGCGCGACGACGGCACGACCTTTGACGTCCGCATCGAGCGTCTTCACCTAGAGCAGGACGCCGGCAAGTCGCTGCACGACCAGGATCCCAACGCGACCTACGTGGATCTGAACCGCGCCGGCACCGCGCTGATGGAGATCGTCTCCAAGCCCGACATGCGCACCTCCGAGGAAGCCGCCGCCTATGTGAAGAAGCTACGCACGATCCTGGTCTATCTGGGCACCTGCGACGGCGACATGGAGAAGGGCAACCTGCGCGCCGACGTGAACGTCTCGGTCTGCCGTCCGGGTGACTATGAGAAGTTCCGTGCCACGGGCGACTTCAGCCACTTGGGCACGCGCTGCGAAATCAAGAACGTCAACTCGTACCGCTACATCCAGCAGGCCATCGAGTACGAAGCCCGCCGCCAGATCGAGATCCTCGAGAACGGCGGCGTGATCGACCAGGAAACGCGCCTGTACGATCCCAACAAAAACGAGACGCGCTCGATGCGCAGCAAGGAAGAGGCGCACGACTATCGCTACTTCCCTGATCCGGATCTGCTGCCGCTGGTTCTGGATTCAGCCTGGGTGAAGTCGATTGAGGAAACCCTGCCGGAGCTGCCGGACGCCAAGAAGGCGCGCCTGCAGAGCCAGTACGGCTTGTCGGCCTACGACGCTGGCGTGTTGATCATCGACGCCGACCGCGCCGACTATTTCGAAGCCGCCGCCAAGGGCCGCGACGCCAAGCTAGTGGCCAACTGGGTGACCAACGAGCTGCTAGCCAAGCTGTCGGCGGCGGGCACGTCGTTCTCCGACTCGCCGCTGCCGCACACCGACATCGCCCAGCTGGTCGAGCTGATCGAGAACGGCACCATCTCGTCGAAGATCGCTAAGGAGGTCTTCGAACACATGTGGGCCGGCGAAGGGCGTCCCGCCGAGATCGTCGAGAAGCGCGGTCTGGTGCAGATCAACGACACCGGCGCGATCGAGAAGGCCATCGACGAGCTGATCGCCGCCAATCCTGACAAGGCCGAAGCCGTGAAGGACAAGCCGCAGGCGCTGGGCTGGTTCGTCGGCCAGGTCATGAAGGCCACCGGCGGCAAGGCCAACCCGGGCACGGTCAACGAGCTTCTCCGCAAGAAGCTCGGCGTCGAATAGACGCTCGGTCATCGCGAAACGGACGAGGGCCCGCAGCGCACGCTGCGGGCCCTTCTTCATTGATGCGAACAGTCGTGGCTATTGCGGCTGACGTGACCCCCTGAAACTCCTCCAGGAATAATTAGAGTCCGCCCCCAGGAAAGGGACGGACGAATGAAGCGATC
>NZ_JBQUZP010000007.1:92928-250986 GCF_056313785.1 Caulobacter sp. DMC95 | reverse complement strand
TTGCCACCCACCAACACCAAGGCTCAAATCAACCCAGGACTCTCGTTATCGCTGGATGAGAAACGGGGGTCACGTCAGCATCTGGGATGCGGCCGGGTACACCGGCATGACCGCGACCATGATCGAGAAGAACTACGGCCACCATCGGCCGGATCACCAAAGCAGCGCTCGCTCGGCGCTCGAACGTTAAAGCTCGTCCCTACGAAATTAGCAGCTTGCCTGGTTAGGCCTGTAGGCAAAGTTGCGATCGTGAGCTAAGCGCGTGCACAAATTGGTTAACAATGGTTAACCCCCATTTTTGCGACTCGTGGGAATGTTGCGCGTTGTCACCGTAGTTGATTGGCAATGCGAACCGTTCAGTGGTCCATAGGGTCACAGGGGACCTAACGATGACCGTTCTTAGAGACGACATCGCCGCATTCGAGTCGATGCGTGCTGAGCTTGAGAGCTGCAACCAGAAAAAATGGGTGCTGATCTATAACGCCAAGCTCGAGGGCCTCTTCGATCGATTTGAGGAAGCTGCGGAGGTGGCCGTCGACCGTTTTGGTTCTGGCGCTTGCCTGATCCGCCAGCTTGGCGCTCCGGCTGCGATCCAACTGCCGGGTGGTATGATCTTCACGCCGTCACATGCCCTCAGCCCAAGCAGGCTTTAAAAACGGGACGGCGACGCAGTCGCCTGCAGACCTGTTGGTTCAACTGGGGCCGACAGTGTACGTCGACATTGGCATGCGGTCGCTCTCTCCGGCCGGCGCCACGCCAGATCTTCCCAAGAAGCGCATCAAGGCGCTGATCGATACAGGCGCGGGGGGAGACTGCATCGATGACGACCTTGCAAGATCGCTGGGCCTACCAATCCACGACGAGGGCGAGATTAGCGGCGTTGGTGGTCGTCATTGGGCATACATTTATACGGCCCGACTCTACGTCCCATCCCTTGAGAAGCTGTTGTTTCAGCCCTTCACGGGGGTCAAGCTTCAGAAAGGTGACCAATGGCATGGCGTGATCCTGGGCCGCTCCTTCCTGCGCCAATACAAATTGGCCTATAACGGCGCAGACGGCAGCGTCTCGATAGATCCGGCTTAGGCTGCGCGTCGCTCGCCTGCCCCCCAGCTGCCCCCCAGCATGCCCCCCGATTACCGTGAACAGAACGGGAAGACCTTGAACGCGAATTCCTTATAGCGTAAGGATTTTGACAAATCCCCCGCTCGTTCACACCGAGGGGGTCACAGGTTCAATCCCTGTCGCATCCACCATTTCCCCCCGGAAACTCGAAATCACACCTAGGGTAGGCTCAGGGTGAAGCTGTCGATGTCCAGCCGCCCTTTCCCGCCTTGGGGATTGTAGCAGAACAGGCCGTACTGCTCGCCCTGGAAGGTGCCCGTCCTCCAATCGAACGCCAGCGGGAAATCACCCGGGAATGTCGACCAGGCCTTGCCGTCGACGCTGTAGCTCAGCGCGCTCTTGTCCGTGGTGAAGTCCATGGACACCGCCAGCCAGAGATCGGTCAACGCCACCGGACGGGGTTGGGAGAGCGAGAGGGTCTTCGAGCCCTGAGCCGTGCTCTCGATCAACCGGGCGCTCACCTCGCCCTGGCCCTCAGGCGTTCGTGTAACGACCAACTGGGCTGAAAACTTGCCGAACGACCCAAGACCGCACTGATCGCCGACAGCCAGCCCTCGAAGGTCCAGCTTTGCGACGCCGCGACTGCGGGGTCCCTGCCCCTTTTGAACGAGCGTATTGCGGGCCGTCCAGAACGCGTCGCTGGTCGTCGCCCTCAAGCGCATGAACCCCGGCCGCTCGATCAGCGACCAGCGGTTGTCGTCAGGGTTGTGGTTCCACTGCCATTGGCGACCCAGCACAGCGCCCGAGAAATCATCGGAGCTCGGCGGCTCCCTGAACGGATGGCCCGGTATCGGCTTGGCGGCGCTTGCGGGGACCCGGCCGGGGGCCTCGGGGGTACCCCACACCGGCCAGTCATCCTGCCAGAAGACGGGGCTGATGTTCGTGACACGGCCCACGGCGCCGGCGTCCAGCATGACGAAGCCGTACCAGCCGCCGCCCGGCAGATCGACGAGCGCGCCCTGATGGCCGCCTGAGGTGTCGTCGATCTGGGGCCGTGTCTCCCACGGGCCGGTCAGGCTTTTCGCGCGTGAGACCGTCAGGCCAAGGCGTGATGGAATGGCGTTGAACAGATAATACCAGTCGCCGCGCCGGATCAGCTTGGAGCCCTCGGCGCCCTTGTTGAAATGCACCTCGCGGGCGTCGACCACGGCGGTGAGATCGTCGTTGAGGCTGAGCAGCGTAATCGTGCCGTCCGAGCCGATCGCGGTGACGATGTAGGCCTTGCCATCGATGTCGAAGAACAGGCCCGGATCGAAAGCTTCGCGGTCAAGCTCGCGCATGGTCCATGGACCAGTGATCTTGGCGGCTGAATAGATCCGCGTATGGCCGCCGACCGGCGTCACAGCGATGTAGAACCGGCCCTTGTGATAGCGCAGGCTGGGGGCGTAGACCCCATGACGGTAGTCACCGCCCTTCTCCAGGTCGTACTTCGGGTTGCCCGTCAAACGGGGCATAACATGGCTGGCGATGTCCCAGTTCACCAGGTCCTTGGAGTGCAGAAGCACCAGGCCTGGCGTGTTCACGAACGTCGTCGAGGCGAAGTAGAAGTCCTCGCCCACCCGAATGATGTCAGGGTCCGGATAGTCGGCGTTGAGCGGCGGATTGGCGTAGGTCCCGCGCCCAGAGTCCGAGCGCCAGACCTGCGCGACGCTGGCCGGGGCTGCTGCGACGATCGTCAAGCCCAAGGCGCCGCACGACAGCCCTCGCAGGGCCGCTCGAAACCTAGTCATCTTCCCGATCCCCACCTTCACGCGCCGTCCCTGGCCACCGCATCGAATACGGCCTTTTGGGCCAAGAAGGCGCGTTGAAACGCTGGCCGAGCTTCACCGCGCGCGACATAGGCCTGGACGGTCGGATAGGTCTCTAGAAGGCCCGAGCCGTGCAACCTGCGCAACACCGCGACCATCATAAGGTCACCGGCGCTGAACCCGCTGTCCAACCAGTCGCCGCCCGCCAGATGCGCGGACAGATCTGCAAGCCGGACCTTAACCCTGGTGTCGAGAAGGCCCCGCCGGGCTTCGAACCACGGCTGATCGCGCTCCAGCAGGCTCGCCATGGAGCGCTCGACGATCGGCGGTTCGATGGTGCTTACAGCCGCAAACATCCAGGTGATTGCGCGTGCTCGCGCGGCCGGGTCCGGGGGCAGCAGGCCCGGCCGCTGCGCGGCCACATGCATGACGATCGCACCGGACTCGAAGAGCGCGCCTGCAGCGTCTTCATAGGTCGGAATCTGGCCGAACGGTTGACGCGCCCTGTGCTCAGGGGACTTCAACTCATCGAAAGTGACGAGGCGAACGTCGTAGGCGAGCCCCACCTCTTCCAGCGCCCAGCGCACCGCCATGTCGCGTGCAAGGCCGCGGCCACGATCCGGTGAAGTTTTGAACGCGGTGATGGTGGGGCGCATGTCGAAGCTCCGGGCCGCTGCCGTCCAAGGACGCTCAAGCCCGCCGAACGCCGACACAACCTCTACAATCTGCCAATCGGTTTGGGTCGCTCGACCGACCTGACTGGATGCTTTTGCAGATCGCCAGACGCGGTTGGGCGCTAAACCCCGCTGACAATCGCCTCACGCAGGCGGGCGGCGACGTCGCCCAGCGTGATGGCGTTCAGCGAGTCGTTCACCTCGAGAACGCCCTGCCCGTGCTGTTGAGACAGGTTACCCGCGAAATCGGTCAGCGCCGTGATGTGCTGCGCCAGCAAATCCACCGTATGCAGTTCTTGCATGACCGAAAGACGATGCTCGTCCGGCACGACCTCAAGGATCTTGCCAAGCGCCACGTCCAGATGCCCGCAGGCGACAGCGGCGAACGACATCTCCGCAGAGATCGCTTTCAAAACCACCTCGACGCTCGCCGGCGCCAACTTATCCGACATCTCATCCCCCTGATTCCTTGCCGCGAGGTCAGCATGCGCAGGGCTTCAACCGCAAGGCCTTGATTTGTGCGACGAAATGGCGCGGCCCAGAACAACCCTGAAAAATCAACGCTAGATAGCAGTCCGACGCAGAAGCGCCTCTCTCCGGTCGGCCATCTCGCGGCGCGTGCGCTCCAGCGCGTCCCGCTCGGCCATGGAGAGCAGAACCTCGACCGTGCGGTTCAAATGATCGTGGATCGCACGACGCGCATCCTTGGGGTCGCGGGCTCGCAGCGCCTCGACGATGCGACGATGGTCGTCCGCAAACGCGTTCGGCGCGGCGAGCCGGACGCGCCGCAAGGCTTTGGCGCAATCGGAAAACTGCCGGCGCAGGATCCAGATTTCCTCCACCGCCGCCACGATCGCCGCGTTGCGGGTGGCGTGGGCGACCGCGAGGTGGAAGTCGTGCTCCACCCGCTCGCCGTCTTCGCCCCCGGCGAGGCGGGCGATCTCACGGGCCATGCGCTCCAACGCCGCGACCTGCTCGTCGTCGACGGCCGCCGCCGCCAAGGCGCAAGCCTCTCCTTCGAAGAGACGCCGCGCTTCGGTCAGCTCGAGGGCCGAGACCTCGGCGTCCGACGGGTCCTTCTCCACCTCGCCGCGCGCGGTGACATAGACGCCGGAGCCCTGGCGCGCCTCCACCAGCCCCTGGAACTCCAAGGCGATCATGGCGTCGCGGATCGTGGGCCGACTGACGCCAAAAGAATCCGCCAGTCCCCGCTCAGACGGCAGCCGATCGCCGGGCGCGTAGCGCCCCTCGGCGATCGACGCGGCGATGGACCGAGCCACCTGCTGGTACAGCTTCTGGGGGTCGGGCGCGCCGCTCATCCAGCCTCGCTTGGGATTCTATGATCCCATACTAGCGATTGGCCTGACCTTTGTAAGCTGGCGCCAGGCGACGCACCTCGCTGGCCGCCAGCAAAAAGGCCCCCACGCCATAGAGCTGCGTATCGTCGCGGCCCACTTGATCAGGCGCCACGCCCACCCGCTGCACCCAGCCCAGACGCCCGTCCGGTTCCACAGCCGCCTCCAGCGCCTTCCAGCCCTTGTCGATGACGGGAGCATATTTCGCACGGGGCAGCACGCCGTGGTTCACGCCCCAGGCCAAGCCGTAGACGAAGAACCCCGTGCCGCTGGTCTCCGGCGTCCTCTGCGGTTCGAGCAATGACACCGGCCAATAGCCTTGTTCGCCCTGCAAAGGCGCGATCTTGGCCGCCATCTGGCGGAAGACAGCCTCATAGCGCGGGCGGCTTGGATGGTTGGCGGGCAGGTCCTGCAGAATCCGCGCGATCCCCGCGAACGCCCAGCCGTTGCCGCGTCCCCAGAAGATCTTGCGCCCCTCCGCATCGCGACGCGCGATGAAGCGGCTGTCGCGGAAGTAAAGGTGGTCGGTCTCGTCGAACAGGTAGTCGTGGGTCGCCCAGAATTCGCGATCGGCGTGCGCCAGGTAACGCTTGTCACCCGTCGCCTTGGACAGAGCCGTCCAGACCGGCGGCGCCATGAAGATCGCGTCGCTCCAGCACCAGCGCGCCTGGCAGTAGGGGTCGCCCTTGGCGGGCTTGGGCTCGAAGTCCAGGGACACCGTCGAGGGATTGGCCAGCACCGCTTCAAAGCGGCCCTTGGTCGGGTTGAGCTTGGAGGGGTCTTTCGTACGGTTCGCCGCCCAGATCCACACCGCGCCTATGGCGTCGGCGTCCGCATGGCGGGGGCGATGGTCAAAGCCCCATTGCTGGGCCTCGCCGTGCGCGAGGGCCGCACGGGTCAGGTAAGGGTCCTGGGTCGCGTCGGCGAAGGTGTAGAGACCGATATAGAAGGCCGCCTGCACCCAGTCGCGAGGCGCTTCGGTGTCCTTCCGAAACGACGTCACTGGCACGTAGTCGAAGTTGTCCATATGGGCCAACTGCCAGGCGGCCACCTTGCGCGCGGCGACGTCCACCGAGTCGGCGGAGGCGCGCGCCGGCGACGCTTCCGGCGCGGCGGCGGCCTGCGCCCCGGCGCTGGCGACCAGAGCGGCGACAAGCGCCGCCCTCAAAAACTTGAAGGTCATCTTGGGCCTCCCCTACGCGCACGCGCCCAGATCAGACACGGCCAGAACGTCCATGTCGTCGAACTCGAGGTTCTCGCCGCCCATGGACCAGACAAAACTGTAACTCGCGGTCCCGACGCCGCTGTGGATCGACCAGCTGGGCGAGAACACAGCCTCGCCGTCGTCCATGAACACCGCGCGCGGCTCTGATGGTTCGCCCATCAGATGCATCACGCGTCCAGGCGCGGCGTCGAAGTACATGTAGATTTCGCTCCGCCGCCGGTGAGTGTGCGGCGGCATGGTGTTCCACACGCTGCCGGCCTCCAGTTCGGTGAAGCCCATCACCAACTGACAGCTGTCGACCACACCGGGTCGGATCGACTGGCGGATGACCCGACGATTGGCGCTCTTGGCTTCCCCTGTGACGATGGTGCGGGCCTCATCCCGACGAACGCTGCGGCTCGGGTAGCGCGCATGGGCGGGATAGCTGACGAAATAGAACCGGGCCGGACGGCCGATGTCCTCGCTCTCGAAGCTGACCGCCTCAACGCCGCGTCCGATGTATAGGGAATCGTGGCGGGACAGCTGGAACCGTTCGCCATCCAGCACCACCGAACCGGGCTCGCCGATATTGATCACCCCGACTTCGCGGCGCTCACAGAAGAACTTCGACGCCAGCTCAGGGTGCGTGGGCAGCGCCAGCGGCATTGTCGTCGGGACGGCCGAGCCGACCACCGCGCGTTCGACCTCCAGATAGCTGAGCCGCAGCGCGCCAGCCTCGAACAGGTTCGCGATGACGAAGGCGTCGCGAAGCTCTCCGGCCGTCATGCGCCCCATGCCAGCCCTGTCGGTGCTCTCGCGATAGTCCATGTCGACGCCCACCGACCTCCCCGCCGCACGTCCGCCTCAGCGGGGCGGCTTCTAAATTGACATTACCAATTTAGACAACCAGCCGTAAAGCGGTATGTCAACTTTCAGCACGTGATCAGCCGAAACGCGTTAACCGACGACGCCCTTCACCCGTATTTCGCATTTTTATCAGAGAGATAGTCAGCATCTAGGGGCGGACTGGCAGGTCCGCTTTTGGCCAGGCCAGCTGGAATGCTTCGGAAAGCTAGTGCGCCTGGAGACCGGCGCGTCGCTACTTCGCCGCGCTCGCGGCGCGGAGAGCGATCTCCTCGCGCTTGGCGGCGAGGCTTTCTCGGGTGCGCTCGATCGCCTCGAGTTCAGCGGTGAGCAGAAGATTCTCGATGAGGCCGCCCAGATGCGCCTGCATCGCCGCGCGGGCGGCCTTGGGATCCCGGGTTCGAAGCGCCTCGATGATTTCCTGGTGCTCGTCCCGGAGCGGACGCTTGCGGACCAGACGCGCCTTCTCCAGCATCTGCATGCAGAGCCGCGAACGGTAGCGCAGGTCCCAGGTGCTCTCGACGACCCTCACCACGGCCGTGTTGCGCGTGGCCTGGGCGATCGTGATGTGGAACTGGCGGTCGGCCAGTTCGCTCTGCTCCTTCGTCGAGGCCTCGCTGTTCATTTCAGTGACCAGGGTCTCAAGATAGGCCAACTCATCGTCGGTGATCAGCGTCGCGGCCAGGGCGGCTGCCTCGCCCTCGAACAGACGTCGCGCTTCGGCCTGCTCGAACGCCCCGATATCCAGGTCCTTCACGGGCGGCGGCGGCTGGTCGAGGCGCACATAGACGCCGGAGCCCTGCCGCGCCTCCAGAAGACCGCGCATCTCCAGGGCGATGATGGCGCGTCGGACAGTGGGGCGGCTCACCCCGAACTCGTCGGCGAGATCACGTTCAGAGGGCAACCGGTGCCCCGGCTGATAGACACCTTCGGCGATCGCGGCGCTGATCGACGCCGCCACCTGCTGATAGAGCCGGGTGGCGTCAGGAGACGAGGTGTCCAGCGAGAGGGTCGACATTGGAGCGGCCGCTAACAGACGCCCGAAACGGCGCAGTCCAACGACTAGCGCGCGCACGCCCCAGTCACAAGGCGCCCCGGTCAAAGTGGCCTTACCAAGAAGTCGAGGCGACCGGAGGGTAAGGACTCCGGTCGCCCTCGTCGTCCGCCCCGGGAGGAGGTGGGCGCAAGATACGCAGCGCCCTGGTCGACGAGCGCTCAGCCACCAGCGGTTCAAGCCGTGCGGCGGAGCCAACGCAAGTTAGCAAGATTGGCTAGGCAATCAATCTCAAAATGGCCTTACCAATAATCCCAACGCCGCAGAAAGTTGTACAGCCAATTTGTTAGCGCTCTCATGTGGAGTCGCTTAGGCAGCCTGCCTTAGCCCCCAGTCATGCGCCGGATAGTAACGCGCCATCATCCGCCCGACATAGGCGACCAGCCTCGGATAACTCTCGGCCTCACGCCGTAAGGGCGAGTCAAAGAACGGCGTCAGCACGGCCGCCAGCATCGCGAAGGCGGTGGCGTCCACGCCCACCGGGTGGCTGTCACGCATCAGGTAGGTCTTATCCTCCAGAAGCTCATCCAAGGCCCGCAACGATAAGCCGCCGAGCCATGCCACTTCATTTGGCAGGTGACGGCCCACGCCGACCGCTCGGATATTTGCGGCGACCGCCTGCTTGAGCGTCGCTCGGAGGTCGTCCCGAAGCTCCGCCGGCGCGCCGTCAAACCAACGGGCGGGCCCCTTGTTGAAGTTGGCGGGATCCATGAAGCGGAAATAGGCCGAAACCCACCCCAGCTGGTTCTCCAGCATTCGCTCGATGGCCCAGGCCTGCGCCCGCTCCTTGCCGCTCAAGCCGATATCAAGGTCGACGTCGTACTTCCGCTCGATGTGCACGCGGATGAAGGTGGAGTCGCCGATCGCTTGAGCCGCGTCTTCGATCCAGGGCAACTGCCCCTTCGGCGCCGTCTCGCGGCTGCCCGCCGCCTTACGATAGTCCAGACCCGCCATCATCAACTGGACCTCGGTCTTGGTCACATAGGGGCTGATCTCGGGCAACCCGAACCCGGCTCCCGTGGCGAACAGCGTGATCATCGTCCCTCTCCATCCCGAATGTCGCGATGACGACTTGCTACCGCCAGCCTACTGCCAGCATGCTGTCAGCAACGATCCTGGATAGTGAAGCCCATGAGACGCGCCGAACGCCTTTTCCAGATCATCCAGATCCTGCGCCGCAGCCGCGCGCCGGTCACCGCCGACGCCATCGCCGCCGAGCTGGAGACGTCCAAGCGCAGCGTCTATCGCGACATCGCCGCCTTGGTGGGTCAGCGCGCGCCCATTCGGGGCGAGGCCGGGGTCGGCTATGTGCTGGAGGCGGGGTTCGACATGCCGCCGCTCATGCTGACGCCTGATGAGATCGAGGCGGCCGTGCTCGGCGCCCAGTGGGTGGCGGGGCGCGGCGACCCGGTCCTGGCCAAGGCCGCTCGCGACCTGACCAGCAAGATCGCCGCCGCCGTCCCTGATCGTCTACGCCCCTATGTGCTGGAGCCCGCCGCCGCCGCCGCGCCGGCGTGGAAGCCGCAGACCGATCGAATTGATGTGGCCCAGGTGCGCGCCTGGATCCATGCCGGCCGCAAGATCCGCCTGAACTACAGCGACGAGGCGGGCTCGATCAGCGAGCGGGTCATCTGGCCGGTCACGGTCGGCTATCGCGAGACGATCCGGATGATCATCGCCTGGTGCGAACTTCGCGCCGCGTTCCGGACCTTCCGCACCGATCGCGTGGTCGGCGCCGAGTTCATGGACGAACGCCACGGCAAGCGCCCCGCCGTGCTGCGAGCCGAGTGGCTGCGGTTCCGAGAAGCCGAGATCACCGCCTGGGAGGCCCGCGCCGCGAGCGACTGCTACACGCCGTGACGCTTGGCGAACGCCTCGAAGAGACCTGGCCAGGCGGCCACAGGCTTGCCCGAGACGAAGCGCAAGCCGAACCCATGGCCGCCCTCTTCGAAGATGTGCATCTCGGTGGGCACGCCTTTGGCCTTCAGCGCTGCGAACATCAGCAACGAGTTCTCGACCGGAACCGACTTGTCGTCGGCTGCGTGCAACTGGAACACCGGCGAAAGCCCTGCGCGGACCTGCTTCTCGGGGGAGAGTTCAATCGCTCGCTCGGGCGTGTCGCGCTGCGTGAGGAGTTGCTTGCGAGATCCGCCATGGGCGGCCGTCGGGTCCAGCGTGATCACCGGATAGATCAGCGCCGAAAGGTTAGGCTTGGTCGGCAAACCGTCGGCAGCGTCCATGGCCGGGTAGGTCTCGACATCGAAGCGCGTGGTTAGGTTCGCCGCAAGATGTCCGCCGGCCGAGAAGCCCATGATGGCGACCCGGTCAGCCGAGAACCTCATGCCCTCGGCTCTGGCGCGGATCAGGCGGATCGCGCGTTGGGCGTCCTGCAGCGGCGCATCGCCGCCAGAGGCCCAGCCATCGCCCGGCATACGGTAGAAGAGAACAAAGCAGGTGTAGCCACGCGCGGCGAGCCACCGCGCGGTCTCATAGCCTTCCTTGTCCAGCACGACCCGCTCGTAGCCGCCGCCAGGGATCAGCATCACGGCCGCGCCGTTCGGGGTCTTCGGCCGAAACACCACCAGTTTGGGGGCGCGCGTGTGAACCTGGGCCCGATCCCTCAAGCCCTTCGGATCGCCCCGCTCAACGATCGCCTCTTCGACGCTCACGCTGTCGCCGCCCGGCGCCCCATGCGGCCAAAGCACGATCGCCTCGGTCGGATCCGGCGGCGTGATCGCTGGATTGTCCATCTTCGCCGCCCTCGCCTCGCCCGCCGCCAAGGAACCCAGCACGCTCGAAACAAAAGCGCTCAGAGCGCCGCGCCGGTTCAACATGGAAGCCAAGACCTACTCGTTGTCGTTGGCGGACCCTAAAACCCCCAGCGCGGGTTTGGAAACCGGTTTCCTAGCCTTTCGCGAAACGCAGGTGATGCAGAACGATGCCGCTGGTCGTAGCGACGTTCAGCGAGTCGAAGCCATTGGCCATCGGAATGCCGATCCGACGCGCGCGCGCCATGACCTCCGGCGTGAGGCCGGGCCCCTCGGCGCCGAGCAGCACCGCAGTCCGGGGCGCCGGCTCGAGCGCTGCGAGAATCTCATCCGCCGCCGGACTCAAGGCCAGTCCCTCGAAGCCGGTGGCCTCGAGCAGGTCCGCGATCGAGTCGGTCCGCGTCAGCCGCGCCGTCGGGACGGACAGGACCGCACCGACCGACACCCGGATCGCCTTGCGGTACAGCGGATCGCAGCAGTCGGCGTCGAGGATCACCGCATCGGCGCCAAACGCCGCCGCGTTCCGATAGATGCCCCCGATATTGTCGTGATTGGCGATACCGCAGAGGAGCAACGCCACGGCCCGCGCCGGCAGGCTCGCCAGCAGATCACGCGCGTTCAGCGCCGGCGGCTTGCGACCCAGCGCCAGAATCCCGCGATGCAGGTGGAAGCCGGCGATCGAGTCCAGCACCGCCTGCTCGGCCAAGTGCACAGGCGTGTCACTCGGCAAGCCCGCGAGGACCACCTCGAGCTTGTCGAGGCGCTTGGGATCAATCAGCAGAGCGACCACGCGCTCGGGCGCGTCGCGGACAAAGGCGCGAAGCACGGTCTCGCCCTCGGCGATGAACAGCCCTTCGCGACCGACGAGGTCACGCTCCTTGATCGCGCGGAACGGAGCGACGGCGGGATCGTCCGGGTGCGAGACACGATGAAACTGGGGCAAGGCGGGCTCTGAAAACGAAGCGGGCGGTCAGCGCACCCCTCGTATCGGCAGGATCGCCAGTCCGCCAGCCAGGGCCAGGCCGCTGGCCACTAGGAAGAACATCCGGAAATCGCCGTGCGTGGGGCCAAGGCTCCATACCGCGAGCGCGGGCGCCAACGCCTGCGGCAGCGTATTGGCGAGATTGATCACGCCCAGATCCTTGCCCGCATCCCGCTGCGACGGCAGCACCTGGGTCACCAGCGCGATATCGACGGCGGAGAAGCAACCTACCCCGCAGCCATAGACGATGAACGCGGCCACCAACACCGGCCAGTCCGGGGACATTGAGAAGACGATCAGCGACAGCGCCACCGTCAGGGCCGCACCGAACGCGAACAGCTTTCGCCGACGAAGGCGATCAGAGAGCACCCCGCCCAGCATCGCGCACGCCACGTTGAAGACGGTCGAGACCGTCGCCAGGATCGCCAGCCCCTCCTCCGCCCGGCGTCCGGGAAACAGGTGCGGATAGTCGACCTCGTCCTTCAGGAAGTAGAGCATGTAGCTCTGTACGAGACTGAAAGCGACGAGCACCAGAAAGCGCCCGAGCCAGGCGAAAGCGAAGTCCGGATGCCTGCGCGGGCTGACCCAGAGACCCGACACGAAGGCCCGCAGATTGAACGGCGGCACCTCGCTGGCTGGCAATGGTGGGTCACGGAGCCGGATCACGAACGGGGCGAGGCCCAGTAACAGGGCTGCGGCTATGGTGGCGTAGCGGTAGCTCTCGGTGACGAGCAGCCCTCCGACCACCACAGCGCCCACCGCAGTCCCGATCGGATTGCCCAGGCTCAGAAACGCCGCGACCAAGCCCTTCTGGGTGTCTGGCACGCGGTCAGGCATCACCGCCATCAGCGCCGAGAAACAGAGGTTGAACGCCACCTGGAACAGGATCACGCCGCCGATCAGCTCGAGCGGCGTTTCGGCGTGCATGATGGCCAGGTAGGCCAACGACGCGCCGATGGCGCCGATCACCATCCAGGGCCGTCGACGTCCAAAACGCGAGGTGGTGCGATCACTGATCGCCCCGGCCAGCAGGTTGGCGATACTGGCCGCTATGGCCCCGTAGAAGGCGACCTGAGCAAGCACCACCGCCTTGCCGCCAGGATCGATGGCCTCAGCCTTGAGAGGGAGAAGAACCTGAAGCAGCGGCTGGAACGATACGAACGCCGCAATTTGCGCGACGGTGTAAGCGGCGATGAAATTCGCGCGCACCGGCTCTCTGGGCCGCGCCCCGTCGTCAGACCGCATCTCACCTCCCCGCGCGATCTGTCGCCGCGCCTGCCCCCACACTGGCCGCGCAAACGGCCAGATACAAGGCCTGGGAGCGCTTTCAATCGAGGCGTTTCCTTCCTTCGCCCAGACGCACTAGTTTGTGTGTCATGGGCATGAGTCTCAAGGAAGTCGGGGCCAACGAATGGGTTCGGTGACGATCTACGACGTCGCCGCGAAGGCGGGCGTCTCGATCAAGACCGTTTCGCGCGTGATGAACAACGAGCCGAATGTTCGGCCCGTCATGCGCGAACGCGTGCTCGCGGCTGCGGGCGAGCTGGGATACAGCCCAAACCTGTCGGCGAGAAGCCTCGCCGGCTCAAGGTCCTTTGTCATCGCCGTGTTCGTCGACGCGGCTCTGACGATCGACCACTGGCAGAGCGAGCGTGGCGCCGACTATCTGAGCCGCATCCAGCTGGGCGCGACCCTGGTCTGCCGCGACGCTGGCTATCACCTCCTGATCGAGCTGATCGACCATGAAGGTCCGCAAGTCCGGCAGGAGGTCGCTGCGCTGCTGGCCGCCTTGAAACCGGACGGCGTGATCCTGACCCCGCCCTCCTCCGACAACGCCGTCGTGCTCGAACTGCTGGACAAGGCCCGCACGCCCTATGTCCGTGTCGGGCCTGAACGCGCGGAGGGCCTGGGTCCTCGCGTGCACATGGATGACGTGGCCGCCGCCCGCGAAATGACGGATCATCTGATCAGCCTCGGGCACAAGCGCATCGGCTTCATAGTCGGCGAGCCACGCTACGGGGCCAGCCAGGCCCGGCGCGACGGTTATCTGGAGGCCATGCGAGCGAAGGGTCTTCCCGTCGGGGAAAACTGGGTCCGACAGGGCGACTTCACGTTCCAGTCGGGTCTCGAGCAGGCCAAGGCCCTGCTGGCGCTTCCCGAGCGTCCGACCGCCATCTTCGCCAGCAATGACGATATGGCGCTGGGCTGCATCGCCGCCATCGCCGAGGCCGGGCTGATGACGCCCGGGGATGTGTCGGTCGCAGGCTTCGACGACAGTCCAAGCTCAAGGTTCAGTCGCCCCCAACTGACGACCGTGCGTCAACCCGTCGCCGAAATGTCGTCGGTCGCCGCGAAGCTGCTGATCGAGCAGTCGCGGAGCGGGGGGCCGCCTGAACGTCCGGTGGACGAGCTGCTGCCCTTCACCCTGATCCACCGCGCCTCGACAGCCCCGCCGCCGAGGTAAGGCGGCCCACCGGACGGTTAGGCGATGTGAGAGACGCTCGGGCCTAGCGCCCGGGCCGCGCGAAAGCTGCGACCCGCGCGCGCGCCGCATGCACAGGGTTTTCGACAACCTTTTCCTGGTGGATCGGCTGCGAACGCGTCCCAAGGCGGAAGGCCCCGACGCGGTTCGACAGGTCGGCCGCCTCGACGCGGAGCGCATGCGTGGCGTCAGTCGATTGAGAGACCATGGCTGCGTTGCGCTGGGTGACCTGGTCCAGTTGGTTCACGGCCGCGTTGACCTGGCCCAGAGCCGTGGCCTGTTCGCTCGCCGAAGCGGCGATGGCGTTGACCAGCTCATCGATGCCGCCGACCTTTTCGTGGATGCCACGCAGGGCCTCACCCGTCTGACCGACCAGATCGACGCCCTCGCTGACCTGACGGCTGCTTTGAGTGATCAGGGACTTGATGTCGCTGGCCGCCTGCGCCGAGCGTTGAGCCAGCGCCCGCACTTCCTGCGCGACCACCGCAAAGCCCTTGCCCGAGTCGCCGGCCCTGGCGGCTTCTACCCCGGCGTTGAGAGCCAGCAAATTGGTCTGGAAGGCGATCTCGTCGATCATCCCCAGGATCTGATTCACCTGCTGCGACTGCGCCTCGATCTTGGTCATCGCCTCGGCGGCCCGGGTGACGATGTCGCCGGACCGTTCCACTTCTGCGGAGGCTTCGCTGACACGCGACGAGACTTCGCGCGCCCCCTTGGCGGTCTTGCCCACCGCGCTGGTCAGTTGCTCGACGGCGGCTGCGGTCTGCTCCAGCGTAGCGGCTTGCTGCTCGGTGCGCTGAGACAGGTCCTCGGCGCTGTGGGCGATGCCGTCGGCGCCGGCGCGAATGCCGCCCGCCGCGCGTTCGACCGCGCTCATGGCCTCGGTCAAGGCGCCAGTCGCCCGCTCGAAATCAACCTTCAGGCTCTGGAACTCCGGAGCCAGATCCCCCTCGACCCGGGCGGACAAGTCGCCTGCGGCCAGACGCGCAAGCGCCTCGCCGACGGCCTTGACCGCCGACGCCTGACGATGCTCGACCGCTTCGCGCTCACGCTCCAGCGCTTCGCGCTCTTCCAGCAGGACGTCGATGTACGTCGACACCGAAATATCCATGTCGAGGAACGCAGCCTTGATCAGCGCCGAAAGCCCATCCGCCAGCTCGGCGTCAGACTTGGCGCTGTTAAACAGCCCCTTGGCGCGCTTGGCCACAAGGGCCCGCATCATCTCCTCGACGACCAGGGCGTAGCCGCCGATGTACCATTGCGGAGCGATGTCGGCGTCGGCGTGCGCGCGGCCGATACGCTCGACGTCGCGAACGTACCCCTCGCCGTAGTCGGCTTGCGCAATACGACGCCAGTGAGCGGCCTGGGCGCGCTCGGCGCCGGCCATGTGGCCATCGTCACGGAACTTCACCCGCGTGTCGGGGAAAAGCCGAACCTGGCTATAGAACTTGCCCAGCGCGGCCCCGATCTCCGCGTCGATCACCGGCTTGATCGCTCGCAGGTTGGCGCGAGACCGCTCGTCAAAGCGCATGAAGGCCATGCGCTGATCAAGCTTGGCGTTGGCGCTCATGCCAGGGGGCTCCGACTCGCTGGTAAGGATTGGTTGACCATGTTGGTGAACGGAATCTGTTAACCAAGATTGAAGTTCGGAGCGATGCGCCCCGAGGCCGCACCGTCCGGCAATCTTCGCCATAATGAGAACCAAGCTGCGCCTTGGCGCGTTTTGGACTTGTCAGGTCCTTGCGAGGGCCTGGATATAACCGGGACTGAACCCCAAGGACTTCATGGCGCTTCCTGCGGATTTCACCTTGACCGAAGAGGACGCAGGCTCGGTCGCCGTCCTGACGGGAGATTGGACCGCGCGGGGCCTGTTCGACGCGGGGCCGCGCTTGGCCGAAGCGCTCGACGGCCGGGCTGATTTGCGGCTGGACCTGACGGGCGTGAACCGGTGCGACACCGCCGGCGCCTACGCCATCCTGCGCGCGGCGGGCGAGCGCCTCGACGCCGAGAACGTGACCGCCCGCAGGCAGGTGCTGCGGCTTCTGGAGCTGGTCGGCGCGGCGATCCAGGTCGAACCTCAACGGACGGTGCGGCCCGGGGGGTTCTACGCCCTCTTGGAACGGATCGGTCGCGGGGTCTTCGGCCTCTTCGCGGACGGCTATGGAACGCTGGTGTTTCTGGGCCACCTCCTGGTGGCGCTTGGCCGCAGCGCGGTCTCGCCTCGGCGGATCCGGTGGGCGCCGATCGTAGCGCTCTGCGAGCGCGCCGGCCTCGACGCCATGCCGATCGTGGCGACAACCACCTTCTTCATCGGCGCTGTGGTCGCGTTGCTCGGCGCGAACATGCTGACCGACTTTGGCGCCCAGGTTTACGCGGTCGAGCTGATCGGCATCTCGGTGATGCGGGAGTTCAATATCCTGATCACCGCGATCCTGCTGGCCGGCCGGTCAGCCTCGAGCTTCGCCGCCGAGATTGGCTCGATGAAGATGAACCAGGAAATCGACGCCATGCAGGTCATGGGGGTCGATCCCTATGAGGCGCTCGTGCTGCCAAGGTTCGCCGCGCTGCTTCTGACTATTCCGCTCCTGACCTTCGTGGCCACCATCGCCGGGTTGGCGGGCGGCATTCTCGTCGTCTGGAGCGTGCTGGACCTCTCCCCCACGTTCTTCCTCCAGCGGATCGTGGACTATGTCGGCGCCACGCACTTCTGGATCGGCCTGTCCAAGGCGCCCGTGATGGCCATGGTGATCGCCGCGATCGGCTGCCGTCAGGGCATGGAGGTTGGCAAGGACGTCGAGTCTCTCGGGCGACGTGTAACGGCCTCGGTGGTCCACGCCATCTTCGCGATCATCCTGATCGATGCGGTCTTCGCCCTGATCTACATGGAGCTGGACATATGACCGGCCCCACGCCCCTCCCCCCACCCGGCGAGGCGCCGGATACGGACAAATACCCGATCGACATTCGCGGCCTGGTCACACGGTTCGGCGACAACGTCATCCATGACGGCTTGGACCTGAAGGTCGAGCAGGGTGAAATACTGGGCGTCGTCGGTGGCTCCGGCTCGGGCAAATCGGTCTTGCTCAACACCATCATCGGCCTGAAGACGCCGGATGACGGCCATGTCCGGCTCTTTGGCGGCGACATGCGCAGCGCGTCCCGCCGACGTTGGTCGTCGGTCGAACGTCGATGGGGCGTGCTCTTCCAGCAGGGCGCGCTGTTCTCGAACCTGACGGTGCGCGAGAACGTCGCCGCGCCGCTGTACGAACATACGCGCCTGCCGCGCGGCGAGGTCGAGGCGATCGCGGACCTCAAGATCGCGATGGTGGGCCTGCCCGCCCGTGCGGCGACCTTGAAACCCGCTGAACTGTCGGGCGGCATGCGAAAGCGCGCAGGTCTGGCGCGCGCCCTGGCCATGGACCCGGAACTGCTGTTCCTGGACGAGCCCACCGCCGGCCTCGACCCCATCGGCGCCCAGGCGTTCGACGCCCTGATCAAGGATCTCTCGGACAGTCTTGAGCTGACCGTCTTCATGATCACCCACGACCTGGACAGCCTCTACACGATCACCGACCGAGTGGCGGTTCTGGCGGACAAGAAGGTGGTGACCGTGGCGCCGGTTCGCGAGCTCGAGCGTTCAGAACACCCCTGGATCAAACAATACTTCCTGGGCCCCCGAGGGCGCGCCGCTGCGGCCGCCGAGGAACTGGCCGAGTCGAGGACCGACTACTGATGGAAAGAAACGCCAACTACGCCCTGGTCGGGGCCATCTCGCTGGCGCTCTTCATGGGCCTGGTGATCTTCGCCGTCTGGCTGGCCAAGCTGAGCTTCAACCGCGACTACGACCTGTACGACATCCTGTTCGTCGGTCCGGTACGCGGCCTCTCCCAAGGGGGCGAAGTGCATTTCAACGGCATCAAGGTCGGTGAAGTCACCCGAATCGAGCTCGACAAGACCGACACCAACCGCGTGATCGCCCGGGTGCGCGTGACCTCGGACGTGCCGATTAAGGTGGACAGCTACGCAACGCTGGAGCCGCAAGGCATCACCGGCGTGAACTATGTGCAGATCACGGCCGGCTCGCCGAACAAGGAGCTGCTGAAAGACACGGTGAAGAACGGCAAGGTGCCGGTGTTGCGGACCCAGCGCAGCGCGCTCTCCGACCTTCTGGAGGGCGGCGGCACGGTGCTGACCCGAACCATCGAGGCGCTTGATCGCGTCAATCGGGTCTTGTCGGATCGGAACATCAAGAGCTTCGGCGCGACGATGACCAACGTCCAGGCCGTGACTCAGGAAATGCGCGATCGCAAGGCGATCATCGCTGACGCCCAGAAGGCGCTGCAGAGCATCGACCAGACGGCGCAGTCGATCACCGAACTGTCCAACAGCGCCAACACCCTGGTCGAGGGTGACGCCAAGCGCACCCTGACGGAACTGGGCGACGCGGCCGCCGAGCTGAAGGCCGCCGCCAAGGACGCCCGTGGCATGGTCTCCAAGCTGGAGGGCCCCACGAGCGACTTCGCCACCACCGGCTTGCCACAGCTGTCGTCCGCCATCGTCACCCTGCAGTCGGCCGCAGAATCTCTGGATCGTCTGGTCGGCGAGGTCGAACAGAACCCCCGCGGCGTTGTCGGCAAGGCGCCCGCCAAGGAAGTGGAGGTGAAGCCGTGAACCCGATGAACCGCAAGACCCTGCGCGCGCTCGCCCAGATCGCGACCGCCACCGCCCTCGCCGTCAGCTTATCGGCCTGCATCAGCGTCTTCCCGAAGAGCAAGCCGGTGGGCCTCTATCGGTTCGGCGACGCGGAAGTCAGTGCGCAGAAGGGGCCGGCGGGCGCGATGTTCGGCGTACTGAAGTCGCCGACCGTGTTCACCCGCGCGGCGGCCGGTGATCGCCTGTTGACGATCACCCAGGGCGAGGTGGCCTATATCGCCGATGCGCGCTGGGTCTCGCCGGCCTTCGTTCTTTTCGAAGAGGCTGTCGCCAACGCGTTTCAAAGCGATCCTGGCCGTGCGCGCTTGATTGGCCGGGGCGAGATCGCCAAGGCCGACCTCGTGCTGCGCCTGGAGGTCAGAGCCTTTGAGGCCCAGTACCTCAACGGGCCCAAGGCCGCGCCGGAGGTGGTGGTGCGGGTGCGTGGCGTGCTGAACAACAGTCAGGACCGCGCTCTGGTCGGCGACCAGATCTTCGAGGCTCGCGTCAAGGCGGCGGACAATCGTATCTCGGCGATCGTTCCAGCCTATGATCAAGCCACCGCGAAAGTCCTCGGCGAGGTCGTGGCGTGGGTTAACGCTGCGGGTCCCGCCACCCGGAACTAGAGGGCGTCCAGGGGCTCGGTCACGGCGCCATAGCCCGCGTCCTCAGGAATACGCAGGACGGCCCCGTCGACCCAGGGCTCGACGGTCACTAGAGGACGGGTGGTCGAGCGCGCCACGGCGTCCGAGGGGTCCGGGCTCTCGGCGAGCAACTGCAGGTTCATCCTTGTAGGGAAGATCACCTTGCGTTCGCCCGAGGCCGCCAACTCCAACGCCTTGGCCGGCGCGATCCACTCGGCGTCCACCGCTTCGTGGCCATCACAGATCGCCTGCTGCGCCAAGGGCGCATGCGCGACGTAGAACCAGGTGTCGAACCGCTTTAGCATCAGCTTGGGCGTGATCCAGCGCGCAAAGATCGTCAAGGCCGACAGGTCGAGCTTGAGACCCAGGTCCTCGACCACGTCGATAAAGGCAACCTTGTCCTCGGCGACCGCGGCGCGGATGTCCTTGGCCGCTTCGCCGGCATAGAACGCGCCGTCGCGATCACGGGCCAGAAGAATGCCCGCCTCTTCGTAGGCCTCACGCAACGCCGCAATCCGCAAGGCAGCGCCGTCCTCGTCAGCGACGTCGAAGCCGATCGCCAGGTCGCGCCAGCGCGGATCGCTGTCGCCTTGGTGGCTCTTGCCGCCCGGGAAAACCAGCGCGCCCGCCGCGAAGTCGATCTGGTGGTGGCGCTTGACCATCAAGACCTCGAACGTCGGCGCGTCTCGAAGCAGCAGTATGGTCGCGGCGGGTCGGATCGGACTTAGGGATGACTCAGGCATGGCGGCAAGTCTGGCGCCCACAGCGGTGCTTGCCCAGACCCCTTTCGAACAACTGTTAGGTTCCGCAGGGTCAGGCCGACTGGGCGCGGCGCTTGCTGGCGCTGCGGTCCATGCGCTCCAGTAGGTACTCGCTGTCCTCACGCGATGCGATGTGGGACGAAGTCAGGAAGCGCTGGATCATGTGCTCCTGGAAACGCTCGCGATCATTGGCCCGGCCGTCGAACTCAAGGCCATGAAAGGCGTCGACACCGGCTCGGAACGCCGAGTAGAGGCGCGAGGGCAAGCCCGCCCGTTCGCAGATCGCTTTCAAGCCAAGAGGGCCGGCGTCATGGATCATCAGCCATGTGCGGTGATGCGGTACGCCCGCCAGTTCCGCGACCGCCCACTCGAAGAAGGTCATGTGTCCATGCGCCAGCGCGCGCAGGATCAAGGACGGCGACAGGCGACCCATCTTGTTCAGGTGAGCGACAAACGCCTTGGGATCCGCCGCGCGGCCAGCCTGATCCACGAGATCAATCGTCGCGCGCTCTGTCGCGCCCAGGATCAGCTCCATCGTGCGCTCGGGCGACAGCGCGTGGCTGGTCAGGATATGATCGCGAAGCTGCTCGCCGACCATGTCGATTAGGCGCTCGGTGACCGCCAGCGGCAACGCCGACCGGTAGGCCACCGCCTGCAGCACCTGCTCGGACTTGGAGAACCGGTCGAGCGCCTTTTGCAGCGCGACTTCGGAAAAGCGCGCATTGTCGTTGGCGCAGACCGTCGCGACCACGTCCTCACCGCCCTGCTCGACCAGCAGCGTGGTGATCTTGCTTGAGAGCTTGGGACGCTTGGCGACCGCCATCTGACGCACCGCCCCCCCCACCTTCACGATCTCGGCGAGATCGGTGTCGGTGAAGACGGGTGAGAAGCTGATGATCGGCAGGCTGACGCTCTCGACATCGCGCGCAAGGCGGTTGGCGACATCCGGCGGCAGAGCCAAGGAGTTCTTCAGCGTCACAGCCATGGCGCGACGCACGAGCTCGGCGGCGTCGGCGGCCATGACGCGAAGAATGTCGTGCGCGATTTCGCGCTCCTCGTCAGTGAGGACGGAACGATCGATGCTGCGACAAAGCTTGTGCGCCGCCAGGGCGCGCTCATCGGGCGTCGCGCCCTTGACGAGCATGCGGATGTCGGAGTCGGTCAGTGCAGCGCGTGTGGTGGCCATGGTTCGCCCGCAGGGAGCTATGCGTAGAGTCGCATCTTCGGCGGTTAGGCTTAATGATTGTTTGCGCGATGAAGCTGTGGATTAACGATAACCCGTAACGGGCCGCAAACCACGCTCGACTAGGGTGTTTCCTCAACCGAGAGGAGCGCGACCTTGCTCGCCGAGCGCCGCCTAGCAGTAACGACGACGGACGGCGCCCAAGTGGTCAAGGCCCTGGACGCTCAAACAGCGCTGTTGCCTTACGCTCTGGCGGTTTTCGCGGTCAGCCTGCCGCTCTTCGTCTGGGTCGGATCGTTTGCCGCCAATCCGCTTTGGATGACCGCCAGCTTCGCGATCTTCGCGATCAACTGGGGCGCTTTCTATGCAGCGGTGAACTGGCTACGCGACGAACCGTCGCAAGATCTGGCGCGGCGCGCGCGCGTTCAGGTGCTTTGCGGCGTCCTCTGGGCGCTCGCCGTGGTCCAGATTTCGGCCTTTGCGCAAGCCGCCGGCCCAGCGCGCGAGACGCTGCTGCTTCTTGCGACGGCTGGAGCCGTGCTTTGCGCCTTCTTCGCCGCGTCCTACCTGCCAGGCCTCTTGATCATCGCGCCGCTCGCTGCAGCGGGTCCGCTGTGGGCGCAGTTTTCGCACGCCGACAGCCGTCAGGCCGGTGAGCTGACCTTTGGCGCCGCGGCCTTGGCGATGACGCTGGCGCTTATCCTCAACCGCATGTTCCGACGCCAACACGATCTTGCGATCGCCCACGAACAACTGGTCGACGAGCGTCTGCGGGTGCTGGACGAGGCCGAGCGCACGGCGCGCTCGAAGTCCGACATCGTCGCCACGCTGAGCCACGAGATTCGCAACGGCCTGACCGGCGTCACCCACGTGCTGGCCGCCGCCGCCGGCCGAGGCGGCCGCGCCGCGCCGTCACGCGAGCAGCTGAACGCGGCGCTGGACGCAGCGCAGGATCTGATCGCTGTCCTCAACGCGACCCTCGACTCCGAGACTGCGGAGTCGGGCCGACTGCAGGTCGACGCCCGTCCGTTCGATCCTGTTCGGCTGGTTCAGGACTTGGCCCTGCTGGACAAGCCGCATGCGGCGGCCAAGGGGCTGGAGCTCTCGGTGCACGTCGATCCGTTCCTGCGCGGCTCCGCCAAGGGCGCGGCGATCGCCGATGCGCTCCGCACGCGGCAGATCGTCTCGAACCTGTTGGGCAACGCCGTGAAGTACACCGTCCGCGGCCGAGTCGAGGTTCGGCTCGAGCTTCGCGACGACCTGATCGCCATCGAAGTGGCCGATACGGGTCCGGGACTGTCGCCCGACGAGATGGACCAGGCCTTCGAGCCTTTCCGGCGCGTCGAGCGCACCGGCGCCGGGGTCAATGGCGCTGGCCTTGGATTGTCGCTGTCGCGTCAGCTGGCGCGCCTCATGGGCGGCGCTCTGGACGCCCGCAGCGCCGTGGGCGTCGGTAGCTGCTTCACCCTGACCCTGCCGTTTGATCCCGCCGCTCAGGGCGAGCTTGAGGAAGAGCTCGAGACCGTGACCGTCGACGCCCCCGGCGCACCGCGCACGCTGCGCGTGCTGATCGCCGAGGATGATGCGCTGAACGCGGCGATGCTGCGCGCCGTTCTGGAGCAACTGGGTCATCAGGTGGTCCATGCCCAGAACGGTCGCCGCGCGGCCGATCTGGCAAAGATCGCCGAGTTCGACCTTCTGATGCTGGACCATCGCATGCCGGTGATGGATGGGCCTGCAGCCGCCGCGACCTTGCGTCAGGGCGAAGGCCCCAACCGCCTGACCCCGATCGTCGCGATTATCGACGGCGAGGCCGACGAAGCCGCCGAGTTCCTGGAGGCGGGAGCCGATATCGTGCTGCGCAAGCCTGTCAGCGTGGCCGGCGTGGCGCGCGCCCTCGCCGACGCCGCGGCCTTGGACCGCAACGACGCCGCCAAGGCTGCGGCTTAATCAACATACCGTAGGGTAAGCCTTCCCTCGAGGAAGACCCTCCCCCATCCTCCCAGGCAACGAAAACATATGGGAGGTGGCGATGCTGGAAGGCCTGCGCGTCGTTGAACTGGCGACCTACATCGCCGCCCCCGGCGCCGCCGGCGTCATGGCCGACTGGGGCGCGGACGTCATCAAGGTCGAGTCGCCCGAAGGCGATCCGATGCGACGGTTCTTCGACACCATCGGCTCAGACCAGGACGCCAACCCCGTCTTCGAGCTCGATAATCGCGGCAAACGGGCCGTCGTCCTGGACATCCGCAGCGATCTGGGCCGTGAAGCGCTAAAAGCGCTGGTCGCGACCGCAGACATCTTCCTGACCAACGTCAGGCCTGCGGCGCTGACCCGAGCGGGCCTGGACTACGAGGCGCTCAAGGCCGTCAATCCTCGCCTGATCTACTGCAGCCTGTCCGGCTACGGCCTCACAGGTCCGGACGCTGACAAGCCGGGCATGGATGTCGCCGCCTTCTGGTCGCGCGCCGGCGTCGGCGCGATCACCGCGCCCAAGGGCGCCGAACCTTTCCCCATCCGGACCGGCATGGGCGACCATGTGACCTCTCTGGCGACCGTGTCCGCGATCCTGGCGGCGGTTCACGAGCGCACGCGCACGGGCGTTGGTCGCCTTGTCGAGACCTCACTGCTGCGCACCGGCGTCTATGCGATCGGATCGGACATGGCGATCCAGCTGCGCTTTGGGAAACTGGCCTCGACGCGGGGGCGCCGCGAGGCCGTCCAGCCGCTTGCGAACTTCTACATGACCGCAGACGGCCGCTGGATCTGCTTGCTGCCTCGGCAGGGCTCGGTCGACTGGCCCAGGATCGCCGCAGCCGCTGGAAGGCCAGAGTTGGTGGACGATCCGCGCTTTGCGTCCGCCAAGGCGCGCCGGGAACATGGTCAAGCGCTGGTGGACATTCTGGACGAAGCTTTCGGCGCCATGACCTATGACGCCGCCGCCGCCGCGCTGGACGCCGGCGACATCACCTGGGCGCCCTATCAGACTCCTCGCGAGCTGGCGCTGGACGCGCAGGCCGAGGCGGCGGGGTGTTTCGTGGACACGCCGGACGGCGCAGGCGGAACCTTCAAGGCCCCGGCGGCGCCAGCGCGGTTCCCAGGAGCGCAGGACGGTCCACGTGGCCCCGCCCCCAAGCTGGGCGCAGATACGGCGGCTGTCTTCCGAGAGCTGGGCTGGTCCGAAGATCAGGTCGCGGCCCTGACCAGCGTCAGCGCTGCTTGACCTTATCGTTGGCCTCGGCCAGCACCCGCAGCATCTCAGCGGAGAACATCGAGCTGGCCAGGCGCTGACCCGCGCCCATGCCCGAACTGCTCGAGTCTCCGAACGGGCTCCCGATATCCTGCGAGCCGCGCAAGATTAGGTCCACGACCGCCTCCTGCTGGCGGATACGCTCCAGGCGGCGACCGCTGGCGTACTGGATGAAGCCCTGGTCGCCAGAGGCCTCGCGCGCCGGAGCGTCGGTGACGCGCGTCGCGCCGCCGGTCTTGGTCAGGTTGGCGTAGAGCTCACCGACGGTGGTCGGCCGCCCGTCACGGTAGAAGATCGAGCGGTTGGCCTGGGCCGCTTCCGGAAACATCGCGGCGGCGCTGGCGGTGGGCGAGACCGACGCGGCCTGGATCAGGCGCGCCGAGCCCTGCGGCCCCAGGAAGTGCGCGGCGTAGAGCTCCCCCGCCGTCGGCGTGCGTCCTACGCGGCCGCGCAGGTAAGAGGCGTGATCCGACGCCAGCTCGCCCGCCATCAGCGACGCCGCGTGCGGGTCCATCTTCAGGCCCAGCACCGCCTTTCGGGCTTCGTCGCCCTCGACCCGATAGCGGCCGTCCGCCCCTTGACTGATCAGGTCGGCGTAGCGCGCGTAGCCGTACTTGGAGCCGTGCTTTTTCAGCGTGGCCAGCCAGGTTTGGTCGACGAACTGGAAAAGGCCCGACGCAGACGAGGTCCGGGCCTTGGCGCCGGGGTTGAACCCGCTCTCACGCTTCGCTGTGCCCATCAGGAACGTGAAGTCGACCCCCGTCGCGTTCGACGCGCGCTGGATCGCCGACTCGACGACGTTGCGGAGGGAGTTCACGGCGGGCATGGCGTCAGGAGTCGCCGATCATGGTTAATCCCGGATTAACCACGTTCCCCACGAGGTGCGACCAGAGCGCACGCTGGGTTCTTACGCGCGTAAGACAAATTGGCCATCAGATTACGATTGTCAATTTACAGCAGCGCCACGCCGTGATGATCTGAGCCTACGGTCGTAATTTCTCATGGAGATCGACATGGCTCTGGCTCTGAACCCTAACGGCTCCGGCATACCGGGGCTGGAGGACACGCCGCGCCCGGCCAAGGCGCTGCTGGTGGGGCTCGGCGTTTCGGGCGCGCTACATGTGGCGCTGATCGGTTATCTTGCCTACCAAAAGTGGACGCAGCCGATGCCGACCATGGCGCCGGATACCGGCTTCGTCGTCGAGACCGTACCACTTGAGGCCAAGCCCCCTCCCCCGCCTCCACCGACAGACAAGCCGCCGCCGACGGTGAGCGCGCCGAAGCTCCATATCCCGGTTCCCACACTGTTCGAAACGCCGCCTCCGCTCCTCGCCGATCCCAGGACGGTGCCGGAGGGGCCGCCGGCTGCGGGCCCGATCACGACCCTGGCGCCCACGGTGACAACGGCGCCCTCACCGCCTCAGCCGCCGCCCAAACTGATCGTACGCGCCAATTGGCAGCGGATTCCCTCGGCCGATGAGATGGCCCGTTACTATCCCGAAAGCGCCCAGCGCCGAGGGCTCTCGGGCCAAGCGACGCTCAGCTGCACGGTCGCACTCAACGGAACGGTGCGCGATTGCGTGGTCGCGGCAGAGTCGCAAGCCGAGGAGGGCTTTGGGAACGCAGCGCTGAAGATTTCGCGGTTCTTCAAGATGAAGCCACAGACCGACAACGGCGAACCGGTAGACGGCGCGACCGTCCGCATCCCCATCCGCTTCAACGCGGGCGCCTGACAGCCCCATGACGCAGACGCCCAACCTCCGGCGCTGAAGCGGAGGCCGGGCCGCAAGCCTTCCTGCGGCCCGGCCGTCCTTTACGCTAGTAGCTCTTGGGCAGGCCGAGCACGCGTTCGGCGATGAAATTCAGGATCATCTCGCGGCTGACCGGCGCGATGCGGGCGATCATCGCCTCGCGGAAGTAGCGCTCCACGTCGTACTCCTTGGCGTAACCCATGCCGCCGTGCGCGAGCACCGAGGCCTCGCACGCATGGAACCCTGCCTCCGCGCCCAGGTACTTGGCGGCGTTGGCTTCCGCGCCGCACTCCTTGCCTTGGTCGTAGAGTGACGCGGCCTTGAAGGCCAACAGGTTGGCGGCCTCCAGCTCGGCCCACGACTTGGCCAGCGGATGGGCCACCCCCTGGTTCTGGCCGATCGGCCGGCCAAACACGATCCGTTCGTTGGCGTAGGTGGTCGCCTTGGCCAGCGCCGCGCGGCCCAGGCCAATGGCTTCGACGGCGAACAGCACCCGTTCGGGATTGAGACCGTGCAGCAGGTACTGGAAGCCCTTGCCCTCCTCGCCGACCAGATCCTGCGCCGGGACGAACAGGTCCTCGATAAAGAGCATGTTACATTCGACAGCCTTGCGGCCCATCTTCGGGATCGGCTTGGCCTCGATCTTCTCGCGGTCGGTATAGAACAGCGACAGGCCCTGGTGCGGCTTGGCGCACTGATCCTTGGGCGTCGTCCGCGCGATGATCAGGATCTTGTTGGCGCGCTGGGCACCGGTCGTCCAGATCTTGCGGCCGTTCAGGCGGTAGCCGCCGTCGACCTTCTCGGCCCGGGTCTCCAGGCTCGAGGTGTCGAGGCCGGAGTTCGGCTCGGTCACGGCGAAGCACATCTTGTCCTCGCCCGAAATGATCCGGGGCAGCAGGCGGTTGCGTTGCTCGTCTGAGCCGAACTTCACCAGCGGCATCGGGCCGAAGATGTTGAGGTGGATCGCCGAGGCGCCCGAGAAGCCCGCTCCAGACTGGGCCACCGTCTGCATCATCACCGCCGCCTCGGTCAGGCCCAGGCCTGCGCCGCCGACGCTTTCGGGCATGGCCACGCCCAGCCAGCCGCCTTCGGCAATAGCGGCGACGAACGCCTCGGGGAACTCACCCGTCTCATCGGTGCGACGCCAGTATTCGTCATCGAACGCGGCGCAAACCTTGGCCACGCCTTCGCGGATGGCCTCCTGTTCCTCGGTCAACCAGAATCCGGACATAGGCCAACTCCCCTGCGTGTTCTTCTTGCTTTAGGTCTAAGGCTTCTCGAAACGCCTTGCGTCCATCGCCGCAGCGTCCTGGCCCAGGTTATCGCCTGTCAGATACGCCGCGACCATGTCGGCGACAAGCGGCGCGAACAGCCAGCCGTTCCGCCGCGCGCCGACTGCGAGCAGTACACCGGGAGCTTGGCTCCAGCCAACGAGAGGCAGTCCATCTGGGGTGGTCACCCGGACGCCGACCTCGACCTCGGCCCGATCCAGATCGAGATCTGGGCGAAGCGCTGCGGCGGCGGCGCGAAGAGCCTGGGTCGCCGCGGGGTCGGGCGCTAGGTCGTCCCGTCCATGCTCCATCGTCGCCCCGATCGCCAGGGCCGCGCCGCCCGGCGCGAGGTAGACACCTTCGCCCCGCACCACGGGAGCCTCATCGTCGCCATGCGCGGGCAGGCGCAGGATCTGGCCCTTGATCGGCGTCAGAGCCCGGGTCTCTGGCGCGATGTTCCCGTTGCGCACGCCGGGCCCGGTGGCCAGCACCAAGGCCTCAAACGCCTCGCGCCGACCGTCGGCCAGCGTGACGAAGCCAGGCTCGACCGCCTCGACAGCGACCGGCTGGAATGTAGCGCCGGCCTTGCGAGCGGCCTCCTGCAGCGCCTCAAGCGTCTGACGCGCGTCGATCCGCCAATCCTCATCAATTGAGCCGCCGGCTGGCGCCCCCAGGGCGTCAAGGCGCGCCTCAACCTCGCGTCTCCAGGCCGCCGCGCCTTCGATCCGGACACCGCTGCGAACCAGCCTCACGCCCAGCGCCGCCGCAAAGTCCGGCCACAGGTTTCGCGCGCGCCTCATCATATCCAGGTGGTCGCGGGAGATGGGATCGAACAGCGCCTCGCTGATCGGGGCCAGCATGCCAGCCGCGACGGCTGAGGCGTTCACGTGACCAAGAGACGGGTCAAAGACCGTGACTTGGAACCCCAGGCGCGCCAACCGTAGGGTCACGGCGGATCCCAAGGCCCCGGCTCCCGCCACGGCGACGCGCGCGCCTGATCGAAGTTTCATGGCGCGCCAGACACCTTCAGCGGCGCCCGGCGTCAAGTCCCTAACGACGTGTAAGATCTAGAAATCAACCATAAGGATAAACCATACGACGCGACACTTCAGCGCGAAGACCCGTTCCGTGCATGGCCGCGCGTGACGAGACCGCCAAGCTCGGTCTATATCCGTTAAGACTACAGTCAGCCGTTTAGCGGTGTTGGAGGGAATAGAGGCGGATGAACGATCGACCCGCAGCCGAACAGGCCCATCCTGTTGATCTCTATGTCGGGGCCCGGCTGAGAATTCGTCGCAAGATGATGGGTCTCAGCCAGACCCAAGTCGCCGATGCGCTCGGCATCACCTTTCAGCAAATCCAGAAGTACGAGCGCGGCGCCAACCGCATCAGCGCCAGCAAGCTCTATGACGCCGCCAAACTGCTTCAGGCGCCGGTCTCCTACTTCTTCGAAGGCCTCAACGAGACGGACGGCGGCGTCGACGACGGGTTCGCCCAGCGTATGACCGAGTTCGTGTCAACGCCCGAGGGCCTGGAGCTCGCCAGCCTGTTTCCGCGCCTCGCCGACCGTCGCCTTCGTCGGCGGGTGGTGGACCTGGTTCGGGCGATGGTGGACGACGACGCCCCATAGGGCGTTTCGCTTCCACACCGCCGCCGACCGCTTCAGACCCCGCTACTGCGGGGTCTTTTGCTTTGGCCCCGGCGAAAGAATCGGCGGGCCGGCTCTGCGAGATTGAGCCCGTTTTTTGCAGTGCAGCAGGCGGTTCAGGCTCGCCAAGAGCATTCACTGGGCCGCCTGATCGAAAAAAAGCCCGCCGCATGGGCGTTTTGTCCCCGTGAATCGACGTTTTAACCTTTCCTAACGGGTGACAAACGCGATCCGCGTCGTCAGGCTCGAACTTCCCTGATTCACAGGAATGAGCTTGAGAAGATGAACGTTTCCGATCTGGTCGACGCTGCTGTCGCCGCCGACGAAAAACTGACGAAGACCCAGGCCAAGGCCATCATCGACGGCGTCTTCAAGTCGATCTCCGACGCCGCCGTGAAGGGCGAAGAAGTCTCGATCCCGGGCTTCGGCAAGTTCAAGGTCCAGGCCAAGCCGGCCCGCACCGGTCGCAACCCGGCCACCGGCGCGACCATCGAGATCGCCGCCAGCAAGAAGGTCGCCTTCACGCCGGCCAAGCAACTGAAGGACGCCGTCAACGGCTAAGCCTTTCGGTGGGGAGCAGGCGCCTCGGGCTGTCTGCTCTTCGCTGTTGCTTTGGGGTGCGACGTTCAGCCTAGTGCGAACGTTGCACCCTCGGGCTTTTAAGAACAAATCAGGAACGATACCATGTCCGCATGGCCGTTCTCGATCTCAGGCGCAAGCTCGCCATTCTCTCGGACGCTGCGAAGTACGACGCCTCTTGCGCGTCCTCAGGCGCGGCGAAACGCACCTCTCTCGATGGCAAGGGCGTGGGCTCAACCGAAGGCATGGGCATCTGCCACGCCTATGCGCCGGACGGGCGCTGCATCAGCCTGCTCAAGATCCTGCTGACCAACTTCTGCATCTACGACTGCGCCTATTGCATCAATCGGGTGTCGTCGAACACGCCCCGGGCGCGCTTCTCGGTGAAGGAGGTCGTCGACCTCACCCTCAACTTCTACAAGCGCAACTACATCGAGGGCCTGTTTCTATCGTCCGGGGTCATCCGCTCCGGCGACTACACGATGGAAGAGATGGTTCGAGTGGCCAAGTCGCTGCGTCTGGATCACGACTTCCGCGGCTATATCCACCTCAAGCTGATCCCCGAAGCCTCGCCCGAGCTGGCGGCCGAGGCGGGCCTTTATGCCGACCGGGTCTCGATCAATATCGAGCTTCCGCGTGACGACAGCTTGAAGTCGCTGGCGCCTGAAAAGGACCCTACTGACATCAAGCGGGCGATGGGACGCATGCGCCTGGCCATCGACGATCACGCCGAGCCTGCGCGTCGATCGGGGCGGCGCGCCTTCGCCCGTAGCCAATCCACGCAACTGATCGTCGGTGCGGACCAGGCCAAGGATGGCGACATCCTGGCCCGCAGCGCCAATCTCTACGGCGCTTATCGTCTGAGCCGCGTCTATTACTCGGCGTTCAGCCCGATCCCGGACGCCAGTCACCGGCTCCCGCTGGTGCGCCCGCCCCTGCTGCGAGAGCACCGCCTATACCAGGCCGATTGGCTGATGCGCTTCTATGGCTTTGCGCAGCCTGAGATCGTCGAACAGGGGCATGATCTGGATCTGTCCGTCGACCCCAAGACCGGCTGGGCGCTGCGGCACAGGGAGCAGTTCCCCGTCGACGTGCAAACCGCCGACCGGGAGACCCTGCTTCGTGTTCCGGGCCTGGGCGCCAAGGCCGTCGGACGGATTCTGGCGGCGCGGCGCCTCAGCCGGTTGACGCTCAATGATCTGAAGCGCGTGGGCGGGGTGGTGAAGCGCGCCAAGCCCTTCGTCATGACGGCCGACTGGCGGCCGGGCGCGTTGACCGATCGCGAAGACCTCAAGGCCGCGCTCACCGCGCCGACCCAATTGAGCCTGTTCTGATGCGCGTGGTTCGCTTGGGCTCTGAGATCGATTTCGAAGGCTGGCGCAAGGCCGCGCGTGTCTTGCGGGCCGAAGGCGCCGCGCCGGACTCGCTGGTCTGGACCGTGGAGAGAGACCTTTTTGAGCAGGACACGCCGATCACGCTGGCGACAGCGACGTTCACGACGCCCGCCGCTTTCCTGGATCTCGCCCGGCAGGTCGTCCTGAACCGATCATCCGATCGCTTCGCCCTGCTCTATCGGATCCTCTGGCGGCTGGAGCGCGAACCGGGGCTGATCAACAATCCGGCCGACCCGGACATGGCGCGTGCGCGCGATATGGCCAAGGCGGTGAGCCGCGCCGCCCACAAGATGAAGGCCTTTGTTCGATTTCGGTTGGTTGAGGGCGCGGAGACGGAGACCTACGCGGCCTGGTTCGAGCCCGCGCACCGCGTGACCGAGGCGACGGCGCCGTTCTTTGCGCGCCGTTTTTCAAACATGGACTGGACCATCCTGACTCCGGACGCTTGCGTGGCGTGGGACGGAGAACGCCTGACGGTCTCCGAAGGCGCCGATCCCGCCGACGCACCGTCCGAGGACGCTCAGGAGGAGCTTTGGCGAACCTACTACGCCTCAATCTTCAATCCCGCCCGCTTGAATCCTCGCCAGATGCGGCAGGAGATGCCCAAGCGGTATTGGCGCAACCTTCCTGAGGCGTCGCTCATTCCAGGGCTTATTGAAGCCGCCCAGCACCGCGCCACCGCCATGGTCGCGACACCGGCGCGCCCTCCCTCCGATCGCGTCTTGAAGGCCGCCCAGCGCCACGCCCGGGACGCTTCGTTCGGCGCTGGCGTTCCGACCCAGCTGGACGCTGTCCAAGCGGGCGTCAGCGTCTGCCGACGCTGTGAGCTCTGGCGAGACGCGACCCAAGGCGTTCCTGGAGAGGGCCCACCCAACGCGCCCTTGATGTTTGTCGGTGAGCAGCCAGGCGACCAGGAGGACCTCGCAGGCCGCCCGTTCGTGGGTCCTGCGGGAGAACTCTTCGATAACGCGCTGATCGAGGCCGGCGTGCCGCGCGAACGCGTCTACGTGACGAACGCCGTCAAGCACTTCAAGCACGAGCCCCGGGGCAAGCGCCGCCTCCACAAGACCCCAACGCAAGGCGAAGTCAGTGCTTGCCGGTGGTGGCTGGACGCCGAGCGGCGCCTAGTGCGCCCCCGCGTGACCGTCATGCTGGGCGCGACCGCCGCCTTTAGCGTGATGGGGCGAGCGACACGCGTCTTGGAGTCGCGGGGGCGGCCTCACACCCTGCCTGATCAAGGTCAGGGCTTGGTGACGTTCCACCCGGCCTACCTTCTACGCCTGTCGAACGCGTCCGCGCGGGCGACGGCCTATAGCGCCTTTGTGGAGGATCTGCAGCTGGCGGGTCGGCTCTCAGGCCTCATCTGACCGCGCCGCGGACGTGCCGAAGACCGTACGTCGCCGCGCGGCAGAGGTAGCCTCTCCAGCGCGCACTGACCACGTCCCTCTCGGCGCGCTCCTCACGCCTTGGCCCGAGGCGAACGGGCGACCCGACCTGCTTCTGCCCCCCCCCCATCAGACGGGAGCTTAGACCGGAGCGCGCTGCGGGCGAAGCCCAGCCAGAAACGAAAAAAGCCCGGCTAAGCCGGGCTTTTCAAGGACTTGCGATGGTACCAGCTCTCGGGCTCGAACCGAGGACCTCTAGATCCACAATCTAGCGCTCTAACCAACTGAGCTAAGCCGGCTCATCGCGAGGCGTTGTCTTTAGTGGGATCGATCGTCGGGATCAAGCACCGATCCCGATGTTTTGAACGGAAAACGCCCCGGAGCCGAAACTCCGGGGCGCTCCTTAGCTTTCGCTTTGGTCCAGGTCCTATTGCGGGACTTGGAACACCAGCGGGACGGTCACCTGGCCACCGTCGACGGGCGCGCCGTCGAGGGTCTTAGGCTTCATCCGGAACAGGCGCGACAAGCGGATAGCCGCATCGCCGAAGCCCATGTCCGCCGGCGATTCGGAAACCACCGAGCAGCCTTCCAGAGTGCCCTTGGCCGTCACGGTGCACGAGATCGTCGCACGACCACTGACTTCCATCCGCTGAGCGCGGTCCGGATAGTACCGAGCCATATCGTCGCCCGAAGGCTTACGGGCCCAGTCCGGACGCGTGATGACCGACGCACGAGCCGGCGGGTTCGAAGGAACCGGCGGCGTGGGCGAGATCACCGGCGGAGCCGTCTGTTCCACCCGCTTTTCAACGGGCGGGATCGGCAGCGGCGGCGGCGGCGTCACGTCCGGCGGCGGAGCCACCGGGGGACGCGGCTGAACCACGGCCGGAGGCGGCGGAGGTTCATTGGTCGGCGGCGGAGGCGGCGGAGGCGGCGGCGGCGGCGGCGGCGGCGGAGGCAGCTCCACAACCGTCGCGTCGTCCGAGTACTCCTGGAACACGGCTTCGAACTTTTGCTTCGCGAGGTACGCGAAGAGAAGCGCGTGCAGACCAACCACCACAGTCAGGGCGACGCCGAAAGGACCGAAGCCCTTCTTGCGACGCGGACCTTCCGACGTGAGCGGATCGTAGCGGCGATGCTCGGGCGTATTTTGATCAGCCATGCATCACCCCCTACTGACTATCATCCCGTCCAACGAGCGCCACGCTGTAGAAGCCGTTATCCTGGAGAGTGTTCATCACCTCCATGAAAGCCCCATAGCGAACCTTCTCGTCGGCCCGGATGAAAATGCGCTCCTTAGTCGGATCGCGACGACCCATGCTCTTGGTGATGTCATAGCCCAGCTCATCGATGCTGGTCTCGTTGTCACCAAGGTAGAGCTGCCCCGACTGTTTGATCGAGACGTAAACCGGCTTGGATGGTGGCGGCGATGATTTCGCCACCGCCGGCGGCAGGTTCACTTCGACCGACACGGAGGCCAGCGGAGCCGCCACCATGAAGATGATCAGGAGCACCAGCATAACGTCCACGAAGGGCGTAACGTTGATCTCGCTGTTCTGTTCGACGTTGAACCTGTCGCCCCCACCGCCTGAAAGTTTGGCGGCCATGGGTGTTACGCCCCCTTGTCGAGCTGGCGCGAGATGGCGTTCATCAGTTCAGCAACGAAACCTTCCGAACGCGTGCCGTAGGCCGAGATGCGGGTCTGGAAGTAGTTGTAGAAGATAACGGCCGGGATAGCGGCGAACAGACCGATACCGGTGGCGAGCAGGGCTTCAGCGATACCCGGCGCGACGACGGCGAGGTTGGTCGTGTTGGTGTTCGCGATGCCGATGAACGACGTCATGATGCCGTACACCGTACCGAACAGACCGATGAACGGACCACCCGAACCGACCGAGGCGAGGAACACCATGCCGCCCGACAGGCGCTTGGCCAGCGAAGCTTGAACGGCGTTGATGGCGTAGGTCGCGCGGCTCAGCGTCGAGTCGCGGTGCTCGCCGGCGACGGCCAGGCCGGCCTGACGCGACAGCTCAACTTCCTGCGAGGCGGCGGCGGCCATGTCGGCCATCGGGTTGCCTTCGAATTCTTCCGACGAGCTGATGCGCGCGATGTCGGCGATCGAGCGAGCGCCGCGGAAGGCTTCCAGGAACTTGTCCGATTGCTTGTTCAGCGCGGCGAACTCGAAAATCTTGGTGAGCAGCAGCACCCACGAGAAAACCGAGGCCAGGATCAGGCCGATCATGACGACCTTAACGACCACGCCGGCGGCCATGAACATGCCGACGGGGGTCAGCGAGTGGCTGGCCTTAGCCTCGCCGCCTTCTTCGGCGGGAGCGGCTTCCGGAGCCGGAGCAGCGGCGGCGGCGGCGTCCGCGGCCGGAGCGGCGGCGGCGTCGGTGGCCGGTTGAGCTTCAGCGGAGGCGGCGGCGGGAGCCGCAGCGTCTTGCGCAAAAGCCGGGGCGCTCGCCATCAGCGCCACGGCGCCGACGAGAGCGATGAGGGGGGTCTTCCGTTTAATGTCGAGCATCTGTCGCCAGTTCCTGATTGGTCTAGCACGTTTGGACCGAGGGTCGTCGCGCGAGAGCGTCTCCACCCTAACTCTGAATAGTCCGCCTGGAGCTCGATAGCTCTCGCCCCGAGCGGACCCGCTTCGCTGCGCTCGACCCGTTACGCCCCTCACGAGGACCAGCCTCCAGAAGGATCGTTTCGAAGCGCGTGCAACCGACGCCCTTTTGAGGCTCCGGTCTTACCACAATGTTAGAATTGCGGCTGGGGTCCTTTGGCAACCCCTTTTCGCACCGTCAAGGGTCTCATTTGGGCACAAATTCATCGCCGCCCCCCCGCACCCCCAAGGCTTACCGCACTGCACAAAACGGTTTTCCGGATTTCGGGGCGGTTTTTCCCTGCCAACGAGAAAAAGCATGCTGCACCGCAGCAAGGCAACAAAACGTGGGTCTGTGAAGAAAGGCGCCTGTCTGCGCGGCACATGGGCGGACCGCGCGGCGGAAACAAGCCCGTCCATCGATAAAACGACGCGCGCGCCGACCCGGCGACCGGGCGGCCTTCCGAACGACTTGGCCCCTGGAGCCCAGAAGAGGAGGCGAGAAGAAAGGAGTGGTGCCTGGGGCCGGAATCGAACCAGCGACACGCGGATTTTCAATCCGCTGCTCTACCAACTGAGCTACCCAGGCATCCGGGGTTTGGCGGCTGAAACCGCCTTGGCGACCTCGCCGCGAAGCGAGGAGCCGGGTCTATAGGGGAGGCGCGAAAGGAAGTCCAGCGCCGTTTTATCATTCCCTGTTGATGTCTGGGGATGGCGGATTTTCCTCGTCATCCTCACCGCCAGCCACTACGTAGCGGCCGCTCAGCCAGCGTTGCAGATCCACATCCGCACAGCGCTTCGAGCAGAAGGGACGAAACGCGGAATCAGCGGGCTTGGCGCAGATCGGACATTTCGCGCTCATTGGGCTGACACCTCAAATCGGTCCGCAGACCAGCCCGCAACGGATTCGATGCTGAACCGCCGCCCAAGGCGCTCAGCCAGGCCCTGGTCGAGCTCAGCCAGGAACGCAGCCGCGACAGCGGGCGCGCAACGCGCCGTCAGGCGCCCGCCCGGGTCGGCGCGGCCCTCGCGCTCCAGAGCCCGCGCGACTCGCCGCGCCATGTGCCTGGGATGAGCGCCGCCGCCGTCGAGCAGTCGATCGAGAATCGGTGGGGATCGCCGGGGCACGATCATCTCAAGCGTCCCGAACTTGCTGACGACGCCGATTCCCACCCCCGGATTGTCCGGAGCGAAGGCGTTGCGCGCCGCCGTGGTCAGCGCCTGGGCGTCATGTCCTCGGCCAACGAGATCGAACACGACGATTCCGGCGAGTCCCTTGAGTCGGAGCACCCGCGCGGCGACGTTCACCGCCGCCATGTTGGCCAACCGCGCAGCACGCTTGGAGTCCGCGCCCTCGCGCGCGCCGAGATCGACGTCGATGGCGGTCAGAGCCCGCGTCGGCTCGACGGCGATGTCTCCGCCGCCCGGTAAGCTGAACACGGTGGCCAGAGCGTCCGCCTCAGCCTCCTCCACGGCCAGCAGGGCCTTGTCACCGGTGGTGGGAGACCCCGCCTTCACAAACTGGTGGAGCCGCTCCTCGATCGAGGCGGCGTGGGCCAGAATTCTCGGCTCGCCCTGCCCTTCGGCGACGAACCGCGCGACGCCCGCCTTGTCCGCGCGCGAAGGCGTCTTGATCTCGATCTCGACCACACCGCCCTCGATCAGGGCCGGCATGTCGGGACGAAGCGGCAGGATCAGGTCCTGACCGCCGGGCAATTGTACGAAGGCCGACGCGAAGGCCTTCTCGATCTTGCGCACCCTCGCCACGCCCCGCACGCCCTCGGCGTCCAGCGGATCGTCGCCTGGCCACTCGACCATCAGCCGCTCGGGGCGGCCGTCAAGCGTCACCACGCCGACGGTCTCGCCAACGCCCTTATACAGGTAGGCGCGACGCACGGTGGGGGCCTTTGCGCTCATGAGCGGTAACCCAGGCCAGAGAGCAGGCTGAGCGTCTCGTACAAGGGAAGGCCGACGACGCTTGGATAGGAGCCCTGCAGGTCAGTGATGAAACCGCCGGCCAGGCCTTGGACGCCATAACCGCCCGCCTTGCCCCGCCACTGGCCGCTGGCGACATAACCGTCGCGCTCGGCGTCGGACAGGCGCTTGAAGCCCACCTTGGTCTCGACCAGGCGCGTGGCCGTGCGACCATCCGGCGCGATCAACGCCACACCGGTCAGAACCTTATGATTCCGGCCCGAAAGCAGCTTCAGGCAGTAGAGGACGTCAGCCTCGGTCTCGGCCTTGGGAAGAATGCGACGCCCGACGGCGACGACCGTATCGGCCGCCAGGACAAAATCATCCGGCGCGCGGGCGGCGACGACCTGAGCCTTCTCCAGCGCAAGGCGCAGCGCATGGCGGCGCGGGGTCTCGTCGCGAAGCGGAGTTTCGTCGATGTCGGCGGGATCAACCCGGTCGGGCGTTACGCCGACCTGGGCGAGCAGGTCGAGGCGCCGGGGGCTCGCGCTGGCCAGCACCAGCGCCGGCCCGGCGGCCACGGGGGCAGCCGTCGTCGAAGCCATCGGCGTCTTACTTGAAGCGGTAGGTGATACGGCCCTTGGTCAGGTCGTAGGGGGTCATTTCGACCAGGACCTTGTCGCCCGCCAGAACGCGGATGCGGTTCTTGCGCATCTTGCCGGCGGTGTGAGCGATGATCTCGTGGTCGTTTTCCAGCTTCACGCGGAACGTGGCGTTCGGCAGCAGTTCGCTGACCGTACCGGGAAACTCGAGCAGTTCTTCCTTAGCCATCAGGCCTCTCAAAGGGACGAATCGAATAGCCGCGAGCGCCGCTTTGACATCGAGTCAGAGCGGGGCCGATCGCGGCGAGGCGCCTCTATAACGCAATTACCCCCCAAACGTCGATGGCGCGCCGAAACGTTGCTTGATGGCGGCCGCCAGGGCGTCCCGAACCTCGCGATAGGCCTCCAGGCGCGCCTCCCGTGAGCCGTCGGCGAGGGTCGGATCGTGGGTCGGCCAGTACTCGATCTCGACGGACCGATCACGGGAGAGCTCTACCGCGCGATGCTGGGCTTCTGGGGTCAGGGACACGACGACGTCGAAGCTGTCGTCCTCCAGCTGCGCGAAGGTCTTGGGCTTGTGGTCGGAGACATCCAGGCCAAGCTCGTCCATGACCGCCACGACAAAGGGATCGATCCCCTCCCCGGCCGGATCGGACTTAAGGCCGCACGAATCGACGAAGGCCCGCGTGCCGTAGAATCGCTTGAACAGCCCCTCGGCCATCGGCGAGCGCACGCGGTTGTAGTTGCAGGTGAACAGCACCGCGTCCGGCAACGACTGGGGCACGGTCAGCCCCGCCAGTGCAGCGCGCAGATCAGCGTGAAGAGACGCCGCGCCGTATCAAGGTCGGTCTTGACCTTGCCCTCCAGGCGCTCGCGCAAAAGGTTCGAACCCTCGTTGTGCAGGCCGCGCCGCCCCATGTCCAAGGCCTCGATCTGCTGCGGCGAGGAGTTGCGGATGGCCGAGTAGTAGCTGTCGCAGATCAGGAAATAGTCCTTGATCACGCCGCGAAACGGCGAAAGCGACAGCAGGTGGCGGCGCTCGTAGCCCTGGCCGGCGATATCGAAAGCCAATCGATTCTCGATCAGCGACAGTCGCACGTCATAGGGGCCCTCGCCCGCCTCGACGGGTTCGAAATAGTTGCCCTCAAGCAGGTCGAAGATCGCGACCTGGCGCTCCTGCTCCTGGTCGCGCGACGCGGCCGCGAGGCTGTCCTCGTCGATCTCGATCGACTTGATCCGTTGGGTGGCGCGGGCGTCGGTGCTCATCTGGCGCGGGAGGTTCGCGCGTCAGGCGCCGCTTGGCAACCTCACCGACGCCGACAGGGCGTGGGCGGGCAAGCCTTCGGCCTGGGCCAGGGCCACCGTATGCGGCCCCAGGATGGCGAACGAGGCCGGATCGCACTTCACGATCGAGGTGCGCTTGATGAAGTCGTAGATCGACAGGCCCGACTGGAAGCGCGCAGCGCGGCTGGTCGGCAGCACGTGGTTGGAGCCCGCGACATAGTCGCCGATCGCTTCGGGCGTGAGGCGCCCCAGGAAGATCGCGCCGGCGTGGCGCACGCGGTTGGACAGGCGCTCGGGGTTGTCGAGCGCGAACTCGACATGCTCGGGCGCGATGGCGTCGACCAGAGCCGGGCTCTCGTCCAGCGGCGCGATGATCACGGCTCCGTGGTCGCGCCAGGAGACGGCGGCGTCCTCGCCGGTGGCGAGGGTCTGCAGACGTGCGATGACGGCCTGCTCCACGGCGGCGGCGTACGCTTCGTCGTCGGTGATCAGGATCGACTGGGCGGCCGGGTCGTGTTCGGCCTGGCTGAGCAGGTCCGCCGCGATCCAGTCGGGGTTGTTGTTGCTGTCGGCGACCACGACGATCTCGGACGGTCCGGCCAGCGCGTCGATGCCCACCACGCCGTACAGGCGGCGCTTGGCGGCGGTGACATAGGCGTTACCGGGACCGACGATTTTATCGACCGGCTGGATGGGGCCGGCTCCGTACGCCAGCGCCGCGACGGCCTGGGCGCCGCCCACACGCCAGATCTCGGTGACGCCAGCCTCCTTGGCGGCCGCCAGCACGGCCGGCTGCAGCTTGCCGGGCGGCGTGACCATGGCGATGCGGTCAACGCCGGCGACCTGGGCCGGAACGGCGTTCATCAGCACTGTCGAGGGATAGGCCGCGCGGCCGCCGGGCACGTAGACGCCGACGGCCTCCAGCGGGGTCCAGCGCCAGCCGAGCTCGACGCCGGCCTCGTCAGTCCAGGCCTGGTCGGCCGGACGCTGGCGGCTGTGATAGGCGCGGATACGGGCGGCGGCGAAGGCGATGGCCTCGCGGACGTCCGCCGGGGTCTCGGCCGCGCCGGCCTCTATTTCTTCGGCGGTCACGCGGATCGTCTCGGCCGTCAGCTCGACCTTGTCGAAACGCCGGCTGTAGTCGAGCAGCGCCTCGAGCCCCTGGGTGCGAACCGCTTCCAACACCGCTGCAGCGGCGGCGTCGACATCGGCCGGCGAGCCGCGACGCTCGTCGAGGAAAGCCTTGAAGGCGGTCTGAAAATCGGGGTCGGAGAACAAGAAGCGGCGCATGGCCTGCTAGATGCGGCTTTTTCCGACCAAGGCAAGCCCGAAAGCCTACGGAATGGCGGGGTCGCGCGTCGCGGCGCGCCGCATCAGGAGCCCGTAGACAAGCGCCGCGATGGCCAGACCCACGAACCAAGCGTAGGTGTAGAGCCCCGTCCAGAAGCTCCCGATACCGGCGAAAAGGTGCGGCGCGGCGGCGGCCAGAAACCCCGGCAGATTGGGCGCGACGCCCAGCAGCAGCGCCACGACGGCGGCGATGTTCCAGCCGCCCCGATAGGCGTAGACGCCCTCCCGCACATAGAGGTCATCGACCGCCAACCGGGCCTTGCGGACGATCCAGTAGTCCACGATCAGGATGCCGGCGATCGGTCCCAGAAGCGCGCCGTAGCCGACAAGCCAGGTGAAGATGTAGCCCTGGGTGGTCTCCAGCAGCTTCCAGGGCATGATCAGGACCCCGATGACGGCGGTGATCCAGCCGCCCATCCTATAGCTGATCTTGCTAGGCCAGAGGGCGGAGAAGTCGTAGGCGGGCCCCACCAGGTTCGCGGCGATGTTGCAGCAGACCGTGTCGAGGCTGATGATCAGCAGGCCAACCACGACGGCGATCCCGCCGATGTCGCCCGCCAGTTGGACCGGGTCCCAGATCGCCTTGCCGAAGATGATCGTGGTCGCCGAGGTCGTCACCACGCTGACGAGGGCCAGCAGGCCCATCGGCACGGGAAGCCCCACGGCCTGGCCGATGATCTGATCGGACTGCCGCTGAGCAAACCGCGTAAAATCGGGGATGTTCAAGGCCAGGGTCGCCCAGAACCCCACCATAGCCGTCAGTGCGGGCGCAAACACCGTCCAGAACTGGCCGGCCTTGGCCCCGCCGTCCGCGAAGGCCGACGGCTGGTGCAGGATCGAACCCAGGCCGCCAGCCTTGTCGACGGCCCACCAAACCATCAGGCCGCAGATCAGGATCTTGATCGGCGCGGTCCAGGTTTCCAGCCGGCGGATCGCGGTCAGCCCCTTGGTGACGAACAGCAGTTGCACGCCCCAGAAGGCGAAGAAGGCGAGAAGCTGGCCGACACCGATGCCCAGCACCGGCAAGGGCGCGCCCTCCAGCTTCCGCCCTACAATGACGCCGAGCAGGGTCAACAGCGCGCCGCCGCCGATCCAGGTCTGGATGCCGTACCAGCCACAGGCCACGATCGCCCGAGCCACCGCCGGGATCCGCGCGCCTTTCCAGCCGAAAGAGGCCCTGGCGAGGACAGCGTAGGGCACGCCCCAGCGCGCCCCGGCGTGGCCGATCAGCAACATGGGAACCAAGACGATGACATTGCCGAGCAGGACAGTCAGCACGGCCTGCGAGGCCGACATGCCCTGCTCGATCAGGCCAGACGCCAGCATGTAGGCCGGCACGCAGATGACCATGCCCAACCAGAGGGCCGCAAAGTGCCACCAACGCCAGTTGCGCTGCGCTTCGGTGGTCGGGGCCAGATCTTCGTTCCAGAGGTCGCTGTCGGGCGCGCGCATGCCGCTCTCCGCGGGTGCGATCCGTCCCAGCGCGCCGGCCCCCGCCACGGCGCGACCCGACCTTACGGGCGGATCGCGCGCGCTGGCAATCGAGAGAGCAGCGTTACTTGGCGATCCGCTAGCTCAGCGCCGCGTAGGCCAGCGTCGCGAGGCCCGCGCAGAACACAAAGCCCAGCACGACCAAGGTGGCTCGGCCCCAGTCGAAACAGGGACCGCCGTGCCGAAGCACCGGTGGTTCGGGCTTGGTGATGTCGCACGCGCGGAAAAACACGGACTGGGCTTCGCCCATCGAGTAGGCGGTCTTCCTGGCCATGAGGGCCTCCCTGACGTTCGCGCCTCTTTTGGACGCGTGGCGTAAGGTTAACACCGCTCGCTCGCTACGCGAATTGGCCGTGCGATCACTAGCGCGTGGGACGAATCTCCGGCGCCGCCCCTGCCCTTGGAAAGATCAGAAAAATGGCGCCGCTCAAGGTTTGAGCAGGCGCCTAATTCAAGGGCCCTCAGTCCGTGTGGCCCGGCGTCCGGGACGTCGACCAGGGGTCGGAAACATCCGCCAGCGCCACGTCGAGGCAATCGACTGTGACCCGCATGTCTCCGCCGCCCGCGAAGGTCAGCGTGACGACGCCTGCAGGCGCTTCTTCCGCAGGCTCAAAGCCGATCGACAGTAGCTCGACCACTGCCCCCTTAGCGTCGCGGCGCAGGTTGCGCGCCTGGACGCTTGTCACGTCGCCGAACTGGAGCGCGGAGCGCACCCGCTCCCCGCGCTTGCCCTTGCGAGCCTCCCAGCGGAAGCGGTTGCAGGCGATGGTCAGGGTGCGCGCCTGGGCGTCCCACCGGATGTCGCCGATCTTGGCGATCGCGTCCTGAAGGGCGGCCGACAGGACGCTCAGGTCGTCGGCGTCTTGAGCCAGCAGGCGCAAGGGCTTGGCGGCCTCGGACATGATCAGAGTTCCGCCTCGCCGTCGCCCTTGATGCGACGGACCTGAGCGCCGCAGGCGCCGAGCTTCTCTTCGAGACGCTCGAAGCCCCGATCCAGGTGATAGATCCGGCTGACCGTGGTCTCACCCCGCGCGACGAGGCCGGCGATCACCAGGCTCACCGAAGCGCGCAGATCGGTGGCCATCACCTCGGCGCCTTCCAGCTGCTCGACGCCGCGCACGCGGGCCTCGCCGCCCGACACCGAGATGTCGGCGCCCAGGCGCATCAGCTCCGGCGCGTGCATGAAACGGTTCTCGAAGATCGTCTCGCGGATCCGGCTCTCGCCCTTGGCCGTCGTCATCAGGGCCATGAACTGGGCCTGCAGGTCAGTGGCGAAGCCGGGGAACGGCGCGGTCTCGATGTCGACAGCGGTAAGGCGTTGGCCGTCGCGGCGGATGATGCAGCCGTCAGCCGTCTCCTCGACGCCGGCGCCCGCCTCCTTGAGCTTGTCGAGCAGGGCGTCGATCAGGCCCGGTCGGGCGTTGCTGAGGCGGACCTCGCCGCCCGCCATGGCGGCCGCAACGGCGTAGGTGCCCATCTCGATCCGGTCGGGGATCACAGCGTGGGTGGCGCCGTGCAGACGCGGCACGCCGGTGATCGTCACGGTCGGGGTGCCAGCGCCCTCGACCTTGGCGCCCATGGCGTTCAGGCATTCCTGGAGGTCAACGAGCTCCGGCTCGCAGGCGGCGTTATGGATCACCGACACGCCATCGGCCAGCACCGCGGCCAGCATGGCGTGCTCGGTGGCCCCGACCGAGACGAACGGGAACGTGATCTCCGCCCCCTTCAGGCCGCGGGGAGCCTGGGCGTAGACATAGCCTTCGTGCAGGTCGATCTTGGCGCCCAGCGCCTCGATGGCCTGCAGGTGCAGGTCGACCGGACGCGCGCCGATGGTGCAGCCGCCCGGCAGCGAAACCTTGGCCTGGCCTGATCGCGCCACCAGCGGACCCAGAACGTTGAACGAGGCGCGCATCTGGCGGACCAGATCGTACGGCGCGAAGCCGCTGGTGATCTCGGGCGCATGCAGAAGGGTCTGCTGACCGTCCGGACCGTCGCTCTCGGTCACCTGCACGCCCAGCCGCGTCAGCAGCTTGCCCAGGAAGCGGGTGTCGGCCAGGCGCGGCATGTTGGTCAGGCGCAGCGGCTCGTCGGTGAGCAGGCTGGCCGCCATCAGCTTGATGGCCGAATTCTTGGCGCCGCTGACCGGGATCGTCCCGTTCAACTGCGCGCCGCCGATGATGGCGATGCGATCCATTAAGGTCCCTCGAACGCGCGGGGTGGGGACGCCGCGCGGTCCACATGTGAGGCGCGCGTTCTATCCGTTGCAAGAGGGCTTGCAAGGCCCTGACGGTCTAAATCGGCGCCGAGAGATCGTAGGGACGCTCGTCAGGCCAGAACAGTGCGTGGGTCGTGCTGGCGAGGTCGATCGCCACCTGCGCCAGATCGATCGCCTTCCGCAGCGCCGCGAGGCCATCTGCGCCGAACGCCGCCTTGCCAGCGGGAGTGTCGAACTGCCCGCCATCCCCCGACAGGCGCACAGCCACCGCCCACCCCTCCCCCGCCGGGTTCGGGAACGGCGCAGACAGCGCGAGGGTCAGCGTCCGCCGCTCACCGGAGCCATGAGTTATCCCCAGCAAGTTTCGAACATCGTTATACGGCTGCGGCGCGGCCTCTGCGGCGGCCACGGCCGCGTCCTCGCCGCCAGAATCCTTGCGGACCGCGGCTTTTCGCTTGCGGAGATTGGTTCGGAGGGCTTCAGCCAGCTTGGCTTCGCGAGCCGCCTTGTCGTCGTCGATCGGCATGTTCCGGGGGTGCGGCGACAAAGTTCTGCGGTCAAGACGATTTTGGGCTTGGCGTTCGCGATTCTCCTCGCTATACGCCCCCTCCTCGTCGCCGCCGTAGCTCAGTGGTAGAGCGCATCCTTGGTAAGGCTGAGGTCGGCAGTTCAATCCTGCCCGGCGGCACCATGGGGACCCAAGCAAGCTTCGTTGCTTGGGTCCCCGCCATTCCGACGAGATCCCCTTTTCCAGAAAATACCGCAGCCCCGCTTTAGGGATTGTGCTGACTCTCGGCCGTCGACACGCCGAAAGGTCGCGGCCGCCAGGGCGACCGCGACTTGATTGCGAGTTGTCCAACGTCAGGCGGAGATGGCTTCTATCCCAACGGACCTGATCGCTTCAGCTTCGCCATCGCGACGAAGATCAGCATGCTGGTGACCAGCAGCACGGCGGCCAGGGCCAGCATAGGCGCGAGGTTGCTGCCCGTGGCGTCCCGGACGACTGGCACAAGGTTCTGCGCGATGAAGCCGCCCAGATTGCCCACGGCGTTGATCGCGGCGATCCCCGCCGCCGCCTTGGGCCCGCTGAGGAAGCTCGGCGGCAGGCTCCAGAAGACCGGCTGAGCGGCGAAGATCGCTGGCGCGGCGATGCACAGCATGGCGAACTTCAACGCTGGGCCCGGCACGATGACGCTGAGACTCAAGGCCACCGCGGCGAGCAAGACCGGTCCGGCGATATGCCAGGCGCTGGCGCCATGCCGCGCGGCGTGGCGGGGCACGAACCACAACGCCACGGCGACAAACAGCCAGGGGATGACGTTGATGAAGCCGTTGACGGTGTTCGACACGCCAAACGACTTCACGATCGTCGGCAGCCAGTAGCTGAGACCATAGGCGCCCAGCGGCATGCCGATATAGAGGCCCGCTAGGAGCAGGACGCGCGGGTCGAAGATCGCCTTCCAGGCGCCGCGATGGTCATCGACTTCGCCGCCGCGTTCCGCCGCCAGCGCTGAGGCTAGCCAGGTCTTCTGCTGGTCGGGAAGCCAGCGCGCCTCGGCGGGACCGTTGGGCAGGCGCCACAGAACGTAGGGCGCAAGCAGCACCGCCGGCATACCCGTGACCAGGAAGACCCATTGCCAGCCGGCCAGGCCCAGGAAGCCGTCCATGCCGAGTAGGAGGCCGCCGATCGCCGCGCCGACGGCGTTGGCCAGGGCCGAAGCGATCATGAAGAGGCCGACCATGCGGGCGCGATGCGCCTGCGGATACCAGAGCGTAAGAACATAGAGGACGCCCGGGAAGAATCCGGCCTCGGTCGCCCCGAGCAGGAAGCGCAGCACGTAGAACATCGCCGCATTCTGCGTGAAGCCCAGCGCCAGGGTGACCAGCCCCCAGGAGAACATGATCCGGGCGAACCAGACGCGAGCGCCCACCCGCGCCAGAATCAGGTTCGACGGCGCCTCAAAGAGGAAGTAACCGATGAAGAACAGCGACGCGCCAAGGCCATAGGCGGCCTCGCTAAGCCCCAGCGCCGCGACCATGTCGAGCTTGGCGTAGGAGACGTTCTGCCGGTCGATATAGGCGATCAGATACATCACGCAGAATAGCGGCATCAGCCGCCGCGTGACGCGCCCGACGGTGGCGCGCTCCAGGTCGCTGGAGGGGTCGGACATCCATGATCTCCTAAGAAACGGCGGGGGGCGGCGCGGTGGACTCGCGCTCGATGAGCTGGTGGTCGAGAATGTGGTCGGCTGAGACGGGGTCATCCGACCGCAGCGCGCGGATCAGGCGATCCAAGGCCACAGCGGCCATCTGGCGAACCGGCTGGCGGATCGTCGTCAGCGGCGGCCAGAGCGTGGTGGCCACGGTCGTGTCATCGAAGCCGACGACGGTCAGGTCGGATGGCACGTCGAGGTGGCGACGATGCGCCACCGAGACTGCGGCGGCGGCCATGTCGTCGTTGCTCGCGAAGATGGCCGTCAGCGGCGTGGCGCTGTCGAGCAAGACCTCGGCGGCGCCCAGCCCAGAGGCGTAGGTGAACCCGCCGGGGGCGACGATCAGTTCGGCGCCGTGAACGGAAGCGATCGCCGCCCGCGCGCCCTCCAGCCGCTCGGCGCTCGCCGTCTGGTCCGGATTGCCGGTGATGAAACCGATGCGCCGATGCCCGAGCGCCAGGAGGCGCGCCGTCATCGTCTGGCTGGCCTGGCGATCGTCAATGCGCACATTGATGGCGTCGGCGACCGGTCGGGCGGCGGCCACCACCGCGATGGGGAGCCCCGCCGCGCGGAGTATTCCGCATGCCACGCCAGACTCGCCCAGCGGCGGCGCCAGCACCACGCCCTGAACGCCGGCGCTCAGCAACCGCTCCAGTTCGGGCGCGGAGGGCGGATGACCATCCTCGCCCCGCACGAGAATCAGGCGCGCGCCGGCGCTCGTGGCCTCCTCGAACACGCCGATCAGGAAATCGCTCATGAAGGCGGCGCTGGGATTGGAGTAGACCACGCCGATCCGCAGCTCGCCGTCCATGACGAGATTGCGAGCGGTGAGATTGGGCTGGAAGTTCAGGTCGCGGATCGCGGCCAGCACAGCCTGGCGGGTGTCTTCACGGACCTTGGCCTCGTGATTGAGGACCCGTGAAACGGTCATGCGCGACACGCCCGCCCGCGCGGCGACATCAGCCATGGTCGCGCCGCGAACACGCTCCGGGCGGTTCAAGGCGTCACCTCGGCGATGCGCTGGCCGTTGGCCCCCATGGTCACCAGAATCGTCATTCAAACCTCGGTTTCCCCAACCGCGAACGGCCGGGGAATCCTTAGCGCAAAGAAAGGCGCCCGGACCACGCTCGATACAGGTCGATCGGATCCGGGCGAGGCCGCCCAGGGGAGGTGAAGGCGGACGGCCCTGAACGTCTTAGAAGGCGTAGCGGACGCCCACGTGGTAGAAGCGACCCAGCAGGTCGTAGAGCGCCGGATTGGCGTCCAGACCGGTGTTGGTCTGCGGCGACGGGGTGGGGTCGCGGTTCAGCAGGTTGTCGACCTTCGCGTAGGCCTGCACGCCGTTGCCGAACTTGTACGACGCGCTGACGTCGACATAGGTCGCGCCGCTCATGCGGTTGTAGTCGATCGTCGGCCGGTTGACCGTCGAGACCGGGCAGCTGCCGGCCTTGCACTCGACATACTGGTTGCCGAACGTGCCGTCGCTGAACCAGCGCTCCTGGACGCTGAGCGCGAACTTGTCGTTCTCCCAGGACTGGATCGCCAGGAACTTCCAGTCCGGCGTGGCGCCGGAGTTCTGTCCCGCTGTGTCGGTTGCGATGGCGCCCGGGATGCCCGGGTTGGTCACGAACTTGTGGGTGTTCGTCGCCAGACCCCGCACCGTGAAGCGGCCCGGAACGTTGGGCAGCTCGAACCGGTAGCTGCTTTCGATGTCGAAGCCGCTGGTCTTGATCGAGGAGAGGTTGAACACCTGGGCGTTGACGTAGGGCGTCCCCGCCGCCGGCGTGAAGTTGAAGGCGCCGCAGAACTGGCTCAGGCCCGAATGGCAGAAGTTGACGATCTGCTGCGCGCCCAGGCTCGAAATGCCGCCGTTCAGGACGATGTTGTACCAGTCGACCGAGACGCTGAAGCCGGGCAGCCACTGCGGATTGGACAGCACCGCACCGATCGTGAAGTTCTTGGCGATCTCGGGCTTAAGGTCGGGGTTGCCGACCACGTTCTGCAGAACCAAGAGAGCCCCGCCGGTGAACGGGTTGGTGAAGTTCGGCAGCGTGGTGGTGACCGGCGCGGCGTACAGCTCCGAGAGGTTCGGGGCCCGGACGTCGCGGGAGGTGACGGCCCGCAGGCGCACGCCGTCGATGGGGGTGTCCCAGGTGCCGCCAACCTTCCAAGTGTAGACGGTTCCGGACGTGCTGTAGTCGGTCCAGCGACCGGCCATGTTCAGGTTGGCCTTGCCCGCCGCTTCGGAATTGACCAGCGGGATGTTCACTTCGGCGTAGGCTTCCTTCACCGAGTACTTGCCAGCGCCCGAGTGATAGTTGCCGGCGTACCAGTTGGCCCCCGCGACGTTCAGGATCGGGTCGGCCGGATAGTCGGCGTTGTAGGGGGAGTCCGCAGCGCCGTCGCCGTAGGGGTCGCCTTTGACACGATACTGCTCCTGCCGCCACTCCGCGCCGAAGGCCAGCGAGATGGGCCCGGCCCAGCCTTGGAACGCCTCGCCGCTGAAGTTGATGCTGGCGACGTCCTGCTTTTGCACCGAGTGCTGGTAGGGGCCGTTCTTGGGCGTGATGTAGGCGAGCGCGGCTTCGCTGGGCGGCTTGCCGCCAAAGATGTTGATGGGCGCACAGCCGTTGGCGCGCGCCACCGGATCGGCGCAGACGATCTGACCACCGATCGTCGTCGCCTGGATGGCCTGACGGTAGCGGGCGTTCAGCATGATGTCGCGGACCCGGATGTCCGTCGTGTTCTCGCCGTGCTGGTAGTAGGCGTCGTAGCGCCATTCCTTGCCCAGCGCATTGAACTTGCCGTCCGCGCCGATGACGCCGCGATACTGTGTCCGGGTCGGGTGGACGTTGATGTTGCGCGGCAACAGAGCATTGCTGGTGCCGAAGGTGAAGGTCGTGATCCCATTGGCCGCGCAGGCTGCGACGATCGAGGCCGGCAGGTACGGGTTGGAGCACGACATCGTCAGGCCCGTAGTGGCCGCGCCTGGATTGGGCTGGTTCATGCTCTCGACGCGCGCGGCGTTGAAGGTGGCGTAGATCTGGTTGTTGTCGTCCAGATCGTAGCCGATGCGGGCGTAGCTGTTCATCCGCTTCAGGCGCGACTGCAACGAGGTGCCGATGCCGACATTGCCCGAAAGGTCGCCGCCGATGCAGAAGCCGCCGGACGAGAAGCAGCCGATCACCGCGCCGTTGGCGGCCTTGGACGGCGTGCCGCCGCCATACTGGAACGTGAAGGGATTGCCCGCCTGGTCGAAAGCGGTGCCCTGCAGCGGGCCGGCGCTGATCAGGCCGTACTTGGTGTACTGATAGGCTTGGGCGTGCTCGCGGTAGAGATACTGTGGCGAGCCGTCATTGGTGACGCCGCGATTGATCAGGGTGGCGGTCGTGTACCAGTCGCGGCTGCCCGGTGCGTCTTCGCCAAAGCCCCCGGCGGGAACGCCCTCCTCCCAGTCATACTCGCCGCTGACCTGGACGTGCAGGCGATCGTCCATGAACGACTTGCCGGCGGCAACTTGCGCCAGCCACTGGTGATTGTCGCCATAGGTGGTGACGCCCGCCATGGCGTTGGCCTTGAACCCGACAAAGCGCTTGTTGGTGATGAAGTTGACCACGCCGCCGACGGCGTCCGAGCCGTAGGAGGCAGAGGCGCCGCCGGTCACCACGTCGACGCGCTCGACGAGGAGCTGCGGGAACAGGCTGATATCGGGAACGCCGGTGACGTTGGCGGGCACCACGCGCTGGCCGTCCAGCAGCGTCAGGGTGCGGATGGTGCCAAGGCCGCGCAGCGAGAACGACGACAAGCCCTGCTGTCCGCTCGACGTGCTGAACGTGCCGGTGGTGGCGCCTGTCGAGCCCTGCAGCGACGGAAGCTGGGTGATCGCGGTGAAGATGTTGGGCTGGGCGGCGCGCTCGAGATCGGCTTGCCCCATCACCTGGGTCGGCGTCGGCGCGGTGAAGCCGGTCGACCGGATCCGCGTGCCCGTCACGACGACTTCAGCGACCGAGTTGGCGCTGTCCGCCGGCGCCTGAGCCTCCTGGGCCTGCACCGAACCCGCCGCCACGATCGTCGCGAACGCGCTGGTCGCGAGCAAGGCGCTCATGAAGCCTGAAGCCACTCGCGTGCTACCGACAGCACTCATCCTGAAACCTCCCAATTTCTTGTTGAGACCATCGTTCGATGATCTGAGGCGGACTGTGTCAGACGATGTGACCGCTAACTATACGACCATGGTCGTAGGCCTTCCGAGCAGGTTCGCGGGCATGCGCCAACCTCCGGAATCCGAGGGAATCCAGAAGCGTAGCAGCATTTTCAGTCCGTTCGGTGGCTAGGGGATGGCGTAGAGCGAATGATGCGTGAGGACGAACAGCGTGCGCTTGTCCTTGCCGCCGAAGATCAGTTGCAGAGGCCGCTCTGGAACATCAATTCGCCCGACCTCCCGGCCGTCCGGCGCGTACTGGAAGATCTGGCCGTTGGCGACGAACACGTTGCCGGCTCCATCAACGGCGACGCTCTCACCGCCTCGGTTGGCGAAGACATGCAGATCGACCAGCGCGCCTCCGGGCGCGACCGTACCGCTGTAGGTCTTGTTCTCCGAGGCATTGGTCACGAAAACCCGCTCGCCGACGGCGCCGGCGATCAGGCCATGCGCCTGCAACGAGTCGGACCAGCGCCAGCCGACATGATCGATCGGCCCCTGCTTCCAGACACGGAAAGCCGGCAGAACGAGGCTGCCGTCGGGCGAGACATAGGCCTTGGCCTTCGCCGTTCCGACATCCCGCGTGAACATCTCGGCCAGCGTCGTGAACTGGCCCGTGGCCGGATCGTACTGATCCCGGAACTCGCCGTTGTTCCACCAATTCACGGGCAACAGGGTTCGCGCCTCCGCCCCAGCGCTCCACGGCGCCGGCGCAATCATGGTGATCTGTTCGTTGGGGCCGCGCGGGTCGATCGAATAGACGCTGGCGTCGGGTCCGTAGGACGAGACGACGAAGAGATTGCCGGTGCGATCGACCGCCAGGTTGGTCGGATCCAGCGAATGGTCGCGGACGATCTCCAGCCCCTTGGCCTCCGTCCAGCGGTAGATTCGCTGGAAGCGCTTCTCGATGAAGTACAGCGCGCCGTCGGGTCCGGTGGCGGCGCCGGAAATCGACCAGAAGCCGGTCTCCAGCCTCTTCACGCGCGGATCAGCGGCAGGCGCGGCGGCGGGGGCCGGGTCGCCGGTCACATCGAGAACCGCAAACTCGCGCTCGCGCACTTCCAGTTTGCGGGTCTTGTCCTGGATGGCGTTCTCAAACGGGAACTTGCTCGCGCGCAGAAAGGTCCCGCAGCCCTGTTCGTCACACAGCGCGATCCCGCTTTCGGCGTTGATATGGACATTCCGGAAGCGGATGTCCGTCGAGTTGAACAGCTTCACCGCCGTCTCGGCCGGATGGTAGGACCGCGTCACGCGATAGCCGTGATAGTTGGCGAACAGGATGTTGCGCGAATTGCGCACCTCCAGAGACACCGCGTCCGGGCCGTCGCCGACTTCCTGTTCGGTCTGGGGCGCCAGGAACTCCCAGTTCTCCACATTGTCGAGGACGAACTCGTTGCGGACATGGTGCTCGACCGACACCTCATAGACGCGACCCGGCGTCTTGGTGTCGCTGATGTAGAAACCCGCCGAGGCGAAGGTGTTCGGGCTCCAGACGTTGGCGAAGGTTCCGCCGCCGCCATCGGTCACCCAGATGCTGGGATACTGGGCGTCCCAGCGCCCGTCGGCCACGGGGTCGCCGCTGCGCGCCTGGGCTGCGCTCAACGGCTTGCCATCGGCGGTGGGCGTGCCGCCGCCGCCCATGATCTTCACGTCGGTGACCAGCGAGTTCTCCCCCGAACGCCAGAGCAGCGCCGAGGCGCGCGGATTGATGCGCCCCGTAAACAGGCCGATCCCCGAAACGATGTTGTCGCCACCCTTGGGGCTTTCCAGGATCGGCAATACTGCGCCGACACCTGCGTGGCGCGGGTTGCTGTCGGGAATGACCAGTTGGGCCAGCGCCGGATGCAGCCCGATCAGCACGGTGTCGGGCCGTAGTTTCAGGGTGTCCGTCACCCTGTAGAAGCCAAACGGCAGATAGAGCACCCGATGGCTGTCGATCGCCTTCTGCAGCGCGACGGTGTCGTCGGTGACGCCGTCGCCCTTCACGCCCAGCGTCTTGACGTTGGTCCACTCACGCATCGGCGGCGTCGCGCGCAAGGCGACCGCCGGCGCCGGGGGCAGCGCCTTGAGCGGCGCGATGTCGGCGAGGGTCTTGTACTCGCCCATCTGGCCCAGGCCCGGCAAAGTCAGGCCGTAGGTGAAGGACCCCACCCGATACGCCCTTCCCTTCCCGGCGACGGTGCGGCCGCTGTCGCGGAAGCGAGCGAAGGTCGGGGTGTTGGCGGCGACGGCGTTATCGAAGCCGACCTGGGTGAAGACGTTGTCCTCGCTGGAGATCACGACGCCGGCCTTGGACACGTTCTCGAAGCGGACGTTCTTGCCCCAAAGGCTATCGCTGTAGCCCCGGTCGATATCGATCCCGACGGGCGTGTTCTTGATCGCGACATTGATCAAGGTGAGGTCGACCTCATGCTCGCGGATCGCCGCGTCACGCTGGCCGTCAAAGGTGGCGTCCATCAAGGTGAACTGCCAGGCCGGCGAGGTCTTCTCGGTGACGATGCCGTACCGCCCGCCCCGGAAGTGAACGTCCTGCATGACGTTCCCCGCCTGGTAGACGCCGGCGAAACCCGATCCGATCCGGAACTCCATGTGGCTCAGGAAGGCGTGCTGAGCCATGCGGAACCGCACTCCGGCGGCGGCAGGATTGCCCTGGCCGATCTCGATGTCGATGTTGCTCATCGACGAATAGAAGGTCCCCGAATTGGCGTCGCGAACCTTGGCGCCGACTGGGCGAGCGGTCGGGACGGGCACAGGGATGTCGCCCACGGCGTACTGATCGCCCCCGGTGAAAATGACCATGGTCCCCACGCCCTCCTGGAACCCGGGCGTCCTGTCGCCGAGCAGCAAGACCGGGCGCGTGGGGCCGACGCCGAACACGCGAACACCCGGCGGGACCAGAAGGCTACGGGTCAGCCGGTAACGCCCGGAGGGCAGCAGCACCAGGCCGTGCCCGGTCGCGTCGCGCGCGGCCGTCAGCGCCTTCTGGATAGCGTCAGTGTCGTCCGCCCGGCCATCGCCCACCGCCTTGACGGTGATGGCGCGCGGTTCGTCGGGCGCGATGGGAAAGGCGGAATCCGCCGCGAGGGCCAGGGCCGTGGGGCTGGCGGTCGCCAGGATCGCCGCCAACAGGATCGCTCTCATCTCGCACCCCAAAAACTGCCTGGGCGAGTGATAGAGCGCGGGGCGGCGCCCACCATCCTCGACCATGGTCGTAGTTACGCGCCGCTGACGCGTGGGTAGAAACGATGACCGATCCTTGCGTGTCTCCTGCTTGACACGTCAGTCGCCCCGCAGCCTCAGGGACGCCGCTTGCCGACACCTTCGCCCCTGTTTGCGCCGCCTGGCCTCGCCGTCATCGCCATGGGCGTGAGCGGCAGCGGCAAATCGACTTTCGGCGCCCTACTGGCGCAGCGGCTGGCTTGTCCCTTTCTCGAGGGCGACTCCTTTCATGCGCCCGCCGCGGTGGCCAAGATGCGAGCCGGCCGGCCCTTGGACGATGACGATCGCTGGCCGTGGCTGGACCGGCTGGGCCAAGCCATCAGCGGAGCGGTAGACGCCGGCGGCGTCGCGGTGGCGGCCTGCTCAGCCTTGAAGCGAAGCTATCGCGAGCGGCTGTCGGCGGCCATCGGCGCCCCCACCCGGTTTGTGCTGCTGGAAGCGAGCCATGACGAGCTGCTGCGCCGACTGACCCAGCGCCCCGGGCATTACATGCCGCCCAGCCTGCTCGACAGCCAGTTGGCGACGCTGGAGCGCCCAGAAGCCGACGAGCCCGTTCTCAGGGCGGACACCATCGCCTCGCCGGACCAACTGTGCGATCGAGTCGAGGCCTGGCTGGCGGACAGTCGCTCGGCGCCTCACTCGTCGTCCGCCTTACGGCATCAGCCGCTTTCGCCCGCGTGACAGGTGCCAGCGCATAGCCAGCGCCGCGCTGTCCCCATCCTGAGCCCGGATCGCTTCGACGATCATCTCGTGCTCGCGCATCATCTCGCTGATCGCCTCCGGCGGCCGCGAGCGGGAGATATCCACGCCGGCCCGCATGATCTTGTCCACATCGGCCGCCAGCGCCTCGAAAGCGACGAGAAACGCCGGATTGGCTGTCGCCCGAACGATGCGACGGTGCAGTTCCATGTCTTCGGCGTGAGCGGGCGCGCTGGATAGCAGAGCCGCGCGAAGGTCCTCCAGCGCCGCCTCTATCAACCCCATCTCCTCAGCGGAGCGCCGCACAGCGGCCAGTCGCGCCGCCTCGGCTTCAAGCACGAAGCGCACTTCGTAGCTGCCCAGGGTGGCCGGCAACTCCGATAGCGGCATGTAGGCGCCAAGCTTGTCTGACGGCCGGTTCTTGACATAGGAGCCCGCGCCGCGCCGCGCCTCGGTGATGCTGTCGGCCGCCAGGCGCACCAGGGCTTCACGGACCACGGTGCGGGACATGCCGAACATTTCCGCCAGGCGCGCTTCCGACGGCAGGCGATCGCCGGCCTCCAGACCCTCGCGATTAATCAGCTCAACGATGCCTGTGTAGGCCCGATCAGCCAGACGCCCTTCGTTCATGCCTCGACCTCCAGTCCCCTTCACCATCGGGCGGTTCGACGCCTAGGCAAAGCGCAGATGCCTGCTTCAGCGCCTCTGGTTCAATGCGCGACACGATCGCCAGTCGGTTCAGCGCAAAATCTGTATGACAGGTTTTGAACTTTTTTGACTTAAGGCGGGATGTTCACGTGCACATTTCCAAAATCTCTTGAACTTGTCCGACAGATAAGGCAATGATCCGACCATACGACCCGGACTCGCCAGCACAGCGCGGCGATCAAAATTAGCGGGCGTCGCGCCCTCGGGCGGCTTTGGGGTTGAGACAGAGGGGTTCGGGAATGACAACGGAAGTCCGCGCCACTGATCGGGAAATGAGCTCGGCGCTGGGCGGGCTGACGCCCACTCAGTTGAAGGTGCTGGAAGGCGTTAACTCAGGCCTGCTGAACAAGCAGATCGCCTTCGATCTTGGCATCGCCGAGGCCACGGTGAAGGCGCACATGACGGCGCTGATGCGCAAGCTCAATGTCCACAATCGGACACAGGCGGCCCTCGCCATCCAGGCGCTGCGCACAGGTAACTAGCTGACTGGCGCGACGCCTCAGCCCACTGGACGGAGCTCGATGAGAACGACGTCGTTGGCCCGCATAGGCAGTTCGACGACGGCGCTTCCTGAAACACGCAGCCCCCGATCGACCTCTGGCCGGTCCTCGGTCAACGCCTGCAGCGATTGGAGCTGCGCCACCGTGAGCGTGGTGGGCGACCCCATCTCGATATAGGCGCTGTAGGCGTCGTTGCGCCGATAGCCGACGCGGCGCACCCCAAGCTGGTAACGCCCTGGCTTGAGGCCCGTCAGCCGGACCTTCAGTGGCTCGATATCCGCAGCGGGATGAAGCCGCGTGTAGAAAGGCCGATTGCTGACCTTCTGGTCGGGCTGTCGCCACGCATAGGCCAGCACGGTCACATGATCACCGTCTCGCGCAGCGAAGACCTGGTCGTCCTCGCACGCCAACTCCCGCCCCTTCAGAGCGTTCAGGTACTTGTAGGCGAACCAGGACGGCTTTCGGATTCCTTGCGGATTCATCAGCCCGAACCCACCCTGGAAAGGCGCGGTCGGCGGCCCCGGCTCCTCGAAAAGGTCTGTGTAGGTCCAGTAGCTCATCCCCTGGACCAGCCCCTTAACCCGCCGCAGCTTCTCGACGATGTAGGCGGCGCTCACATAGCTGTCGTGGACGCTGTCTCGTGGCGTGTAACTGGTGCTCCATTCGGTGAAGTACAGCGGCAGACCTGGGAAGGCCGAGGCCTCGATCTGTTCCCGGACGCGCCGCACGTCGCCCACCACCGCGTCGGGCGACGGCGAGAGCTTGGTGTCCTGCACCCCCTTCTCATCGAGAAAGCCGCCATCGACGCCGTAGGTGTGGGTGGTGACGAAATCGACGGCAGAGCCGCTCTTCTTCACATGGGCCAGGAACTCCGGAACCCAAGCGGCTCCCGCTGTCGAGGGACCACCCACGCGCAAGGATGGATCGATCGCCTTGATGGCGCGTGCGGTGACGTCATAGAGCTCGAAATAGGCCGCCTGATCCGCCCTCTCCCAGAAGCCGTCGAGGTTTGGCTCGTTCCAGACCTCGAAGAACCAGCTCCGCACCTCTTCGACACCGTAGCGATCGCGCACATGGCGGACAAAAGCGTCGATCAGGTCGCGCCAGGGTCCAAGCTTTGGATGGGACGTGTTGCCCTTCCAATAGAAGATCGTCAGGTCAGAGGTCTTCATCGCCTCAGGCGTGAAGCCTAGCTCGACAAAAGGCCTGATCCCCTTGGCCAGCAGCGCGTCGTAGAGCTGGTCAATCTTGGTCCAGTCGTAGACGATCCGGCCGCCCTCGACCTTCACCGTACCCAGCACGTCGTGGAAGATCGCGTGGAAGCGGATGTAGCGGAATCCCAGCTCGTCGACGGTCGTCTTCAGCTGGGCCTGGCTGTCGTCGCGGATCAGTGTGCCGGGATAGTCGGATCCGATCGAGAGATCGAAGAAGCGATCGACGGGCCCGCCCACCTTGCGCGCATCGATGCTGATGACACGCTCACGAGATCTGGCGTTAGCCACGACCGGTAGACTGGACAGGCCAGCCACGACAGCTCTGCGCGATAGCGACATACCGTTCCTCTCCCTCATGGCAGGAACCGCTACACGGCGCTGATAGCGCTATCAATCATTTTGTATGACAAATTGGGGCGACTGCATGCAGCGCAGCCGCCCTCTCTTTGGCTAAAGCGCCGACTTGTAAAGCGCCAGCAGCTCGGTCCAGGCCTTCTCCGCCGCAGGCTCGTTGTAGGCTTGGCTACCCGGCACGGTCCAACCGTGGTTGGCGCCGACATAGACCTCGACTGTGGCCTTGATCTTGGCGTCGGCGAAGGCGGCCTTGAGCTTGTCCTTCGAGGCGGGATCGCGCTTGTCGTCGTTGTCGGCGACGGCGACCAGATAGTCCGCCTTCGTCTTGGGGATCAGTAGTTGCGGGCTGTCGGGCCCCTCGGCGGTCAGGCCGCCGCCATGGAAGCTGGCCACCGCGCCGATCCGAGCAGCGTTCGAGCCGGCGGTGCGGAAGGCCAGCGGGCCGCCCATGCAGTAGCCCTGGACGCCGACGCGCTTGGCCTTGTTGGTCTGCGGCTGGGCGTCGAGATAGGCGACGAAGGCGACGGCGTCGGTGACTGCGGTCGTCGGCGTCACCGTCCGGGCCAGGGCCGAGATCGTTTCCCGGTCCTGCGGATTGGCGAAGCTCATGGCGCCCTCCATCACCGGGGCCTTCTTGGTCCGGTAATAGAGGTTGGGGACCAGCACGACATAGCCCGACGAGGCCAGCCGACGGGCCATCTGGCGGAACACCGGGCGCAGGCTCCAGATATCAGGCCACACCAGCACCGCCGGCCATTTGCCTTTCCCCTTGGGATAGAAGAGCACCGCGTCGGCCATGCCATCGGGCGTCTTGACCTCGACATCCTTCTCCACGACGGAGTCGTCGGCATGCGCGACCGTGGCGATGCCGGTCAGGGCGGCGGTCAACAGACCGAACCGACGCCGCGAGATCGTCGGGTCCTGAATGAGGCCGGGGTGGATTTCATCATCGCACATGGCGGTCTCCTCCTAAGGTTTGGGACCGGCACGCTATAACCGCGTTATCCGTCCGCCTATCCACTTTACCGGGCTGCCGAATAGGTCGCCTTGCCGGGTACGAGGAGGTCCTGCTTGCGGCCGTCGCACACGGCGTAGCTGAACCCGGACTGGATCGCCCAGGCCCCGACCTCGCCCGCCTTGTTTACGGCCAGGAAGCCGACCTGGATGTCCTTGGCGTGCGGCTTCTTCTTGAGAATCCGCTCGACGGCCTCGCGGCACGCCGCCTCGGGCGAGCGCCCCTGACGCATCAGCTCCACCACCAGGAAGCTGCCGACATTGCGGATGACCTCCTCGCCGACCCCGGTGGAGGTCGCGCCGCCGACCTCGTTGTCGACATAGAGACCCGCGCCGATGATCGGGCTGTCGCCGACCCGTCCGCGCATCTTCCACGCCATGCCGCTGGTGGTGCAGGCCCCCGACAGGTTTCCCTTGGCGTCGATCGCCAGCATGCCGATGGTGTCGTGATTGCCCGCCCCGCCTGGCGTGCCCAGCTGGCCGGTCGTCTTGCCGTAGTCCAAGACCTCACTGTTGGCCTTGGGATTGTACTTGGCCTCCTTCTTCCAGGCCTCCCAGGCGGCGCGGGACTCGGGCGTGAGGAGTTCCTCGCGCGGGAAACCCTGCTCCAAGGCGAACTGCAGCGCGCCGGCCCCGACGAGCATCACGTGCGGGGTCTTCTCCATCACCCGGCGGGCGACTGAGATCGGATGGGCGATATGCTCCAGCGCCGCCACCGCGCCGCAGTTGCCGAGTTCGTCCATGATGCAGGCATCCAGCGAGACGTTGCCGTCCCGGTCCGGATAGCCGGCGCGGCCAACGCTGTGGTTCTTCAGGTCCTGCTCGGGGATACGCGCCCCCGCCTCGACGGCGTCCAGCGCCCGGCCGCCCCTGGACAGGACAGCCCAAGCTGCGGCGTTGGCCGCGACGCCAAAGTCCCAGGTCGAGATCACGCCGGGCCCCGTCAGCCTGACGCCATCGCCCTGCGCCGTCGCCCGCCCCGCGCTCAGCATCGCCGAACCCGCGAGGGAGGCGCCGATCAGGCCTCTACGATTCAACATCCGTGTGCTCCAACAAGACCGCGCCGAATCCGTAGCACTGCCTGGAGCGACAGCATGAACCCCGAACGCATCCTTCTGGAAGTCTGTGTCGATACGCCCGCCGGACTGGCGGCGGCGATCGCTGGCGGCGCTGATCGGATCGAACTCTGTGCGGCGCTCGCCCTGCAGGGCCTGACCCCAACGCCTGGACTGATGGCCCAGGCGGCTTCCGCGCCCATCCCGATCTACCCGATGATCCGCCCCCGAAACGGCGACTTCTGCTACGATGAGCGCGACGTGGACGCTATCAAGCGGGACATTGATGCGGTGCGCGCCTATGGGCTGGCCGGCGTGGTGATCGGCGCCAATCGCCGCGACGGCGCGCTGGACCTCCCCGTGCTGCAAACCCTGGTGACTCACGCGCAGGGCCTAGGGATGAGCCTGCATCGCTCGTTCGACCTCGTTCCAGACCGGTTTGAGGCGCTCGAGATCGCTGTCGACCTGGGGTTCGAGCGGGTCCTGACGTCCGGCGGCGCCCTGACCGCCGAGGCCGGCGCGGAGCAGATCGCCGCCCTCGTCGAACGAGCCGCAGGACGCATCGGCATTCTGGCCGGCGCGGGGGTCAGGCCTGGAAACATTGGCGAACTGGTCCGCCGCACCGGGGTCCGCGAAGTCCACGGCTCGTTCAGCGGCCCGATCCCCGGGGCGGAGCCGGGTTCGAAGCTGGGCGCGATGGGCTTCGTCCCGCCTGAACTGCGCGACACCGATCAGGCGGCGGTGGCGGAGGCCGTTCGGATTCTTCGTGCGCTCTAGCTTTCTATGATGTGCGGGACGAACCGCGAGCGGTCGCGGGTGACGCGGCCGCGGTCTTCGCGCACGCCCACGCCCGCCGGCTGGTCGCCAATGACCCAAGACCCAACCACCGGATAGTTCGCGCCGAACCTCGGCGGCGGCTTGAGCTCCTGACGGATCCAGCCCTCAGCGCCATAGCCCTGGTCGAGCACCCTGCCCTTGCGGCCGTCCTTCCAGAGCTCGATGTTCGCGCCCTCGCGGCTGAACAGCGGCTTGCGTGCGTAGCTGGACCCCAGACGCTCGACCTTGGGATCGTCGTCGAAATAGGTCTCCAGCAGGTTCGGGTGCCCCGGATGCCTCTCCCAGAGCAGAGCGAGCATCGCCTTGTTCGACAGGACCGCCTTCCACGGGGGCTCCAGGAACAGGGTCTTCGACGCCGCGATATTGGCCGCGTACGGCTCTCGGAGCATATCCTCCCAGGGGTACAGCTTGAACAGCGCGCCGATAATGTAGTTGTCCTGGTCGACGAAGCGGCCGTCCGCATCGAGACCGATCGCCGTGGTCGGCACGAACTTGGGCTCAAGCCCCGCCAGCCGGCCCATGTCTTCCAGGAAGCGCACCGTCTGACGATCCTCGACGAAGTCGGGATCGCTGGCGAAGTGGACGAAGCCGCCGTTCGGAAAAATCGCCTTGAACCGCTCGGCTAACTGGTCGTGCAGGCTGTTGAACTGGTCGGTCGCCTCCGGCAACGCGCCCTGCTGGATCATGTCCTCCAGCCAAAGCCACTGAAACACCCCCGCTTCGTAGATGCTGGTCGGGGTGTCGGCGTTGTACTCGTAGAGCTTCGGCGGTCCGGCCCCGTCGTAGAAGAAGTCGAACCGGCCATAGAGCGAGGGATCGCGCGCCGCCCACGATGCTGCGACCAGATCACGCGCGGCTTCGGGGATCTGAAGCCGCGCCATCAGGGCGTCGCTTTTGACGGCCTCGTCCACGAGCTCCAGGCAGAGCTTGTCCAGCGCCTCCGTCGCGGGTTCCAGATGGCCCTCGACCTCCTCCAGCGTGAAGGCGTAGGCCGCTCGCTCGTCCCAGTAACGGCGGCCATCGGCATGATGCCAGGTGAAGCCGACCGCCTCGGCCTTGGACTTCCAGTCCCGCCGAGGCTTAAGGGTCAGACGACGCATCAGGCGTTCGAGCCGTCCCGACCGACCTTCTGCTTGTCCTCGATGGCCAGCATCGGGGCCGGGAGAGCCTCATCCTTCGGAGCCATCAGGCGGGCCAGCACGTCCTCGGCGCCGCCACCGCCGGGCAGGATGCCTGCCGCCGCCAGCTTGGCGTCCAGATCCGCGCCCGTCTTGCGGTCCTCAGCCTCGTTGTGGAGACGGAACTGCTCCTCGCGGACGGCCTGGCGCTCCTTGATGCGCTTGAGGCTGTCGGCGGCCGAGCCGACCACGCCGCTGGCCGAGCCTGCACGCGAGATGACCGCAGCCTGAGCCTTCTGGACGCTCTCGTTGACCTTGACGATTTCGATCTCGCGGCGAAGCGCCTCGACCTTGGTGTCGGTCTGGGCGATCACCGTGCGCAGCTTCTCCTCTGCGGCGCGCAGCTCGTTCATCTGCGTCGACTTCTGGCCGGCGTCTTTCTCGAGGTCGGCGATGCGCTGGGCGACTTCCAGGGCCAGGGCCTGGTCGCCCTTGTTCATCGCCGCGCGGGCAGAAGACTCGTACTTGCGCGACTGGTCGGTCAGCTGGGCGACCTCGGTCTCCAGCGCGCGACGACGCGCCACCAGCTTGGCCAGTTCGTCCCGGGCCTTGCCCTGGGCGTTGTCGGCGTCGCGGATTTCCTGGTCCAGGATGCGCAGGGCGTTGGCGTCCACCACCGTCTGTGCGCCGTCATGCGCCGCGCCGCGGAACAGGGCCGAGAGCTTGCTCCAGATAGACATTCGAAGTTCTCCGGTCTCTGTCGTTAGGCGGCCGCGACGCGGCTCTTTTCAAAGGAACCGCGCAGGTCGCTGGCGGCGGCGATGGCGTTGTCGGCCAGGGTGCGCAGCTCGATGACCAGCGTCTGCAGGGTGGTCTTGGACGAAATCTCGCCCATCAGCTCGTAATAGTCGCGGCCGTCGACCGTGGTGATGCCGAAGTTCGACAAGGGCACGATCTTCTGGGCCTTGAGGAGGAATTCGTTGAACGCCGCGCGATCGTTCTGCTCGTCGCAGGCCCACAGCAGCGTCGAGACGACAAGCTGCAGCGCGCCGCCGCTGACATAGATCGGCAGGTCGCCGAACTCGTGCATGACCACCATCAGCACGGGCTCGACGCCCTCGACGACCGTGACGGTCATCTCGTCCTCGCGCACGAGCGCGCTCTCCACCAGCGCGTCGCGCAGGGTGTGGATCGTCCAGGCGGTGTCGATAACGGAGTCCATGTGTCTGACGCCCTTGGGGGGATGGGGATTGGTCTGCAGCGCCGGCCCTCGGACCGACTCGACGACTATGGCCTGCACCGCCGAAAGAATGTCGGGCTTGCACGCCGCCGGCGCCCAGACCTCGATTTTCACGAAGCCGGCGCTCCGTCGCGCTTCGCGCCACGCCCGCGTTCTTTCAGCGGCCTGAGCGCTTCTCTTCAGTTTAGCAGGCATGCGTTACATGTACGCATAACATGTATGCTTGACAACCCATCGTAGCGCGTCATCCTGCGACCGACTTCACCTGAGGGCAAGCACGCTTTCGGGAAACCGGCGTCGCAAGTCAAATAGGCGCGCTGGCGCAAGATTCGAGGCCTCGCCGATCGCGATGTTCGGAAAGCTCTTCGGCCGCAAGGACCAGCCCTCCGGCCCCGCCCTGCCCATCATCCGCAACGTGACCATCGGCCGGACCGTGGTGTTGGATCCATTGGCCTGGCGGCGACTGGGCGCGGAGACCAGGTTCGCCCTCGACCGCGATACGCTGGAGATCACCGCGCAAGGCCTGATCCAGCTGAACGACGGCGCGTTCGTCCATCGCTTCTACACGGACGACGAGATCCTGTTTCAGGTCGTCTCCGACGACCGCGAGGGGCAGAAGGCCAACGACTTCACCGTGTTCACGCCCTGGGCCAGCGAATATCCCGCCGATCGCACCGATCACGAACTATGGAACCAGCGACTGCGGTCTCGCACCTTCCAGCCCGAAGGCCTGCCACCCTACACGCGCCTCTGGTTCGGCGATGAGGCCGAGCAACAGGACCCGGTGACGCTGTGGGAAGACGTCTACTATGCACGCGACGCCCAGGCGCCCGACCGCCGCCTGTTCCAGACCGTGATGCTATTCCACCGCGACCTTCTGGACGGGGATGGTCGCGAGCTCTTGCTCGCCCTGACCCTAGAGCCTGAAGATAGCAAAGACGTCAGCCACGAGACCATGATTGGCCTGCCACTGTCGGTGGGCGAGTTCCGAGCCTGAATTTTGACGGCCCGCATGCCCGCTCGGCGAGCGCCGATCGGCCGGGTCCTTGGGGAGAGCCAGCCAGATGTTCGACTTCATCGGTTTTAAGGAAGGGGCGATCGCTTTCCTGCTGGCCTTCGTTGTGGCCGGCCTGTTCACGATCGCGTTCAAGTACGTCTATCAGTGGGTGACGCCCTACAACGAACGCGCCTTGATCCGGCAGGGCAACACCGCGGCCGCGATCGCTCTGGCCGGCGCCTTGATCGGCTATGTCTTGCCGCTGGCCTCGGCGCTCAGCCACACGGTCAGCCTGCCGGAGTTCGCCGCCTGGGCGACGCTCGCCGGCGTGATCCAGATCGCCGCCTTCACCGGCGTTCGCATCGTCGCCCTGCCCGACGTCAAGGCGCGCATCGAAAGCGGCGAAGTCTCGATCGGCATCTACCTCGCAGGCATCTCCATCGCGGTCGGCCTGCTCAACGCCGCCTGTATGACCGCCTGAGGATCCGAGTCATGACCGCTCCTCGCAAACGCTCAAACTCACTCAAGCTCAGCAGCATGCTGGCCGGCGCGGCGTCGCTGACCCTGGCGGGCTGCGACGATCCCTCGCCCCAGGCCAGCTGGGACCCCAACCGGGGCGAACAGGTCCAGGCGTTCAGCTATAAGAGCCTCGCCGAGTGCCAGGTGGCCAATGAGGTCTCCGACGAGCAGTGCGCGAGCGGTTGGGCGGCAGCACAGAAGGACGACGCCGAGAAGGCGCCGCGCTACGACGCGCGCGCGACCTGCGAAGAAGTCTATGGCCCCGGCAACTGTGTCCCGCGCAACCAGGACGGACAGAGCTTCTTCGGACCGCTGCTGGCCGGTTTCGTGATCGGCCAGATGCTGGACGGCGGCGGCGGCTACTATCGCGGCACCGGCATGTATCGCCGCGATGACCGCTATGGCGGCGGCTATTACTCGACCTGGGGCGGCAAGCTGGGCCGGGACTATGGCAGCGGCAAGACGGTCATCAGCAAGACCAGCATCGACCCGCCGGATGTGATCCGCAACGCGCCGCCCAAGGTGCAGACCCGCACCTCGGTTGTCTCTCGCGGCGGCTTCGGCGGCGGGCGCAGCTACGCCAGCAGCAGCGGCGGCTTCAAGGGCGGCTTCGGCGGTTAAGTCTCTCGCTTAAGCCCAGCCCTCGTCGATCAGGCGTCGCGCCAGGGCCTGGGCGGCCATGACGACATCGTTCCAAACAACGTCGAAGCCGGCGTCATTCCCATAGTAGGGATCGATGACCGCACGCCCGGCGTGGCCGTCCACCAGGTTCATCAGCAACCCCACCTCGGCGGTCGCGTCGGCCGGGGCGACATTCAGAAGGCCGCGCAGGTTGTCGTGGTCCAGGGCGTAGATGTGGGTGAAGGTCCGGAAATCCTCGGCCCGCACCTGGCGGGCGCGCAGTTCGCTGATGTCGACGCCGTTGCGACGCGCCACGGCGATCGCGCGCGCGTCGGGAGCCTCGCCTTTGTGCCAGCCCCCTGTGCCGGCGCTGTCGGCGGCGACGTCCAGTCCCAGTCGCTCAGCCTCGGCGCGAAACGCCCCCTCGGCCAGAGGCGAGCGACAGATATTGCCCATGCAGACGAACAGAACGGCAGCCTTGGCCATCAGGCGCTCCCCCAACCGCCACCGCCGGGCGTTTCGATAACAATGGCGTCGCCCGCGGACACCTCGACGAGGTCGGTCGCCCCCAGGGCCTGAACCTGGCCATCGGCGCGCTCGACCCGCGCTGACCCCAGAGCCCCCGCAACGCCGCCTTGAAGTCCGAACGGCGCGACGCGGCGGCGGTTGGACAACAGGGTCGCGGTCATCGGCTCTCGGAAGCGGATCGTGCGCACTACGCCGTCTCCGCCCCGGTTCACGCCCGCCCCGCCTGAACCGCGCCGGATCGAGAACGCCTCGACCAGCACCGGATAGCGCGCCTCCAGCACCTCGGGATCGGTGAGGCGGCTGTTGGTCATATGGGTCTGGACCGCATCTGTGCCCGCGAAGTCCGCCCCCGCGCCGGAACCGCCGCAGATGGTCTCGTAGTACTGCCGACGATCATCGCCGAAGGTGAAGTTGTTCATCGTACCCTGCGCCGCCGCCATCACGCCTAAAGCGCCATAGAGGGCGTCGACCACCACCTGGCTGGTCTCGACATTGCCCGCCACCACCGCCGCCGGATAGCGCGGGCGCAGCATCGAGCCCTCGGGGATCACCAGCTCGACCGGCCGCAGGCAGCCGTCGTTCATAGGGATCTCGTCGTCGACCAGCGTGCGGAACACATAGAGCGCTGCCGCCCGGCAGATCGATGCCGGCGCATTGAAGTTGGTCGGGACCTGATCGCTGGTGCCGGTGAAGTCGACACGCGCAGTCCGGGCAGCTTGGTCGACCGTGATCGCCACCCGAACCACCGCGCCGTCGTCAAGTTCGTAGGCGAAGGACCCGCTTTTCATCGTCGCCAGCACGCGGCGGACGGCCTCTTCGGCATTGTCCTGGACGTGGGCCATATAGGCCTCGACCACCTCGAGGCCGAACTCGGCGACCATACCCGTTAGAGCCTCGGCGCCCCGCGCGCAGGCCGCGATCTGCGCCTTGAGGTCGCCGATGTTCTGGTCGGGATTGCGGGCGGGCCACTTGCCGGACGCCAGCAGCGCCCGGGTCTCGGCCTCACGGAAGCGGCCGCCTTCGACCAGCAGGAAGTTTTCGATCAGAACCCCCTCCTCCTCGACCGTGCGGCTGCTGGGCGGCATGGACCCCGGCGTGATCCCGCCGATGTCGCCCTGGTGACCACGCGCGGCGACGTAGAAGCGAAGCTCGCCCTCGCCGTCGAACACCGGCATGACCACGGTCACGTCCGGCAGGTGCGTGCCGCCATTGTAGGGCGCATTCAGCATGTAGACGTCGCCGGGTTTCATGCTGCGGCCATCGTCCCGCCGCGCCTCGCGGATGGCCCGCACGCTGTCGCCCATCGAGCCCAGGTGCACCGGCATGTGCGGCGCGTTGGCGATCAGGTTTCCGTCGCGATCAAACAGCGCGCACGAGAAGTCGAGGCGTTCCTTGATGTTGACCGAATAGGCGGTGTTCTGCAGCGCGAAGCCCATTTCCTCGGCGACGGCCATAAAGAGGTTGTTGAACACCTCCAGCATCACCGGGTCAGCGTCGGTGCCGATCGCCTTGCGACTGGGCAGGGCGACGACACGGTCGAGGATCAGGTTCAGCTGCGGATCGACGCTCGCGCGCCAGCCCGGCTCGACCACTGTGGTACCGGTGGCTTCGCGAATGATCGCCGGACCCAGCACCTCGGCGCCGACCGCCAGCGCCTCACGGTCAAAGACTGGTGTAGCGCGAACTTCACCCACCATCCGCGCCTCGACCGTCGCTAAGGGCGTGGGCTCGCCACCGGTCGTAGCGGCGCCAAAGCGAGGCTGTTCCCCGGAGTCAGCATGGCCGATCGCCTCGACCGACAGGGTCTCGACGACCAACGGCGTCGTTGGCGAGGTGAAGCCGAAGCGCCGCTGGTGAAGGTCTTCGAAGGTTTCTCGAACGCGATCGTCCAGCGGCACGACCAGCGGGGTGTCGGTTCCAGCATACTTGACGCGCAAGGTCGCGACCGTCTCCAGCGCCGCCAGGGGAACATCCTGGGCGCGCAAGGCGGCCGCAGCCTCAGCGGCCAGGATCTCGGCGCGCGCAGACAGATCGCCGATATGGTCCAGCGCCCGCTCAACGGTCTCCTCGCGGATCAGGCGCAGGTCCGCCAGGCCCATCCCATAGGCTGATAGCACCCCCGCGAAGGGGTGGATCATCACCTTGGTCATGCCCAGAGCGTCGGCGACGAGGCAGGCATGCTGCCCGCCCGCCCCGCCAAAGCAGGCCAGCACATAGCGGGTGACGTCGTAACCGCGCTGGATCGAGATCTGCCGCACAGCTTTGGCCATGTTCTCGACGGCGATGGTGACGAAGCCCTCGGCGACCTCTTGGGGCGTCATGGCGCGACCGGTGGTGGCGGCGATCTGCGCGGCCATCGCCTCGAAGCCGCGCGTCACAGCCTCGACATCAAGCGGCTGATCGGCGCTGGGTCCAAATACTTTCGGGAAGAACTCCGGCCGCAGCTTGCCCAGCATGACGTTGCAGTCCGTGACCGTCAGCGGTCCGCCCCGTCGATAGGCCGCCGGGCCCGGAACCGCCCCGGCCGAGGCCGGCCCGACGCGCAGCCGCGCGCCGTCGAACGAACAGATCGAGCCGCCGCCTGCCGCCACGGTGTGGATGTTCATCATCGGCGCGCGCATGCGAACGCCCGCCACGACGGTCTCAAAGGCCCGCTCGTACTGGCCGGCATAGTGGCAGACATCGGTCGAGGTGCCGCCCATGTCGAAGCCAATCACCCGCTCGAACCCCGCCCCAGCCGCTGTCCGGGCCATGCCGACCACGCCGCCGGCGGGGCCGGAGAGGATGGCGTCCTTGCCCCGGAAGGCGCGCGCGTCCGTTAGGCCGCCGTTGGACTGCATGAAAAGTAGTCGTGTGTCGCGACCCAGCGCGTCCGCGACCTGGTCGACGTAGCGGCGCAGGATAGGCGACAGATAGGCGTCAACGACTGTCGTGTCGCCACGCCCGACCAGCTTCATCAGCGGGCTGACCTCGTGGCTGACCGAAACCTGGCAAAAGCCGATCGCGCGCGCGATCGCCGCGACCCGCGCCTCATGTTCGGTGAAACGGAAGCCGTGCAGCAGCACGATCGCCACGGCGCGGAAGCCAGCGTCGAACGCGGCTTGAAGGCCGGCGCGGGCGGCGCCCTCGTCCAGCCGCCGCAGCACCTGCCCCTCGACGCTCATCCGCTCATCGATCTCGACGACGCGGTCGTACAGCGCTTCGGGTTTGACGATGTGGCGCTCAAACAGCTTGGGCCGCGCCTGGTAGCCGATCCGCAGGGCGTCGGCGTGTCCCTTGGTGATCGCCAGGATCGTCGACTCGCCCTTGCGCTCCAGCAGAGCGTTGGTGGCGACGGTGGTGCCCATCTTCACCGCATCGATACGCGCGCCCTCAGGCAGCAGCGACCGCACGCCCGCCACCGCAGCGTCGGCGTAGTGCTCGGGATTTTCCGACAGCAGCTTGTGGGTGACCAAGGACCCGTCCGGCCGGCGCGCAACGATGTCGGTGAAGGTGCCGCCCCGGTCGATCCAGAACTCCCAGCCGCGAGCGGTTTGGTCGGTGGCGGTCATGAGGTGGCGGCTCCCTTCGCGCTCCTCCCTTACCCGCCCTCATTCACCTCGTCATCCCGGCCGCAGCGCAGCGGAGAGCCGGGACCCAGGGGTGAGGATACGCCGTGCTGCCCCCCTGGGTCCCGGGTTGGCTTCGCCGCCCGGGATGACGAGGTGGTAGGCGTTTACTTCAAGACCCCCAGCAACTCCGCCGCCTGCCACAGGCCCAGCAACAGGAAGATCAGCGCCGCACCGATGCGGACGTACTTCAACGGCACGACCTTGGTCGCCGCCTCGCCCAGATAGACGGCCGGGACGTTGGCCAGCATCATCCCGAAGGTGGTGCCGGCCGCCACCCAGGCGATCGACTGGAATTTGGCGCCCAGGGCCACGGTGGCGATCTGGGTCTTGTCGCCCATCTCGACCAGGAAGAAAGCGATGGTGGTGGTCAGGAAGACCCCGTAGCGCCCGGCCGCGTCGCCCTCTTCGTCGTCAGCCTTGTCCGGGATCAGGGCCCACGCAGCCATGGCGATGAACGAGATGGCGATGGCCCATCGGAACCAAACACCGCTCAGGAAGTCGGCGACCCAGTAGCCGGCGGTCGCGGCCAGGGCGTGGTTGGCGAGCGTCGCCACCAGGATACCCATGATGATCGGGATCGGTTTCTTGAACCGCGTGGCCAGGATGATGGCCAGGAGCTGGGTTTTGTCGCCGATTTCGGCGATGGCCACGACGAGTGTCGAGACGAGCAGGCTTTCCATGAAAACAGTCCTCGGGCCGGGCGCATGCCAATAGCGTCGATACCCCACCCGGCCCGGATGACGATCGGCGCCATTGGTCTCGCCAAGGAAGCTGCAAGTCCGCTTCCCTTCCCCGCGCCATGGATCAGAGATCCAAGTGTGTTGACGGCGGGGCCCGCTGATAGGTGCGGGCGGCTACTCCCCAAAGGTGCGGGGCGTGTAGCGGGTTGTCTGCGCCGGGTCAATTCCTCCTCACCCGCAGGGCGGGGGAGGTGGCGCGGCGCGTCGTCGCGCCGTGACGGAGGGGGCGCTTCGATAAGCAGCGCCCCCTCCACCGCTTCGCGGTTCCCCTCCCCCGTTTCACGGGGGAGGATGCTAAACCGCCGCCGGCGCGTCGAAGCGCAGAACGTGGATCGCCACCCGCACCTTGCCGCCCACGAAGGCGCCGCCCACCGCCGTCAGCACGACCGGCGTGTCGGCGTAGTAGGCCGTCGGCCCCACGACCCCGACGTTGCTGGCGTTCTTGGCCACGCCCAGCGAACCGCCGAACTTGCTGGTCTCACCGGAGACGCCGCAATTGTACGAGGCCGCGCCCGTGATCGCGACCGTGGTCCGGGTCGAGACCGCCAGCACGATGGCGCGGTTCGGGATGACGATAGAGGTCGCTGTCGACGCGCCCGAGAGCGTCACCTCCTGCTCCAGAATCTCCAGCCGGGTGTTGGCGAGACCCGGCGAGGCGGCGGCGGTCAGGCTTCGAAACGTCGTCGACAGCGGCGTCCAGGTCGTCCCATCGAAGGCGACCACCTGGTTCTCGTCCTTGACCCAGGCCAGCACGCCTTCGGCGGGAACCAGGGGCTCCCAGGCGCCGGCCTCGAAACGCATCAGGGTTCCGGCGGGCTGCCCCGCCCATGCCGCGCCGGTGGCGCCGGCCGGCAGGATCCAGACGCCGCCCGCCACCGGACTGGCGGGCTGCGCCGTGACCGTGCGAGTTTCGACCGCCAGTTGGACGAGACCGTCCAGCCGGGCGAGGCTTTCATTGATGGGGATATGCTTCTGGGCTTGGGCGGCGACCACATAGGGCAGGCCAAGGCGGGGCGTGACGTCGTTGAACATGGGCGGCTCCGGGAGCGGGGTTGAAATCCGCTCCCAGCATCGGGCCGCCGCGACCCGCGGGGACGGACGCTGTTCCGTCCCCGTAGTCCACCCGCCTATTCGGCGGCGAAAGCCAAGTGTTTTCCGGCGGTAAAGGCCGTCTTGGCCGCGAGTTCGGCCTTGGCTTGCTCATACTCAGCCGCGAACTTGGCGATGAGTTCGCCAGCGGTCAGCACGTTGTCGATAGCGCCGATGCCCTGGCCGCAGCCCCAGATGTCGCGCCAGGCCTTGGCTTCCTGGTTGCCGCCCGAGCCAAAGTTCATCTTCGACGGGTCGCTTTCCGGCAGGTTGTCCGGGTCGAGACCCGCGTTGATGACCGACGGCCGCAGATAGTTGCCGTGCACGCCGGTGAAGAGGTTCGAATACAGGATGTCGTCAGCCTTGCTGTCGACGATCATCTGTTTGTAGCCCTCGACCGCGTTGGCTTCCTTCGTGGCGATGAAGGCCGAGCCGACATAGGCCAGGTCCGCGCCCATGGCCTGGGCGGCCAGGATCGAGCGGCCCGAGGCGATCGAGCCCGAGAGGGCCACCGGGCCATCGAACCACTGGCGGATCTCCTGGATCAGCGCGAACGGCGACAGCGTGCCGGCGTGACCTCCGGCCCCGGCGGCGACGGGGATCAGGCCATCGGCGCCCTTCTCGATCGCCTTGCGGGCGAAGCGGTCGGTGATGACGTCATGCAGGGTGATGCCGCCGTACGAGTGAATCGCCTGGTTGACGTCCTCGCGGGCGCCCAGCGAGGTGATGACCAGCGGCACCTTGTACTTCACGCACATGGCGATGTCGTCTTCGAGGCGGTTGTTCGTCTTGTGGACGATCTGGTTCACCGCGAACGGCGCCGAGGGCATGTCCGGGTTGGCCTTGTCCCAGGCGGCAAGTTCCTCGGTGATCCGGGCCAGCCATTCGTCCAGCTGCGACAGCGGGCGCGCGTTCAGCGACGGGAACGACCCGACGATGCCCGCCTTGCACTGGGCGATCACTAGGTCCGGATTGCTGATGATGAACAGCGGCGAGGCGATGACCGGAAGGCGCAGACGGTCGCGCAGGATCGGCGGCAGGGCCATGAAGAAGCTCCCCTTTGGAGTTCGGCTTGAGACGCCGAATATCTGATCAGCGATCAGCTTAAACAACTGTTTGGCCCAGATGCAAGGCTTGACGGCCGTAGCGGCAGGGGCGCATCACGATCAAAAATAGAAGAATGCTGCAGTGCAGGAGAGAGACGCTTTGACCGAGGCGATGACGCCCCTGGCCGAGGACTTCGGCGCCCAAGGCGATGCGGCGACGCGCGCGCGCTGGATGGCTCTGGTCGAGAAGACCCTCAAGGGCCAAAGCTTCGACGACGCCCTCACCGTCAAGACGCCGGACGGCCTGACGATCCAGCCTCTCTACACCGCCGAGGATGGCGTCGCCGTGGCGCGCGACCTGCGCGTTCGCGACACCGACCGCCCCTGGGACTTGCGGATGCGCGCCGCCCATCCCGATCCCGCACGGACGGCCAAGGACGTTCTGACCGACCTGGAAGGCGGCGCGGCCTCGGTGCTGCTGCAGATCGACCCGACCGGCGAGAACGGCGTCGCGGTCGGCTCAGCCGATGACCTTGGCAAGGCCTTGTCGGGCGTGTTGTTGGACCTTGCTCCCGTCGCGCTCGACGCAGGTTTCCTCGGCCCGAAAGCCGCCGACTGGCTGGCGACGCTGGCCAAGGCCGCGCCGAACGCGCCCCTCGCTCTCCATCTCGATCCGCTGACCGCTTTCGCCCAGGCCGGCGCCAGCCCTGGCCCGATCGAGAGCCATGTCTTCAACGCCGCGACGGTGGCCACGCGGCTCTCGGCAACCTACGCCAAGGCCAGCCTGTTCCTGGCCACTGGCCGTGCGGCGCATGAAGCCGGCGGCTCCAATGTCGAGGAACTGGCCCTGATGACGGCCAGCGCCCTCGCCTACGCCAAGGCCCTGGTCCGCTCGGGCCTGACGATCGAGGAGGCGTTCGGGCGCATCGTCCTAGGCGTAAGCCTGGACGGCGAGTACTTCACCGGCGTCGCCAAGGTGCGCGCGGCCAAGGCCATCTGGGCCCGGCTCACCGAGTCCTGCGGCGTCACCGTCGCGCCCAGCATCGAGGCCCGCTCCTCGCGGCGCATGCTGGCCAAGGCCGACGCCTGGACGAATCTCCTTCGCCTGACCTCGGCCGGGTTCGCCGGCGCGGTCGGCGGCGCGGATGCGATCGTGCTGGACGCCTTCACCGACGCCATCGGCCTGCCCACCGCCTTCGCCCGCCGCCAGGCGCGCAACACACAGCTCGTCCTGATGGAAGAGAGCCATCTGGGCCGCGTGGCCGATCCGGCCGGCGGCGCCTGGTATCTCGACAGCCTGACCGACCAGCTGGCCCGCGCGGCCTGGTCCTCCTTCCAGGCGATCGAAGCCGCCGGCGGCGTGATCAAGGCGCTGGAGACCGGCCTCAGCGCCGACGCCGTCGCCAAGACGCGCGCAGACCAAGAGGCCGCCTTCGCCGACAAGACCCGCAAGATCCTCGGTGTCACCGTCTTCCCCAACGCCGACGACAAGCCGCCGGAGGTCGAGACGCCCGACCCGTCCGCCTTCGCCGTCCAAGGCCCTGATGTCCGCCTGCCCGGTCCCGACAGCCGTTGCCCGGCCCTGACGCCCGTCCGCTTCGCCGCCGCCTTCGAGGGAGCCTGAGCTCATGAGCAAGTTCCCCGACTTCACCAAGATCGACTTCGCCGAAGTCGCTGCTCCGGCCGCGCCGAAGGGCCAGGCCTGGAACACGCCCGAGGGCGTCGTGGTGCCCCCCGCCTTTGACGCCAACGACGTCGCCGGTCTGGACTTCACCGGCGGTTTCCCGGGCGTCGCGCCGTTCGTGCGCGGCCCCTACCCCACCATGTACGTGACCAACCCGTGGACGGTTCGCCAGTACGCCGGCTTCTCGACCGCCGAGGACTCCAACGCCTTCTATCGCCGCAACCTGGCGGCCGGTCAGATGGGCCTGTCGGTGGCCTTCGATCTGGCCACCCACCGGGGCTATGACAGCGACCACGAGCGGGTGAAGGGCGACGTCGGCATGGCGGGCGTGGCCATCGACTCGATCCTGGACATGCGCACGCTGTTCTCGGGCATCCCGCTCGACAAGATGAGCGTGTCGATGACCATGAACGGTGCAGTGCTGCCGATCCTGGCGCTCTACATCGTCGCGGCCGAGGAACAGGGCGTCAGCCCCGACAAGCTCTCGGGGACGATCCAGAACGACATCCTCAAAGAGTTCATGGTGCGGAACACCTATATCTATCCGCCCGCGCCCTCGATGCGGATCATTTCCGACATCTTTTCATATACTTCGAGCAATATGCCGAAGTTCAACTCGATCTCGATCAGCGGCTATCACATGCAGGAGGCCGGCGCGACGGCCGACCTGGAGCTGGCCTACACCCTGGCCGACGGCGTCGAGTACGCCCGCGCCGGCGTCGCGGCCGGCATGAGCATCGACGCCTTCGCGCCGCGCCTGTCGTTCTTCTGGGCCATCGGCATGAACTACTTCATGGAAGTGGCCAAGATGCGGGCCGCGCGCCTGCTGTGGGCCCGCCTGATGAAGCGCGAGTTCGATCCCAAGGACGACCGCTCGCTGTCCCTGCGCACCCACAGCCAGACCTCGGGCTGGTCGCTGGCGGCGCAGGACGTGTTCAACAACGTCGCCCGCACCTGCGTCGAGGCCATGGCCGCCGTCAACGGCCAGACCCAGAGCCTGCACACCAACAGCCTGGACGAAGCCTTGGCCCTGCCGACCGACTTCTCGGCGCGGATCAGCCGCAACACCCAGCTTTTCCTGCAGATGGAGAGCGGCACGACCCGCGTCGCAGACCCGTGGGGCGGCAGCTACTATGTCGAGCGCCTGACCTACGAGTTGGCCCAGAAGGCCCTGGCTCACATCGAGGAGGTCGAGGCGCTGGGCGGCATGGCCAAGGCCATCGAGCAGGGCCTGCCGAAGCTCCGCATTGAAGAAGCCGCCGCCCGCACCCAGGCCCGTATCGACAGCGGCAAGCAGAGCGTGGTGGGCGTCAACCGCTACAAGCCCGAGGTCGCCGACGACATTCCGGTGCTGAAGGTCGATAACAGCGCCGTGCGCGCCGCCCAGCTGGAGAAGCTGGCGCGCCTGAAGGCTGAGCGTGATCCGGCCGCCACTGAAGCCGCCCTGAAGGCGCTGGAGGACGGCGCCCGGGGCAATGGGAACCTGCTGGCCCTGGCCGTCGACGCCGCCCGCGCCAAGGCCACGGTCGGCGAGATCAGCTATGCGCTGGAGAAGGTGTTCGGCCGTCACCGCGCCGAGATCAAGTCGATCCAGGGGGTCTATATGAAGGAGGCCGGCAACGATCCGACGACGGCTCGCGCCAAGGCCATGGTCGAGGCGTTCGAGCAGGCCGACGGTCGCCGCCCGCGCATCCTCATCGCCAAGATGGGCCAGGACGGCCACGACCGCGGCCAGAAGGTGATCGCCACCGCCTTCGCCGACCTCGGCTTCGACGTCGACATTGGTCCGCTGTTCCAGACCCCGGCCGAGGCCGCCCGCCAGGCGGTGGAGAACGATGTCCACGTGGTGGGCGCCAGCTCGCTGGCCGCCGGCCACCTGACCTTGGCGCCAGAACTGAAGTCAGAGCTGGCCAAGCAGGGCCGCGACGACATCCTGATGGTCGTGGGCGGGGTCATTCCGCCCCAGGACTTCCAGGCCCTGCGCGACGCCGGCGCTGCGGCGATCTTCCCCCCAGGGACGGTCATCGCCGAGGCGGCGATCGAGCTGCTGGACCAGCTGAACCGGCAGCTCGGCTACACCCAGGCCTAACCGCCCTTTTTGCGAAACAGCCCGCGCTTCTTCTTGGAGCGCTCCAGGGCTACGTCGTCGGGAAGACCGTGACGGGCCTCGATGTCCTTCTGCAGCGCCTTGGCCGCCATCAGGTGGCCAGGGAACAGCATGTCCACCACTGAGCCCGCAAAGGGCACCGCGTCGGTGGCGGTGTCGGCCAGGACATAGGCCAGCATCCGCGCGACCGTGGGCAGCGACGCACCGGCGTTGATCGCGTTGAACACCAACAAGGCTCCGGCGCCGATGCTGTAGAGCGGTCCGACGCCTGGGACCCACGATAGCACGCCGTCCAGGCCCAGGCCGAACGGTCCAAGGCCAATCAGGCGATCGGACAGGCCCTTGATCGTCTCAGCCGATCGCCAGGCCCGGTGAGCCTTGGCGCGGCGGCCCGCGTGACGGTCGGAATAGTCGGCGGAGACGGAGATATCGTCGGTCATGCTTGGCTCAACGCTCCGTCCCTGTTGTCGTTGCCGCTAGCCTAGGAAGACCACCCGCCGCTTTTCCTTGCCGGCCTGGATACGGGCCAGAAGGTCGCGGTATTCCTGTGTCGCCTGGACCTCCTTGCGGGTCCCTTCAAAATAGATCGTGTCGTCCATGTGCTTGGTCAACATGTCGGCCGACCACTTGTGGCCCGTGAACAGGACGTCCGCCACCTTGCCCGCGACTGGCACAGACCCCGCCACCGTATCGATGAGGATGATCGCGCAGATCTGGATGATGATCATGGGCGCGGCCCGCGCACGGATCGCGTCCAGCACGATCAGACCGCCGGCCCCCAGGCTGTAGAGCTCGCCCGCGCCAGGAATCCAGGTCAACAGACCATCCAGGCCAACGCCCAGCGGCCCCACGCCGACGACATTGTCGGAGAGCTTCTTCACCCGCTCCACATTGGCGCGGATGTTGTGCAGCTCGACGTGCGATTTCGCGAAGATCACCAAACGGCTCCGGGACACGGTAAACGCGACCAATCTGCCTTAAGCCCGCCCCCGCAGGAAGGGCCGGCCGCCCAGATTCCCGCATTGAGCGAACAGCGTCATTGAAAGTCTCGCGCGCGGAGGGAGCCCCTCGCGAAAGGCGGCGTTTGCGCCTAAGTTAACGCTATGGTCCGCTAGGATTCTCGAATGCTGATCACGACTACGCCGTTCATCGAGGGCCGCCCCGTGCAGGATTACAAGGGCGCGATCTACGCCCAGTCGATTCTGGGCGCGAATGTCGTTCTGGATCTCCTGGCCGCGATCCGCGACTTCATCGGCGGGCACTCGAAGTCCTACGAGCGCGTGCTGGCCCGCGCCCGCGAGGACGCGATGAAGAACTTGATGAAGGAAGCCGAGAAGCTGGGCGCCAACGCTATTCTGGCGGTCGACCTCGACTACAACACCGTCGGCCCGCAAGGCTCGATGATGATGGTTTCGGTTTCCGGGACCGCCGTCGTCCTCTAATCGAGGGACGTGACACCCGCGCTCGACATCGACGCCCTGGCGCCCCGACTGATCGACGGCGATCGGGCGGCGCTGGCGCGCGCAATCACCCTTGTGGAGAGCCGCCGCGCCGACCATCAGGCCGCCGCCCGGACGCTGCTGTCGCGCCTGATGCCGCTGACCGGACGCGCGCAGCGCATCGGGATCACAGGCGTGCCGGGCGCTGGCAAGTCGACGATGATCGAGCGGTTCGGCTGCAATCTCGTTGAGGCTGGTCACAAGGTGGCGGTGCTGGCCGTCGATCCCTCCTCGGGCCGTCACGGCGGCTCGATCCTAGGCGACAAGACGCGGATGGAGCAGCTCAGCGTCCAGCCAAACGCCTTTATCCGCCCCTCCCCCTCCGGCGGCGCGCTCGGCGGTGTGGCGCGGAAGACCCGCGAGGCCATGCTGCTGTGCGAAGCGGCCGGTTTCGACGTGGTGATCATCGAGACGGTGGGCGTCGGCCAGTCCGAGACGGTCGTCGCCGACATGGTCGACATCTTCCTGGCCGTGCTGATTCCCGGCGGCGGCGATGAGCTGCAGGGCATCAAGAAAGGCCTGATCGAACTGGCCGACCTCCTTGTCATCAACAAGGCCGACGCCGATCCCGCCAAGGCCGAGCGCTCGGCCCGCGACTATCGCAACGCTCTGCATATCCTCACCCCGGCCCACCCAGACTGGACGCCGCCGGTGCTAACCGCCTCGGGCCTGATGGGCCAGGGACTGGACGTCCTGTGGACCCAGATCCAGCGCCATCGCGAAGTCATGACCGCCAATGGGGCTCGCGCCGCCCGTCGCGCCGACCAAGACGCCCGCTGGATGTGGGCCATGGTCCGCGACCGCCTGGAAGACGCCTTCAAGACCGCCCCGGCCGTTGCAACACTGACTCCGGAGCTGGAGGCGGCGGTGCGTCAGGGCGAGGTCCCGGCCTCCGCAGCGGCCGACAGACTGCTGACTGCGTTCGGATTGTGAGGACCCAAATCCTCCCCCTCGCGGGGGAGGTGTCCGCGCAGCGGACGGAGGGGGAAGTCCTGACGAACTTGCTCCTTGCCCCTCCGTCGTCTCTTCGAGCCGACACCTCCCCGCTAGGGGGAGGATTGAGCCGCTAGCACGCCTGCGCCGCCTGCTCCCACTCTAAGAACGCCGGCGTCTGCAACAGGCGCTCTGCATAGGCCTGAGCCGCGCCGGCGTCGCCGTAGTCCGCCAGGCGCACGCCATAGGTGCGGAACCGTGTCGCCACCGGCGTGTAGAACGCGTCGGCGATCGACCAGTCGCCGAGCAGGAACGGGCCGTGCGAGCGCGCCAGCAGACCCGTCCACAGCGCCACGATGCGGCGGACGTTCTTCTGCGTCGCTTCGGAAAGTTCAAGCGCGCGGGGCGACTCGTCCAGCGCCATGGGGCATTCGCTCCGTAGCGCCTGAAATCCGGAGTGCATTTCGGCGCACGCCGAACGGCCCAGCGCGCGCAGGGTCGGATCATCGGGCCACAGCTTCGCGTCCGGGAACTTTTCCGCCAGGTACTCGCAGATCGCCAGCGAGTCCCAGATCACCAGATCCCCGTCGCGCAAAGCCGGCGCCAGGCGGCTGGGCGAGATGCGGCCGATCTCGTCGCCCGTGGCTTCGCCGCGGCGCAGCTCGATCTCGATTTCGCGGAAGTCTACACCCGCCCGCTTGAGCGCGAGCCATGGGCGCAGCGACCAGGTGGACCACCGCTTGGTGCCGATCACGAGTTCCACGCCGCGCGCTCCTGAAGGTGTTTCGAAAATGCCGGATGGCGTTTTCGCTTAGCCTGCGTCTAAGCTGCCCTCAACGATTAGAACAAATGTTCGAGGGAGAGAGTCCATGGCGCAAGCCGCCACGCCGTCGCCCGTCATCGCCCCGGTGTCGACGGCCTATCGCCGCTACGCCCTTTGGGTGCTTTTGATTATCTACACCCTGAATTTCCTGGATCGGCAGGTCGTCAACATCCTGGCCGAGCCGATCAAGCGCGACCTTGGCCTGGCGGACTGGCAGCTGGGCATGATGACGGGCTTGGCCTTCGCGATCTTCTACACGGTGCTGGGAATCCCGATCGCCCGCATCGCCGAGACCAAGAACCGGCCGCATATCATCGGGATTTCGGTCGCCGCCTGGAGCGCCTTCACGGTGCTGTGCGGCTTCACGCAAAACTTCTGGCAGCTGATCCTGGCGCGCATCGGCGTCGGTGTCGGCGAGGCGGGCTGCACCCCGCCCGCGCACTCGCTGATCACCGACTATGTGCCCAAGGAGAAGCGGGCCAGCGCCATCGCCTTCTATTCGATCGGCACGCCGCTGGGCACGCTGGCCGGCATGGCGATGGGCGGCCTGGTGGCTGACGCCTACGGCTGGCGCGTCGCGTTCATGGTCGCCGGCGCCCCGGGCCTGGTGTTTGCTCTGGTCGCGGCCTTCACCCTGGTCGAGCCGCGCAAGAAACTGGCCGCCGAGATGGCCGCCCGCGCCAGCTCGCAGATCAGCTTCGCCGCCGCCCTGGCGGTGCTGGCCACCAAGAAGACCTTCTGGCTGGTGGCGCTGGCCGCCTCGATCAAGGCCTTCATCGGATACGGCCACGCGCCGTTCACCGCCTCGTTCTTCTTCCGCGTCCATGGCGCCGAGATCGCCGAACTTGCCGGGCTGTTCGGCCTGAAATCGGCCGGGTTCCTCGGCCTGGCGCTCGGCTTGATCGGGGGGACGGCCGGCGTCATCGGCGCTTGGCTGGGCGGGGTCTTCGCAGACCGGCTCGGAGCCAAGGATCTGAGGGCCTATGTCACCGTGCCGGCCATCGCCTCGGTGATCACGATCCCCATCTTCGTTGTCGCCATGAGCCTCGACGCGCCGATGGCGGCGATCAGCCTGCTGGCCGTCAACGCGCTTCTGGGCACGCTGTGGTACGGCCCGGTCTACGCGACGGCTCAGAGCATCGTTGATCCCGCGCTGCGCGCCACGGCCTCGGCCGTTCTACTGCTGATCATCAACCTGATCGGCCTTGGCCTGGGCCCGTTGGTCGTCGGCCTGCTGAGCGACATCCTGGCCGGGCCGGTTGGGCTTGGCGAGGCGCAAGGCGTGCGCTGGGCGCTGATCCTGTCGGCGACCCTAGGTCTGGTGGCCTTCGCGCTGTTCTGGGCGGCCCGCAAGACCATCCGCGACGAGATGGTCAGCTAGTTTGGTTGCTCCCCCGCGTTGCGGGGGAGCTGTCACAAAGTGACTGAGCGGGCTCGCTGGACGGTGGCCCAGATGCCCCCCTCCGCCCCCCCTGGACCACCTCCCCCGCGACGCGGGTGAGGATCTCTATTTCCCCTCTGGCGCTTGGGCTTCCGTTACGTCTACAGTCCCCTCAAAGATTAGAACAAATGTTTGAAGGGAGAGAGTCAGCATGGCCGACGCGCGTGCGTCCGGCGGCGATCGGCCGCTTTACTCGAACGGCTACAAGGCCGCGGTGCTGGGGCTGTTGCTAGCCACCTACACCTTCAACTTTATCGACCGGACGATCATCGCGACCATCGGTCAGGCCATCAAGGTCGACCTGAAACTCACCGACACCCAGCTTGGCCTGTTGGGCGGCCTCTATTTCGCCCTGCTCTACACCATCCTCGGCATCCCGATCGCTCGCCTGGCCGAGCGCTTCAATCGGGTGACGATCATCTCGGCCTCGCTGGTGATCTGGTCGGGCTTCACGGCCCTGTGCGGCGCCGCCGTCAATTTCACCCAGCTCGCCTTGTTCCGCTTCGGCGTCGGCGTCGGCGAGGCCGGCTGCTCGCCGCCCAGCCACTCGCTGATCAGCGACTATTACGAGCCGAAGAAGCGGGCCACGGCGCTGTCGATCTATTCATTCGGCATTCCGCTGGGCACGATGTTCGGCGCGGTGGCCGGCGGATGGCTGGCCCAGGAGTTCAGCTGGCGCGTGGCCTTCGTCATCGTCGGCCTGCCAGGCATCCTACTGGCGGTAATCGTCAAGCTGGTGGTCAAGGAGCCGCCGCGCGGTCATTCCGAGATCGTCGAGCGCCCGCTCGAAGCCGAGGACGTCGTGGTCGAGCCCGCAAAGCCCTCCTTCTCGCTGGCCAACGAGTTCAGGGAGCTGTGGGCCGTCACCAAGATCCTGTTCGGCAAGTGGCCGGTGCTGCACATGGTGCTGGGCGTGACGATCGCCTCGTTCGGTTCTTATGGGTCCGGCGCCTTCGTGCCCTCTTACTTCGTCCGCGCCTTCGACCTTGGCCTGGCGCAGGTGGGCCTGATCACCGGCTTGATCGGCGGTTTCTCGGCCGGCGTCGGCACGCTGGTCGGCGGCTTCCTGAGCGACTGGGCCGGCAAGCGCAGCGCCAAGTGGTACGCCCTGACGCCCGCCATCGGCCTGATCCTGTGCACGCCGATCTATATCGCCGCTTATCTGCAGACCGACTGGCAGACCACCGCCCTGATCCTGCTGGTTCCGGGCATCTTCCACTATGTGTACCTCGCCCCGACCTTCGGCGTCGTGCAGAACTCGGTGGAGCCCCGCCGACGCGCGACGGCGACGGCGATCCTGTTCTTCTTCCTGAACCTGATCGCCCTGGGCGGCGGGCCGGTCTTCACCGGCTGGCTGATCGACCATCTGGCGCAGTTCCACTTCAACCACCCGGGCGGCGGCGTGATCGCCAGCGTGTTTGGATCGTTCGGCGGCGAGATGGGTCAGAGCTTCGCCAGCGCCTGCCCCGGCGGCGTCGCGCCCAAGGGCGCAGCGGCTGAGCTGGCGGCCCAGTGCAAGACCACCCTCTCGGTGGCCAGCCAGCAGGGCATCATCGTCTCGCTGTGCTTCTACGCCTGGGCCGGCCTGCACTACGCCCTGGCCGCCATCGGCATGGTCAAGCACTTCGAGGAACGCAAGGCGGCGTAAGTAATAAGCCTCTTCCCTTGACTCGCGGGGCGGTCGGGCCGAAACGGCCGCCCCATGATCAGCCGCTACGCCCGCCCCGAAGCCGCCGCCATCTGGTCCAGCCAGACCAAGTACAAGATCTGGTTCGAGATCGAGGCCCACGCCGCCGACGCCATGGCCGAACTGGGGGTCATCCCCAAGCTCGCCGCCGAGACGATCTGGGAAAAGGGCCGCGACGCGGTCTGGGACAGCGACCGCATCGACGAGATCGAGCGCGTCACCAAGCACGACGTCATCGCCTTCCTGACACACGTGTCGGAGATCGTCGGCCCTGAGGCCCGCTTCCTGCACCAGGGCATGACCAGCAGCGACGTGCTGGACACCTGCTTCGCCGTGCAGCTTTCGCGCGCCACTGACCTCTTGCTGGAAGACGTCGACCTGGTGCTCGCCGCGCTGAAGCGCCGGGCCCTTGAGCACAAGATGACCGTCTGCGTCGGCCGCAGCCATGGCATCCACGCCGAACCGATCACCTTCGGCCTGAAGCTGGCTGGCTACTACGCTGAGTTCCAGCGCGCCAAGGAGCGCCTGGCGATGGCCAAGTTCGAGATCGCCACCTGCGCGATCTCCGGCGCCGTCGGCACCTTCGCCAATGTCGACCCCCGCGTCGAGCAGCACGTGGCCGACAAGATGGGCCTGGCGGTCGAGCCCGTCTCGACCCAGGTGATCCCGCGCGACCGCCATGCGGCCTATTTCGCGGCCCTGGGCGTCGTCGCCTCGTCGGTCGAGCGCCTCGCCACCGAGATCCGCCACCTGCAGCGCACCGAGGTCCTGGAAGCCGAAGAGCCCTTCGATCCGGGCCAGAAGGGCTCGTCGGCCATGCCGCACAAGCGCAACCCGATCCTGACCGAGAACCTGACGGGCCTCGCCCGCCTGGTCCGCTCGGCCGTGGTGCCGGCCATGGAGAACGTCGCCCTCTGGCACGAGCGCGACATCAGCCACTCGTCGGTCGAGCGCGGCATCGGTCCGGACGCCACCATCCACCTCGACTTCGCTCTGCGCCGTCTGGCGGGCGTGATCGAGCGCTTCAACATCTATCCTGACAACATGGCCAAGAACCTGGACAAGCTGGGCGGCCTTGTCTTCTCGCAGCGCGTCATGCTGGCCCTGACGCACAAGGACGTCTCCAGAGAGGACGCCTACGCGGCCGTGCAGGGCAACGCCATGAAGGTCTGGCGCGGCGAAGGCCGGTTCCTCGACTTCCTGAAAGCCGATCCGGTCGTGTCCAAGGCGCTGACCGAGAGCGAACTCGAAGACCTGTTTGACCTTGGCTATCACACTAAGAACGTCGACGTGATCTTCCAGCGCGTCTTCGGCGAGCAGGGCTGACTATGAGCGAACCGCCGGTCCTGCGCCTCAATCCCGCGCTGGATCCGGCGGCGTTCGCCGACGCCTACGCCCGCGACGGCGTCGTACGCATCCCCGAGGTGTTTGAGCCGGCCGTCGTTGAGCGCCTGGCCGGGATTCTTGAACAGACAATCGACTGGGACATCATCTGCTCGAACGAGCGCGGCGGCGCCGAGGTGATCAGCCGCGCTCGACGCGCCGAGCTCGGTGATCAGGCCGTGGCCGACCGCCTACATGCGGCCACCCTGCGGGCGCGCAGCGGCTTCGCCTATGTCTATCTCGGCTATCCGATGATCGACGCGCTGGTCGGGGGCCGCGACCCAGGCCATCCGATCCACGCCCTGACCGCGTTCCTGAACAGTCCTGAGTTCATCGCCTTCGGCGCGGCCGTCACCGGCGAGGCGGGCGTCACCAAGATCGACGGCCAAGCGACCTGCTACCGTCCTGGCGATTTTCTCACCCAGCATGACGATACGGGCGTGGGCGAGCGCCTGGCCGCCTACACCCTGGGCCTGACGCGCCACTGGCGGCCCGACTGGGGCGGTCAGCTCCTGTTCCACGACGACCACGGCGACGTCACCAAAGGCTTTGCGCCGGCCTTCAATGTGCTGAGCCTGTTCAAGGTGCCCCAGCAGCACTCGGTGGCCCCGGTAGCCCCCTACGCGGGCGCGCTGCGCCTGACGGTCACCGGCTGGCTGCGTAACGATCCGCCCGATGGACGCGGCTAAGCGAGGCTTCCCGCCGGTCGTCGACGCCAGGACCCGCGTGCTGATCCTCGGCAGCCTGCCGGGCGACGCCTCGCTGGCGGCGGGGCAGTACTACGGCCACCCCCGCAACGCCTTCTGGCGGTTGATGGAAGGCGTGATCGACGCGCCGCTTGTCGCGTGCGCTTACCCGGATCGCCTGGCGACGCTGCTGGCGCATGGTGTCGGGCTTTGGGACGTCATCAAAACGGCCCAGCGTCCAGGCAGCCTGGACGCCGCCATCCGCGACCCGTCCGCCAACGATCTTGTAGCACTCCTCGACACCCTGCCAGCCCTGCGGCTGGTGGCCTTCAACGGCGGAACCGCCACGCGACGGGGCGGCCGTCTCATAGGGACACGCGTCGCTACCCTGGCCCTGCCCTCCTCAAGCCCCGCCTACGCGGCGCGGACGTTCGCGGAGAAAGCGGCGGCCTGGGCCGCGCTGCGGGACGCCTTACGCCCACCAGAAATTCGACCTCAGACATAGAAAAGGGCCGCCCCAGCAGGAGCGGCCCCTTCAAAAATCGAGCGCGAACGCTCCGAGCGGTTACTCGCCCTTGATCTGTTCGCGGGCCTGAGCCAGCAGCTCGGCCATCTTCATGCGGACTTCGCCCTCGGTGGTCGAGACGCCAGCGCCCTTCAGGTCTTCGAAGACCTTGCGCAGCACATCCTCGTCGCCCGGCTGTTCAAAGTCGGACTTCACGACGGCGCGTGCATACTCTTCCACGGTCGCCAGGCCCATGAGGCCGGCGGCCCATTCGCCCAGCAGGCGGTTGCGGCGCGCAGTCGCCTTGAATTCCAGTTCCTGGTCGTGCGCGAACTTGCGTTCGAAACCCTGCTCGCGTTCGTCGAAGGTGGTCATGAAGGCCCCAAAGTCGCCAGCCTGTCGGTCCAGATCGGTCGATCCGGCCCAATAGGCTCTAATTCCAAATCATTTTGAGCATGATGGTCGCCAAAACCGGCGTCCACTTTCGGCTATCATGCTCCTACGCCGGCTGCATATATCGTGGCGCTCTTCGCTGCAATCGGCGGATAAGCCGCAGGCCACGTTTCGTATCGATCATAGGCCAAACTCTGGCCGTTGGTTTGCGAACACCGGCTCGTTCGGGTACGTTCGACGGGAATTTTTGAGTGAGCGGCCTTGAGTCGAACGCCGCGCGCAGCTATCGGCCGCGCGCGCTTTTCGTTTTCCGGGAGGATCCCGGACTGGGGCGGCGCGCGATTCCGGAAAGGGCCTCGACGAGAGCCATGACGACCCGTCGCAAGAAGATCTACGAAGGCAAGGCCAAGATCCTCTACGAGGGCCCGGAGCCCGGCACGCTGATCCAGTACTTCAAGGACGACGCGACCGCGTTCAACGCCCAGAAGAAGGCCATCCTGGAAGGCAAGGGCGTCATCAACAACCGGATCAGCGAGTACATCATGACTCGCCTGAACGGGATCGGCGTCCAAAACCACTTCATCCGCCGCCTGAACCTGCGCGAGCAGCTGATCAAGGAAGTCGAGATCGTCCCGCTCGAGGTCGTGGTGCGTAACATCGCCGCCGGCTCGATCGCCACGCGCCTGGGCCTGACCGAAGGTCAGCCCCTGCCCCGCTCGATCATCGAGTTCTACTACAAGGACGACAAGCTCGGCGATCCAATGGTCACCGAAGAGCACATCACCGCGTTCAACTGGGCCGCCACCCAGGAGATCGACGACATGATGGCCATGGCCCTGCGGGTGAACGACTATCTGTCGGGCCTGTTCGCGGGCGTCGGCATCACGCTTGTGGACTTCAAGGTCGAGTTCGGCCGCATCTACGAAGGCGACTTCAGCCGCGTCATTCTTGCAGACGAGATCAGCCCCGACAGCTGCCGCCTGTGGGACACCGTGACCAACGAGAAGCTGGACAAGGACCGCTTCCGGCGGGATCTGGGCAATGTCATCGAAAGCTATACCGAGGTGGCCCGCCGCCTAGGGATCATGAAGGAAATGCCGACCGTCATTCAGGGCGGCGTGCACTAGTTGGGATCTCCTCCCCCGCATGCGGGGGAGGTGGCGCGCGGCGTCGCCGCGTGACGGAGGGGGCGCAAACCCCGATGCGATGGACGGCTGGGTGCGCCCCCTCCACCGCTTCGCGGTCCCCCTCCCCCGTTTCACGGGTGAGGAGAATTAAGAGTGAAAGCCACCGTCCACGTGTTCCTGAAGCCCGGCGTTCTCGACGTTCAGGGCAAGGCTGTCGAAAACGCCCTGCACGGCCTGGGCTGGCCGTCGGTGAAGGACGCCCGCGTCGGCCGCGTCATCGAGTTCGACCTGGACGCCACCGACGCCGAAGCCGCTAAGGCCGAGGTCAAGACCATGTGCGAAAAGCTGCTCGCCAACACGGTCATCGAAAGCTACCGCATCGACGTGGCCTGAGGGGGCCATGGCGGCCAGCGCCGCTGCCCCCCACCGGACCGCTTCGCGGTCGTCCGCCCCCATAGGGGGCGGAAGGCCTTCTTCCCCCTCTGGGGGAGGAGCGCCGCAGGCGCGGAGGGGGCGCGAAAGCCCCCTAGGACCTCAAACCCCGAAACTGACCCTCAACGTCGCCAAGCTGGTCCGCCGGATCGGCTCCAGGTCCATGCCCGGGTCGATCAGCAGCTGAGTCGACACGCCCAGCAACAGCGACCCGACCATCAGCGCCGCCGCGTCGGCGTCCAGCGACGACCGAATGACGCCCTCGGCCTGCCCGCGCAACACCATCGCCTCCAGACGCTGCTCGGCCTCCTTGTGGGCGGCGGCGAACGGCGCGCGCAGGTCTGACATGTCGCCAACCGCGCCCGCCATCATCACGAAATAGGCGCGAAGCTCGCCGTCCTGAGCCAAAGTGCTCAGGAACGCATCGACAAAGCCCAGCACGGCCTCCAGACCGTTCATCTGGTCCAACCGCCGGTCGTCCATCTGGGCCTGGAGCCGGGCCTGCAGCCGTGCGATCAAAGCTTCGATCAGCCCCTGCTTGGACCCGAACCGCTGGGTGGCCAGGCCCCGGCTGTAGCCCGCCCGCGCGCCGATATTCTCGAAGGTGGCCGCCGCCACGCCCTGCTCAGCGATCAGCTCAGCGGCGGCGCGCAACAGCTCGGCCTCGGACTGCTGGCGCCGGTCGGTCTGGGTGCGGCGGGCGGGAACCTTAAGGGCGGTCGTCATCTTGCGAACCATAGTTATTTGTTAGACAACAAGCAAATAAGTGACGGCCGCAGCCGTCCGGGAGGAACCAGGAGGCCTGCATGACGATCTCGACCGACATCGCCAACACCATTATCGACCCTAAGGCCTATGCCGACGGCGACCGGATCGACGAGGCCTTCGCCCATCTCCGCCGCGAAGCGCCGCTTGCGGTCGCCCAGCCGGACGGTTTCGATCCGTTCTGGGTGGTCACGCGCCACGCCGACATCCTGGAGGTCGAGCGCCAGAACGAGCTGTTCCACAACGGCGACCGCGCCACGGTGGTCACCACCATCGAGGCCGACAAGAAGGTGCGCGAAATGATGGGCGGGTCCCCTCACCTCGTCCGCTCACTGGTGCAGATGGATAACCCCGACCACTTCGCCTACCGCAAGATCACCCAAGGCGCGCTGCTGCCGCAGAACCTGCGGGCGCTGGAGGCCCGGATCCGCGAGATCGCCCGCGGCTTCGTCGACCGCATGGCCGAGCACGGCGACCGCTGCGACTTCGCCCGAGACGTGGCGTTCCTCTATCCGCTGCACGTAATCATGGAAGTGCTGGGCGTGCCCGAGAGCGACGAGCCCCGCATGCTGAAGCTGACCCAGGAGCTGTTCGGCAACGCCGACCCGGACCTGAACCGCACCGGCAAGTCGGTGACCGACGTCGGCGAGGGCGTGGACAGCATCCAGTCCGTGGTCATGGACTTCATGATGTATTTCAACGCCATCACCGAGGACCGCCGGGCCAATCCGCGCAACGACCTGGCCACCCTGATCGCCAACGGCAAGATCAACGGCGAACCGATGGGTCACCTGGAGGCGATGAGCTACTACATCATCGCCGCCACGGCCGGGCACGACACCACCTCCTCGACCACCGCCGGCGCGCTGTGGGCGCTGGCCGAAAACCCTGACCAGTTCGCCAAGGTCAAGGCCGATCCGTCGCTGATCCCGGGCCTGATCGAGGAATCGATCCGCTGGGTCACGCCCGTGAAGCACTTCATGCGCACCGCCACCGCCGACGCCGAATTGGCGGGCAAGAAGATCGCCAAGGGCGACTGGATGATGCTGTCCTATCCGTCCGGCAACCGCGACGAGGCGGTGTTCGACAAGCCCTTCGAGTTCCGCGTCTATCGCACGCCCAACAAGCACGTCGCCTTCGGCTACGGCGCGCACATCTGTCTTGGCCAGCACCTGGCGCGGATGGAGATGCGGGTGCTGTGGGAGGAGCTCTTCGCCCGCCTCGACAGCGTCGAGCTGGACGGCGCGCCCACCCGCATGGTCGCCAACTTCGTCTGCGGCCCCAAGTCGGTGCCCATCCGCTTCAAGATGCACTGAGGCGGCGGCGATGAGCGAGGAACCCTTCAAGGTCTGGCAGTGCCGCACCTGCGGCTACATCTATGACGAGGAACAGGGCGACCCCGGCGAATGCCTGGCGGCCGGCACCCGCTGGGCCGACATCCCGGCGGGCTGGATCTGCCCGCTTTGCGGCACGCCGAAGTCTGACTTCGACATGATCGAGCTGTAGAAAATCCTTCGCTCCCCTTCCGCTCGAAGCGTCGCCGCACAATGTTGGGACGCGAGCGGAAGGGAGACCCTCAATGAGCGCCAAGTTCCACCTGGCCCAGGTCAATGTCGGTCGCCTGAAAGCCCCGATAGATCATCCGCTGATCAAGGACTTCGCCGAAAACCTGGACCGCATCAACGCGCTCGCAGAGGCCTCGTCGGGCTTCGTCTGGCGCCTGACGGGCGACGGAAACAACGCCACGGATCTGGTGATCGGCCAGGATCCGCTGTTCATCCCGAACCTGTCTGTCTGGACCGACATCCCTTCGCTCGGTGCCTTCGTCTATCGCAGCGGCCATGTCGAGATCATGCGCCGCCGTCGCGAGTGGTTCGAGCACATGGACCTCTACATGGCCCTGTGGTGGGTCCCGGTCGGCCACACGCCGACGGTCGAAGAAGCCCTGTCGAAGCTGGCGCACCTGGAGGCCCACGGCCCGACGCCGGCCGCCTTCACCTTCGAGACCCCCTTCCCCGCGTCCAGCGGCGAGGCCGTGGCGCCCGAACTGGACGAATGCGCCTAGGCCTCCCGAGCGCCCCCTCCGTCACGATGCTTCGCATCGCGTCACCTCCCCCGTTTTACGAGTGAGGAGCAAGCCGCTTCCCTCCTGCCCCGCTTGCGGGGGAGGTGGCGCGGCGCCGCAAGGCGACGTGACGGAGGGGGCGCTTTAAAGCGCTCGCCCCCTGACATCCCGCACGAACGGTGCTAAACGCCCGCGCCATGAAAGCCGCCGTCATCGTTTTTCCGGGTTCGAACTGCGATCGTGACTGCAAGGTCGCCATCGAGCGCTCTGCTGGCGCGCGTGTCGACATGGTCTGGCACCAGGAGACGGCGTTGCCGGACGATCTGGATTTGATCGTCCTGCCCGGCGGCTTCTCGTACGGCGACTATCTGCGCTGCGGCGCCATGGCGGCCCAAAGCCCCGTGATGAAAGAGGTCGTCGCGGCCGCCGGCAAGGGCGTCGCCGTCGTCGGCATCTGCAACGGCTTCCAGGTGCTGACCGAGGTCGGCCTGCTGCCCGGCGCCCTGCTGCGCAATGCGGGCCTCAAGTACGTCTGCAAGCCCGTCGAACTGGACATCGTCAAGGGCCAGACCCGCTTCACCGCCGGCTATGGCGAACAGCGCCAGGCGGTGATGACCGTCGGCAACGGCGAGGGCAACTACTTCGCCGACGAAGAGACGCTGGACCGGCTTGAGGGCGAGGGCCAGGTGGTGTTCCGCTATAAGCAGAACCCGAACGGCTCGGCCCGCGACATCGCCGGGATCGTCAACAAGGGTGGCAACGTCCTGGGCCTGATGCCCCACCCCGACCGGGCCTTCGACGCCGACCTCGGCTCGGAGGACGGCGCGGTGCTGTTCCGCAGCATCTTCCAAAGCGCCTGAGGCGCTAGCGCGCCCACTTACAAAAAGTGGGCCCATGCGCGCTGTTACACTGTAGCAGCACCCAAAACGCGAGCCTAAGCTGCCGCCCTCTGTAGGAGGGTCCCATGAGTCTTGTCACCACCTTGCGCGCCACCCTGCTGGCCGCCGCTGCGGTCTGCGCCTTCGGCGCGGTCGCCCACGCCCAGGTCACGCCCCAAATCACGGCGATGACCCCGGACATCGACGGCAAGTACGTCGCGCCCAAGGTCAACTACGACTACGAAAAGCGCGTCGTGATGATCCCGATGCGGGACGGGACCAAGCTCTACACCGTGATCGTGGTTCCCAAGGGCGGCAAAGGCCTGCCCATCATGCTGACCCGCACCCCCTACAACGCCGCCGCCCGGGCCGCGCGCGCCGATAGCCCGCGCATGGTCGCCACCCTGCCGCAGGGCGACGAGCCCTTTGTCGCCGACGGCGGCTATATCCGCGTGTTCCAGGACATCCGGGGCAAGTACGGCTCCGAAGGCGACTATGTGATGACCCGCCCCCTGAAAGGGCCGCTGAACAGCTCGGAAGTCGACCATTCCACCGACGCCTACGACACCATCGACTGGCTGGTGAAGAACGTGCCGGAGACCAACGGCAAGGTCGGGATGCTGGGCAGCTCGTACGAGGGCTTCACCGTGGTGATGGCCCTGGTCAATCCGCACCCGGCCCTGAAGGTCGCCGCACCGATGAGCCCGATGGTCGACGGCTGGATGGGCGACGACTGGTTCCAACACGGCGCCTTCCGCCAGATCAATTTCGACTATTTCAGCGGCCAGACGGCGGTGCGGGGCTCAGGCGATGGCGTCCAGCGCCAGGGCTATGACGACTATTCCAACTTCCTGCGCGAGGGTTCGGCCGGCGACTACGCCAAGAACCATGGCCTGGACAAGCTGCCCTGGATGCAGAAGCTGTTCGCCCATCCGGCCTATGACAGCTTCTGGAGCGAGCAGGCTCTGGACAAGGTCATGGAGAAGACGCCGCTCAAGGTGCCGACCATGTGGATCCAGGGCCTGTGGGACCAGGAAGACATCTGGGGCGCGGTGCACTCGTACCCGGCGATGGAGTCTAAGGACACGGGGAACGACAAGAACTACCTGGTGCTGGGCCCGTGGCGGCACAGCCAAGTCAACTATGACGGCTACAATCTGGGCCCGTTCAAGTGGGACGGCGACACCGCCCTGCAGTTCCGCCGCGATGTGATGAAGCCGTTCTTCGACCAGTATCTGAAGGACGGCCCCAAGGCTGACACCCCGCCGGTGCTCATCTACGATCCGGGCCAGAACAAGTGGAACCGATACGCGACCTGGCCGCAGGGCGGCGCGGATGGCGCCGGTTCAGGCAAGGCCAGCAAGAACCTCTATCTGGGCGCCAACGGCGGCCTGGGTTTCAGCGCCCCGGCGGCCGGAAAGGGCGTTGCGGGCTATACAGAGTATGTGTCGGATCCGGCCAAGCCTGTTCCCTACATCCCTCGCCCGCTGCAGTTTTCCGACCGCAGCCGCTGGACGCCCTGGCTGGTGACCGATCAGCGCTCGGTCGATGGGCGTCCGGACGTGCTGACCTATGTCAGCGAACCTCTGACCGAGCCGATGAAGATCGCCGGCGTCCCCAAGGTGAACCTGTTCGCCTCGACCAGCGGCACGGACAGCGACTGGGTGGTCAAGCTGATCGATGTCTACCCCGACGAGGTCCCCAGCCAACCCGAGCTGGGCGGCTATCAGCTGGCGGTGGGCATGACGATCTTCCGCGGCCGCTATCGCGAGAGCTTCAGCGAGCCTAAGGCGCTGAAGCCGAACACGGCACTGAAGTACCAGTTCATCCTGCCCACGGCGAACTACACCTTCAAGCCGGGCCACCGGATCATGGTGCAGGTGCAGTCCAGCTGGTTCCCGCTGTACGACCGCAACCCGCAGACCTTCGTGCCGAACATCTTCTTCGCCAAGCCGGGCGACTATGTGAAGGCCACGCAGCGGGTGTTCCACGCGGGCGATACGGCCAGCTTCATCGAGCTGCCGGTCGTGGACGCCAAATAAACGCAAAAAGGGCCGGCGGTCGAACCGCCGGCCCTTCTTCCGCCAAGCAGAGGCGTATCAGCGGTCGCCGCGTTGGACGTTGTCCTGCTGATTAGCTTGACCGCTAGGGTTACGCCCCTGTTCAGTCTGGCGCTCGCCGCCCTTCTGCTGTTGCTGTTGATCCGGGGCTCGGCGCTGCTGGTCGCCCTGCTGTTGCTGCGGATTGCGATCTTGTTCGGTCATCGGGCTTCTCCTTTAGCTCACCGCGCGCTTTAAGCGCACGGTAAGAGAACGGCTCCGGACACCCGACGTTCCTCCGGCCAAGTCTCGTAATCTTCAACTAAGCTTCAGTTTTTACTGGCCTTACCGTTAGGCGCGCGCGGTCGATTGAAATCATCGCGTCGGCCGCGATGGCCTTCGCCCTCTGGGCACGAAGAGACTCCCGACCGGCCTCGGCGCGGCAAATTCTCGCCCATCACGTGCGAGTTAAGGTTAAGCCGCACCGATAGAGGGAGAGTGGTGGAATAGATCCAGCGCATCCGACAAACCTCTGAGCCACAAACATAAATTGGGGGGCTGCGGCGGGAGCCTTCCCCGACGCGCAGAGTTAAAACACCATGGCCGATCCCGAAGTTCGGTTTCCCGAAACCTATGTCAGCGGCGTGCCTGTCTGGGCAAAGCGCCGCAAGCGGTCTGGCGTGCACCCGATCGTGAGTGCGTTCGTCCTGCTGCTGGCGCTGTTCGGCGCCGTGGTGATCGGCGCCTCCCTGCGTATGGGGTCTGTCGAAAAGGGCGGCGCGGTCATCGATGGCTGGATCGCGTTCGCTCACAAGCAGTCCACGGCGGTGTTCGGCGACCTGAACGGCGAGCCGACCAAGGTCGAGACACCCGACGCTGAGGTCGAGACGCCTAAGGCCAAGGCTGAAACCCCGGAGACCAAGCCTGAAGCCACGGTCACCCAGTCGGGCCGAAAAGGGGGCAGATATGAGGACCCGACCGAGTCCTCGACGGTGGCGGAATCCTCAGCAGCGCGCTAGAACGCGCGCCCATGAGCACCTCCTCCACGCCCGCTGCAAAGCCCATGGCCGAGATGGCCGCCGAGTTCGGCCTGAAACCCGCCGAATATGACGTTGTCCTCAAGCGCCTGGGCCGTGAGCCCAACCTCGTGGAGCTGGGCGTCTTCTCGGTGATGTGGTCCGAGCACTGCTCGTACAAGTCGTCGAAGAACCAGCTGAAGAAGTTCCCGATCGACGGCCCGCGGGTGATCTGCGGCCCGGGCGAGAACGCCGGCGTGATCGACATCGGCGACGGCGACGCGATCATCTTCAAGATGGAGAGCCACAACCACCCCTCGTACATCGAGCCCTATCAGGGTGCGGCGACGGGCGTGGGCGGCATCATGCGCGACGTCTTCACGATGGGCGCGCGACCGATCGCGCTCTTGAACGCCCTGCGCTTTGGCGATCCCAGCCATCCGAAGACCAAGCGCCTGGTCGACGGCGTGGTCGCCGGCATCGCCGGCTACGGCAACTGCGTGGGCGTGCCCACCGTCGCGGGCGAGACCAACTTCCACAAGGGCTACAATGGCAACATCCTGGTCAACGCCATGTGCGTGGGCCTGGCCAAGGCCGACAGCATCTTCTACTCGGCCGCCCCGGGCCCGGGCCTGGCGGTCGTCTATTTCGGCTCTAAGACCGGCCGCGACGGCATCCACGGCGCGACCATGTCGTCGGCCGAATTCTCCGAGGATTCCGAGGAGAAGCGCCCCACCGTTCAGGTCGGCGACCCCTTCGCCGAAAAGCTGCTGATCGAGGCGACGCTGGAGCTGATGGCCACCGGCGCGGTCGCCGCCATCCAGGACATGGGCGCGGCGGGCCTGACCTCGTCGTCGGTCGAGATGGCCGGCAAGGGCGGCGTCGGCATCGAGCTGAACATGGACATGGTCCCGCAGCGCGAAGAGGGCATGAGCGCCTATGAGATGATGCTGTCGGAAAGCCAGGAGCGCATGCTGGCGGTCCTCAAGCCCGGCCGCGAGAAGGACGGCCACGCCATCTTCGAGAAGTGGGGCCTGGACGCAGCCGTCATCGGCTACACCACTGACACCGGCCGCCTGGTTCTGAAGCATCACGGCGAAACGGTCTGCGACGTGCCGCTGGCCCCGCTGTTCGACGACGCGCCGCTTTATGACCGCCCCTGGGTCCAGCCCGCGCTGCAGCCGCGCCTCGACCCTGCCGCCGTTCCCGCTCCGACCAACTGGAACGAAGCGGTCCTGAAGATCGTCGGCTGCCCGGACATGGCCTCCAAGCGCTGGCTGTGGGAGCAGTACGACCGTCACGTCATGGCCGACACGCTGGAAGACAGCGCCACCGGCTGCGACGCCGGCATCGTGCGCATCCACGGCACGGGCAAGGCCATCGCCGTCACCAGCGACTGCACCCCGCGCTACGTCCAGGCCGACCCGTACGAGGGTGGCAAGCAGGCCGTGGCCGAAGCCTGGCGCAACCTGACGGCCGCCGGCGCCCTGCCGATCGCCATCACCGACAACCTGAACTTCGGCAGCCCCGAAAAGCCCGAGACCATGGGCCAGATCGTCCGCGCCACCGACGGCATGGCCGAGGCCTGCCGCGCGCTGGACTTCCCGGTCGTGTCCGGCAACGTGTCGCTCTACAACGAGACCAACGGCGTCGCCATTCCGCCGACCCCGACCGTCGGCGCCGTGGGCCTGCTCGAGGACTACGACCTGCGCACCGGCTTCGGCAATGTCGCCGAGGGCGATACGTTGGTGCTCGTCGGCGAGACGCGCGGCGAACTGGGCGCCTCGATCTATCTGCGCGAAATCCTGGGACGCGAGGACGGCGCCCCGCCGCCAGTCGATCTGGCGCTGGAGCGCAAGACCGGCGACTTCGTGCGCGGCCTGATCAGCTCGGGCCTCGTGGCGGGCGTCCACGACCTGTCGGACGGCGGACTTCTGGTCGCGGCGGCCGACGTGGCGCTGGCCAGCAAGGTCGGGATCACCCTCAACACCCCCAGTCAGGCGCACGCCCACGCCTATCTGCTGGGCGAGGATCAGGCCCGCTACATGATCGCCACGCCCGACCCGGACGCGGTGCTGGATGCGGCGAAAGAGGCCGGCGTGCACGCCAGCGTCGCCGGCGTCGCTGGCGGTGAAGCGTTCGCATCAGACGGTCTGTTCAGCGTCTCGCTGGAGGCCCTGCGCACCGCGCACGAGGCTTGGCTCCCGGGCTATATGAACGCGCCGAAGGCCTGACGCCTCTAAACCTGGTCGCCGGTCCATGGCTGGCGACCAGGGTTCCGGCGAGGGTCGACACTCGCCGCCAGAAGACACCCTCGCCCTCAGGCTTCCAGCAGGCTTTCCGCGGAAGCCGAGAGCTGAACCGTCAGCCCACCGGGCCCATAGTCCATCTCCACGCCCCCTGCGCCCGTCAGGCCAAGACTGACGAGCCGCGTGCCAAATCCCTTGCGCGAAGGCGGAGACGCAGGTGGTCCGCCCTCCTCGCGCCATTCCATGCGCACCACTGGGCCGTCATGGACCCAGCTGACCCGTACGCGGCCCGCTGGATCGCTCAGAGCGCCGTACTTGATCGCGTTCGTGGTCAACTCATGGACCAGCAAGGATACGTTCTGGGCGATCGGCGCCTTTACGCCCAAAGGCGGACCCTCGATGTGGACGCGCGAGCGCTCGGTCACATTGGCGATTGCAGCCTGGATCAGACCCGCCAGATCCGCGCCGTTCCAGTCTTGCCTCAGCAGGACGTCGTGGGCGGCCGCCAGCGCGTGGACACGATCGTCAAAGCTCCGCACGAGATCGCGCTCGCCGACACCGCGAAGGGTCTGCTGAGCGATGGCCTGTACAAGGGCCAGCGTATTCTTCAAGCGGTGGGTGGTCTCTGCGACCTGCAACTCGCGTTGCCGCTCGGCCATCACCTGTCCGGTCGTCTCTATGGCGATATCAAATATGCCTTCGACCCGATCGCCGTCGCGGAGCGGGCTGTATGAGAAGGTCCAATAGGTGTCTTCCGGAAAGCCGTTTCTGGTCATGACCAGACGCATGTTTTCCATGTAGACTCGCTCGCCGGCCATGGCCTTACGCAGCAATGGCGCAATCTCGTCCCAGACATCGGACCAGACCAGATGGATCGGCTGCCCCAGAGCCGCTGGGTGCCTCGCGCCGAGGAATGGAATATAGGCTGCGTTATAGATCAGCGTTTGTTCGGGTCCCCAGGTCGCACAGGTCGCGAACTCGGTCCCCATCAGGATATCGTAGGTTGTCCGAAGCGCCCCAGGCCAAGTTTCCTTTGGACCTAGCGGCGTCGTTCCCCAATCGAACTGATCTATGCTGTAAGGCAACTCCGCCCCCCCGACGCGGTGTTAGGGCTGGTCCGTAGCATGACTGTTCACCATTGCGAAGGCGCGTGCGAGAGTCTCCCAAAGACTCGTCGGGATCCCCGGTCTGTCTGGCGCCCTAAGCCGCGTGCGACCGTCCCGACCAGCGCGCCACCGCCTCCAGCAGCTTGCCGGGACTGATCGGCTTGCCCAAGTGGTCGTCCATGCCCGCGGCCAGGCAGTTGGCGACCTGTTCAGGCAAGACATTGGCCGTCATGGCGATGATGGGGGTGGAGGCCCCGCGGGCGCCTTCTAGGGCCCGGATTTCGCGGGTGGCGGTCAGGCCGTCCATGACCGGCATCTGCACGTCCATCAGCACCAGATCGTACTGCCCCTGGCGCATGGCCTCGACCCCGGCCACGCCGTCATTGGCGGTCTCGACAGCGACGCCGAAGGGCTCAAGCATCGCGCAGATCAGCTCCCGATTGACCGCATTGTCCTCCACCAGCAGCAGCCGGACATCGGCGTCCGCGTCCAGAGGTGAGGTCTCTTGAGCCTCCTGGGTGGGCAGTTCGGCGAGCGGTCCGCGCACCTCGAACCAGAAGGTCGAGCCCTGCCCCTCGACACTATCGACGCCGATGCGGCCATCCATCCGCTCGATGATACGGCGCGATATCGCCAGCCCGAGACCCGTACCGCCAAAGCGTCGTGACACGGCCGCGTCGGCCTGGGAGAAGCGGTCGAAGATGTTCTCGCGGTGCTCGGGCGCGATACCGATGCCGGTGTCGATGACCTCGCCGCGCAGGACCGCCTCATCGCCTTCCACGGTCTGGCGCAGGGCGACGGTGATGGCGCCGTGAGCGGTGAACTTCACCGCGTTGGACAGGAAGTTCAGCAGCACCTGGCTGAGCCGCGGCCCATCCAGATTCATGGGCCTGACGCCGCGCGGCGTGCGAACATGGATCTCGAGGCCCTTGGCTTCCGCGCGCTCGGCCACTAGGCCGGCGCAGGACGAGGCCATGGCGGCCGGATCGAAAGGCGCGGGGTCCAACTCCAGCCCGCCCGCCTCGAGGCGGGAAAAGTCCAGCACATCATTGACGACGCTGAGCAGGGTGTTGCTGGCGTCAAGGATATGGCCGACCTGTCGGGCGGCGGTCTTGTTCAGATTGCGCGAGCGTCGCAGCACCTCGGCGAAGCCGATGATCGCCGTCAGCGGCGTCCGCAGCTCGTGGGTCATGTTGGCCAGGAAGTCGGACTTGGCCGCCGAGGCCGCCTCGGCCATCTCCAGGGCCTTGGCGATGTCCAGTTCCAGACGCTTGCGTTCGGTGATGTCGCGCGAGGTCACCAGCAGGATGTCCGATCCGTCCCCCAGCAGGGAGTAGGTGCTCTCCAGCCAGATCACCGCTCCGTCCTTGCGGAGGCTCTGGTAGTCGGCGCTGACAGGCTCGCCGCCGGGGGTGAGCTTGCGAATGATGCCCTGCACGCGCTTGAAGTCCGCATCGCTGACCATGGCCTGCGGCGGCAGGGCCATGAACTCTTCGAGCGTGTAGCCGCTGATGCGTTCGATGCTGGGCGAGCTGTAGAGCCGCTCACCTTGGGGAGACCACAGAGCGACGTGATCCGTCAGGTTGTCGCCCAGCAGCCGGTAGAGGCGATCAACCTCGCGATATTTGGCTACGGCGGTCTCGGCCTCTTCGACGGCGCCCTGCTTGGCGTCGAGGCTGGCCTTCAAGTCGGCGTGCATCTCCTCAAGCCGGATCTTCTGGCTGCTCAGCCAATAGGCCAAGGGCGCTGCGATGATCGTGGACAGGACGAGCGTCGTGACGGGCGCGTAGGCGGCGCGATCGTTCAACAGCAGGATGTTGACGACGAAATCCAGCGCCATGGCCACGGCCACGATGAGGCAGACCGCAGGCGCGGCTCTGATAATTCGGGTTCTGACGGCGGTCGGGACGATCGTGCAGCTCCTGGGGTCACCGGAATCACGATGATAGTCCCCAGATTAGGGACAGATGGCCCCTCCAGCCAGACCGGAGACAATCGGTCGCGCCTAGCGGCGGGACAAAAGCGCGGCTAGCGCCCCGCGCTCTTGGCCACCGCGTCCAGCGACGCCTCCAAGGCCAAGCTGGCCTGCACGACCGTCGCCACCGAGCGCTTGAAGAAGTCCTGCGGGATCGTCGCGAAGTCGTCGCTCGGGCGATGGTACTCGGGGTGATCCTCGACGCCAAAATAGACCCACGGCACGCCCTTCTCGACGAAGGCGTAGTGGTCGGACTGGTTGGTCCAGTTGTTCTGCGCGCCGTCAGCGTCGGTGTCGTGGCCCAGCTTCAGAGCCACCGGCGCCGTTGCGGCGACCCGCTCCAGGACCGGGCGCAGAATGGGGAACGCCGATGCGCCGGCGGCGAACAACTCGTTCTTGGTGTTCTTGCTGAGCATGTCGAAGTTGATGTTCAGCACGATCGTCTCCAGTGGGATCGGCGGCGCCGCCGCAAACGCCCGCGCGCCGCGCAGCCCGCTTTCCTCGGCGTCGACCACCGCCAGGATCACGTCGTGCGTCGGCGGCTTGGCCTTGAAGGCCTCGGCCACCGCCAGCAGGCCCGCCACGCCCGAGGCGTTGTCGTCGGCGCCATTGAAGATCTCGCCGTTACGGACGCCCAGGTGGTCGTAGTGCGCGGTGACGACCATGGCCTTGCCTGGCTGGGTCCCGCTGATCCGCGCAATCAAGTTCACGCCCTGCGCCGCCGAACCGTCGCGCTTGGTGAAGGCGAACGTATGCTCAAACCGGTCGCCCACCGGCGCCAGCCCGATCTCACGGAACCGCGAGAGGATATAGGCCCGCGCCTTCTCGGAACCCGGGGTCCCAACGCCGCGCCCCTCCATATCGTCGGCCGACAGGATACGAACGTCATCAAGAGCCTTGTCGCCAGGACCGGCGAAAGCCGGCGAGGCGACGGCCAGGAAGGCGGCGGCGAAAAGACTCAGTGAGTGGCGGGAGATGATCATGGCCGCTACATGCCTCGCCCTGCGTGCCCGGTTCAATTAATTCTCGGTCATCACGATAGTTAACCCTATGACTGGCGCTATCGCGCCACTGCGCCAGGTATGGTTGTTCTTAAGGATTCTCAGCCAGAAAAGCGGCTGAAAGATCGGAGTATTCGTCCCGTGCCCATGTCTCACGCCGAACTCGAAGCCCGTCTGGTCGCGGCGTTTCCGGATTCCGAGATCGTGTTGACGGATCTGGTCGGCGACAACGACCATTGGAAAGCACGGATCGTGTCCCCGGCGTTCAAGGGGCTGCCGCGCGTGCGCCAACACCAGTTGGTCAACCGGGCGCTGGCCGACGTGCTGGGCGGAACCCTGCACGCTCTCGCGCTCGAAACCGCCGCCCCCGCCGAGTAGGAGCCTCAGCACCGTGCGCTATCGTCCCTTCGGAGCAACGGGCATCGCGGTTTCGGCCTTGACGCTGCGCCTGGCCGATAGCTCGCGACTCCGGGCCAATGACTGGCGCGCCCTAGTGTTCACGGCGCTGGAGAACGGCGTCAACAGCTTCCAGATCGACGGCGACTCGCCGGAGATGCTCAAGGGCGCGGGCGAGGCGTTCGCTTCGGTCGAGCGCCACCTGCTGTTCCTGACCTGGCGGATTCGCGGCGACGCGACGCAGCATGGGCGACAGACGCTGGAGCTCCTACGCCGATCGGCCTTCGAGGGCCTGTCGCTGGACTATCTGGACCTCGTGCTGATCAACGACCCGCAATCGGCGTCGCTGCCGGTCGCCTTTGAGGCCGGCCTTCAGGACTTGCAGAAGGCGCGGGCGCTGCGCGGACTGGGGATAGCCAGTCGCGGTGACATTGACCCGGGCCTGCTGGCCAACGACCTGGTCACGGCCATTTCGTCGCCCTACAATCTTTCCTCGGGATGGGCCGAACGCCATCGCATCCGCCAGGCCTCGCAGCATAATTTCGCGGTCATCGGCGAGGACTTCTGGCCCCAGGCCCTGCGCGAAGTCGCCGACAAGGCGCCGCCCAAACCCTCGTTCTGGCAAAGGCGCACCGACCCGCTCGCGGACGTAGGCGGCTATGAGTTCCTGAGCAACACGCCCGGCTGGAGCGCCGAGGACATCTGCCTCGGCTACGCCCTGACCGAGCCGTCGCTGGCGACGGTGCGGATCACCGCCGATACCCGCCAGGAGATCGAGCGCCTGGCCGCCGTGGTCGAGCGTGACCTGCCCACCGGCGTCTGCGCCCAGATCGAGATGGCCCGCTTCTCGGCTCAAGAACGCGAGAAGGCCGCCCACCGGACTTGACCCCGGCCCGCACGGCGCCTAGCTGACAGAAGCACTCTAGGATACCGCCATGACCGACGCCGCCGCCTCCCCCGCCCTGGACTTCATCGCCAAGACCGTCGCCGACCATCCGGTGGTGGTGTTCATGAAGGGCGTGCCGGACCAGCCGCGCTGCGGCTTTTCCTCTGTGGTGGTGCAGATCCTGGATCACCTAGGCGTCGAGTTCGTCGGCGTCGACGTGCTGCAGGACGACGACCTGCGCCAGGGCATCAAGACCTTCACCGACTGGCCGACCATTCCCCAGCTCTACGTGAAGGGTGAATTCATCGGCGGCAGCGACATCATCCGCGAGATGTTCCAGTCGGGCGAACTGAAGACCTTCCTGACCGAACAGGGCGTGCTCGCCGCCTAAGGCGCGACATGAGCCGCCTTTTTGTCCCGCCCTCGGACGCCTACGCCCTGACCTTCACGCCCAAGGCGTCGGATATCGACGCCAACGGCCACGTCAACAACGTGGTCTATCTGGGGTGGGCGCAGGATCTGGCCATCACCCACTGGGACGCCTGGACCACGCCTGAGGAGCGCGCGCCCTGGAGTTGGGTCGCGCGCCGTCACGAGGTCGACTATCGCCGCGAGCTTCTGCCCGGCGAAACCGCCACGGGCTATACTTGGGTGGGCGAGCTGAAGGGTCCGCGCTTTGAGCGCTACATCCGCATCGATGGGCCCGACGGCGAAATGTGCGCCCAGGTCCGCACCGACTGGGTGCTGATCGACATCGCCGCCAAGCGCCCCGCCCGCGTACTGCCCTGGATGATCGAGCGCTTCACGCCGAAAGGTTAGGGCCGCGCGGCGGAATGGTCGCTTCCTCGGCAGGCCGATAGACCTTCAATATCCGAAGACCCTTGCAGCCAGAGCAATAGCCCAGCGTGTGTTTGGCTCCGGAAGCGCCGTAGCGAACGCCGCCGACGGCAGCCAGAGACTTTTGCCGGCCGCAGGCCGTGCAGCGGATTCTCCACTCGGCCGTCTCTCGCTGGACATCGGCCGCCAGGCGCCCGAACGCCTCTGAGATCCATTTGATCATTCCCGCTCCCACGGAACCTTGGCTAGCGGAAGGACGGGTTCGCAACCTTGAACCGTTCACCGCGCCGCAGGCCCAGCTCGTTGTAGCTGAACTCAAGAATGACCACCCCGGCCTTACCGAACCGGCAGGTCTCCAGGCGCCGCCGGGCAAAGGCTAGCACTGCGATGCCCTGGGTGCGATCAAGATGGCAGACGACGTCCGCTCTGACCGTGCAACCCGCAGAGGCCAAACGTACGGTCAAGCCGTCGCGCCCGGCTATCACATCAACCGGTTCAAGCTCCGGCCACCTCTGATCCGACGCGATCACGCTGGGCCTTGTGACGCAGCCGGCGGCCGTTAAAGCCAAGCCGGTCCATAGAAGCCCTCTGCGTGACAGCGCGCCGATCATACGTCCTCGAGGTTGTTCGGACGCAAGGATCGCCGAAGGAGCGCTCGCTGACCAGAGGCCGGGTTAGCCCCAGGGGCCCTGCTCGTGCGAGCCGCCGCTCAGCGGCACGCTGGACGAAGCCGACGCGACCACCGCCGGACGACGGGCCCCACGCTCCACGCCCAGGCGCATCAGGGCCTCGACGCGGTTGTGCGTGGCCGGGTGGGTCGAGAACAGGTTGTCGGCGCCCTTCCCGGCCAGCGGATTGATGATGAACATACGGGCGGTGGCCGGATTACGCTCTGCCTGGACGTTCTCGTAGCCGCCGCGGGCGTAGGCTTCGATCTTCTCCAGCGCGCGCGCCAGGGACTCCGAATCGCCGGCGATCTGCGCGCCGATCCGATCAGCCTCGTACTCGCGGGCGCGGCTGATGGCCATCTGCACCAGCATGGCCGCGATCGGGGCCAGGATGGCGATCAGGATCGCCCCAACCAGGCCGCCCAGACCACCACCATTGCCCTCTTCGTCGCGCGAACCGCCGAAGAAGAAGGCGAAATTGGCCAGGGCCGAGATAGCGCCGGCGATGGTCGCAGTCACGGTCATGACCAGGGTGTCGCGGTTCTTCACGTGCGCCAGCTCGTGGGCCATGACGCCGCGGATCTCTTCGCGCGTCAGAAGCTGCAGCAGGCCGGTGCTGGCGGCGACGGCGGCGTGGTCGGGATCGCGGCCGGTGGCGAAGGCGTTGGGCTGAGCGCTGTCGATCACCGTGATGCGCGGACGCGGCAGGCCCGCCGAGCGGGCCATTTCGACGGTGTCGATCACATAGTTGCGGATCAGCGGCTCGGGGTGGCTCTCATCGACCTCGACCGCGCCGTAGGTGCGCAACACGATCTTGTCGGCGTTCCAGTACGAGAACGCGTTCATCGCCAGGGCGAAGACCAGGGCGATCATCATGCCGGTGGCGCCGCCGATCAGGAACCCTGCGCCCATGAACAGCGCGGTCAGGCCCGCCAGCAGCATGTAGGTCTTGAAGTGGTTCATCGTCTTTCGTCAGTCGAAGATGTCGAACAGGTCGAAACGCTTTTTCTTGTGATGGCCGTAGGAACCGTGACGGCGATAGTCGTCGTCATCGTGGCGCTTGTGACCGTGGCTGTGGCCATGATCGTGGTGGTGATCGGGACGGCTGTATGGCTTGGGCTGGCCGTAGACCGCCTGGGTCTCGTCGCGCTCCATGGCCATCAACTTCTCAAGCTCGCCGCGGTCCAGCCAGACGCCCCGGCAACGCGGGCACATGTCGAACTCGACGCTGGCGCGCTGAACAGCCTGCATCGAGGCGTCGCAGTTGGGGCACATCAGAAGCGGCATTCAGAACCTCCGGTCCAAAAAGGATGCTCGGGTGTTCTCGATGTGAGGCGGCGCCTTTTGGGGAGGGGGGCTAGGCGGCCGGACCCAAGACATCGAGAACACCCGATGCGGTCCGACATCACGAGCACTTGCATTGCTCGCCAGAGGGGCCCGGTCCCGCTGAACCGCAATTAGGCGCCCGCGCGATCCGGTTCAAGGCCTTGGCGCAACAAAAAAGGCCCCGGATTGCTCCGGGGCCTTTTCCGTATCTCTTCGGATCCGACGCTTACGAAGCGTAGAATTCGACGACGAGGTTCGGTTCCATCTTCACCGGATACGGAACTTCCGAGAGTTCCGGAGCGCGGACGAAGGTGGCCGACAGGCTCTTGGCGTCGACCGAGACGTACTCGGCGAAGTCACGCTCGTTCGAGGCGACGGCTTCGAGGACCAGAGCCATGTTGCGCGACTTTTCGCGGACCTGGATCACGTCGCCGGCCTTGCAGCGGTACGACGGGATGTTCACGCGCTTGCCGTTCACGGTCACGTGGCCGTGGTTCACGAACTGGCGGGCGGCGAAAACGGTCGGCACGAACTTGGCGCGATAGACGATGGCGTCCAGGCGCGACTCGAGCAGAGCGATCAGGTTCTCCGAGGTGTTACCCTTGCGACGGGCGGCTTCCTCGTAGGTGCGCGAGAATTGCTTCTCGGTCAGGTTACCGTAGTAGCCCTTCAGCTTTTGCTTGGCGCGCAGCTGCAGACCGAAGTCCGAAACCTTGCTCTTACGACGCTGGCCGTGTTGGCCCGGGCCGTACGAACGCGAGTTGACCGGGGACTTCGGACGGCCCCACAGGTTTTCACCCATGCGGCGGTCGATCTTGTACTTGGCGCTATGGCGCTTCGACATAGTCGTTCTTTCAATTCGATCCGGGCCGGCTCCCCTTTCGAGGCGCGATCGCAACGGCGGCTTCGGGTCAATCCGTCATAAGGTCATCGCGCCGCGCGGCGAGCCGGCGGCGTGAAGGGCTGGCTTATGGGGGAGCAGCGGCGGGGAGTCAATGTTCCGCCGCGCCCGCCCACAACCCTACGGCCGCACCAGCGGATTACGCAGGCGGATCTGGCCGCCGCGCTCGACGCCGAACGCGTCCAGCGGATAGCGCAGCTCGACGCCCTCCGGCAGCAGCGCCTTGCAGTTGTCGGGGCGCTTGCGGACGAAGGTGAAGCTGGTCAGGCCGTCGCGACGCTGGGTGTCGACGGAGAAGTCCTCCTGCCGGGTGCAGCCGTTGGAGCTGACGCGCACCACCAGATCGGCGCCGTCGACCCGTGCGCCGAACAGCGCCTCCATTGACCGGTCGCCGGCCTGGGCGTTGACGGAGACATTCGGATGGCTGTCATCGGCGTCGATGATCACACAGGCCGAGGTGCTCAGGCCCAGGGCGATGACGGCGGCGAGCGATGCGAGTTTCATGCTGGTGTCCCCTCTTTTTGGTCAGCTTGACCGGGAAGGGAGCGCCCGCCGCCTGAACCCAGGATGAATTACGGAAAAGTCACGACCACACACGCCCTCGCCAATCAGAGACCGGCGTTATTTCAATCGCGACTTCACCCCAGACGTGCATTACAGTGACGCTCGCCACTGAGGGGGAGCGCCATGGCCGTATCCGATCAAGAGCTCAATACTGCGGTCGCCATCACCGGACGGTTCGAGAACGCTGGTGATCCGTGGCGTGGTGTGACCGGCGACTTCGACGGCATGGGCGTTTCCTGCGGCGTGCTGCAGTGGAACATCGGGTCAGCCTCGCTGCAGCCCATGGTCAAGGCCGTGGGGCGACCCGTGGTGCTGCGCGAAGCGCCCACGATCGGCGCGGATCTGTGGAAGGCCTGCAACAGCGGGGTCGCGACCGGCCTCGCTATCGTCCGTAGCTGGCAGACGGGAACCAAGCTTAAAGCGATCCCGGCGCGGGAGCTGGCGAGCCTGATGGGCTCACCCGAAATGAAGGCGCAGCAGACCAGCCGCATCCGGGTTGTCGCGGAGAGGGCCGACGTGCTGGCCGACAGCTGGGCCAAGGCGGCGGGGCGAAACGCGCGGACGCTGCGCGAACTGGTCTGGTTCTTCGACCTGGTGACCCAGAACGGCGGGCTAAAGGGGCTGACCCTGGCCGATGTTCGCGCCTTCATCCAGACCTCGACACCCGGCCGCGCCGACGATGTGGTCTGCGACTGGCTGCTGGCCGCGCCGGCGGCGTGGTGGGGGCGCCTGGACTGCATCAAGAACGCCGGGCTCTGGCGCGACAAGGTCACGCCCGCCCAGCTCGAACTCTTCGCCCTCAGCTACCTGCGCTCAGGGCTCAGCAACAGCAAGGCCCGGGGGGTGGTGATGAACCGCAAGGGTGCTCTAGCGATCGGCAAGGGTTGGGTGAACAGCCAGCTCTTTGACTTCAGCGGGCAACTTGACGGCTAGAGCCGCTCCGCGTGCCAGGCTACGTGGTCGCCGATGAAGGTCGAGATGAAGAAGTAGCTGTGGTCGTAGCCCTCCTGACGGCGGATGGTGACTTTGCGGCCGCCCTCGGCGGCGGCGGCTTCGATCAGCTCGGGCTTCAGCTGGCTCTCCAGGAAGCTGTCGGCGAGGCCCTGGTCAATCAGAATGTCGTCGAAGCTCTCCCCCTTGCCGTCCTCGATCAGGGCGCAGGCGTCGTAGGGCCGCCAGGCGGCGCGGTCCGGGCCCAGGTATGCGCTCAGCGCCTTGTCGCCCCAGGGGCAGTTCAACGGCGAGACGATCGGCGAGAACGCGCTGACCGACTTGAACAGGTCCGGATGCTTCAGCGCGATCGTCAGCGCGCCATGGCCGCCCATCGAGTGACCGAAGATTCCCTTGCGCGCGCCGTCCAGCGGAAACGCCCCCTCGACGGCCATGAGCAGGTCGCCGGTGACGTAGGAATGCATCATGAAGTGCGGCGCCCAAGGCGTCTGGGTGGCGTCGACATAGAAGCCCGCCCCCTGACCGAGGTCGTAGGCCGGATCGTCAGCCACGCCCTCGCCGCGCGGACTGGTGTCGGGCGCCACGATGGCGATCCCGTGCTGGGCGGCGTGGGCGTAGACGCCCGACTTCACTGTGAAGTTGTCCTCAGTGCAGGTCAGTCCCGACAGCCAGATGAGATACGGAAACGGCCCCTCGCCGTCAGGCGCCCACACCGTGAATTTCATCGGCGTCCCGGTGCTGGTCGAGGCGTGCTTGCAGTAGCGGAGGGTTCCGCCATGGACGCGATGGGTGGAGAGGGTTTCGACGGTCATGGGGAACTCCCGAGGAACGCCCCCTCCACCGCTTCGCGGTCCCCCTCCCCCGCGCGCGGGGGAGGATGAGAAGGCCGGTCAATTTTCATCCTCCCTCGTGAAACGGGGGAGGTGGCGCGGCGCGGCCACGCGCCGTGACGGAGGGGGCGTCGACGCCTCTAACTAGAACGTCACCACGGTGCGGATGCTCTCACCCGCGTGCATCAGATCAAACGCCTTGTTGATCTCTTCCAACGGCAGGACGTGGGTGATCATCGGGTCGATCTGGATCTTCCCGTCCATGTACCAGTCGACGATCTTCGGCGTGTCGGTGCGGCCGCGCGCACCGCCGAAGGCAGTCCCCTTCCAGACGCGGCCAGTGACCAGCTGGAACGGACGGGTCGAGATTTCCTTCCCCGCCTCGGCAACGCCGATGATGATGCTCTCGCCCCAGCCGCGGTGGCAGGCTTCGAGCGCCGTGCGCATGACGCCGGTGTTGCCGGTGGCGTCGAAGGTGTAGTCCGCGCCGCCGTCGGTCAGGGCCACCAGATGCGCGACCAGATCGCCTTGGACGTCCTTGGGATTGACGAAGTGAGTCATGCCGAACTTGCGGCCCCATTCTTCGCGGTCCGGATTGATGTCGACGCCGACGATCATATTGGCGCCGACCAGCTTGGCGCCCTGGATGACGTTCAGGCCGATGCCGCCCAGGCCGAAGACGATGACGTTGGCGCCGGGCTCGACCTTGGCGGTGTTGGTCACCGCGCCGACCCCCGTCGTGACCCCACAACCGCAATAGCAGGCGGTCTTGAACGGCGCGTCCTTGCGGATCTTGGCGACCGCGATCTCGGGCAGCACCGTGTAGTTCGAGAAGGTCGAGCAGCCCATGTAGTGGTAGATCGGCTGGCCCTTGTACGAAAAGCGGCTCGTCCCATCGGGCATCAGGCCCTTGCCCTGGGTGGCGCGGATCGCCGTGCACAGGTTGGTCTTGCCCGACAGGCAGCTTTTGCACTGGCGGCATTCGGGCGTGTAGAGCGGGATCACGTGATCGCCGACCGCCACCGAGGTGACGCCAGCCCCAACCTCGACCACCACGCCCGCGCCCTCATGGCCCAGGATCGAGGGGAAGATGCCTTCGCTGTCAAAGCCGTCGAGGGTGTAGGCGTCGGTATGGCAGACGCCGGTCGCCCTGATCTCGACCATCACCTCGCCGGCCTTGGGCCCTTCGAGGTCGACCTCGACAATCTCCAGCGGCTTTTTGGCTTCGAAAGCGACGGCGGCGCGGGTCTTCATCGAGAGGTCTCCTCAGAAACGAGTCGGCGCGACTTTGCCGCCGTGCGGGGCCCGGGTCGAGCCCTGATCAGGCCTTCGTCACCGCCGGAACGCGGAAGCGACCGTCCAGCATCTCAGCCTTTGGCAGATAGGCCCGCAGGAACAGCGCAAACGGACCAGACTTGGGCGCCGGCAGCCAGTTGGCGGTCTTGTCGCCGCCCGGATCCGTGCGGCCGATCCAGATATCCAACGTCCCATCGGCGTTGCGTTTCAGACCCTGGGTGCGGTCGCCGATCGTGTAGCGGTGGATCGGGTTGTCGGTGAAGAAGAACTGACCGTCCGCTGTCGCCTCGTACATCGACAGCGACCAGAAGCCGTCCAACGGCAGTTGCGCCGGCATGGTCAGGCGGTACGGACCATCGCCGGTGAAGGTCCCCGCGCCGTCGTCGCCGGCCGCCTTCATGTAGAGGGCCTCGGCGACGGGCAGCGCGCCCAGTCCCTGCAGCGCGACGATGGCGCGGTAGATGTAGTCCTGGCCGTAGTCGCCCAGGTTAGGACGCGGATAGGACCAGCCGTTGACGAAGGTCTGCCGCCCCTGAGCCAGGAGAGCAATCATCCGCGCCTGCTGGACGCCCTTCGCTGCAGCAACCTCGTCGTAGGGTCCCGCCCCGAGGAACGCCGCCGCGCGCTTGAGAATACGCAGGTCGGTGGGCGGGGCGGGATCGCTGGTCAGCAGCGCGCGCGCCGTGGCGAAGTAGTCGGCCGGCTGGGCGTCGCGCGCGGCGTAGGCGGCGACCGGCGCCGGCGGCGCGCCCTTGAGGCCGAAGCCGTCCTGCGCCTTGTGGGCCGCCGCCAGGTCTTCGCCGCCGTCGGTAAGGGTGCGGATCAGCAGCCAGGCATGCGGCGTGGCGATGCGGGTGGGGTTCGGGCCGCTCGACGCCTGGCCGGGCCCGACCAGGGTGAAGGTTCCACCTTCTCCGCCGACGGTCCGCGTACTGAGGACGACATTGTTGTTGGTGAACATGTCCATCACCGCCACCGAGTAGTAGCGCTTGCCGAGCGGCGGGATGGTCAGGGTCGCGGGGCCCTTCGTAAGGTCCAGGAAAGCTGACGAGTAGAGCGTGTCGTTATTGGGCGTGGTCACCCAGCGGGCCTTATGGTCCGACAAGGTCCGGGTGTGAGACAGAGTGTTGATCGCCGCGCCGGGACTCTTGAGCAGCCGTGCGCGCGTCGTAGCCATCTCAATGAGGGGCAAAGCGTACAGATAGGCGTCCCGCGCCGCCAAGGGGTCGCTTTCAGCAGCCTGGACCGCCGACACCAAGGTGGGCGACAGGCCCAGCGCGCCGGCCATGGCCAGCCATTCCCGACGGTTCATGCCGCCCTCCCCAACATCTGTTTGAGGACAGTTGAACGCGGGACGTCGCGCGGCGCAAGCACCGCGCGACGCTGATTGGGTTCAGGCGGCGTGGGCGTGACGCGCGGCGTGGACGACGCTTTCCAGCGTGATGATCGTTGCGTCCACCCGGTCATGGGCGTCCGATCCGATCACCTTCTTGGCGGCGGCGGAAGACAGCGCCTCGCGCAAATGGCCCAACGCGCGTGGCGGCGCGATCAGGATCACCTGGTCGATCGTGTTGTGCGCGAGCACCGCGTCGACGCGCTTGGCCAGGTTCGTCAGAAACGCCTTTTCGGCGCGATCATGGGCGTCGCCGCTGTGGGTGATGTGGCTGGGCGCGCCGTGGTCGTGGTGCTCCTTGACGTCCGAGAGCCACTCGGGGCGGTCATGCAGCGGGCCGTCGATCCGGCGCTGCTCCAGCAGTCGGGCGCGGCGGCCGTCGGCGACAACGACCAAGGTGATGGCGTCGGGGTTCATGGAAGGCTCCTTGCTGGATCACGACCCCGACCATGCGCTCAGCGACGGCGCGCAAGGATGATCGAGGTCAAAATCCGCGAGGAGCCGCGTCCTTAAGGAGCGTCCTTCTTGGCCTTCTCAGCCAGCTTGGCCAGGACGCGACCGCGCCCCCGGCTGAGCGCGGTGATCACGCCCCGGAAGGTGCGGACCTCCTGGTCGGAAAGACGGGCGCGGGCCAGCGGAACCCGCAGGTTGCGCACCATCGATGGCTTCTTTTCCGGCGGATGGTAGAAGCCCGCCTTCTCCAGTTCATCCTCGAGGTGTTCGTAGAGGCCCAGCAGCGCGGCCTGATCGGCGGGCTCCTCGACGTTCTGCTCGAACTTCTTCCAGGGCCGGTCGTCCTGGGTCATCTTCCATTCGTAGGCGTTGATCGACACCGCCTGGGCCAGATTCAGCGAGCGGAAGCGTTCGTCGATCGGGATCGAGACGATGGCCTGACACAGCGCGATGTCGTGGGTCTCCAAACCCGCCCGCTCGCCGCCGAACAGCAGTCCTACAGCACGGCCTTGGGCGACCTCCTCGGCCAGATGGCCAGCGCTTTCGCGCGGCGTGTAGACCGGCAGACGCGTTTCGCGCGGCCGAGCGGTGGTGGCGTAGACCAGCTTGAGGTCGGCGATCGCCGCCTCGAGGGTGTCGAAGACCTTGGCGTCATCCAGCGGCCAGTGCGCCCCCGAGGCGCTGGCCCAGGCCCGTTCCTGCGGCCAGCCATCACGCGGCCGCACCAGACGCAAATCCGACAGGCCGAAATTGGCCATGACCCGCGCGACCGAGCCGATGTTCTCGGCCAGCTGAGGTTCATTGAGGATTACGCAGGGGGGAACGGGCTTGAAGGCGGCGGCGTCAGTCATCCGCGTCCTTTGCCGCCGACCGGCGGCCGGATGCAAGCGCTTCTAGCGCCGCACCCGCGCCAGGGCCTCGAGCAAATGGGCGGGATGGAGGGGCTTGGCCAGGTGTAGATCGGCCCCCGCCGCCCGCGCCGCCTCCACGTGCTCCTCCATGGCGTTGGCGGTCAGCATGATCACCAGGATCGCCGAGGCGCCCGCAGCCTTCTCCCGCGCCCGGATCGCGCGGGTGGCCGAAAGGCCGTCCAGAACCGGCATCTGCATATCCATCAGGACCGCGTCGAAACGGCCCTGCTCCAGCGCGTCCAGCGCGGCCTGACCGTCCTCGACCATGGTCAGCTCCACGCCGAAAGGCTCCAGGACGATCTCGACCACCTTGCGGTTCGTGGGATGGTCCTCGGCCACCAGCACCCGCATGCCTTCTAGGGATATCTCGCGATCCTCCTCGACCGGGGCGTCTGTGATCTTCGCGCAACGGGGCAGCGGCAGGGCCACCTCGAAGCGGGCGCCCCGCCCCGGCGTCGCCTCGGCGCTGATCGTTCCCTGCATCATTTCGGCGAGGGCGGCGCAGATCGACAGGCCAAGCCCCGTTCCGCCAAACTGCCGCGTGATCGACTGGTCGGCCTGGACAAAGCGCTTGAACAGGCGGTCGCGGACAGCCTCGTCGAAGCCCACGCCCGTGTCACGGACGACGAAGCGCAGGACCTCGCCCTGGCGATCGACCTCCAGCGAGACCTCACCCTTGGCTGTGAACTTGACCGCATTGGCCAGCAAGTTCGAAAGGATCTGACTGATCCGCCCTGCATCGCCGTCATAAGAGCCTTCCGCGTCGGGAGCCACCGACCAGCGGAACGTCAAGTGCTTGGCCTCGGCCGCCGCAGCGTGCAGTTCGGCCATGCCGCGCACCAGTTGGACCAGATCGAACGGCGCCGGGCTCAGCTGGAACTGACCAGCCTCGATCTTAGAGACATCCAGGATGTCCCCCAGCACCTGCTCCAGAAGCCGGCCGGACGAGGTGACCAGCGAGGCCAGTTCGCGGCGGGTTTCCGGATCCTCCTCCTCGGCCAGACGGTCGCCGATCGCGATGACGCCGTTCAATGGCGTGCGCAGCTCGTGGGACATGTTGGCCAGGAACACCGACTTGGCTTGGTTGGCCCGCTCGAGCTCGGCGGTGCGCACGGCCACCCGCTGCTCCAGCGAGCGCAGCAGCTCTTCGTTGCGTTCGCGCTGCCGACGCAACGCCCGCGCCAGGGAGCCGATCTCGTCGGGCCTCGACTCGAACGGACGCGCGGCGGCCGGATCGCCCTGCTGTTGCGCCTCGGCCAGGGCCTCCAGCGGAGCCGCCACCATTTGATTGGTCAGGCGGTAGAGCAGCAACACCTGCAACAGGACGCCGAAGAAGCCGAACAGCAACACCCAAGAAGCCGTCTTCAGCGACGACCAGACGAGGTCGCTGGATGGGAAACTCATAAGGAACCACCAACCCGGCTCCACCAGACGACCATAGGCCACCAGCCTGTCGCCGTCGGGAGACAGAACCACGCCCACGTCGCGTCCTTGACCGCGAATGCGGCCCATCAGGTTCTTGAGATCATTGTCGACCTGGAACCGGCGCAGAAGATCCGCGTCGACGAAGCCGTTGCGCGAGAGCCCCTGCGCGGCGACCAGCTCGCCGTCGTCGGCGACAATCATGTTCGCGCCGCCGGGCAAGGCGTCGGCGACGGCGCGGAGAAGATAGGAATCGAGCGACAGGCTAGTGCCGAACGCCCCCATGAACTGGCCCTTGTAGTAGAAGGGCGTCATGCAAGCCGCGTTCAGCCCCCGCCCGCTGGGGTCCGAGATCAGCCGCCGCAGCTTGGTGCATTTCATGACCCGCTCGGGGTTGTTCTCCGGCAGGGTCAGGGTGGTCATCTCCTCCTTGGAAATGTCCAGCGTATTGGGCGCGTCGCGCCGGTAGTACTGGAGCTTGTCCTCGCGCAGCGGCCCGAACATCACCAGCCGGGTCTGAGGCGTGAAGAAGTAGAAGTTGTCATAGTGCCGGATCTGGGCCTCGCCGATGGCCGCCACCACGTCGGCGACCTCGACGAACAAGTCCTGTTCCATTGGACGCATCGCTTGGGCGTCCCGCAGATAAGCTCCCACACCGTAGACGTAGTGGCCGCCCAAGTGAGCGCCGTCGAAGAGGCTGGGTATCGAGCGACGCGTACCATCGCCCTTTTCCGGATAGAGGCGCTCGAACTCGTCAGCGCCTCGGGCGCCTCGCGCCTGTTCCAGACGACGCGTGAGCGCCTCACCAGCCGCGTCATGCACCTTAACCAGATCAGAGAACAACCGGTCCTCGGTCTTGACCCGCTCCCCAACATATTCGACGAGGTGCCGCGTCTGGGTGTCCGCCGCGCTCTCGCGCACGAAGATGAAGGCCGCGGCCGTGGCGACGCTGGTCACGGCGATCGACAGGATCGCCACCATCGTCAGCAGCCGCCGCGCCAGCGGCGCGCTTACGCCGGCAATCGCACCAGATCCCTTGTCCAAGCCTGCTCCCTGGCCCGCCCCTTAAGCCCGTCGCCGGTGCTCTCCACCCAAAACCGGATACTGGAACGCTGAAGTTAAAGGCGGAGCATACCGATCCGCTTTTCCCCTGCGACGCAACAGTCTATAGCCTCCCGGTCCGCGCCGCGTGCTGGCCCTGTGCGCCAGAACGCCGCAGGCGCGCCACCGCCAGAGGAACATCCCCGAAATGGCCAAGATCAAAGTCGCCAATCCCGTCGTCGACATGGACGGCGATGAAATGACCCGCATCATCTGGAAGCTCATCAAAGACAAGCTGATCTTCCCGTACCTGGATCTGGAACTCGACTACTACGACCTGTCGGTTGAAAACCGCGACGCCACAGACGATCAGGTGACGATCGACGCGGCCAACGCCACCAAGAAGCACGGCGTCGCCGTCAAGTGCGCGACCATCACGCCCGACGAACAGCGCGTTGAAGAGTTCAAGCTCAAGAAGATGTGGAAGTCGCCGAACGGCACGATCCGCAACATCCTGGGCGGCGTGATCTTCCGCGAGCCGATCATCTGCCAGAACGTGCCGCGCCTGGTCCCGGGCTGGACCCAGCCGATCATCGTCGGCCGCCACGCCTTCGGCGATCAGTACCGCGCCACCGACTTCAAGTTCCCTGGCAAGGGCACGCTGTCGATCAAGTTCGTCGGCGAAGACGGCCAGACCATCGAACACGAAGTGTTCAAGGCCCCGGACGCCGGCGTCGCCATGGCGATGTACAACCTCGACGACTCGATCCGCGATTTCGCCCACGCCTCGTTCGCCTACGGCCTGAACCGCGGCTATCCGGTCTACCTCTCCACGAAGAACACGATCCTCAAGGCCTATGACGGCCGCTTCAAGGACATCTTCCAGGAGATCTACGACGCCCACTACGCCGAGCAGTTCAAGGCCGCCGGCATCCACTACGAGCACCGCCTGATCGACGACATGGTCGCCTCGGCGCTGAAGTGGTCGGGCGGCTACGTCTGGGCCTGTAAGAACTACGACGGCGACGTGCAGTCGGACATCGTCGCTCAAGGCTTCGGGTCGCTGGGCCTGATGACCTCGGTGCTGATGACGCCGGACGGCAAGACCGTGGAAGCCGAGGCCGCTCACGGCACGGTGACCCGTCACTATCGCCAGCATCAGAAGGGCGAGAGCACCTCGACCAACTCGATCGCCTCGATCTTCGCCTGGACCCGTGGCCTGGCTCACCGCGCCAAACTGGACGACAATCAGGATCTGGCCAACTTCGCCGCCACCCTGGAAAAGGTCTGCATCGACACCGTCGAGAGCGGCTACATGACCAAGGACCTCGCTTTGCTGGTCGGCGACAAGCAAGGCTGGCTGACCACCGAAGGCTTCCTCGACAAGATCGATGAGAACCTGAAGAAGGCGATGGCCTAACGCCTCTGGGCCTATAGCCCGAGAGCCAAGCGCCCCGGAGGACCTCCTCCGGGGCGTTTTTCTTGGAGCGTCCCTGAAAGCGCCCGTCACACGCGAGCAGCCTTGCGAGCCGCGCCGCACCTGTGATCTATCGGCGTTAACCGTTCGGAGGCGGCATGACTCTGCAAAAGCGGATCTGGGATCTGATCGTGCTGGCGATCTTCACGTTCGCCGCCGCCTTCGCCAGTGCGCCCTGGTTCGCATTTCGCGCCCTCAAGGCCGCCGCGCAGTACGAGGATGTCCAGGCGATCGGCGAACTGGTCGACTTCCCGGCCGTGCGCCGTAGCCTGACCGGTCAACTGATCGCCGACGCCCCGGCCGCCAAACCCGAGGCCCCTTCGCTATGGCGCGATCCGATGAGCGTCTTCAAGAAGGCCATCGAGCCCATTGCGCCGCCCGAGCCCAAGGTCGACCGCTACCTGACGGTGGCCGGTGTCTCGGCCTTGACCCGGGGCTACGCGCCCGGCAAGGCGCCGCCCGCCTCCCGTCGCGACGACACCCTGGGCGGCCAGATCCGCGACACGGTGCGCGGCCCCTATCCTGGCATCGCCTATTGGGATCCAAACCGGGTGCGGATTTCGGTCAAGCGCCCGGACGCCAGCCGCAAGGTCACGATCTTCACCTTCGAGCGAAAAGCGCTGTTCACCTGGAAGCTGGTGCATATCCGCCTGCCGGGCGACGAACGTCAGGGCTGATTGCGCCGTCTTCGGACGGAACTGTTGCACCATCGTCAAACTCGGCTGGTAGCCGGTTGAGCCTCAGATTCTGGAGCGCAACCGATGTCGGCTCTTCTTCGCCTCAGCCTTCTCGCGTCGTTGAGCCTGCTGGCGGGCGCGGCCCAGGCCGAGCCCACCGAGCACAGGGTTCCGCATCTCGCCTCAAGCGTTCCGGTGACGGCGACGCTGGACGGCCTCAGGATCGTAAACCACGGTCTGGTCGGCGTTGGCCGCCTGCCCGCTGCGACGCGAGACTTCAACGGCGACAGCCTGGGCTCCTTCTCGGCTATGGCGGTCGTTGATTGGCGGCGCGGCGGTGATGGTCGCTATGAGGGCGAGATCCTCACCCTGCCTGATCGCGGCCCCAATGCCGTCGGCGAGATCAAGGGCACCAGCGACTACGCCAATCGCCTGCATCGCTTCTCGATTCGCTTCGCGCCGACCGCCTCGGGCGCGCCGGATCAGATGTTGCTCACGCCCAGCGGCGGGCTGCTGCTGAAGGACGCCAAGGGCCAGGGCTTTACGGGGCTGGATCCCAGCGAGCCGGCGGCGGCCGGGCGGATCAGCCTGGACAGCGAGGGCCTGGCGCGCGCCAAGGACGGAAGCTTTTGGGTTTCGGACGAGTACGCCGCCGCCATCTACCGCTTCGATGCATCGGGCAAGGCCATCGGCATGATCCCGCCGGTCACGGCCGTAGCGCCCTTGAAGGCCGGGCTACCGCACCCCTCTGGCGCTTCGCCGGCGGAAACGGGGCGGCGCGCGAACCAGGGTCTGGAAGGGCTGTCGCTCACGCCGGACGGCCAGCGCCTGGTCGCCCTGCTGCAGAGCGCCACAGTGCAGGACTCCGTCGAAGGAAAGGATGAAACGCGCGCCAACACCCGCCTCTTCATCTACGACACCTCGACCAAGGCCACCCCGACGACGCCGCTGGCGCACTACGTCGTGCAGTTGCCGGTGTTCCGCAACAAGGGTGACGGCGGCGCAGCGGACAAGACCGCCGCTCAATCCGAGCTTCTGGCCCTCAGCGATCACCAGTTCCTGGTCCTGGCGCGCGACGGTAACGGCCGGGGCGGCGGCGCGACGCGCGCGGCGGTCTATCGCGCGGTGCTGCTGATCGACACGGCGGGCGCGACGAACCTCGCCGGGACGCCCTACGAGACCTCGACCCAGCCGATCGCCCCTGCAGGCGTTCTGGACGCCGGCGTCATCCCGGCCCGGCAAGTCGAGCTCATCAATTTCAATGACCCCTCCGGCATGGCCCGCTTTGGCCTGAACCTCGACAACCGCGCCACAAACGCGTTCACCCTGCCCGAGAAGCTCGAGGCCATGGCGCTGGTTCCTGCTCTGGATCCCAAGGCGCCGGACGATGTGTTCCTGCTGATCGGCTCGGACAACGACTTCCAGACGGCCTCTGGAACCGTCGGCGGCATTTCTTTCGACGCCGGGGTGCGCGACGCCGAGGGCAAGTCGACTGGGGACAATGAGAACCTGATCCTGGTCTATCGCCTGACGATCCCGGGCTGGTCGAAAGGCCGCGCAGGGTGATACGGCTGCGGGCTCGCCATCGTCGAGTTCCCCGCCCTTGATCAGTCTCGTAGTCGATGTCGCCGCGCGCGTCTGGCCGTTCTTCCTACTGATCGCCGTCGGCGTCGCACTCACGCGCCTTCGGCTGCTGGATGCGCGGATGGCTCAAGGCCTGTCGGCCTATGTCTATTGGGTGGGTTTTCCCGCCCTGCTCGTGCATTCCCTCTCGCGCCTCGGCCGCCCTGGGCTTGAACTCTGGTCGGGACTTTTGGCCTATGCCGGCGTCGGACTGTTGGTGATGGGCGGCGTCCTCGTGTCAGGCCGCGGGCTGGGGTGGGCGCGAGATGAACGCGCCGGAGCCGCCATGGCCGCCGGTGTTGGCAACAGCGCCTTCCTCGCCCTGCCCGTCACCGCTGCGGTGCTCGGCGCAGAGACCGCCCGCCTGGTCGCTGGCGCGGTGGCCGCTGATTTCGTGGTGCTGGCGGCGGCGGGTGTGGGCCTTCTGGGCTGGGCGTCCGGACAATCGGTGTGGCGCTCGACAGCCCAGGCTTTCCGAAATCCCGTCGTGGCGGCCGCCTTGCTGGGCCTGCTCCTGGCGTTGCTGGGCCTCGCCCTGCCCCAGCCGCTCGACCGCGCCATCGGCATGGCGGCCGCCTCGGGTAGTCCTGTGGGCTTGGTGGCCCTGGGGGCGGCGCTGGGTCTTCATCAGGTCGACGACGCGCCCCCGCCGGCAAACGCGCCCCTTATGCTGGCGGCGCTCGCCAAGTTGGCGGCCTTCCCGCTGTTGGTCTGGCTGGCGGTCGGCCTGACCCCGGCGCCGGCCGACTTCCGGGCCGGCGCAACCCTGGTGGCCGCCGCGCCTACGGCGGTGAACGTCTTCATCCAGACCCGCGCCTACGGCGTCTGGCCGCGCGGCGCGGCGCGAGCCGTAGCGCTGACAACCGCTGTCTCGATCATCTCGCTCGCACTGGTGGCGATCCTGCTGACAGCCGGTGTCAGCTAGCCCGCTAGGGTCGCCTCCAGAAGGAGACCCAGGATGATCAGCTATATCACCATCGGCGCCAGTGACCCGGATCGGGCCGGCGCCTTCTACGACGCAGCGCTCGGCGCGCTGGGCAGTCAGCGTCTTTGGCGGCAGGGTGACTGGATCGGCTATGGGCCGATCCCGAGCATGCCACGGTGATGATCTGCACGCCTGAAAACGGCGAGCCCGCCAAGGCCGGCAACGGGATCATGATCGGTCTCAAGGCCGACGCGCCCCAGCAGGTCGACGCCTTCCACGCCGCCGCCCTGGCCCACGGCGGCGCCTGCGCGGGTCCGCCAGGGCCGCGCCCTGCATATGGTGAGGGCTACTACCTGGCCTATGTCCGCGATCCCGACGGCAACAAGCTGGCGGCGTTCTTCAAGGCCTGAGGAAACAGGCGTCCGCAGCGTGGCGGCGGAAGCCCCTTTTGCTAGATCTCCGGCGAGAGCGGCAGATAGAGCTCCGTCACCGCCTCGTGTTCCGGAACATCCGGAAAGAAGCGGACCCGCTTCGCGAAAAACGGCGCGTCACGGAGCTCGCGTCCGCTGCGCGGCAGCCACTCGCCGTAGAGGAACTGCGAAGCCGCGCGCAGGTCGTCGCTCGACCCGACCTGGCGCAGCATCGCGCACGGCCCGCCGGGAATTGCGCCTGCCGTAACCCCGTCAGGATTGGGCCCCACGCGTTCGGTCGCTGCGCACAGGTCCATCCGGTAGCGTTCCGCCGGCGTGTCGTTCGGGTCATCATGGAAGACATTGAAGGTGGCGCTGATGCGCGGCGGCAGGCCTGCGGCCTTACGCCAGGCGATGAACCGGCGGATCGTGTCGCCCAGCAGGGCCGGGTCACCCTCGTGCCGCATGACCGCGATGGGGGTTTCAGGAAAGTCGACGATCCGGACATCGTCGTCGGTGAAGCTCATGGTCTGTCTCCTGGCTTGAACCAGCGGCGACTGCGCCGCCTGCCAAGGCTCCCAGCGGGGCTGGCGACGAAACGTCGACGGGCTCTGGTCGAACAGCCGCCGAAAGGCGCGGCTGAACGCTTCAGGCCCCTCGAAGCCGCTGTCGAGCGCGATCCCCAGCACACTGTCCTGATCTCGAAAGGCCAGGCGATAGGACGCCCGCTTCATCCGCGCCAACTGGACATAGGCGGCGACGCCGATCCCGTATAGGCCAGAGAACTGTCGCTGGAAGTGGTGACGTGAGAAGGCCGCGACCGCCGCCAGAACCTCGACGCTCAGGTTCTCGTCCAAGTGCGCGTCGATGTGATCGAGCACCCGGCGCATCCTGGCGTGATAGTTGTTGGCGACGTCGTGGTTCATCCGCATCTCCTTGGCGGACACAGACCTAAGCCCCCGCATCGACGCGAACCTGACTGATCGTGCGGTTCTAGCCACTACGAAAAAGCCCACCGCTTCGCGAAGAAGGGTGGGCTTGATCGTTTGACCGGAGCGCCTCGAGCCTTAGCCGGCCAGAGCCGCCTTGACGGCCGCGAGGCCTTCCTGGGCCTTGCTGTCGTCGGGCGCGCCGCCCTGGGCGAAGTCGGCCTTGCCGCCGGCGCCCTGGCCGCCCATGGCGATCACGGCGGCCTTGGCGAGATCTGCAGCGCTGAACTTGGCCGTCAGGTCGGCGGTGACCGCCACTGTGACGGCGGCCTTGCCGTCTGACGTGCCGACCAAGGCGACGACGCCGCTGGTCAGCTGCTTCTTGAACTCTTCAGCCACGCCGCGCAGCTCCTTGCCGCCGACGCCGTCCAGCACACGGGCGATCAGGGCCACGCCGTTGACGTCCTCTGGACCCGAAGCTGCGCCGCCGCCGCCCAGAGCGAGCTGCTTCTTGGCCTCGGCCAGCTCCTTCTCCAGGCGCTTGCGGTCGGCGATCAAGGCGTCGACGCGGGCGCCGACTTCGGCCACCGGGGTCTTGAACTGGTCGGCCAGCGACTTGGCGACGCTCGCCTGATCCAGCAGGAAGCGGCGGGCCGCCTCGCCGGTCAGGGCCTCGATACGACGCACGCCGGCGGCGACGCCCTGCTCCGAGACGATCTTGAACAGGGCGATGTCGCCCGTCCGGACCACGTGGGTGCCGCCGCACAGTTCGACCGAATAGGCCTTGGCATCGTCGCTCAGCGACTTGCCGAGCGTCAGCACGCGGACGCTGTCGCCGTACTTTTCGCCGAACAGGGCCACGGCGCCGGCCTCGATGGCCTCCTGCGGGGCCATTTCCTTGGTCTCGGCCGGGACGTTCTGGCGGATGACTTCGTTGACCTCGGCCTCGATCTTGTCGAGCTCTTCAGCCGTCAGCGGACCGCCGTGGCTGAAGTCGAAACGCATGCGCTCGCCGTCGACCATCTGGCCCTTCTGGGCCACGTGCGGGCCCAGCACATGGTGCAGGGCGGCGTGCACCAGGTGCGCGGCCGAGTGGTTCGAGCGCGTGGTGTGGCGACGATCCGCATCGACGCTGGCCACGACCTTGTCGCCGACCTTCAGGTCGCCCGTGAGCTCGACACGGTGCACGTGCAGCTCACCGGCCTGCTTCTGGGTGTCGATGACGCGGCTCTCGCGGCCGCCCACCTCGATCACGCCGGTGTCGCCGGCCTGACCGCCGCTCTCAGCGTAGAAGCTGGTGCGGTCCAGCAGGACCTCGGCGGTCGTCCCGGCCGAGGCGCTCTCGACCTCGGCGCCGTCGACGACGATGGCCTTCACCACGCCGGTGGTTTCGGTGGTCTCGTAGCCGACGAAGTCGGTGGCGCCGGCCTTTTCTTTGATCGAGAACCAGGCGGCCGCCGCGCCCTGCTGGCCCGAACCGGCCCAGTTGGCGCGCGCCATTTCGCGCTGCTTCTGCATGGCCGCGTCGAAGCCGTCGGTGTCGACGGTCAGGCCCTTGGCGCGGACGGCGTCCTGCGTAAGGTCCAGCGGGAAGCCGTAGGTGTCGTAGAGCTTGAAGGCGGTCTCGCCGTCCAGCACGTCGCCGGCCGACAGGTTGGCCGTGGCCTCATCCAGCAGGCCCATGCCGCGGCCCAGGGTGGTGCGGAAGCGCTCCTCTTCCTGGCGCAGGGTCTCGACGATCGAGGCCTCGGCGCGGCGCAGCTCCGGATAGGCCTGGCCCATCTCGGCCACCAGGGTCGGGGCCAGGCGGTGCATCAAGGGCTCGTTGGCGCCCAGCAGATAGGCGTGGCGCATGGCGCGGCGCATGATACGGCGCAGAACGTAGCCGCGCCCTTCGTTCGAGGGCGACACGCCATCGGCCAGCAGGAACGAGGACGAGCGCAGGTGGTCGGCGATCACGCGGTGCGACGGCGCCTGGGCGCCCTCGGCCTTCACGCCCGTCAGCTCGACGCTGGCGGCGATCAGGGCCTTGAAGAGATCGATGTCGTAGTTGTCGTGCTGGCCCTGCAGAACGGCGGCGATCCGCTCCAGGCCCATGCCAGTATCGATCGAGGGCTTGGGCAGGCTGATGCGCTCACCGCCCGCCAGTTGCTCGAACTGCATGAACACGAGATTCCAGATCTCGATGAAGCGGTCGCCGTCTTCATCGGGACTGCCGGGAGGGCCGCCCGCGATATGGGGGCCGTGGTCGAAGAAGATTTCCGAGCACGGGCCGCACGGGCCGGTGTCGCCCATGGACCAGAAGTTGTCGTTGGTCGGGATGCGGATGATGCGGTCATCGCCAAGGCCGGCGATCTTCTTCCACAGCGCGGCCGCCTCGTCGTCGGTGTGGTACACCGTGACCAGCAGCTTTTCCTTCGGCAGCTTGAACTCGCCGGTCAGCAGGGTCCAGGCGTGGTGGATCGCCTGTTCCTTGAAGTAGTCGCCGAACGAGAAGTTACCCAGCATCTCGAAGAAGGTGTGGTGGCGCGCGGTGTAGCCGACGTTGTCCAGGTCGTTGTGCTTGCCGCCGGCGCGGACGCACTTCTGCGAGCTGGCCGCGCGCGGATGGGCCGGGGTTTCAGCGCCCGTGAACACATTCTTGAACGGCACCATGCCGGCGTTGACGAACAGCAGGGTCGGGTCGTTCTGCGGCACCAGCGGCGCCGACGGCGTCACGGCGTGATCGGCCTTGCCGAAGTAGTCGAGGAAGGTGCTGCGGATCTCGTTCAAGCTGGGCATGAGCGTCTCAAGTCTTGCGTACCGGTCCGGCGAGCGGCCGGAAGTCGGCCGCTGCATAGCGCGGTTTTCGGCCAAGGGGAAACAGGCTTGGATGTGGGGGCGCTGGTTGCGGCGGAAAAGGACCCGTTTGCGGCAGTTCGCCCCGTCCGCGCTCGCCGCGTCGCGGCGGCGACAGGCGACATTGGGGCGGTCGGAGATCGGTGTTAGGCGGGGCCCGTGCGGTCTTCGAGACTTGCCTTCAGCTGACACCTCAAGATGAAGAACTCTATTGCTGAAGAGCTCATCCTGGGGAGCGCGCCTCGAAGGACGCAAAAGGCCAAGGTCCGCTCAGGGGTGAAACCTGACCTTCCGCTGCATGCCGCCCACATCAAGCCGAGGAACGACCGCCCACCCTCTCGCCCCCAAAAGAGTAGGCCGCCTGGCATGGGGTCCAGGCGGCCTGATCGCGGCCTTCGCGGCGGTCCGCCGCGGGCGTGTTGAAGGCGGGGAACGCCCGCGAATGCGGGCGAAGGCCGCGAAACCTTCGGGCGGAGGATCTACTCCTCGTCGCCCTCCTCCGGGCCGCCGACCAGGAGCTCTTCCTCGATCTTCTGCGACGACTTGCGGACGGCGGCTTCGATGGACGCGGCGATGTCAGGATTGTTCTTCAAGAACTCGCGGACATTGTCGCGACCCTGGCCGATACGCTGGCTGCCGTACGAGAACCACGAGCCGGCCTTATCGATGATCCCAGCCTTGACGCCGAGGTCGATGACCTCACCCAGCTTGGAGATGCCCTCGCCGTACATGATGTCGAACTCGACCTCACGGAACGGCGGGGCCACCTTGTTCTTGACCACCTTCACGCGGACATTGTTGCCGATGATCTCGTCACGCGCCTTCACCGAGCCGGTGCGGCGGATATCGAGACGCACCGAGGCGTAGAACTTCAGCGCGTTGCCGCCCGTGGTCGTCTCGGGGCTGCCGTACATCACCCCGATCTTGTGGCGGATCTGGTTGATGAAGATGACGATGGTGTTGGCCTTGTTGATCGAGGCCGTCAGCTTGCGCAGCGCCTGGCTCATCAGACGCGCTTGCAGGCCGGGCAGGCTGTCGCCCATCTCGCCTTCGATTTCCGCCTTGGGCGTCAGCGCCGCCACCGAGTCGACGACCACGATGTCCACGGCGCCGGAGCGCACCAGCGTGTCGGTGATCTCAAGCGCCTGCTCGCCGTTGTCGGGCTGAGAGACCAGGAGGTTGTCGAGATTGACCCCCAGCTTGAAAGCGTAGGACGGATCCAGCGCGTGTTCGGCGTCGACAAAGGCGGCGGTGCCGCCCGCCTTCTGCACCTCGGCCACCACGTGCAGCGCCAGGGTGGTCTTACCCGAGCTCTCAGGGCCGTAGACCTCGACGATCCGCCCCTTGGGCAGGCCGCCGATGCCGAGCGCGATGTCCAGACCGAGCGAGCCCGTGGAGACGGACTCCATCTCGACCTTGCCCTTCTCGCCCAGCTTCATCACCGAGCCCTTGCCGAACGCGCGGTCGATCTGGGCGAGAGCCGCCTCTAGCGCGCGTTGCTTATCGCCTTCTTCCTTGGCCACGAGTTTCAAAGCCGCCTGACTAGTCATGATTGATCCGCCTTCTATTCCATGATTCCGGTCGCCCGATTGGCGCTTCGCGCGCCCCGCCTCAGCAACCTGTGGAACATGGTGAATGGGTACACGCTTTGTTCCATGTTCGCAAGATGTTCCCATCGCAGAAACGACCGTTTTTGTCGCACCGCATTGGAACCGGAATTGAGTTTCGCTGGGGCCGCCGCCGAAACCGGTCCTTAAGTCCCGACATGCAAGGGTCACTGGCTCACTCGGGGGATTGCCGACTTGTCGCTAGATCCGCGTCGCCTTCTTGGTCTGGCCTTCGCCAGCGCCGACCTGCTGGTGGAATTGCAGAGCGGGCGCGTGCGCCTGGTCCTCGGCGCTGCGCAGAAGGTGATGGGCAAGAGCGAGGCTGCGCTCACGGGCAAAGTCTGGGCGGAGCTGTTTCACGCTGACGACCGCCCTTTGATGGAAGCCATGCTGGGCTGCGCCGACGACGGCGTGCGGCGTGGTCCGGTCGTGTTGCGCCTGGCTGAACCGGCGGACAAACACGTCCGCGTCATCCTGCGCGCATTGCCCGAAAACGAGGGTCGTGTCTCGGTGGCGATCACAGCGGCGCAATCCGCCGGGCCGCCGTTAGCGGCCAGTTCGCTACAACCCCGCGAGTCGTTCGACGATATCGCACAGGGCCTGTTCGAAGCCGCCCGGGTCACCGGCATCGAGCTGGAACTGGCCATGGTGGAGTTCTCCGGCCTGGGCGACATGCGCGAGGGGCTGTCGCCCGATGAAGCCGCCGCGCTCGACGTCCGGGTGGCCAGCGCGCTTCGCGCCGAAGCCCATGGCGGCGCCGCAGCCACCAAACTGTCGGACGACCGCTTCGCCCTGCTCCGCCAGCGCGACGATCGTCCCGAAAACATGATCAAGCGCCTGACCCGGATGGTCAGCGCCGAAGCCAGCGCTCACGTGGTGCCGCTGGAAGGCGGCGGCGGCTCATCGCGAGCGATGCGCGCCCTGCGCTACGCCCTAGACGATTTCCTGCGCGAAGGACTCAAGGACATCCCGCCGATGACCTTGTCTGAGGCGATGAACCGGTCCGTCAAGCGCACCCTGGCGCGCGCCGGAGCCCTAGGCGTGGCCGTCAGCCAGCGACGTTTCAACCTGGCCTTCCAGCCCGTCGTTTCGCTAGCCACGGGCCTCGCGCATCATCACGAGGTTCTGGTCCGGTTCGAGGACGGCGGCAGTCCGTTCGCCCTGATCCGTATGGCCGAAGAGTTCGATCTGATCGAAGAGCTCGACCACGCCATCGTCGAGCAGGCGGTCAAGAAGCTGGCCAACGACACCGAGCGCAAGCTGAAGCTGGCGGTCAATGTGTCAGGCCAGACGATCGGCAACGAAACCTTTGTCGACCATGTCGGCCGACTGCTGGCGAAGTTCGACGAAGCCAAGGGGCGACTGATCTTCGAGATCACCGAGACCCGCGCGATCGACAATCTGGTGACCGCAAACCAGCATATCCAGAGCCTCCGCTCGATGGGCTCTCTGGTCTGTCTCGACGACTTCGGGGCCGGCTCGTCTTCGTTCTCCTACCTGCAGCAGCTGGCGCTCGACATCGTCAAGATCGACGGTCGCTATGTGCGCGAACTGGCCGACAACAGCCGCGACGGCGCGCTGGTGCGGCGACTGGTGGAGCTGTGCCGTGACCTCAAGGTCCGTACGGTCGCGGAGATGGTCGAAACCGCCGAGGTCGAGGAGGTCGTCCGCAATGTCGGCGTCGACTTCGCCCAGGGCTGGCTCTACGGCAAGCCGTCGGACAAGCCGATGCCCGCACTGCGCAGCACCGCCCCGGTCAAGGCCGTGGCGCGCCGCGCGGGCGCATCGGACAGCTGGGGCTAAGGAAGAGCGTCCCTCCCCCGCCAGCGGGAGGAGGGACCTCATCTGAACGCCTTTAGGCCTTGCCGCCCTTGCTGACGATGTAGTCGTCGATCACCCGCTCGAAGACGGTCAGCGGAGTCATGCCCGACAGCAAGCCCGCGTCGTGGAATTCGCGGATGTCGAACTTCTTGCCCAGCGCCTTCTGGGCCTTGGCCCGGGCGCGGAGCCAGACGATCTTGCCGATCATGTAGCTGCAGGCCTGGCCCGGCCACACGACATAGCGCTCGATCTCGGTGATCGCGCCGCTTTCCTCATCGCCCATGGTCTCGGCCATGTACTTGATGGCCTGCTCGCGGCTCCACTTCTTGTGGTGCATGCCGGTGTCGACCACCAGGCGCACGGCGCGGAACAGCGCGTCGTGCAGCATGCCGATCTGGCCGCGCGGGTCGTTCTTGTAGACGCCCATCTCGACAGCGAGCTGCTCGGAATACAGAGCCCAGCCCTCGGTGTAGCCCGAGAAGCCGATGATCTTGCGGATCAGCGGCAGGCCCTTGGCTTCGTTCGAAAGAGACAGCTGCAAGTGGTGCCCCGGAACGCCCTCGTGCACGGTCAGGGTGGTCAGGGTGTATTTGGCCTGCTCCTTGGTGTCGCGCAGGTTGATCCAGTAGATCCCCGGACGCTTCCCATCCAGCGAGGGTGAGTTGTAGTAGCCGCCCGGCGCACCGGCCTCGATGGCCTTGGGCACGCGACGGATCTCCAGCGGGGCCTTGGGCAACTGGCCGAAATAGGCCGGCAGCTGCTTTTCGATCCACTTGGCCTTGTCGTTCAGGTCCTTGATCAGCTGCTCCTTGGCCTCATCCGTGTTCGGATAGAAGTCCTCGCCCAGCTTGCGCATGCGATCGCCGACCGTGCCCTTGGTCATGCCGATCTTCTTGAACAGCTTGTCGGCCTCGGCCTCGATCGCCTTGACCGTGTCCAGGCCCAGTTGGTGGATCTCGTCCGGCGTCAGGTTCGAGGTCGTGTAGTTCTTCAGAGAGGTGGCGTAGTACTCGCCGCCGTTCTTCAGACGCCACACGCCGGCGTCATGGGTGGCCTTGCTCCGCACGCTCTCCATCAGCGCGATCTGGCGCTTCAGGGCGGGCAGCACCGAGTTTTCGTAGATCTTCGAGGCCTCGCCCGCCCAATCGCCTGCGATGTTCTTTTCCTTGGTGCGACGGGCGATCGACTTGACCAGCGTCGTATCCGCCGTCGGCGTATCAGCGAAGGCCTTCATCTGGACCAGCGTCTTGTCGATGACGAAGTCCGGCGGGATCACGCCATCGGCCATGTCCTGCTTGGCAAGGGCCGTTTCCTGATCCATCAGGCGCGCGAAGCCTTCCATCCGCGACAGATAGGCGTCGGCGTCGGCCTTGGTCTCGATGCTGTGCTGGGTGTCGAGGAAGTCCGGCATTTGCTGATAGCTGCCGGTCAGCTGGCTCAGCACGTACGGCGCGCCCGAACCGCCGCCGCCATAGCTGAACTTGCTATTGCCCTCGTCCATCACCGCCAGGATGAACTCGACGGTGTCGTAGTTGGCCGCGTCCATGCCCTTGAGCGCGCGGCGGTCGATGGCGCGCAGCGCGGCCAGTTGCGTGCGGACCTCAACCTTGCCGGCCTCGATGGCGGCGGCGGAGCGGTCCGTGAGCAGCCCCTTGGTCCAGGCCAGTTCGCCGCTGTCCAGGCCCAGGCCCGTCGCGGTCTCGGGCGACTGTCGCAGTTGCTTGGCCATGATCGCGTCGAACAGCGCGTTCAGCTTGGCCACCTCGCCCTCGCGGGCCAGGGCGAGAGACGGCAGACCGCCGGTGGCGGCGAAGCCGGCCGCAGCGGTGGCGAACATCATGTGGCGACGGTTGAGCAAGGTTTTCCTCCCCAGAGGCGTATTGAAGGACGAAGGCGTAAGCCCCGCCCCTGTTTGGGCTTAATTAATTCCGCGTCATCTTCGCTGGGAAGAGGGCTCCGCTCAGGCGAGCGTCACGAACAGCTCGTTCTCGATCACCCACTGGCCCGTGACCTTCTTCCAGGTCGCCAGATAGGTCCCCGACTGCTCAGGCGCGTCCTTCCACGTCCCGACCCAGCGACCGCGCTCGGCGGCCCGCGCCCCCTCGGCGTCCAGGGTGATGTCTTCGGTGCTGCGGAGATAGGCCACAAAGCCCTTGTCGGCGAACTGACCGGCGAACGCGGCCAGCACGTCCTCGGCGCCCAGCAGCAGCGAGCCGTCGCCGGCGATCAGGGTGACGCGCGGGTCGAAGAACGGCCTCAAGCGCGCGGCGTCCTTGGCGGCGATCAGCTTGTTGGTCAGCTTGCGGCGTGCGGCGATGGCGTCTTGCGGCGTGGTCATGGCGGTCTTTCGGTTCACACCAGTCGGTGTAGCTTGCGCCGCGTCCGTCCCCAAATCCCGAGTCCCGATGCCCGCCCCGACCCTGACCACCGATCGCCTGACCCTTACCCCGCCCACCTTGGCCGACTTCGAGGACAGCCTGGCCATGTGGATGGATCCGCTGGTGGTCAAACACGTGGGCGGCCGCCCCTTCACCGAGGAGGAAAGCTGGACCCGGCTGATGCGCGCCCGTGGCCTGTGGGAGGTGCTGGGCTTCGGCTACTGGGCGGTGCGCGAGACCGCGACGGGGCACTATGTGGGCGAGGTCGGCTTTGCAGACCTCCGGCGCGAGCTCGATCCCAGTCTCTACGGGCTGCCGGAGATGGGATGGGTGCTGGCGGCCTGGTCGCATGGGCAGGGGTTTGGAACCGAAGCGGTGCGGGCGGGTCTGGCCTGGATCGACCAAGCCCTGTCGCCCGAGGTCGTGCCTTGCATCATCAATGTCGAGAACGCGCCCTCGATCGCCCTAGCCCAAAAGGTGGGGTTCACGCTGAAGACCCACACCACCTACAAGGGCTCCCCCATGCTGATGATGGAGCGGCGTCGGTGAGAGCCTACCGCCTTCTAAAAGACAGCGCTGCCACATAAGGTGGCGACGCCCGACGGCGGGCGTGGGAGGACATATGTTCAAGACCTTGGCCCTGACACTGGCGATCGCCGTGGCCTCGCCAGTGTTGGCGCAAGGCCGCCCGCCCCTGGTTCTGGCGGACGTTCCAAAGGCCGCCGGTCCGTCCGTCGCGCTGTTCAACGGTCAGGATCTGAAGGATTGGGACGCTTGGCTCGGCTACGCTGACCCGGCCCTGACCTACAAGCGTCCGCCGGTCGCCCCGCTGGGCGCCAGCGCCAAGAGCGCCGAGATGTTCAAGGTGGTGATCGAGGACGGACGCCCGGCGCTGTATGTGAACGGCGCCACCTGGGGCAGTCTCGTGCGCCGCGGAGACTTCCGGAACTATCACCTGCGCCTGCAGTACAAGTGGGGCAATGGCCGCTGGGCTCCGCGCGAGAAGGAAGCGCCTAACAACGGCTTGCTCTATCATACGCACGGCGCGCCGGGCGTCGTCTGGGGCACCTGGAGCCAGTCGGTCGAGTTCGAGATCATGACCGGCTCGGTCGGCATGGTGGTGCCGGTCGGTGAGACCATCGCCGTGGAGGTTGAGGGCGTCGAGGACCCGACCCTGATCGCGCCAAAGCTGCGCTATGTTCCCGGAAACCCCACGCTAAGCGCCAAGGGCGGCACGGCCAACTGGAACATCGAGGCCTATGTCGACGTGGAGAAACCAGCGGGCGAGTGGAACACTCTGGACCTCTATGTCGTCGGTGATCGCGCCGTGCACGTCGTGAATGGGACGCCGGTCATGGAGGTGCGCGGTATGACGGCCAACGGTAAGCCCCTGACCCACGGCGCGATCCAGCTTCAGTCGGAGGGCGCGGAGACCTTCTTCCGCGACATGGTGCTGACGCCGATCAAGACCCTGCCCCGGGTGGTCGCGAAATAGCTGCGCGGAGCTCCGTTTATCGAATGGAAAAATGCGGGGCCATGACGCGCCGGGGCGCTATAACCGCCCCCACTCCAGCCTCTCCGCGTTCTAGGCCCCCGATGGTTCGCAAAGTCACCGCCAAGCTCGTCGCCGTTCCCGATCCCACCGCCGAGGCGGACCGCGCCTGGTTCGAGGCCCATCCCGAGCGGCGCTTTCGCCTGCGCGACCCGGCGCCGGTCGAGTTCAAGGATCCGCTGGGCGATCCCGGCGAGGGCTTTTCCTGGCGCGTGCTGATCGCGCGCCTGCCAGATGGCGGTCGTCTGCGGCTGCCGGTTTCACTGTCGTGGGAACTGCACAACGATCACGCCAAGGATCAGCACCTGCAGATCCTGTTCGATCAGGTGGCGCCGCCCGAAGCCAAGGCGCGCCTCGCTCTCAAAAGTTAGAGCATTTTTCGATCCGATTACCGCTTCACACTTGTCGGAAAATGCTCGGCCCGGAGCCTTGACGCAGGGCGCGGTTCACGCACCCTTCGGCCATGATCCGCACGGTCGTTCTCTGGGCGCTGGTCCTGGCGCTGGGCGCCTTCGCCTTGCAATGGCTGGAGTACGGCTTCGTCGTGCGGGCCTTTTCCTGGCAGGTCTATGTTGGGCTGATCGGTGCGGCGTTCGCGGCCGGCGGCGTCTGGGTCGGCTGGCGGCTCGCGGCCCGCGCACGTCCGGACGTCTTCCAGCGCAACGACGCCGCCCTGGCGAGCCTTGGCCTCACCGGGCAGGAGATCAAGGTGCTGGAACGTCTGGCGGCCGGTCGCTCCAACAAGGAGATCGCCCGCGACCTCGGCCTCTCGCCCAATACCGTCAAGACCCACGTGGGCAACCTCTACGGCAAGCTGGAGGTCAGCCGCCGCACCCAGGCGGTCGGCAAGGCGCGGGACCTGTCGCTCATTCCGTAGGGTTGACCGCTGTCCGATCGGGCGAAACTGTCGTTCTCACCCTTTTGGGCGATACAGTTTTGCCTGGGAAACGGGACAGCTTGCGGGGTGCGTCGCAGGGGGCGACGCCAAGGAGGACCATATGCAACGCACCATCCTGATCCACGGTCTGGCGTCCGGCGCGATCATCATCCTGGGCATCATCGCCACGATCGTCTTTTCAGCGCCGCACACCCTGTGGCTGGGCTACCTGATTATGCTGGTTGGGCTGTCGTCGATCCTGTTGGCGGTCAAGTCGCACCGCGACAAGGCGCTGGGCGGCGTCATCAAGTTCTGGCCCGCGCTCTTGATCGGCCTGGGTGTCGCCCTGGTCGCGGGGGTCGCTTATGTCCTGATCTGGGAGGTCTATCTGGCGCTCACCGACTACACCTTCATGGAGCAATACGTCGCCGCTACGCTGGCCCAGAAGAAGGCCGCTGGCCTCACCGGCGCCGAGTACGCCAAGCTGGCCTCGGACCTGGACGCTATGAAGCGCAGCTACGCCAACCCACTCTTCCGCATGCCTATGACCTTCGCCGAGATCTTCCCGGTCGGCGTGCTGGTCGCCCTCGTCAGCGCGGCGCTGGTGCGCAATCCGAAGTTCTTGCCGGCCAAAGCTTGAGGCGCCTGTGCCCGCCACTCCTCGAGGGCGGCGGGCTCTAAGCCGCCTGCAGCTGCTGCTTGACGCGCTCGGCCAGGGTCTTGATGTCGATCGGCTTGGGCAGGAAGGTCACGCCCGTCTCGCCTTCGAGCAGGTCGCTGAACTCAGCCTCGGCGTAGCCCGAGATGAACATCACCGGCGCGGTCCCGAGATAGCCGCGCGCCTTCTTCAGCAGGGTCGGGCCGTCGATGCCGGGCATGATCACGTCGGAGATCAGCAGATCGATCGTGCCGGCGTTTTCCTCGGCGATGATCAGCGCTTCCTCGCCGTCGGCCGCCTCAAGCACCTCGTAGCCACGGGCGCGCAGAAGGCGGGCGGCGACGCTGCGCACGGCGTCCTCGTCCTCGACGAACAGGATGCGGCCGGCGCCCGACAGGTCGCGGGCGGCGCGCGGCTTGGCCGGTTCGGCGGCGGCCGCGACGGCCGCCGCGCCCGCGGGGGCTTCATAGACCGGCAGGAAGATGCGGAAGGCCGCGCCTTCGTTCGGCCGGCTGTGCACGTGGATCCAGCCGTCGCTCTGCTTGACGATGCCGTAGACGGTGGCCAAGCCCAGGCCGGTCCCCTCGCCCACCGGCTTGGTGGTGAAGAACGGGTCGAAGATCTTGCCCATGACGTCAGGCGGAATGCCTGGACCGTCGTCGCTGACCTCAATGAAGGCGGTGTCGCCGTTGGCGGCCGGGAAACCCAGCTGGATCGCTTCGTCGCGAGTCAGGCGCGCGGTGCGGATGCGCACGACGCCGCCGCCTTTGGCCGCGCGCACAGCGTCACGGGCGTTGACGGCCAGGTTCATCACCGCGGTCTCGAGCTGGCTCTTGTCGGCGCGCACTTGCGGCAGGTCGCGGCCGTAGTCGGTGATCAGCTTGACGTCTTCGCGCAGCAGGCGACGCAGCAGGACCTCGAACTCGCTGATCAGCTCGCCTAGGTCCAGCACCTCGCGCTGGACGGTCTGCTTGCGCGAGAAGGCCAGCAGCTTGCGGACGAGATCGGCGGCGCGCACGCCCGTCTGACGGATCTCGTTCAGACCCTCGTAAGACGGGTCGCCGACGGGGTGGCGATGCAGCAGCTCGTCCAGACGCAGCTGGATGGCGGTGAGCAGGTTGTTGAAGTCATGCGCCACACCGCCGGCCAGCTGGCCGATCGCCTGCATCTTCTGGGCTTGGGCCAGCTGCAGCTCGATCTGCTTCTGCTCGGACACGTCGATCATATAGGCCACGAGACGGCCTTCGGCGCGATAGAGATAGAGGTGCGCGATCCGGGCGGGGTCGCGGGCCAGCCGCACCTCGTAGGGACCCGCGCGGCCCTCGTTCAGGCGCGTCTCGGCTTCGGCCCGCGAGCCAGCGTCAATCAGGTCGCCGAACAGTACACCGGCCTTGGCCCCGGTCATGGTGGTCAGGGCAGGGTTGGTTTCGAGCACGCGCGAGGTGAACGGCTCCAGACCCTCTAGCAGGGCCGCCCCGAACGGCGAGGCGCCGGCGAAGGCGTCCAGCGAGCTGGGCGGCGGGGCGGCGTGCTCGGCGACCGGCGCGGGCGAGGCGTCTTCGACGACGGGCGCGGCGACGATGATCGGCAGGAGGCGGATCAGCAGTCGGCCGCCAGCCAGTCGGGAAACCTTGGCGGTGTAGTCGATTCCGCCGGCGCTCAGCACGCCCTCGGCCATCTTACCTTTGCGCGCCTGGACCAGCGCCGCGAACAGGCTGGAGCCGGCCACGCCTTTGGGCAGGCGGCGCTGCTCGCCCATGACCTCGCGCCAGGGCGCGTTGGCGGCCAGGACCCGTCCGTCGGCGGCGGCCAGGGCGGCGGGCTCGCCCAGCGCTTCGATGAATCCCTCGGCCTGGTCAGCGTCGCCGCCGGAAAGCGCCGAGCCGCGAATGGCGACAAGGCCCAGCACGGCCACGCCCGCGACGCCCAGCAGAAGCAGGAGACCGGCCAAGGTAGTGGGGCCAGCCTTCAGCGCCGGAGCCGCCGACAGAGCGGCGGCGGCCACGAAAAACACAGCCGCGCCGACCAGCCACGGATCAAAACGCCGGCGCGGGGCGCCGGTCGAAACCTTGTCCTGGAGCTGCGTGTCGACCATCGGCGAAGTTGTACCTTTCTTACGGCGAGCCCGCGACTCACCCGCAATCGGAGAAACAATAGCCTTTTCTGGAGGCTAGGTCAGTTTTCCGAAGAATGTGACTTAGAGAGGACGCGCGCGGGGCTGCGGCTTCTTTCCGTTCAGGATGAAGCTGATCACCTTGGCGACGGCTTCGAAGTGTTCGACGGGGATTTCCTCGTCGACCTCAACGCTGGCGTAAAGGGCGCGCGCCAAGGGCGGATCTTCCAGGACGGGCACGCCATGCTCCTCCGCTATGGCGCGGATCTTCAGGGCCAGTTCGTCCACGCCCTTGGCCACGCAGAGCGGCGCGGGCGTCTCACCCTGCTCATACTTCAGCGCCACGGCGTAGTGGGTCGGGTTCATGACCACGACGGTGGCCTTGGGCACCGCCTGCATCATCCGCTGGCGCGAGCGCTGCATCTGGATCTGGCGACGCTTGCCCTTGATGTGCGGGTCACCGTCGGACTGCTTGAACTCGTCCTTGACCTCCTGGAGGGTCATCCGCATGCGGTTCATGAACCGCATGCGTTGCCAGAAGTAGTCGAAGGCCGAGGTGGCCACGAGCAGCAGGATCACGGCGATCAGCAGGCTGCGCGACAGCTTCATCGCCTCCGGGATCAGGGCCGCCGGGTCCATGCCCACCAAGTTGCGGACCTCGCCGACGTGCGGTTTGAGCACGAAATAGGCGATCAGGCCGGTGACTAGGAACTTCACCGCCGACTTCAGAAACTGGACGATGCCGTCCGGGCCGAAGATGCGGCCCATGCCCTTGATCAGGTCCAGCTTGTTGAAGTCCGGCTTGATCTTGTCGGGCGTGAACAGCAGGCCGGTCTGGGCGATATGGGCCGCAGCGCCGGCGAAGGCTGTCACCACCATCACCAGCACAAGCGGCGGAAGCGCGGCCCAAAGGGCCTGCTTGAGCACCACCATGGCGCCGCCGCTGGTCAAGTCGATCGTGCCGGCGTGCGCGATAAACGGCGTCAGGGCCGCCATCAGGTCACGAGTCAGCCAGCCGCCGGCCAGCAGGATCACCGACACCGCCCCGGCCAGCGAAGCCAGCTGCGGGATGTCGGCCGACTTGACGACGTCGCCCTTGGCGCGGGCGTCCGACAGCTTCTTGGCTGACGGTTCTTCTGTTTTCGATTCTGGATCTGTGTCGTCCGCCATGTGCGCCCCCTAGACGAAGATGTCCAAAAGTTCGCGGTAGCGGTCCGTCCAGACCATGGCGATGCCGCCGAGCGACAGCGCCAGCAGAGACAGGCCCAGGATCACGCTGAGCGGCGAGGCCACGAAGAAGATCTGGAAGGCGGGCATGACCCGGCCGACAAGGCCCGTGGCGAGGTTGAAGACCAGAGAGAACACGATCACCGGCGCGGCTAGTTGCACGCCCAGGCTGAACGACTGGGCGACCGTCTGCACCGCCAGGGCGGCGGCGTCGTTCACGGGGACTGCGCGGGTGAACGGGAAGATCGTGTACGACTTGACGATGGCCCCGATGAACAGGTGATGCAGGTCCGTGGCCATCACCAGGGTCAGCCCCAGCATCGACAGGAAGGTCGCCACCGCCGTGCTCGAACCCTGCATCGAGGGATTGGTGCTCTGGGCGAACGACAGCGTGGTCTGCATCGAAATGATTTCGCCAGCGGTCGTCAGCGAGGTCATGAAGAGGCGCAAGACCGAACCGACCATCAGGCCGATCAGGATTTCGTGGATCACAGCGCCGGCCAGACCGCCCAGCGTGCTGGGGATCGGTCCGACCGTGTTCTGGACCAACGGGGCCAGGATCAGCGCCATCAGAAGCGCGAACGCCAGACGGATGCGCGCGGGCACGGATTGGTCGCCAATGCCCGGCATGGTCATGACCATAGCGCCCACCCGTGCGAAGACGAGGGCGGCGACATAGACCTGAAAGGCCGTGGCGAAGGCGTTCAAGGGCCCCTCGCCTCCTACATGCCGGCGATGCGGGCGGCGATCTGGCGCATGAAGCCGCTCATCAGCGAGCCCATCAGCGGCAAGAAGATCAGCAGCGAGATGAAGATCGCCACGATCTTGGGGGCGTAGACCAGGGTGGCTTCCTGAATCTGGGTCAGGGCCTGGAAGAGGCCGATGGCGACACCGACGATCAGGCCGACGATCAGCACCGGCGCACAGAGCTGAAGCGTCAGCCAGATCGCGTCCCGGCCGACATCAAGAACCTCGGCGCCCGTCATCAAAAGCCTCGTGGGAATCGGCCGGAACGGCCGCCTGGAATCGAGGCTCCAAGATGGGCGAAATATGGTTAACAGGGCGTTAGGGGTTGCGCCCAAAGGGCCCCTGCCCGACGGCCGCGACGCTGTGTCCCGGCCGCCGGAAGCGCGCGTTTAGCGGATGCGGATCCGCACCGGCACCTGAATGTACGAGCCAGCGCGGCTCTTCCCGTCAGGACCCAGCAGGTCGACCTGGACCTGCGAGACCATCGACAGCGCCGCCTGGCCGACGCCCAGATCGTTCGGGCTCTCGTCCTGCACGGTGCAGGCGGTCAGGTAGCCGTCGTTCTTCACCAGGCAGTTCAGCACGGCGACCGCGATGCGCGGCTCGGACACGGGCTTCAGCAGGTCCGCCTGAGCCTGGGCCTGGGGGGCGGCGGCGAAGACGGCGGCGGCGAGAGCGAGCGAAGCGATCACGTGTTCATCCCTGTACTGGTCTTTTTGTCGGCGGGCCTTTCGCCGCCTGGTGTTCCGTTTCGGATCAGACGGCCTGGGCCTGCTTGAGTCGTTGCAGGCCCTGTGCCGCGAGGTCGGTGAGCGACCGCAGGCCAAGCTCCGAGAAGACATCGAAGGCGCAGGCCAAGGCCGCGCCGGCCCGGGCTAGACGCCCGTCATCCCGACCGGTGATCTCCACCCGCGCCTCGTAGAGGCGGGCCAGATTCATCTGGGCGACGGCCCAGCTGGCCGGATCGCGCGCGCCCGGCGCGGCCGCGAGTTCCGCCTTGAACGCCAGTTCGGCCGCGTCCAGCACCGCCAGATCGGCGGTCAGTTCCGCGCAGCGCGCGAGGCACAGCGCCCGATTGTTGGCGACCACCGCGCGCAGGGCCAAAGCCGGTTGCGCCTTCAGCGTCTGGGTCGCCCGGTCGTAGGCCATCACCGCCTGTTCGAAGGCCCGCTCGCTGGTCGAGGCCTCGCCCATCGCCTGCAGCGCCGCGCCCAGCCCGGCCTGCGCGCGGGCCCAGTCCATCGGGCTATGATCGGCAGGAACCGCTTCGACGGCCTCGGTCAGCGCCTCGACACCGTCGGCGATACGCGAAATCTCCCCATCCAGTTCGCCCAGCTGAACCAAAGCCGCGCCGCGCAGACCCTGCAGCCGCGCCCAAGCCAGAGGCTCGAAATCGGGATCCAGCGCTGCGGCGGCGGTCTTGGCCTCGACTGCGGCTTGTTCGGCCAGCACGCGATCCTTCAGACGCTCGGCGCAGGCCAGGATCAGTTCGATCCGCGCCGCGCGCTGATCCGCCAGCAGCAAGCGGGCGGGCCCGCCCTTGGCGCGCTTTACGGCCGCCAAGGCCCGCAGCGGCACCTCGAAAGCGCGGATCGCGGCCATGGCCCGCTCAAGATTGTTCTCCGAGAGCGCCACGCGCCCATCCAGACCGGCGGCGAGCGCGCCGCACTGGGCGGTCCGCTGGTGAGCGGGGGTGCGGGCCAGGGTCGCAGACGCGGCGGCCACCAGCCCCTCGTCACCAAACAAGTCCGCGCCGAGAACCGCCAGAACGGCTTGCTCGCAGCGGGCGGCGGCGAGCGCGTCTTGCCGGCGTTCTGTCTCGAACAGTTTCGCTGCGGCCTCAGCCTGGGCCGCGCCCTTGCGCAGCGCAGCGGCGTCGCCGGTCCGGCGGGCCAGTTCGCGCCAGACGACGGCGGCTTCCAAAAGCCTCGCTCCGCGATCCTTGGCCCCGATCCGCCCCGCGACGACGTCCGCCGATCGCGCCTCATTGGCCAGGAGCCGCACGTCCAGCAGTTCCAGCAAGGACGTGTCCCCGCCAGTCAGCCCTTCGCGCCACGCCCCCTTGAAACCGCCCTCGGCGTCGACGCCGAACAACCGCTTCAGATCTCGTCCGAACTCGAACATCGCCACGCGCACTCCGCCTACGGATCGTCCCACCCCGGGACAGACCGGAGCAGGTTCAACGCCTGAGCAGCAAAACCGGAGCCAGCGAATTTTAACAAGTGGTTAAGAAGTGTTTACGCAGCATTAACCATAAATATTTTCTTTGTTTTTGCACTATCGTTAAAATTTCAACCATTATGGTTGATGACGCATTGAATTGGCACACTTCTTGCTTTGACGAATACGGCTGCACGAGCCCCTTCGCTTCAGGTTTTAGAACTTTGTTCACCGAACTAAAAATGACGTTAACCCTAAGTTTTAAGCCCAAGTTTACCTTCCGTTCTCACTCACCCTCCCCTCAAAGACCCAAAGCAGGCTAGAAGGCGCTGAACCGTCGATTCCGGAGCCTGACATGACCGCAGTCACTGTTTGGATCGCCAGCCTCTGCCGCCCCGACCCTGGCTATGGCGGATGGGCCTATGTGCGGAAACTGGACGGCGAGACCGGCGCAGCGGCGATCAAGGGCGCCGCCGGTGGTGAGCGACGCACCAGCGCGGCCAAGATGAGCCTGACGGCTTTGAGCGAAGCGCTGGAAAGTCTCACCGACCTGCCGCCTGAAACCACGGTGACCCTGCGCTTCCTCGATCCGGAGCTGGCCAGCCAACTGGTCGCGGCTGACGGCGACTACGCCGCCGCCGAGCCTGAAGCGTGGGCGCAAGCGCGCGCCGCCGTCGCTGCGCGTCCCGCGCTGGAACTCGCGCCCTCCTCGCCCAGCTTACCGAGCAGCAGCTTCCTCTCGGCCTGGGCCGAGTTCGGGCTGGATACCGCCAAGTCGCGCGGCAGCTTCAAGGCCGCGATCCCCAAACCGAACCTGATGAAGTTCCCAGCTTAGGGCCGCGCCCCTTCGCCGTCGAACCAGGACCGGCGGACGGCGGCGACGCTCTCAATTCGCGCCGATCGCCGCTGCCGGAGCCTATGCCTGCCTTCGCCTTGGGCGCCGCGTGTTTTCGCGACTGTGAGACCCTTGCGCGCTCAGCAGCCCCGGCGCGTCCTAGCCTCCTCGAAATTGCAGGGGGAGAACGACCATGGCCAACGAAACGTCCGACAAGCAGGCGCTGGGGCGCCGCGCCTTCCTGCGCAGCGCGGCCTTCCTGGCCACGGCGGCGCCGATCATGACCGAGGCCAGCCTGGCGCACGCGGCCCAGACCGCCGCTCCGCCATCCGGCATGGCGCTCCACGGCCAGGGCCCCACCGCGCCGCCCTCCAGCATGGTGCTGATCAACGCCAACGAAAATCCGCTCGGCCCCAGCAAGGCGGCCTGCGAGGCCATCGCGCGCGTGGCGCCTCTGGGCGGGCGCTATGACCTGACCGGCGAGACCGAGCTACTGACCAAGACCATCGCGGCGCAGAGCGGCCTGAAGCCCGAGAACATCGCCATCTACGCCGGCTCGTCCGAGCCCCTGCACTACAGCGTCCTTGCCTTCACCTCGCCGACCAAGAGCTTCGTCACCGCAGATCCGTCCTACGAGGCCGGCATGTTCGCGGCCATGACCAGCAAGGCCAAGATCATCAAGACGCCGCTGACCAGCACCCTCGCCCACGACGTCAAGGCGATGGTCACCGCCGACGCCCAGGCTGGCGTCATCTATATCTGCAACCCCAACAACCCGACCGGCACGCTCACGACCAAGCAGGACATCGTCTGGGCGCTGGAAAACAAGCCGGCGGGATCGATCCTGCTGGTCGATGAGGCCTATATCCACCTGACCGACGAGCCCGACACCCTGGACCTGGTGGCCCAGGGCAAGGACCTGATCGTGCTGCGGACCTTCTCGAAGATCTACGGCATGGCCGGCATCCGCTGCGGCTTCGCGGCGGGGCGTCCGGACCTTTTGGCCAAGCTCAAGCCGTTCGGCCAGAACGCCATGCCGATCACCGGCTCGGCCGCCGCCCGCGCCTCGCTGGAGGATCCGAAGCTGGTCCCCGAGCGCCGCAAGATCATCGGCGACACCCGTCGCGACACCATCGCCTGGCTGAAAGCCAATGGCTACAAGGTCATCGGCGATCCGCAGACCAACTGCTTCATGATCGACACCGGCCGCAACGGCCGGAGCGTGATGGCGGCCATGAAGGCCAGGAACGTCCTGATCGGCCGCACCTGGCCGATCTGGCCCAACGCCGTGCGCGTCTCAGTCGGCACGCCGGAGGAAATGGCGGCGTTCAAGGTCGCCTTCAAAGCGGTGATGGACATGCCCGCCACCGCCTTCGGGGACCATGTGCAGCTAGCCGAGCTGGATTACCGAAGCATACTCTAGACCCCGCCCGATCACCCCAGCTTAAACTTCGGCGGCGGCAGGCTCATCCGGGTGTCGGCTACGGCATCGCCCCGGAAGAACCGCACCAGCAGACCCTGCACGTCCGGATGGGCCTCGAAGACGTTGTGGCCGGCGTTTTCGACGGTCACTCTGGTTTTGCGCGTGAACTGGGCCGCCACCTCGTCCTGCTCGGACACGGGCGTGCGGCCGTCCAGTGTGCCGGCGATCAGCAGCGCTGGATGGTCGATGCGGAACGACGCCCGGAAGCGCGGGCCCAGATCGGCGCCCGGAACCACGCCCCGCAACTGCGGCATCGGGAAGTTCAGCGCCTCGCCCAGTACGGCGGTCTTGGCCTCGCGCCGCACGAGGGCCAGCCGGCCTGGCGAGATCCCCGACGCCAGATCCATCGCCTCAGGCATGCCGACGATACCGAGCATATTGGCGAATTCACCCATGAACGGCGCCAGAACCTCATACTGACCGGCGTCCAGCGCCAGATAGAGGCCCGGCAGCATGACCAGGGTCTGTGGGTTGGCGATCAGGCCGCCCGTCATCAACTGGATGGCGAAGCCGCCGATCTTCAGCTCGACGGGCGCACCGTTCAGCGTGGCGGGCATCTTGACCGGCGCCGCCTCCATCCTGGCGTGCACCCGCCGCATCAGGGCGGGCAAGTCGGGGATCGCCGCGCGCACGGCGGGATCGGCGGCCAGCAAGCCGTCGACCTGCTGCAGCAGCGCATCGACCGCCGCCGGGCGCTTCACGGTCTGATCCAGCCCCTCCAGGCTGGCCAGGGCCACGCGGCTGACGCGCTGGCCATGTCGCTTAAGCATGCTCAGCGCCAGGTGCGTGCCGTAGCTGATGCCCCATAGCGACACCTGTTCCGCCCCCAAATGACGCCGCAGGTCGTCGATGTCGTCGGCGTTCTGCTCGGTGTTGTAGCCGCTCATGGCCACGCCGGCCTTGGTCCAGTCGGCCCAGGCGCTCTTGAAGTCCTCGCGGAAATAGGCCGTCAGCCCCTCCTGCGTGAATTCCGGCAAGGGCCGCGCCGACAGCGGCCGGTTGGGGATGTGGTTGGACAGGCCCGTGCCGCGCTGGTCGAAGGCGATGACGTCGGCCACCTCGCGCAGGGCCATCATGATCGGAAAGCGCGGTCCGGCCAGGGCGCGTGTCGCCGTGCCGCCGGGTCCACCGGCCAAATAGACGATCGGCGGTCCAGGCTTGGCCGCCGTCGAGGCGAACCGCACATAGCTCAGCCGGATCTTGCGGGACCTGGGATCACGGCGATCCTCGGGAACCTCGAAGAAGCCGCGCTCGGCGTCGGTGTCCTGGCCCTTCCAGCCCTTGAAGCGGAATGGGCCCGCCGGAGGCGGCGAAGGCGTCGCGGCGGTCTGGGCCAGGGCTAGGCCGGGAAAGGCCAGACCGACGGCGGCGAGGAGGGTGCGGCGATGGAGCGATGCGTGGGTCATGGCGAAAGCAGAGCCGCTCGACGCGCTGTTCTCCACGCCGTTTCGGTCAATGGCGGCCCGTCATCGGTGAACGGGGGCGCGCCTCGGCGAACGGCGGTCTAAGCTGGTGGCATGTGGCGCATTCTGATCCTCACCGTCCTCCTCAGCGGCCTTTCGAGTCTGGCGCGCGCCGAGGACTTGAGCTGGGAAGCCTGCAGCGGAGCGGTCGCCACGCCGGGTCCGGTATTGGGCGACTGCCGGCCCATCAAGGGCGTCGTCGATCCTCAGGGCCGCGAGCTGTGGATCCGAACGACGATCGCGCCGCCTGGCGACAGTCGGCCACGCGCCCTCTACGTGGCCGGCGTCGCCTCGTCCGAAGCCTGGCTCAACGGCGAGCGCCTGGGCGCCAATGGCGCGCCCGGACCGTCGAGGCAGGACGAGGTCCCCGGGCGCTATGAATCGGTGTTTCCGATCCGCGAAACAGCCTGGCGGGCAGGCGAGAACACCCTGGTGCTGCGCCTCTCGTCCTTCCATGGCGGCCTGCGCTTCGCCGGTCCGATGACCGCCCTCACCGTGTTGCCCTCGCCCTACCCTCAACGCACGGCGCTACTCGCGATCACCTTCGTGGCGGCAGGCGCCCTGCTCGCGGCGGCGTTCGGCTTTGGCGTCATCCACGTGTTGAGACGCACTGGAACCAGCCTGGTGCTGGCCGGCATGGCCGGCGTCGCGGCCCTGCAGGCGATCGTCGAGAGCCTGCGAACGTTGTTCAACTATCCCTATCCGCTGCACGCCTGGCGGATGAGCGCCATCTGGGCGCTCGCGGCCGTCTTCTCGATGCTGTTGGTGACCTATGCCAGCAGCCGCTTTCTGCCCAAGGCGCGCGGTCTCATGGTGGGCTTGGCCCTGGGCGTGGTCGGCGCCACCGTTCTGCTGCCGGGCTTCGACTACAAGACCGCCTGGGCCCTGATCCTCGGCGTCGCGCTCGCCGTCCTGCCGGCCGCCGTGGGCGTCAGACGAAAGGTTACTGGCGCACGGCCGACCCTGGCCTATCTGGTGCTGTTCCTCGCCGTGGCCCTGGGCTTCCCGCAATGGCTGGCGGACTTCTCCTACTTCCTGCTCGCCGCCAGCCTGATCGTGCCGCTGCTGATGGTCGAGGTCGTGCGGCTTGGCCGCGAGGACCGTGGCCGCGAAGCCGCCCTGACCAAGGCCGTCAGCCGCCCCGACCGCCTGACCGTCGCCTCAGCACGTGGTGTTGAGCTGGCGCCGATCCAGGACATTCTCGCCGTGGTGGGGGCCGACGACTATGTCGAACTGCGGCTGGTCGGCGGCCGCAGCCTGCTGCACGCCGCGCGCCTGGAGGCCCTGTCCAGCCAGTTGCCGGCGAACTTCCTGCGGGTGCATCGGTCGGTGATCGCCAACCTGGACCACGTGCAGCGCATGGAGCGCGACGGCGATCGCTGGCGGCTGCATCTGAGCGAGGGCCCGCCCCTGCCCGTCAGCCGAGCACGCCAGCCCGCCGTCCGCGAAGCCTTGGAAACCCCGTCGCCCCTCGGGGCGACGGCGACCTAGTCCAGAAGCCCTAAGCCCGTTCCTTGGTCCGCTCGAAGCGCACCTTCGGATACTTGTCGGCGACGTAGCCGATTTCCCAGGCGCTCTTGCCCAGGAACACCGGCGCCTCGTCGATGTCCTGACCCATGGCCGACTTGTGCTTGTCGACAAAGTCCTCGACCGCCGCGCGCTCGCCGACCAGCCAGCGGGCCTCGGCGAACGGGCTGTTCTCGAAGATCACGTCCAGCTGGTACTCGTTGGACAGACGGTCGGCCATGACCTCGAACTGCAGCTGGCCGACGGCGCCGACGATGAAATCGCTGCCGATCATCGGACGGAACAGCTGGGTGACGCCTTCTTCGGCCAGGCCCTCCAGCGCCTTCTTCAGGTGCTTGGCCTTCAGCGGATCCTTGACCCGAACACGGCGCAGGATTTCCGGCGCGAAGTTGGGCAGGCCGGCGAAGCGCAGCGTGCCGCTTTCAGACAGGCTGTCGCCCACCCGCAGCACGCCGTGGTTCGGAATCCCGATCACGTCGCCGGCGAAGGCGTCCTCGGCCAGTTCGCGGTCGGAGGCGAAGAACATGATCGGCGCGTTGACGCTCATGGCCTTGCCGGTGTTCTGAGCCTTCAGCTTCATGCCGCGCGTGAAGCGGCCGCTGGTCAGGCGCAGCATGGCGATGCGGTCGCGGTGATTGGGGTCCATGTTCGCCTGGACCTTGAACACGAAGCCCGAGACCTCCTTGTCGCCAGGCTCGACGCTGGTCGCCTCGCCGCCCTTTTCGGCCTTCATGGCCTTGGGCGACGGAGCGTAGGCGCCGATGCCGGCCAGAAGCTCTTTGACGCCGAAGTGGCGCAGGGCCGAGCCGAAGAACACCGGCGTCATGTGGCCTTCCAGGAACGACTGGACCTCGAAGGCCGGATAGCCGCCGCCGACCAGTTCAGCCTGTTCCTCGAGCTCGGCCTTCTCGGCGTCTTCCAGGAACTGGCTCACCGAATTGCCGTCAAAGGCCACCGGCTCGGGGTGGCCCTCATCGTCGCCCGAGCCGCCGGTGCGCTTGGCGTAGGGAATGAAGATCCCCTCCCGCATGTCCAGCATGCCCTTGAAGCGACCGCCCGAGCCCGCCGGCCAGTAGAGCGGCGCGGGATCGAGCGCCAGCTTCGACGCGATCTCGTCCAGCAGCTCGATCGGGTCCTGGGCCTCGCGGTCCATCTTGTTGATGAAGGTGATGATCGGGATGTCGCGCAGGCGGCACACCTCGAACAGCTTCAGGGTCTGGGGCTCGATGCCCTTGGCGGCGTCCAGCACCATGATCGCCGCATCGGCGGCGGTGAGGGTGCGGTAGGTGTCTTCGGAGAAGTCCTCGTGGCCCGGCGTGTCCAAGAGGTTGAACATCTTGCCGTCGTGATCGAACGTCATCACCGAGGCGCTGACCGAGATCCCGCGCTCGCGCTCGATCTTCATCCAGTCCGACCGGGTGCGACGGTTCTCGCCGCGCGCCCGCACCGCGCCGGCGGCCCGGATCGCCCCGCCGGCAAGCAGGATATTTTCCGTCAGGGTCGTCTTGCCGGCGTCGGGGTGGCTGATGATGGCGAAGGTGCGCCGACGGGCGGCTTCAGCGGCGGGGGAAGTGCTCATGGGCGGGGACCTACCCGTCCGAAGCGTCCTTGTCACCTGCGCCGGACGACGCGGCGGGTCTTCGGCGGGCGACAATGTCGTCGAATTGCTGGCGCCAGGCCTGGACCTGCTCAGGCGGCGCGTGCGGATCGTTGATCAACGGCTGCAGCAGGACGGCGGCCTCCTCGAAGCGATCGCGCCGCACCAGACCATCGACCGCCCCCATCCGGAACGCCGAGACCTGCGGGGCGATGGCCTGCGCCTTGAGCAGGACGTTGAGGATATTGTCGCTGGGATAGGACGGCTCGCCCCGGCGCGTCAGGGCGTAGTCGTAAAGCACCAGCGGGTTGTCGGGATCAAGCTTGAAGGCGGCGGCCAGATGCTCGCGCGCCTCATCCAGCCAACGCTTGGCGGCGGCGGGCTGGGCCCTTGCCTGCAGCATGCAGGACCAGCCCAGCATCTGCAGCGCCTCGACGTCGGTAGGATCCGCGGCGATCCGACCGCGCAAGAGGGCCTGAGCCTTGGATCGGTCTCCGAAATCGTTCTCGGCGCGCGCCAGGGTCAACTCGGCGAAGCGATCGCCAGGGAACCGGGCCGCCCGCTCGCGGACCTGCGCCAGCAACGCGGCGCGGTCGGAGGCCGGTACGCCCATCTTGAGCCGCTGGTTCTCGAGCATCAGTGCATCAGCGGAGGGCGGCATACGGGTGACCGCCAGATCGAGAGTCGCGGCGTTGGCCAGGCGCGGCAGACGTCGGCCCGGCAAGGCCTGCATGTACCTTTTGAGGACACGCTCCAGCTCGGCCAAGGGAACCCCGGCGGCTTCTGGCATCAACGCTACGGGGTCGCCGCCGGCGGCCACGGCGCTGGCGTAACGGGCCAGCCGCTCAAGGCGCGCCGGGTCCGACATCATGTAGTGGGTCAGCAGCCATGATTGGGCGTAGAAGGCGGCTATATCCTCTTGCTTGCCCGTTAGCGCCCGGCGGCCAAGGATATCCTGGAACGGCGACCACACCGCACCTCGCAGCCACGCGATCCGATGGCTCGTGACCCCGACCTCAACCGCGTCGGGCGTAAACCGGGTCGGCGCGAAATAGTCCGCATAGCCCTCGACCAGCCAGGCGGGATAGGCCGCCGGCGCGTTTCTCAGCATGAAGTGATGGGTGTACTCGTGGAACAGCACCTGTCGGCCGCGATCCTCGCCGCCGTCTATGCTCAAGACCGCAAACACCTCCCCAACGCCCGCGCTGTAGAAGCCCGTAACGCGAGGCCCATTCGGGCGCACGCGGCGCACGTCCGACTCGCTGGGCGTGATGTAGAGCGGCAACGGACGCGCGGGCGCCTGGCCGCTCACATCATGCAAGGTTCGCAGAAGCCGATCGAAATCCTCGACCTCGCGGGCCAGGCGCAGCAGCGTCTTGGCGTCGACCCGGGCGCGGATATCGAAGGACGGTGTCGTGACCCGCAGCCAGGAGCCGCCCGACTGGGCCCGGGTTGATCGAGCCCCGGCAAGCAGCGGTGCTGCGACGCCCAGGAAGACACCTCGCCGCGACACTCTTGGTATCATCACGCACTCACTGCTAGGCCCCGCGCGATCTGACACGATCGCACCCGCACAGACAACCTTTGCGATTGTGGAGATTATAGTTCGTTTGCAGAGCAGGCGCGCCATAGGCCCCTGACGACGCGGGGCGCGAACAGATCGAACCGCCGCGGCCTTCGCGCGCAAAAGGCGACGCATGCACGAGCGGCGCGTCAAAATGGCTCTATTCGAACAGTCGGTTTGGAGTCATGCTCACGTCAACCGCACCGGCTGGCGTCAGATCGTCGGGCGCATGGAGGAAATCGAAAGATGGCCCTGCTTGACCATCATCGTGTCTCGACCCGTCAGCACCCGGCTGGCAGCGCACTGTGCTTTGGCCTCACGATCGCCGGCTTGGCGGCCGCAGCGGTGGTGTTGAGCTGGATGATGACCTTCGTCTAGGCGCGGGCGCGCCCTTAGGCGGCGAGACGGCGCCAGACCTGACGATCGGCTTCCACATTGGTGAGCGCGCCGCTGTTCTGCCGCTCCAGCAGGGTCGCCATGACTTCGACCCCGAGCTGAACATAACGCACCTGCACATCGGCGACGCGGCAGCCGCGGCCCGGCGCAATGAACAACGCCGCATTGATCTCCGGAGCCTTGGAAACGATCAGGGCGGCCAGTCGCTCGGCCCGTTCGACGTCCTTGCGGTGAAGCAAGGGCTCCTCGGAAAATAGCTCCTTGCCCAGTTCGCCCACATAGCTCAGCGAGAGCTTGGCGAAGCGGTCGCGCGTCACCGGCGGCGTCAGCTCGGCCGGATCGAAGCTCAAGACCACATCGTTCATGAGGAAAAGCATGGCGAGGATTTCGGGTACAGTTGGGGGAACGCTGGAACGCCCTCACCGTACCCGACCCACACTTTCGCTCCGGTTTAGGAGCAGGGTTAACGCGGCGGCGCGATCACCCGTCTCTGGCCGAACGCCGGTTCAGATCTCCACCGGTTCGGTCAGGAAGTGACGCCCGTCGCGGTCCTCGATCTCGACCACCCAGATATCCGGATCAATGCGTGCCGCGCGCTCGACGTAGGCGTCGAGATCCGGTTCGAAGGTCGAGCGAACCGGCTGCATCCAGAAGCGCTCGCCGTCTCCGCGCGTCGCCTCACTAAACAGGCGCGCGGTCCCTTCCCGGCGGTCGACCACCTTGACCAGCACCGCCCCGGCCCGCGCGTCGCCCTTGCGCCCGACCATGGCGAAGGCCCCGCCCAGTTCGGCGCGGCGGATCAGCGCCGCGACCCAGATATCCGTCGAAAGAAGCATCGCTAACCGAACCGCAACCCGGGCGCGTCTAGAACCCGTCCTTCAAGTTTCGTCACTCCCATAGGCCAATGACGTTCGCAGAGCACCACAAAGGTCGCGCCCGAGGGGGAATCGCCGCGGCGATCAGCGTTGCGGCGTGGGTCCTGCCGGGCGCTGTCCTGGCGGCCAATGCGGGCGATCAGCTCTATGAGCGGACGCTGATGACGGCCGCCGACGGCCGCTGCAAACTCTTCCCGCCCACTATTTCGTCCGCCCTCGACGCCGCCCGCGCCCAGGCGCGGGGGGCCACGCTGCGCTCGGGCGCCACCGAACTGCAGGTCGCCGCGCTTGAGCAGCGCGCCCGAACCAAGGCCAACAGCGCAGCCTGTGACTCCAAGGACCTCACCGTAGCCGCCGCCCGAGTGAAGAAGGCTTTCGAGGGCTACTCCCAGCTGCTGACCATGACCTATCCGGGCGATGTCTCGTCCTGGAAGGCGGAGCGTTCGGTGTCAGCCACCATTCCGGTCTGGCGCCTGTCGCAGCCCTCGAGCTTCGGCTCCGATCGCCTGATGTTCGGGCTGGCGGGCCGCGCCAAGGCGGTCCTGGCCGTCTCCACCTTCGAAAACGGCCAACGCCCCTATGTGGCGCGGATCATCCTGCGCGACACCAAGCGTACGCTGGGTCCTTATCTCGACGCGCGGTCTGGCAAGAACCTTTCGGGCAAGATCCCGCCCCGCAACGCCAGCCTGGTTTTCACGGCCGAGCGGCGCGAGGAGGCGCCCGTCACCCTGCTGCCCACAGGCGCCAAGACCGGCCTGGCGTTCCGGTTCCCGGACGCGGTCGCGGAAGCCATGTCGCAGCTCGACCCGCGCGAGGCCGTCACAGTGGAGTTCGCCTTCGCCGGCCGCGGCGAGGAAACCACGCGCAAGGCCTATATCGAGGTGGGAGACTTCGCCGCCGGCCGCGCGTTCCTGCGGTAAGGCCCGAGGGGTCTCAGCGCGGCGCGAAGGCGATCACGTTGTCGCCAAGGCTGCTTGGGGGCGGTTCCTCGACAGACGGATTGGGCTCGGACGACGGCTCTATCATCTCGACCGAAGAGGCGGCGACCATCGGCGCCAAAAGCACGGGAAGCCGCACCGACACGGTCGTGCCCGCGCCAAGACGGCTTTCGATCATCATCTCGCCGCCATGCAGCTTGGCGAAGGCGCGGACCAGCGACAGGCCAAGCCCCGTACCGCGCGCGCGCTGCTCGGCGCCGCCGGCCTGCTCATAGGGGCGGCCCAGGCGCTCCAGGTCCTCCGGGCTGATCCCGACGCCCGTATCGGCGACCACGATCTCAAGCACGCCGTCATAGCCATGCGCCGTCACGGTCACCTGCCCGCCACGCGGTGTGAACTTCAGGGCGTTGGAGACGAGGTTGAGGACGATCTGCTTCAGCGCGCGACGGTCGGCGTCCACCTCCAGCTCACCCGGCGGCAGGACGCCGCGTAACTGAACGCCGGCGGTGTCGGACTGGACGCGCAGCAGACGCATCGCCGCCTGCACCGCCTCGCGCGCATCGAAGACGCCGCGCTGCAGCTCGAACCGCTCGGCCTCGATCTTGGACATGTCCAGCACGTCGTTGATCAGGTCCAGCAGGTGTCCGCCGCTCTCGTGGATCAATTCGGCGTACTCGGCGTAGCGATCGCTCAGAGGTCCGAACATCCGCGCCCGCATGATGTCCGAGAAGCCCATGATGGCGTTCAGCGGCGTGCGCAGCTCGTGGCTCATATTGGCCAGGAACCGCGCGCGGCCGGCGGCGAGCGCCTCGGCGTCAATACGCGCCTGATCGAGCGCATGTTCGCGATGACGCTCCAGGGTGATGTCGCGCAGCACGCCGACCAGTTGGTTCGGCGCCACGCGGTGCATGTCCAGAGCCACCACTCGCTCGACGCCGAGCGCGGGACTGAAGGTCAGGCTGGCGGAGCCCTCGCGATGGGCCTGGGCGATGGCGGCGGTCAGACGCTGGCGGTCACCCGGCGCAGCGGCGCCGGTCAGGCCCCGGTTCACGAGGTCCGCTCGGGTGACGCCAGGCGGCGGGGCGCCGCGCACGGCGGTAACCTGGCCTTGGCCGCGCACGGCGATGGCCAAGTGCGGCAAACCGTCGAGCAGGGTTTCCAGACCGATGATCTCGCTGGCGTAGCGGTCGTCCCGCGCGCCCTGACGACGGCGGCCGATCAGCAATCCGGCGGCGAGGCCAAGACCGGTCGTCACCAGCGCCAGGAAGCCCAGCACGAAAGCCAGCGGCCCCGCTGGCGCGAAGGGGGCCAGACCGGAGAGCTGGGTCAGCGCCGCGACGCACGCGCCGATCAAAGCCAGGGCTGCGCCTTCGGCCAGGCGCTTGGGCTGATCCAGGGTCGAGGCCGCCGCGACAGGCGCGAGACACCAAGCGGCCATGGCCCCGCCCACGCCGCCGGTCAGCACGGCGGCCAGCGAGCCGCCGACGGCCCACAGCACCAGCAGCCAAGACTGGGTGCGCTCATCCTCGCGTGTGAACAGGAGTGACGCCAACGCGGGGAACGCGCCGGCGCCCAACGCCGCCCACACAGGCCAGCCGCCGGAGTCGGCCGTGAAGAGGGCCGCCGCAGCCGCCAGGCAGATAGCCGCCAGCCACCCGAGCCGCCAGGCATGCGCGGGATCCAGCCCGGCCGCGCGGGCGGCAGGCCTTCTGATCGGGTCTGGAAGCGTTTCGAATTCCAAGGCCGGTCGACTTTTTACGCGGTGGGGAGGATCACCGTCGTCAAACCTTAACGCGGGGTGGGCCCTACCTCCAACCCCGCACAATCTCCGGGCGACCATTGGTGGTGGAAGCGCTGTGGACGGAAACGGAATCGTAAGCGCCTCGCCTGCATTCTGATTATCCGATTCATCACGGACAGAAGGTCCGGGAGACCCCATGGCTCAGCCGGCGATACAGGACGCGTCGCAAGACAGCGCCTTCGCGAACCCGCCGGCCGACCGCCACGCGGCGGCGCAGGCGCGACGCCAGCTGGCGCTGGACGAGCGAAAGCGCTCGTTCCTTCGGATGGTCAGTCACGAACTGCGCACGCCGCTGAACGCCGTGATCGGCTTCTCGGAGATCCTGTCGCAAGAGCTCTACGGCCCTCTGGGCAATGACCAATATCGCGAATACGCCGCCATCGTGCACGACAGCGGCCTGAAGCTGCTGAAGCTGGTCAACCAGATCGTCGAACTCGCGCGACTGGAGGGTCAGGCCACCGACATCGAAATGACCCCCGAGCCTCTCGACGAGGCCATTGAGGATGTCATCGAGAGCCTGCGCGCCGAGATCGCGCGCCGAGACGTCATCGTCCATGTGGTCGGCGCGGGCGCCCTGCCCTCCGTCCAGGCCGATAGCCGGGGTCTGCGCACGATGCTGACCAACCTGCTCCAGAACGCGGTCACCCACTCGCCCGCAGGGGGCGTCATCCACGTAACGGCCGCTCGCGTAGACAGCGAGATCGAGATCGCCATCCGCGACCAGGGCCCGGGCGTGGAAAGCGCCGAGCTGCCGCGCCTGCTCCAGCCCTTCGAGCAAGGCGGTTGCGCCCTGACGCGGACCAACGAAGGCGCCGGCCTTGGCCTACCGATCGTGGACCTTCTGTCGCGCGCCATGGGCGGGCAGTTGAAGCTCTCCTCCAGCCTCGGCGCCGGGTTCCTGGCCCGCCTGATCCTCAGAGCCGCCTAGCTGCCGCTTGCCTTGACGCGGCGAGGCGCCTAAACGCCGCGCATGACCAGCCCCATCGACGCCGCCCTGACCGACCTCGCCGACGAGTTCGAGCTGCTGGGCGACTGGGAAGAGCGCTATCGCTACGTGATCGAACTGGGCAAGGAACTCGCGCCGCTGACCGACGCCGAGCGCTCCGAAGCGAACAAGGTGCACGGCTGCGCCAGCCAGGTCTGGCTGGTGACCGAGCCGCAAGCCGATGGCTCGATCGTGTTTCGCGGCGACAGCGACGCCCATATCGTCAGCGGCCTGATCGCCATCCTGCTGCGACTCTATTCGGGTCGAGCGGCGGCCGATATCGCCGGTTTCGACGCCAAGGCCGCCTTTGATCGCCTTGGTCTGTCAGAGGCGCTGTCGTCGCAGCGCTCCAACGGCCTGAAGTCGATGGTCGCCCGCATCCAGCGTGACGCGCAGGCCGCTCTTGGCTAGGTATCGCGTCGCCGCGCTGTATCGCTTCACGCGGTTTCCCGATCCCGCAGCGATCCAGGGGCCGCTCGCGGCGCTGTGCTGCAGCCTGGGCGTCAAAGGCACCCTGCTGCTGGCGCGCGAGGGGATCAACGGCACGATCGCCGGCGAGGACGCCGCCATCGAGGCGGTGCTGGCCCATATCCGCGCCCTGCCCGGCTGCGCCGACCTCACGCCCAAGACCGCCTGGGCCGAGCGCATGCCCTTCTACCGGATGAAGGTCCGGCTGAAGAAGGAGATCGTCACCCTGGGCGAGCCGGACTTGGATCCGACCGACGCTGGGACCTATGTCGAGCCCGCCGACTGGAACGCGCTGATCAGCGACCCCGACGTCCTGGTGATCGACACGCGCAACGCCTACGAGGTCGCGGTCGGTCGTTTCGAGGGCGCGATCGACCCGCAGACCGCCAGCTTCGCCGACTTCCCCGCTTGGTTCCGCGACTGGCGCAGGACCGTCGAGGCGCAGCGGGGGCCTGAGGCCCCGCTCAAGGTGGCGATGTACTGCACCGGCGGCATCCGCTGCGAAAAGTCGACCGCCTTCCTGAAGGCCGAAGGCGTCGACCAAGTTTTCCACCTGAAGGGCGGCGTTCTCGACTATCTGGAACAGATCCCGCAGCCCGAAAGCCTTTGGCGCGGGGAGTGCTTCGTTTTCGACGAGCGCGTCTCGGTCGGCCATGGCCTCGTCAAGGGCGACCATGTCCTGTGCCGTGGCTGCCGCATGCCGGTCAGCCCTGAAGACCAGACCTCGCCGCTCTATGTCGAGGGTGTGGCCTGCCCGGCCTGTCATGACCAGCGCAGCGAGGCGCAGAAAGCCCGAGCAGCCGAGCGTCATCGCCAGGTGCTGCATTGCGAGACGCTGGGCGTCGACCATGTCGGCGCGACCCTGCCGGCCAAGACGGACTGAACCCTTCCGCCTTTCCCCGCGTTGACACGGCTCCCCTTCCCCAACGCGGAGCCCTGCGATGCACACCAATGACGACCACATCAAGCTCGTGAACAGCTTGGTGGAGACCACCATCGACAGCGCCGACGGCTACGCCGAGGCCGCCAAGGACGCCGACGGGGCCCGCTACACCGAGCTCTTCCAGCGCCGCGCCGAGGAGCGCCGCTCGATCGCCTCGGAACTACAGGACGAAGTGCGTCGCCTGGGCGGTGAGCCCAAGGACGACGGCACGATCCTGGCCGCCGCCCACCGCGCGTTCCTGAACCTGAAGGACGCCGTAACCAAGGGCGACGAGGCCGTGATCAACGAGGTCGAGGCCGGCGAGGACTACATCAAGGGCAAGTACGAAAAGGCCCTGCAGGACACAGACGTAGATCCGCAGACCCGCCGCGTGATCGAAAAGGCCTGGGTCTCGGTGAAGTCGGGCCACGACCAGATGCGCGACATCAAGCACATGCTGAAGCACTAGCACCGGGCTGACGACGGGTGGCGGGGCGGGATCACAGGGTCCCGCCCCTCTGCCTGCGTGTCGGCCGCGCGCAGTGCGATCAGGCTATCCGGTAGTGGCGCGCCAGCGCCTGTAGGGCCAGTTTCAGCACGGTCTTGCCCGCGCGACGCGGCAGCTTGAGCGTGGCCTCAGCCGCCTCCAGCGCCGAGCCCATCAGGCACACCCGCTCAAGGATCTCGCGCAAGCCGGGACCAACCGTATCAAGCGCCCGCGCGATCCTCTGGCGGGTGGCGTTGTCGCGCTCGGCCGGGGCCAAACCTGGACGACCGCCGTCTATGCGCGGAGTCGCGTCCCAGCGCATGGTCATGCGTCCCAACGTTCCGAGACTCTCATATTCCTCGCGAAGCCGTTCGGCCGCCGCAATCTCGGCGGGCGCAAGCCAGGGTCGTCCATGGCTGTCGCGACGACGGGCCAGCCAGGCTATCGGCGACTCGCCGAGGTTTCGTCGAACCGTCCCCTCAGCCATCTCGACCGACGCCTCGATGATCCCCGGGCGACCGGGCGGCGGCGCGGCGATCTCGAGCCGAGGCAGCATGGCCCAGCCGCCCTCCCGGCGCGGCTTCAGCGTCACCTCTCGGGCCAGGACGGCGAAAGCGGCTTCGTCGAGGGTCAGCATCACGCAACGCCGACGACTGGCGCCCAGCCTGACGCCGTAGCCAGCGCCATGCGGCTCGACCACCGCCCCGGGCCTGGCCAGCAGCCGCATGGCGCGCTCGGCGCGCCGCTCGGCCTCCAAAGCCGCGTCGAAGCGGGCCTGGATAGCGCCGGTCATCACGGCAGATCCTGGGCATGAGACGGCGCCTGACGCAGGCAGGCCTCCAGTTCACAGAGCCGGCGATCAAAGGCCTCGTCCTCGCGCAGGTCTTCGATCTTGCGGCAGGCGTGCCCGCAGGTGGTGCGATCCCGGCCAAAGGCGAAGGCCACCCGCGCCAGAGACCAATGCAGGGTGATGTGGGTCAGGTAGATGGCGAGTTGCCGGGCGCGCACCGCCGTATGCGATGCCCGTTTGGGGGTTGCGATCTCCACCGCCGGCACGCCGGTGGCCAGGGAAACAAGGTGGGTCACGAAGCCGACCGTCAGGCGGTCGCGTCGGGGATCAGGCGTGATCGCCCAGATGTCCTCAAGGGCTTGAACCAGCATGGCGTCCTCTCCTCCAGGCCGCGAGCGCGGCCGGCGGATACGACTATAGGTTTATATTCCGAACAGAGGAAGATATTCCTATTTCACTCATGTGAGACCAACCTAAGTAATTGTATTTTAAAATACTATTCCCCGCTATCCCCACACCTCTAGGAGCACTAGCTCCTAGATCATCCCCGCTAAGCCCCTGCACCCAAAACCTGGAAAACAGGCAGGCGCTTGAACTGAGCGCGCATCGATTCGATCCAGGCCAGATCATGTCGCCTCGTCATCGTCCGAAGCTGAGCGCAGGCTCCGAGGCTTTCCTCCAGCCCTGACACGGGATTCTGCGCGAGCAGGTCGGGAGGCGCAACTTGACGCAGTCCAAGCAAAGCGTCTCGAGGCGGCGGCGGCGCATTTCGAAGCCAGGTTTCAGCCCGCTCGAATCCGTTTTCGCGGAACATGCGGAGCATATAGCCCACATCGGACTGGAGCTGGATTTGCCCTGCCTGATCAATGGCGATGATCGGATAGAGCGGCGCCAATGACGGTAGAGCGGTGTTAGCGTAGCAGCTATAGCCCCAATAGCGCCCAGCAATCTCAGCGTAGTGAGCGCCGTCCCGAACCGTCTCGAAACCCGACTGTTCTAGCGGCAGGATTTCGACCTTAGGCTTGTTGATGTCCACAGTATCATTGGAGACATCGACGTAGAGCCCCCCTATTCTGAAAGCGTTCTGGAAATAGCGCTCGCGCAGAACGCCCCAAATAATGCTGACCTGACCGCCTTGCTTCAGAAAGGCGGACAATGCGCGTTCTCCGGGGGACGCGGAAGCACGGGTCAGCAGGGCGCGCAAATGAGCCATCACCGCCTCGGTGATTTCCCTGCAAAAACCATAGGGATAAGGCTTGCCATAGACGGGTCCAGCGGACGCAAACTCGAGATCGACCTGAGCGCGCATCGCGAGCAGCGCCTCTTCTATCGCTCGAATGGACGGGGTGAGAAAGCGGGCCGTCAACGCCTGCTGTCGACGATCAACAGCAGCGGACTGCGGCCTAAGCATAGAACCGGGCATGGTGCTCAACTAGACGCCTGAACGTTCCAGCGCCACTCTGGCCGGAAGGATTGCTCCGCGTTGCGCGACGACCAGCGCAGCTAAGGCATGCGCCCTGGCGACAGCGTCGGCGATGGTCGCTCCCGCCAGACGCGAGGACAGGTAGGCGGCGTTAAAGCTATCGCCTGCGCCTGTCGTGTCGACAGCCTTCACCCTAGACGGCGCTGGGGTCGCGGTCGGTCCCTCCAGCCGATGGACGGTCACAGCATGGCTCTCGTCCCGCGCGACAGCCTCGGCGCCGGCGGCCGCCCATTCGGCGGCGAGGTCGTCCGCTTCGCGGCCATAGAGCGGGCGGCTGTCCTCGCTGCTCAGCGAGATGTAGCGACATGCAGGAACCACGCCGTCCAGGGCGGCGCGGGCGGCCTCGGCGCTGGGCCAGAGCGCCGGGCGGTAATTGAAGTCCAGCGCTACGGCAACGCCGTGTGAGTGGACATAACTCAGAATGTCGCGCAGTCGCGCCCGACCGATATCGCCGATGACCGCCAGGGTGACGCCCGAGAGATAGATAAGATCGCTGGCCTTGGCGGCCTCGATCAGCTGGTCAGCGGTATGGGCCGAGAACAGGTCGCGGATCGGCGCGCGCTCGCGCCAATAGTGGAACTTCCGCTCGCCCTGATCGTCCAGCACGATGGCGTAGAGGCCCGGCAGGCGGTTCTCGACCTGACGCACCAGCTGGGTGTCCATACCTTCGCGGCGCATCGTCGCCAGCACGCCTTCGCTGAAAGGATCGCCCTGGCCCAAGGCGGTGCAGTAGGCGACCTGATCACCCAAGCGCGCCATGTATATCGCGGTGTTGAAGGTGTCGCCGGCGAAGCCCATCCGATAGAGCGGCGCGCAGGCGTCGCCGGCTTCCGGCGACAGCTCGACCATGCACTCGCCCAGAACCGTGATCCTGGCCAAGGTCAGTCCTTCTTTTTGGCGGTCGTTGCGGGCTTGGCCAGCTGTTGCGCGGTCCAGGCGTCGATCCGGGTTTCCAGCACCGCCAGCGGCAGCGAACCGCGCAATAGAACCGCGTCGTGGAAGCCGCGCTCGTCGAACTTGTCGCCCAGCCTGGCTTCCGCCCGCTTGCGCAGCTCCAGGATCTTCAGCTCCCCCATCTTGTAGGCCAGGGCTTGGCCCGGCCAGGAGACGTAGCGCTTGAGCTCAACCTCGATGTTGGTCGGCGACAGCGCGGTGTTGTCGGTGAAGCAGGCGCGGGCCTGGTCGATGCTCCAGCCCTTCCAGTGCATGCCGGTGTCGGCCACCAGGCGGCAGGCGCGCCACATCTCGTAGGACAGCCGGCCGAACAGCTCATAGGGGTCGCGATAGATGCCCATCCCCTCGCCCAGCCACTCGGAGTAAAGGCCCCAGCCCTCGCCGAAGGCGGTGAAGTAGAGGTTCTTGCGGAACTCCGGCACGTTGACCTGCTCGGCGGCAAGCGAAGTCTGGATATGGTGGCCCGGCGCGCCCTCGTGCAGCACCAGGGCGGGCAGCTCGTAGAGCGGACGCTGGTCCAGCTCGGAGGTGTTGATCATCAGCCCGCCCGCGCGGCCGACCTTGGCGTCGCCGCCGAAGTAGCGGCCGGTGGTATAGCCCTTCTCAATGCTGGCGGGCACGGCCCGCACGCCATAGGGCAGACGCGGCAGCACGCCAAAGTGGGCTGGCAACTGGTCGTCGGCGCGCTTGGCGATCTCGCTGGACTTCTCCAGCAGCTCCTGGCGGCTGGAGGCGTAAAAGCGCGGCTCCTTGCGCAGCATGGCCAGGAAGGTCGGCAGATCGCCCTGGAAGCCGGCGGCCTTCATGGTCTCCTGCATGCGCGCACGGATGCGCTTCACCTCAGCCTGACCAACGTCGTGGATCTGGTCAGGCGTCAGGGTCATGGTCGTGTGCCGACGCGCCAGGAAAGCATAGTAGCGCTTGCCATCTGGAAGGTCGGACGCCGCCAGGCTCTTGGCCGCGCGCGGCGTGTATTCCTCGGCCATGAACTTCACAAAGCTGGCGCGGGCCGGAGCGACGCTGTCCGTGACCGCTTTCTCGCCCTCGGCCACCAGCGCCGCCCGGGTGGCTTCCGGAACGCTGGCGGGCAGAGCGCGCAGCGGGGCCAGCAGCGGATCCTCGGCCAGCGGCGTGGCGGCGGCGCGCTGAGCGCGATCCTGGACAGCCTGGGCGGTCGAAACGGCGTGGACGAAGCCCGTGCTCACCCCACGCCGGGCGTTGGCGATGTTGGCGGCGTACCAAGCGGGCATGCGGTTGAGCAGAGCGATCCAGCGCCGCGCCTCGGCCTCGGTCTTCAAACGCATACCGCTGGCGCGATACAGCATCATGACGTCGAACCCGCCGTCGCTGCTGAACGGCATGCGCGACTCGTCAAAGCTTCCAGCCTCGACGCGGTCCTTGACCGCCCACAGCAAGAGATCGCGCGACAGCTTCTCGTCGTCGGAGAGGCCGGTCACGTCCATGGCCGAGAGGTCGGCGGCGATCGACTTCAGCTTGGTGAGCTTCGCGGCGTCCGCAGCGGGCGAGACATCGGGCAGACGCCAACGCGCCGCGTCGCCGCCGCCGTCATCAGGATCGCCATCTGCATTGCCGAGCGCTTCGTACCGCGCCACCAGGCCCGTCAGCGTTTCAGAGGGACCAGCCCAGGCGGACGAAGCGACCAGGGCGGAGAGACAGACGCCGGCCAGGGCGGCGCGCCAAGTGCGATGCTGAGTCATGCGGCCAAGATTAGGCCAAGCCTGCGTCGCGTCCACACGCGAATCGACCGTCCCCGAGGAACAAATCGATTAGGTCCAATTGTCGGGAAAACCGAGAATGGAGCGGGCGAAGAGATTCGAACTCTCGACATCCACCTTGGCAAGGTGGCGCTCTACCACTGAGCTACGCCCGCGCTATTCGCGAGATATGGTCTCGTCCAGCCTACCCGAAAACCGGGAGAATGGAGCGGGCGAAGAGATTCGAACTCTCGACATCCACCTTGGCAAGGTGGCGCTCTACCACTGAGCTACGCCC
>NZ_JBQUZP010000007.1:0-92833 GCF_056313785.1 Caulobacter sp. DMC95 | reverse complement strand
TACGCGCATCGGCGAGGCCCAGAAGAGCGCCCCGCGACGAGGAGGCGGCTTATGGCAGAGCGCTTCGCGGTTTGCAAGCGCCCTTTGAGGGGTTGCATCGAGGCTTTTTTCCAAGGCTTGATCAGAGACGGTTTCGGGCGGGTTTGAAGCCCGGATTTTCTGGGGCGGGGTTCGGCGTTGCGTCTGTTCGTGTTTGGTCTGGGCTATGTAGGCGCGGCCTTTGCCGACGCCTTGCAGGCGCGCGGCTGGGACATCGCGGCCTCGGCGCGCAACCCTGGCCAGGCTCATGCGCTGCGCGACAGGGGAATCACCCCTGCAGACCCGGCTGACCGCGACGCCATGATCGCCGCGCTTTCCGGCGTAAACGCGATCCTCGTCACCGCCCCGCCCGGTCCCGACGGCTGCCCCGCGCTCGAAGCGGTCGTCCCCGCCCTGGCCCAGGCGCAAGCTTATCCCGACTGGATCGGCTATCTGTCGACAACCGGGGTCTATGGAGACTTCGAGGGGCGCTGGGTGTTCGAGACCTCGCCCCTCAGGGCCCAATCGGTCGAAGGCGCCCGCCGGGTCGGCGCCGAACGCGACTGGCGCCAGGTCGGGCGCGGCATGGGACTGACGGTGACGACGTTCCGGCTCCCGGGGATCTATGGTCCCGGTCGCAGCGCGCTGGACCGTCTGCGCGCCGGCGAGGGCCGCCGGATCGTAAAGCCCGGACAGGTGTTCAGCCGCATCCACGTCGACGACATCGTCTCGGGCCTGCTGGCGTCGCTGGACCACCCAAAGGCCGGCGGCGTCTACAACCTCGTGGACGACGAACCGGCCCCGCCCCAGGACGTCATGGAGCACGCTGCTCGGCTGCTGGGCGTTCCGGTTCCGCCAGACCTGCCATTCAACGAACTGGGCATGTCGCCGGCGACGCGGCGGTTCTATGCGGAGAACAAGCGGGTCTCGAACGCGCGGATAAAGGCGGAGCTTGGTTGGAGGCCCAGATATCCGACCTATCGCGAAGGTTTGGCGGCGATCCTGAAGGCGGGCGGTTAGGCCAGCTATTCATCGTCGATCGGCAGCGGACGCGGCGCGATGCCAGTCGCTTCCAGTCCCGCGGCATTCCGAAGTCGCGCCGCCCGCGCCAGGCGGCGGGACACGAGATCCCCCTCTTCCGGCTCAGCCAGGCCCTTGGCCTCAGAAACAGCGGCGACAAGGCGCTCCAGGTCCTGGGGGCGTGACAGGCGGTGGTCGCCGTCCTTGATCAGGCTGAAGACGACATTATCCGAGCTCAGGGCGTTGGCTAGCTCCAGCGCATGGATCCACGGCACGTCGGGGTCGGCGCCGCCCTGCAGGATGCGCACCGGAACATCGATCGGCACCGGTCCGGGCAGGATCGACCACCGCGCACCGTCGTCCAGAAGGTCACGGGTGATCGGATAGCCGCCGTCGTCGTACTCGGAGGGCCGGATCCAGAAGCCGTCGCGGGCGATCGCCGTCTTGGCCTCGGCGGACAGCTCCGGCCCCATCAGCTTTTCGGTGAAGTCAGGCGCAGGCGCGATCAGCACCATGGCTTTCACGCGATCGGGTCGTGCGATCGCCGCCAGGCACGACAGCCAGCCGCCCATCGACGAGCCGACCAGCACCAGCGGTCCTTCGGTGAGTTCGTCGATGACCGCCAGGGCGTCGGCGCGCCAGCGGCTGATGGTGCCGTCCTTGAAGGCCCCGCCGGACTCGCCGTGACCGAAGTAGTCGAAGCGCAGATAGCTGCCACCCGTCGCCTTGGCCTGCTCGGCCAGCACCTCGGCCTTGGTGCCGGTCATGTCGGAATGAAAGCCGCCCAGCCACACGACCGTCGGCCCTTCGCCATCCACGCGACGCCAGGCCAGCATCGATCCGTCTTCACGCGTCAGGGCGCCCCGGGATTCGGTCATGGCGTCGCCTTGATCCTTTCGCTAACTACGGGCCGTTATCTCGTCGAGACTCGCGTGCCCGACCTACCCGCCAACTTCACCCTGCTGCAAGTGACACCGGAACTCGAAACCGGCGGCGCTGAACAGACGACGATTGATGTCGCCCACGCTGTGGTCGCGCAAGGCGGCAAGGCGCTGGTCGCCACCCGTGGCGGGCGCATGGCCGCACGGCTGGAAGCCGACGGCGGACGCCTGGCGCAGATGCCGGCTCAGTCGAAAAACCCGCTCATCATGCTCGGCAACGCAGCGCGGCTGATCGACCTGATCCGGCGGGAGAAGGTCAGCCTGGTGCACGCCCGCTCCCGCGCCCCGGCGTTCAGCGCCCTGTGGGCGGCGCACGCCACAGGCGTGCCGTTCGTGGCCACCTATCACGGCGTCTACAACGCCAGGTCCGGGCTCAAGCGCTGGTACAATGCGGTGATGACCAAGGGCGCCGTGGTGATCGCTAATTCCGAATACACGCGCGAGCACGTCATCCGCGAACATGACGTTCCCGCCGACAAGGTGGTGGCCATCCCGCGTGGCGTCGATCTCTCCCGCTTCGAACCGGGGATCGTCAGCGCGGATCGGATCGAGACCCTGAGCAAGGCCTGGGGGGTCGCGCCGGATGAGCGCCGGCTGAAGGTGCTGCTGGCCGGCCGCCTGACCCGCTGGAAGGGCCAAGGCCTCATGGTCCAGGCCATGGCCCTGCTGAAGGCGCGCGGCGAGGACAAGGTCCTGCTGCTGCTGGCCGGCGACGACCAGGGCCGCAAAGGCTATCGCGCCGAGCTGGAAGCGGCGATCGCGCAGGCTGGCCTCCAGGACTCGGTCAAGCTGGTCGGTCACTGCGACGACATGCCGGCCGCCTATCTGCTGGCCGACCTCGCCATCGCCCCGTCCCTCGAGCCGGAGGCCTTCGGCCGCACGGCGGTCGAGCCGCAGGTCATGGGTCGACCGGTCATGGCGGCCGATCACGGGGCCACGCGCGAGACGGTCGTCCCAGGCGAAACCGGCTGGCTGGTCGCGCCCGGCGACGCCCAGGCCTGGGCTGCAGCGCTGCTGGAAGCCGTCGAGATCGGCGCGTCAGGGCGTCAATCCATGGGACAAGCCGCTCGCCTGCGTGCTCGGCGGTTGTATTCAGTGGACGCGATGTGCGAAGCGACGCTCAAGGTCTATGCGCGGGTGTTGGGTTTGGAGCGTTCGTCTTGAGCAAGGAGATCAAGAAGGTCCTGGTCATCAAGCTCGGGGCGCTGGGCGACTTCGTCCTGGCCCTGGCCGCGATGCGCAAGATCCGCGAAGCTCACCCCAAGGCCAAGATCACCCTGCTCACCACCCCGCCCTTCGAGGCCTTGGCCAAGCTCAGCCCCTACGTCAACACGGTCGAGACCGACGGCCGCCCGGACGACTTCGGCCAGACGCTGGCCATGATCAGCCGCCTTCGCAAGGCGCGCTACGACCGCGTCTACGACCTGCAAACCAACAGCCGCACCAACTGGTACTTCCAGCTCCTGCGCCCGTTCCCGCCCCAGTGGAGCGGGATCGCGGTCGGCTGCGCGCTGCCCCAGAAGGGCTCGGCGCGCCTTCGCATGCACACGCTGGAGCGCCATGCCGATCAGCTCCGCGCGGCCGGGATTTGGCCCGACGCGCCGACGGAACCGGGCAGCGCGCCGCCGCCGGACCTGTCCTGGATCCTGCGTAAGCACAAGGAGCCGCGTCCCGTGGCCGGCGCCGCCGCGCCGCGTCCCTACGTGCTGTTCGTGCCGGGTGGCTCCGCCCACCGGCTCGAAAAACGCTGGCCCGTCGAGTGCTACGCCCAGCTCGGATCGCTGCTGAAAGCCAAGGGCCTGGACATCGTCATCATCGGTGGTCCGCAGGAAAGCGCCATGGCGCGCCACATCCAGAAGGCCGTCGGCGGCGCCCGCGACCTCACCGGCCGCACCGACTTCGCCCAGCTGGCCGTTCTGGGCGCCAAGGCGGCGCTGACCGTCGGCAACGACACCGGTCCGACGCACCTGCTGGCGGCCGCAGGCGCGCCGACGATCGCGTTGTTCTCCGACGCTTCCGATCCAGAGCTGTGCGGCCCGCGCGGCCACGTGGCGGTGATCCGCTCACCCGACCTGAAGGCCCTGCCCGTCAGCACCGTGGCCAGCGCTGCGATGGCGCTGTTGCCGCATTAGTTTCGCAGAAGAGCGCCCCCTCCGTCACGTCGCGTATCCGCGCCGCGCCACCTCCCCCGTTTCACGGGTGAGGCGGACATCATTGTCTTCCTGCCCCGCTTGCGGGAGAGGTGGATCGGCGCATAGCGCCGAGACGGATGCGGCGCTACAGGCTCAATACCCCGCATAGCGCCCCGGCTTGTGGTTTGCGATGATCACTGCGCTCAGGGCCACGGCGCTGGCGATCGACAACAGCAGCTTGTCGAAGCTGATCGTGAAGAACGCTGCGGCCACAACCACGCAGTCGGCCGCCATCTGCACCTTGCCGGCGCTGATGCCTCGGCGCTCCTGCAGATAGAGCGCCAACACCCCGACCCCGCCCACGCTGGAGCGGTGACGCGCCAGGGCCAGGATCCCCATGCCGATGATCGTGCCGCCAAAGACGGCCGAGAAGATCGGATCGATCCCACCGACCTTGAGCCACTGCGGCATGCCCCAGGCGAGGCCCGCCAGCAGCAGATTGGTCGCCAGGGTCTTGAACGTGAACGCCCAGCCCAGCGTCCGCTGCGCCAGGACGTAGAACGGCAGGTTGAGGACGAAGAACACCACCCCCACCGGCCAGTCGCTCAGGTAAGAGATGATCAACGCCACGCCCGCGACCCCGCCGGTCACCAGGCCAGCCGCCTTGAGCAGGGTCAGCCCCACGGCGATGAAGCTGGAGCCGATGAGGAGCGCATGGATGTCCTCCAGCGCGGAATGGCGGTGTTCGGGCATGAGTCGGGCGGGTGTTCTGTTCCGGGAAAACGCGTCCCCGCCTCGCCGTTTCCGTCCCGATTGGCCCGAATAGTGGTCGGGCTTGGCCACAGGGTCAAAAAAACTGGACCCGCCGGCGTCTGTTTGGTCGCCTTCGCTTGATACAGCGCGGCGCGCGCGTCATATATCAGGTTCTCGCGGCGCGCCCAGCGCGGCGCGTATGCGTTTAGCTATATTCGTAGTCACCGCTCTTCATACCAACAGCCTCGGAGCCGCCCCTATTCGCCGTCCTATGCAAACGCCGCCCGTCAAGGATGGGCCGCGTATCAACGATGAAATCCGTGTCCCCCGCGTCCTGCTGATCGACCAGCACGGCGAAAAGCAAGGCGAGATGCCGACAGCATCCGCTATGGAAGCGGCTGAGGAAGCCGGCCTGGACCTGGTGGAAATCGTTCCGAACGCCAATCCTCCTGTCTGCAAGATCCTGGACTACGGCAAGTTCAAGTTCCAGGAGCAGAAGAAGAAGAACGAGGCGCGCAAGCGGCAGAAGGTGGTCGAGCTCAAGGAGATCAAGCTCCGGCCGAACATCGACAGTCACGACTACGACGTGAAGGCCAAGGCGATGCATCGCTTCTTCGAGGAAGGCGACAAGGTCAAGGTGACCCTGCGCTTCCGCGGTCGCGAAATGGCCCACCCCGAGCTGGGCATGAAGCTGCTGCAGAAGGTCAAGGCCGACTTCGACGAAGTCGCCAAGGTCGAGTACGAGCCGCGCATGGAAGGCCGGCAGATGATCATGATCCTGGCCCCGCGCTAAGATCCGATCCAAGGGTAGACACCGAAACGCCCCGGCTTAACGGCTGGGGCGTTTTGCGTTTCGGACACCCTGACGATAGCGCTCGACATAATAGCGCCCGGAGGTAGAGTTTCGACTGACTCTCGGGGGAGCTCCATGCTGAAGAACTTGCTCGCCGCAGGCGCGCTTAGCCTGACCTTGTCGTCCGCGCCTGCGATCGCAGCCTCCGCGAAGCCGGACCTAGCGATCTACGGACGGCTTCCGACGATCGAGTCGATCCGTATCTCGCCCGACGGGACCAAGCTGGCGATCATCGCCACCAGCGGAGACCAGCGCGTGCTGAGCATCCGTCAGATCGGCGGCGGCGTTCTGAACGGCATGATGCTGGGCGACGCGAAGCTGCGGGGCGCCGTCTGGGTAGGGTCCGATCATCTTCTGCTTGTGGGATCGCAGACGACGATCGTCCCCGGCGTGTCGGGACCCAAGCAGGAGTACTTCATGGCCTCCGACTACAATGTCGTGACTGGCCAACAAACTCCCCTCCTGAACGATCAGTCCGGCGCGATGAACATCGTGGTGGGCTGGCCTATGGCCCGAGTGATTGACGGCCAGCCCGTCGCTTTCCTGGAGGGCGTGCGCTTCGTCGACAACCGGGGCCAGATTACTCTCTACAAGTCGATGCTGAACTCACGCTCGACCAAGCTGTACGATTTCGCCGGCGAACCAAACACCAATGGCTGGCTCGTGAACGCCGCCGGCGACGCAGTGGCGCAGTCGCTCTACGACTCCAAGCGCGGCGTCTGGTCACTGAAGACCAAGGTGGACGGCGCCTGGCGGCAGATCGACGAGGCGGTCACGCCAATGGGCTCCTATGGACTCTCAGGCTTTGGCCGGGACGGCAAATCCATCCTGGTCTGGCGCACCGACGACAAGAACAACGACGTGCTCCGCGAGTATCAGATGGATGGCGCACATACAGACCTGCCTCAGGACCTGGAACTTTCCGGCCTCATCCATGATCCCGGCACCCTGGCGCTTGTCGGCGGTTACAAACTGCAGGGCGATGATCTGCGGTACACGTTTTTCGACGCCAACGCCCAGAAGACCTGGGACGCAGTGAGCAAGGCCTTTGGCGGAGATCAGGTCAGCCTGGCGTCCTGGTCCCAAAACCGACGCAAGGTCGTGGTGCTCGTGGAGTCGAAGACCGAAGGCCCCGCCTACGCCCTGGTCGATCTCGACGCCCGCAAGGCGGACTTCCTCGGCCCGGTCTATAAGGGCGTGGACGCCTCGACGGTCTCCCCGACCCGCTCCGTCAAGTACAAGGCCGCCGATGGTCTGGAGATCAGCGGCTATCTCACCCTGCCCAAGGGGCGCGACCCTAAGAACCTGCCCCTGATCGTGCTACCGCACGGCGGGCCGGAAGGCCGCGATACGCCAGGGTTCGACTGGTGGAGCCAAGCCCTCGCCTCGCGCGGCTACGCGGTTCTGCAGCCCAACTTCAGGGGGTCCGAAGGCTTTGGCTGGGACTTCGTGAAGGCCGGCTTCGGCGAATGGGGCAAGAAGATGCAGACCGATCTCTCGGACGGCGTCCGGGATCTGGTCCGCCAGGGTCTGGTCGATCCCAAGCGGGTCTGCATCATGGGGGCGTCCTACGGCGGCTACGCCGCCTTGGCGGGTGCGACCTTGGACAAGGGCGTCTATCGTTGCGCGGTCTCCGTGGCGGGCCCCTCGGATCTCCAACGCATGCTGACCAAGATCCGGTTACTGAACGACGGCCAGAGTTCGGCCTCGCAACGCTACTGGTTGCGCTTCATGGGGGCGGACGGCGTAAAAGATCCTGATCTGGCCAAGATTTCGCCTGCCCAGCAGGCCGAAAAGGCCGATGTGCCGATCCTGCTCATCCACGGCAAGGACGACACGGTCGTCGCCTACGAGCAGAGCCAGATCATGACCTCGGCCCTGAAGCGCGCGGGCAAGCCGGTCAGCTTCGTTACGCTGGAAGGCGAGGACCACTGGCTCTCGCGCGGCGCGACGCGGCTGAAGATGCTGACCGAGGCCGTGGCCTTCGTCGAAAAGCACAATCCGCCTGACTAAGGCCGCAACTTGGGGCCATGAGCGCCATTCTCGCATTTCGCCCATTGACGGCAATGAGGAGAAAAACATCTTCTGGTAGCATTCGATCAAGCGAGCCTGAAGATATGCTTCGACCAGCCCTGGTTGCCTGGATAATCGCCTTGGTGAGTTTGTCGGCCGCCAGCGCTCGGGAGAAGCCGGCGCTCTCGCTCTATGGCCTTCTCCCCAAGGTCGAGGATGTTCAGATCTCGCCCGACGGCTCCAAGTTGGCCGTCCTCACGACGGACGGGGAAAAGCGCTTCCTGACCATCCGCAAGACCGAGGGCGGCGGACTCGCCGGGATCGCCGTCGCCGACAACAAGCTGCGCAGCATGGCCTGGGCGGGAGAGGATCATGTGATCCTCGTCTCATCCGTCGCGACGCGTGGCCTCAACCTGGATGGACCAAAGCGCGAGTACTTCACCGTCGTCGACTTCAAGATATCCACCGGTGTCCAGAAGCCGCTGATGGAGTCTGCGCCGGAAGCCCTGACCGTAATCCTGGGCCAGCCGCAAATCCGGACGGTCAAGGGCGATCCGCACGTCTTCCTCGAAGGCGCCCGCTTCCTGCGCGGCGCCGCCGCCAGCACGCTCTTCCGGTTCAACCTCCGCACCGGGACGGTGAGGATGTTGGAGCATGGGGCCCGATACAGTTCCGATACCTGGCTGGTCGACGCGACGGGCGAGCCGTTGGCCCAGTCGACCTATGACGACAAGACCGGTCGCTGGAGCCTGCTGATGCGGGTCGGATCCAACTGGCGAACCGTAGACACCGCCATCACGCCGATGGGCTCCTTTGGCGTCGAAGGCCTTGGCCGCGATGGAACCTCGGTGGTGGTCTGGCGCCGCGGCGATGCGGTGGCGCTGAAGGAGTATCGCAGCAACGGCAAGTCAGAAGCTCTGGCCGAGGAGAGCGACCTGCGCGGGCTGCTTCACGACCCGGCGACGCACAAGCTGATCGGGAGCTTTGGCCTCCGCGGGGACGATATCGTCTATTCGTTCGAGAGACCCAAGGACCAGGCCGCCTGGCGCGCGGCGTTGAGGGTCTTCCCGCAGGACCGCGTTACGCTGCAGTCTTGGACAAAGGACCGCAAGCGTCTGGTCGTGAAGGTGGATTCCGCCCAGAACGGCCCGTCGTTCGCGGTGGTCGATTTCAACACCAACCAGAGCTGGACGCTGGGGCCGATCTACGAGGACCTGACCCCGGCGGCGATCTCGCCTGTCCGGGCGATCAGCTACAAGGCGGCCGACGGATTGGCGATCAGCGCCTATCTCACCCTGCCCAGAAACCGCCCCCCTCAAGCGTTGCCCCTGATCGTCTTGCCCCACGCTGGCCCCGAAGGGCGGGACACGCCGGGCTACGACTGGTGGAGCCAGGCGCTGGCGTCTCGCGGCTATGCCGTCCTCAGGGCGAACTTCCGAGGTTCGGATGGCCTGGGAGCAGAGTTCCGCACAGCGGGATTTGGCCAGTGGGGCAGGAAGATGCAGACGGACCTTTCGGACGGCGTCCGCTACCTGGCCGACCAAGGGCTGATTGATCGCAACCGCATCTGCATCATGGGCGCCAGCTTCGGCGGCTACGCGGCTCTGGCCGGCGCGACGCTGGATACAGGAGTGTATCGATGCGCCGTTTCCGTTGGCGGGCCGACCGACCTCAATCTTGTAGCAAGATCGGTATTCAAGCCCGGGGCGGTCTGTGTCTCCCAGGGGCCGGGCTCCAGCGACAAGGGCGCCATGGGTGATTGTCGACAAAGAGGCGCGGGTCCGGTGAATACCCAACGACTGCTTGTCGCTGACCCCGACGGGCGCGACCTGCGGACTTCGACAACGCCGCGCTACTGGCTGCGTTTCATGGGCGTGGAAGGCTCGAAAGCCCCGAACCTCGACGCGATCTCACCCGCCAAGCTAGCGGACCGGGTCAGTATCCCCGTACTCCTGATCCACGGAACCGATGATACGATCGTTCCCTACGAACATAGCCAGATCATGGCGGACGCTCTGAAGAAGGCCGGAAAGCCCGTGGATCTGATCCCCCTGGACGGCGAGGATCACTGGCTGTCGCGCGGCGCGACGCGGCTGAAGATGCTGACCGAGGCCGTGGCCTTCGTCGAAAAGCACAATCCGCCGGACTGACCCTGAACATGGTCGCCAAGTGGGCGGTTCAGGCGTAAATCCCGCCGCCTAATGTCCGAGCCCTCCCACAGCAACCGCGCCCTGGCCGTCCTGCTCCTGGTTGTCTTCATCAACCTGGTGGGCTTCGGCGTGATCATTCCGCTGCTGCCGTTCTATGCGCGGTCGATGGACGCAGCGCCCTGGCAGGTGACGACGATGTTCGCCGCCTACAGCCTGGGGCAATTCTTCGGCGAGCCGTTCTGGGGACGGCTTTCCGACCGCATAGGCCGGCGGCCGGTGCTGATCGTCACCATCATCGCCAACACCCTGGCCTATCTGGCCCTGGCCTTCGCGCCGAACATCTGGGTGGCGATGCTCATCCGCCTCTTCGGCGGCTTTGGCAGCGGCAACATCTCGACGATCCAGGGCTACATGGCCGACGTCACCCCGCCGGAAAAACGCGCCGGGCGGATGGGCCTGCTGGGCGCGGCTTTCGGGGCCGGCTTTGTCATCGGCCCAGGCCTCGTGATGGTCATGCGCCCCGGCTCGGGGCCTCTGGGCTACCAGCTGCCGCTGTTCCTGGCGGCCGGCATGGCCGCGACGGCGGCGCTAGGCGTCATCCTGTTCGTCAAGGAAAGCCGCGCACCCTCGGCGCCCGGCGCGCCGCAACCCCACCGGCTGGAGGCCCTGAGCCAGGCCGCCAGCCATCCCATCCTGTCGCGCGTGCTGCTGGTCACCCTGATCTCCACCGCCGCCTTCGCGGGCATGGAGGCGGTGTTCGGCCTCTACGCCGACACCCGTTTTGGCTGGACGGCCAGCCAGGTAGCGGCCTGCTTCGCCTTGATCGGCGTCATCGCCTCGATCGGTCAGGGCGTGCTGACCGGCCGCCTGGCGCGGCGCTTTGGCGAGGCGCGGGTGCTCACCGCCGGCCTGTCGATCATCGGGACGTCGCTGCTGGTCACGCCGTTCATATCCAAGCCCGCCCTGGCCGTGGTGGCGGTGGCCTGTACGGCGTTTGGCCAGTCGCTGGTCTTTCCCTGCGTCGGGGCCCTGATCTCGCGCGCCACCCCGCCCGATCGCCAGGGCCAGATGCTGGGCCTGAACATGGCCGCCGGCTCGCTGGCCCGGATCGGCGGTCCCCTGCTGGCTGGACCGCTGTTCGGGATCGCCATCGGCGGGCCCTACTGGTTCGGCGCGGCCCTGATGGTTCCGGCCATCGGCTTTGCGCTGGTCATAGTCCGCCGGACCAAGGCGGCCGCCTAAGTGCTTGCCAGAACCGAGTCTTTCCTGTAGCTACGCCGCCTTTCCGGAACCGCCTGGCCATTGGCATGCCATGGCGGTTCGTCATGCTTCTAGAGGACGGGGCGCAAGCTCCGACGCGAAATGCCGAAGTTGAAGACCAAGTCGGGCGCTAAAAAGCGCTTCAAACTGACCGCCACGGGCAAGCTGAAGGCCGGCGTCGCTGGTAAGCGCCACCGCCTGATCGGCCACAATGGCAAGTACATCCGCCAACAGCGCGGCACGAAGGTGATGAGCGAGGCCGACGCCAAGATCATCAAGACCTACCTGCCCTACGGCCTTTAAGAGGAGCGCTGACACATGGCTCGCGTTAAACGTGGCGTGGTTGCTCACGCCAAGCACAAGAAGGTTCTCGAGCAAGCCAAGGGCTTCTACGGGCGCCGCAAGAACACCATCCGTACGGCGAAGGCTGCGGTCGACAAGGCCGGCCAGTACGCCTACCGCGACCGCAAGGTGCGCAAGCGCGCCTTCCGTTCGCTGTGGATCCAGCGCATCAACGCTGGCGCCCGTCTGGAAGGCTTCACCTACTCGCAGTTTATCCACGGCCTGGACGTGGCGGGTATCGTGATCGACCGTAAGGTCCTCGCGGACATCGCGGGCAACGACCCGGCTGCGTTCAAGGCCATCGCCGACAAGGTTCGCGCCGCCCTGGCCTAAGGTCTTTTTGGATCTCTGATCCAACCGATCTTGCAAAGCCCCCAGGCGCGAGCCTGGGGGCTTTTTGCTGCGCGAAAAGCTGTCATCCCGGCCAAGCGCGTAGCGCGCAGAGCCGGGACCGCAGCAAGCGCTGGCGCTTTCCGGTGGTCCCGGCTCTCCGCTCCGCTGCGGCCGGGATGACAATGGAAGTTCCAACAGTCACCAAAACCGCCTAGACGGATGCCCGTCATGACCGATCTCAACACTCTCGAAGCCGACGTGCTGGCCCAGGTGGCCGCCGCCTCGGATCTCCAAGCGCTCGACGCGGTCCGCGTGGCCGCCGTCGGCAAGACCGGCTCGATCTCGGGCCTGCTCAAGACCCTGGGCGCGATGAGCCCCGAGGAACGCAAGACCCAAGGCGCGGCGATCAACGCCCTGCGCGACAAGGTCCAGGACGCGATCACCCAGAAGAAGGCCGCCCTGGAGGCCGCCGAACTGGACGCGCGCCTGGCCAGCGAGACGCTGGACCTGTCCCTGCCCGCGCCCTACCGCCGTAAGGGATCCGTCCACCCGACCATGCAGACCATGGACGAGGTCGTGGCGATCTTCGCCGAGATGGGCTTCGCCGTGGCCGAAGGTCCGGACATCGAGGACGACTTCCACAATTTCACGGCCCTGAACTTCCCCGAGAAGCACCCGGCCCGCGAGATGCACGACACCTTCTTCTTCAACCCGAAAGAAGATGGCGAAAGGATGCTTCTCCGCACCCACACCAGCCCCGTGCAGGTGCGGACCATGGTGTCGCAGAAGCCGCCGATCCGGATCATCGCGCCGGGCCGCACCTATCGCTGCGACAACGACGCCACCCACACGCCGGTGTTCCACCAGGTCGAAGGTCTGGTCATCGACAAGGGCATCCACATGGGCCACCTGAAGTGGACCCTGGAGACCTTCCTGGCCCGGTTCTTCGAGACCGACGCGGTGACCACCCAGTTCCGCCCGCACCACTTCCCGTTCACCGAGCCGTCGGCCGAGATGGACGTGCAGTGCGACCGCTCGGGCGGCGAGATCAAGATCGGCCAGGGCACGTCCTGGCTCGAGATCCTGGGCTGCGGAATGGTTCACCCGAACGTGCTGCGCGCCTGCGGCATTGATCCGGACGAGTACCAGGGCTTCGCCTTCGGCATGGGCGTCGATCGCCTCGGGATGCTGAAGTACGGCATGCCGGACCTGCGCGACATGTGGTCGTCGGACGTCCGCTGGCTGGCGCACTACGGCTTTAGCGCCTTCGCCGCGCCGAACCCGGCGTCAGGCCTGAGCTGATCGCCCTTCTGGAATTCCACCAACCCCTCCGCGCGGCGGCGGGGCTTGGAGATTGAAAATGAAATTCACCCTGTCCTGGCTCAAGGACCACCTTGAGACCACCGCCACCGTCCCCGAGATCGTCGCGGCCATGACCATGGCCGGGCTCGAGGTCGAGCACGTCACCGATCCGGCGACCAAGCTGGCCCCGTTCACGGTCTGCAAGATCGTCGAGGCCGCGCGTCACCCGAACGCCGACCGCCTGCAGGTCTGCCAGGTCGACACGGTCGACGGCCGCAAGGAGATCGTCTGCGGCGCGCCCAACGCGCGTGCGGGCCTGACCACCATCTACGCCCCGATCGGCGCCTATGTGCCGGGGCTGGACGTGACCCTGGTCGAGAAGCCGGTGCGCGGCGTCGTCTCGAACGGCATGCTCTGCTCGGCCGCCGAGCTGGAATACGCCAGCGAGAGCGATGGCATCATGGAGCTGCCCGACAGCCTCGCCGTCGGCACGCCGGCCGTCGAGGCGCTGGGCCTGGAAGCCGTCATCGATTTCGAGGTCACCCCCAACCGCCCCGACTGGCTGGGGGTCGCCGGCATCGCCCGTGATCTGGCCGCCGCCGGTGTCGGCACGCTGAAGGACTTGTCGATCGCCCCGATCGCCGGAACCTATCCGAGCCCGATCAGTGTGACGGTCGATGGCGAGGCCTGCCCGGCCTTCGCCGGTCGCTACATCCGCGGCGTCAAGAACGGCCCGTCGCCGAAGTGGCTGCAGGACCGCCTGACCGCCATCGGCCTGCGCCCGATCAACGCCCTCGTGGACGTCACCAACCTGATCTCCTACGACCGCGCCCGGCCGCTGCACGTCTACGACGCGCACAAGCTGTCGGGGACGCAGATCTCCACGCGCCTGGGCCGCCACGGCGTGAACGGCGACGAGCACCTGATCGCCCTGGACGGCAAGACCTACGAGCTGACGCCCGACATGTGCGTGATCGCCGACGCCCAAGGCGAGCGCCCGATCGGCTTGGGCGGCGTGATGGGCGGCGAAAGCACCGGCTGTTCGGACGACACGGTCGACGTGTTCGTCGAAAGCGCTTGGTTCGAGCCGATCCGCATCGCCCAGACCGGCCGCACGACCGGCATCGCCAGCGACGCCCAGTACCGCTTCGCCCGCACCGTCGACACCGGCTCGCTGGTCCCCGGCATCGAGCTGGCCACCAAGCTGATCCTGGAGCTGTGCGGCGGCGAGCCGTCGGAGGTTGTCTATGTCGGCGAGGTTCCGCCCGCGCCGAAGGGCTTCGCCTTCGATCCGGACTATGTCGGCCAGCTGTCGGGCCTCTCGGTGACGCCGGAGAAGACCCACCAGATCCTGGCGGCGCTGGGCTTCGACGTCGTGCTGGGCTCGCCCTGGACCGTCACCCCGCCGACCTTCCGCCGCGATGTGGAAGGCAAGGCCGACCTCGTCGAAGAAGTCGCGCGCATCGCCGGCTACGGCGCCCTGCCCTCGACGCCGCTGCCGGAGGTTCCGCGCGCCGTCGGCGGCATCCTGACCGCCAAGCAGGCCCGCGCCCGCGCCGCCCGTCGCGCCCTGGCGGCCGCCGGCTACGCCGAGGCCGTGACCTTCAGCTTCACCAACCGCAAGACCGCGTCGCTGTTCGGCGGCGGCCAGGACGTGCTGGTGCTGGCCAATCCGATCGCCTCGGAACTGGACTGCATGCGCCCCTCGCTGCTGCCCAATCTGATCGAGGCCGCCGGTCGCAACGCCCGCCAGGGCTTCCCGGACGCGGCCCTGTTCGAGATCGGCCCGACCTTCCACGGCGACAAGCCGGCCGACCAGCGCACCGTCGTCTCGGCGATCCTGGTTCCGAAGGCTCCGCGCGGCTGGGACAAGGCATCTCAAGGCGACGTCTTCACGGTGAAGGCCGACCTCTTGGCCCTTCTGGAAGAGCTGGGCGCGCCTGTGGCCTCGCTGCAGACGGCGCAAGGCTCGGCCTCGGCCTGGTGGCACCCGGGCCGCTCAGCGCGCCTGCAGCTGGGTCCCAAGGCGGTGATGGCCGAGTTTGGCGAGATTCACCCGGCGGTGCTCAAGGCGCTGGATGTGGCCGGTCCGATCTATGGCTTCGAGATCACCTTGGAGGCGATCCCAGAGCCGAAGAAGAAGGCGATCAAGACCCGCCCGGCCTTCTCGCCCTCGGCCCTGATGCCGCTGACCCGCGACTTCGCGTTCCTGGTCGACAAGGCCAAGGCCGCCGGCGATCTGGTCAAGGCCGTAGCCGGCGCCGACAAGGCGCTGATCACCGCCGCGCGCGTGTTCGACGTCTATGAGGGCCCCGGCGTGCCGGAGGGCTTCAAGTCGGTCGCCATCGAGATCGTGGTCCAGCCCCGCGAGGCCACCCTGACCGACGCCGACATCGAGGCCCTCTCGGCCAAGGTCGTCGCGGCGGCGGAAAAGGCCGGCGGCAAGCTGCGGGGCTGATCAAATCCTCCCCCTAGCGGGGGAGGTGCCCGCAAAGCGGACGGAGGGGGCAGTTCTAAAGCCTTGTCGCTTCCCCCTCCGGCCTTCGGCCGCCTCCCCCACTGGGGGGAGGGATTGCTGAATTTCCAGGCGCCGCGCCTCGCCGAGGGCAAAACCGTCCCTTGCCGCGACCGATCGCCTCTTTCGCCGGCAGGACCTTGCGCAATCAAAAACCCCGCGCTACCTCTAGGGTGCGCCAACGGAAATCATCGCTTCCACATGCAATCGACCTTCGCCTTCGCCGCCTTCATGACCACCGGCCTTACCGCCGTGGCCGTGATGTCGTGCGCCGTGGCGATGTGGAACATGATTAATCAGATTAAAACCGTCCGAGTTCGAACGGGGCAAAATCGGCGCAAGCAGCGGTAGGAAATCCTACCAAAACCAAAGCCGAAGGATCGCAAGATCTCCAAAAAGCCCCGCTCACACGAGCGGGGTTTTTTGTTGCGCGGTTCCTCGGTCCTAACAGCCTCTCAAAGCCAAGGATCGACCCCAATGAGCTACCTGCCCTCCCCACCCGCCTTCCATAGCGACCATGACGGCGTCACGGTCCATCAGCTGCTGCTCGCCGCCCAGGACGCGCCCAGCGCGCTGGAAGCCGTCCGCCAGGGCCTGGCTGACAGCGGCGCCGAACTGTGCGGCCTGACCATGAAGCCTGTGGGCCAGATCGTCGAAGCCTCGCTGAAGGTGCGCCACCTTGGCGACCAGGCCGCCCGCCTGCTGGCCCGCGATCTGGCCGCCTGGCCCGGCGTCAATTCGGCCTCGGTCGAGCATCAGTGGTTCCGTCCGTGAGCGACCGCGTAGACCCGCTAAAACCGGAAGGCGGCGACCTTGCGTCCCTGCGTCGCCGCCTCTTCCTGGTCACCGCCGAGGACACCCCCGACGCCCTGATGCGCGTGCTGGGCGTGGCCTCGGTGCAGCAGGCTCGCCTGCGCGCCCTGTCCGCCGCTCCCGAGGGCCCTCATATGGCCATTCGTCTCGAGATCGACGACCAGGGCGACGACCGCGCTCAGGTACTGGCCTCACGACTGGCGGCCTGTCCTTCGGTGCGGGGCGTCGGATTCGGCTGGCGGCAGTAACCGATCGGCGCCGGCGTGCGTATCTGTAGAACGCACACCTCCGGAGTTCCCGATGCGCCGCTTGATCGTCCTTCTCGCCGCCGCCCTCGCCATGCTGGCGGCCCCCGCCCTCGCCGCGCCCAAGGCCGAAACCGCTATCTTCGCCGGCGGCTGCTTCTGGTGCATGGAGCACGACATGCAGGGCGTGCCCGGCGTCCTCAAGGTCGAGAGCGGCTATACCGGCGGGCATCTGAAGAACCCGACCTATCGGGACGTGACCAGCGAGACCAGCGGCCACTATGAGGCGGTCCGAGTCACCTATGACCCCGCCAAGCTGGACTACGGCTTTCTGCTCTATCGATACTGGAAGCTGGTCGACCCCACCGACGACGGCGGCCAGTTCTGCGATCGCGGTCCGTCCTACCGCCCGGCGGTGTTCGTCACGCCCGCCCAGCGCCCGATCGCCGAGAAGTCCCGCACTGAGGCCGCCAAGCGCCTGAAGACCGGCACGATGAAAACGCAGATCCTGCCGGTGCAGACCTTCTACCTCGCCGAGGAGTATCACCGCGACTACGCCAAGCGGAACAAACTGAACTACTTCGCCTATCGCACCGGCTGCGGCCGCGACGCGCGTCTCAAGCAGGTGTGGGGCGGCTAAGTTCGCACCCAACCTAGCCTCGACTCCGCCTGAATCCCGTGTAGCTTACTTCTGTAAATACACGGGAGGACGTCGATGAACCGCCGCATGCTGCTGGCCTCGGCCGCGCTGCTACTCGCCCCGCTGGCCGCCCAGGCTCAGGGACGCGACGTCTCCGTCACCATCTACAATTCCAACCTCGCTTTGGTGGAGGACGCCCGGTCCCTAGACCTCAAGGCGGGCCGCCAGAAGCTGGAGTTCAAGGACGTCTCCGCAGCCATCCGCCCCGAGACGGTCAGCCTGTCGGCCCCGGGCGTGACGATCCTGGAACAGAACTTCGACTACGACCTGCTGACCCCCGACAAGCTGATGGAAAAAGCGGTCGGCCAGCAGGTGAAGATCGTCCGCACCAATCCGGGTGATGGCAAGGAGACCACCGAGGTCGCCACCGTCCTGGCCGCCAACCAGGGCGTGGTGCTGAAGATCGGCGACCGCATCGAGGTGCTGCGCGACGACGGCGTTCCGACCCGCGTCATCTTCGACAAGGTGCCCGAGACCCTGCGGGCCCGCCCGACCCTGTCGGTCAATGTCGAGGCCGCCAGCGCTGGCGGCCGGCAGGTCAAGCTCAGCTATCTGACCTCGGGCCTGTCCTGGAAGGCCGACTATGTGGCCCTGTTCGATGAGGCCAAGAGCACGATGGATCTGCAGGGCTGGATCACCCTGTCCAACAATTCCGGCACGCCCTTCGAGAACGCCAGGACCCAGCTGGTCGCCGGCGACGTCAATCAGCTGAACGACGGCGGCGGTTTCCAGCCGCGTCGGTCGCCGGGCATGATCAGCGCCGGAACCGAGAGCGGCGTCGGCGAACGGGTGGCCGACTACTACGTCTATCCGCTGCCCGAACGCACCACGATCGCCGCCAACCAGAACAAGCAGGTCGGTTTCCTGTCGGCCCAGGGCGTCGCCGCCAAGAAGGTCTATGAGGTCCGCGAGGGCTGGTTCACCAGCCAGGCCGAACCCGTCAAGGCCGTGGTCGCCATACAGTTCAGCAACGCCAGGCTGGCGGGCCTGGGCAGCCAACTGCCAATGGGGACCATGCGGGTCTACATGCGCGACGCCGCCGGCGATCCGAAGTTCGTCGGCGAGAACGCCATCGGCCACACCCCCGCCGGATCGGAGCTATCGATCAAGACGGGCGAGGCGTTCGACGTCTCCAGCCAGGCGACCCTGGTCGCCGAGAGCCGCGTCTCCAAGCGCCTGACGCGCTACGAGATGAAGTACTTGGTGCGCAACGCCAAGGACCAGCCGGTCACGGTGGAACTGCGCCAGGGCGGTCTGGGACGCGACAGCACCGTCAAGGCCGAAAGCCTGAAGGGCCGCCGCATCGACGCCGGCACCCTGGGCTGGAGCGTGCCCGTGCCCGCCAACGGCGAGACGATCCTGACCTTCACGGTCGAGACGGGGTGGTGATGACGTCCTCCTCACCCGCATGGCGGGGGAGGTGGCGCGATGCGAATACGCATCGTGACGGAGGGGGCGTCCGCTCTGGCCCGAAGCGCCCCCTCCACCGCTTCGCGGTCCCCCTCCCCCGTTTTACGGGGGAGGAGAAGGCCGCCGCCACCACCCTCGCCCTCACCCTCACCCTGGCGATCGCCCTGCCCGCCCAGGGCGAAATCCTCGCCTCACGCGCGCCGGAGACGGTGGCGATCACCCTCTATCGCGACGGCGACGGACCGTTCCAGGCCATGGATCCCTGGACCCGCCGCCAGGCCAGCGAGAAAGGCCTCGTCCTGGTCACCGAGACCCGGACCGTCGACCTGCCGGCCGGTCGCCACACCGTCCGGTTCGACGGCGTGGCCGAGGGCCTGATCCCGCAAAGCGCGGCGATCGAAGGCCTGCCCGGCAAGGCGGTCGAGCGCAACTATGACTATGCACTGCTCAGCCCCGGCACGCTGGTGCAACGCTCCCTAGGCCAGCCGATCAAGGTGGTCCGCACCAACCGCAAGACAGGCCGCCAGCAGACGGTCGACGCCACCCTCGTCCAGGGCCCCTACGGCCTGATGGTCCGCACGGCCGAGGGCGTCGAGGCCCTGGGCTGCGCGGGCGGCGCTGAGCGTCTAGTTCTGGATCGCGTTCCTGAGGGCCTGACCGACAAACCCAGTCTCTCAACCATCGTCGAGGTCCCCTCGCCCACCCGCGCCCGTCTGACGCTGTCCTATCTGGCGCTGGGCGTGAACTGGCAGGCAGACTACGTGGCGCGCCTCCATCCGGATGGTCAGCGCCTGGACCTCACCGGCTGGCTGACCCTGGTCAACAGCGGCGGCAGCCAATTCGCCAACGCCAAGACCCAGGCCGTCGCCGGCAAACTGTCCCGCAAGTACGTCCGCGTCGACAAGGGCGAGGCCCGCTCCATCCGCCGCGCCTGCTGGCCGATGGACACTACGCACGACATCGAGAGCCCGCCCCCGCCCGCGCCGCCACCGCCGCCACTGCCCATTCCCCCGGTCATGGCGGCCGCGCCGATGGCCCGCTTCGCCGCCGAGGAAATCATGGTCACCGGCGCGCGCGCAAAGCTGGCCGAGCAATCGAACCTGGGGGACTACAAGCTCTACACCCTGCCCGAGCCGGTCACTCTGAACGCCCGGCAGACCAAGCAGGTGGCCTTTCTCGACCAGAAGGACGTCGCCTTCCAGCGGCTCTATGTCGTCGCGATGGACAACTATGACGGCTACGACGCGGCGGATGCGCTGTTGATCACGCCTAATGTCGTGCTGCGGCTGGAGAACAAGGCCGCCAATGGCCTGGGCAAGCCTCTGCCCTCGGGCGCTCTGTCGGCGATCGAGACCGCCGACGGCCGACCGACCTTCGCCGGCGAACAGGCGGTGCGCGATGTGGCGGTGGGCGAGCCACTGGATCTGGTCATCGGCCGCGCCATGGATGTTCGCGTGCTGCCGCGCCTGGTCGAGGATCGGACGCTCTCCAAGGGTCGCGTGCGCCGCACCTACGAACTCGACCTGGCCAACGCCAAGACGGTTCCGATCACGGTGGAGATCCGTCACGACCCCAGCGCGCCGCAGTTCAAGGTCGTGGCCGAACCCCAGAAGCACGACATTCGGCAGGGTCAGGTGGCTTGGCGGGTGACGCTCCCGGCGGGCGAACGGCGGAGCTTCCGCTATGCGGTGGCGTTTGGCGGCTAGATACCGTCACGCTCTCCCGATACAGGGGGAAGGTATCGATCGGGGGGTCACATGGTAAAACCTGTTCTGGAGCGGTGGCTGGAGCGCGGCCTCTTCGCATCACGCTGGCTGATGGCGCCGTTCTATGTCGGCCTCGTCTTGGCGCTCGGCGCGCTCTTGGTGGTGTTCTTCCAGGAACTCTTCCACGACCTGCCCCAGGTTCTGTCCATGAAGCCGGAGAACGCGATTCTCATGGCGCTGACTCTGATTGACCTCTCGTTGGCGGCCAATCTGTTGGTGATCGTGATCCTGTCCGGCTACGAGAACTTCGTCTCCAAGATCGACACGGCGGGCCATGAGGATCGTCCGGACTGGATGGGCGCCGTCGATTTTTCGGGCCTGAAGATGAAGCTGATCGCCTCCATCGTGGCGATTTCGGCGATCGCCCTTCTGAAGGCCTTCCTGAAGCTCACCGAACCCGGCGTGGCGCTCGATCAGGCCCGGCTGCTCTGGCTGGTCCTGGTGCACCTGTCTTTTGTAGTCTCGGGGGTGCTGTTAGCCGTGATGGATTGGCTGAACAGCAGGGTCAAGCACCACTAGACCGTTTCCGATCCGATGGGTCCCGTCGGATCGGAAAGGGCCTAGAACGGCAGCCGGCGACGCTGGCGGCTGTAGCCGAGATAACCGACATTAGCGCCCAGGCGCAGACCCACGCCCGCCCGGATCGGCGCGAGGGTGATCTCATCAGCCTTCTGATAGTTCACGCCCAGGCCGCCGACGAGATACGCGCTGCCCTCCACGCCCGGGAAGCGGCGGAAAATGGCGTCCGGATACTGCAGGTCGTAGCACAGGGTGAAGACGCGGCTGGCGTTGCCGCCCCAGTCCCACCCGATGGTCGGGCCCTGCCAGAAGACCTCCAGCGTCGGCCGGCCTTTCATGTAGAGCAGGCCACGGCCATAGCGCAGGCCCGCGATGAAGGCGCCCGAGCCCTCCTCGCCGGCGATGTAGCCCGTGGGCTGGCCCTTGTCCTTGAAAACCTTTTCGATCGCTGCGCCAGCGCTTTCCGCCGTGACGCCCAGGAAGTCGGAGGTGGCGCGGATCATCTCGTCAGCCGAATAGGTCTGGGCGCGCCCCGTGCCGTAGGTCGGCGTCATGCCGGTCGAGGCCGGCGCGGCTTCAGGCGGCGATGGCGGCGGTGCGTAGGACTCCTGCGGCGAAGGCGGCGGCGCGTTCGGATCGGTGATCGGCTGGGCAGGAGGCAGCTGCTCGGAGGTGATGCGCTGGCGAGCCAGGGCCTCCGACGCCACAGTCGAAAGGCCGAGCGCGGCGCTCGAGAGGATCAGCTTGCGACGGTCCATGTCAGGGCCTCCGGATCAGATTGTTTGCAACACTGTTGCAAGCCATTGCGTCCGGTTTGGGGCTCCAAACTTAATGCGCGGTTAAGCATAACCGCCGCTCACGCCCTCACCGCGACCGCAACGCCCCTCGCGAAGCGGCGCAAATGTGATATGCGCACGCGCATGACTTCGACGCCTCTCGATAAGATCCGCAACTTTTCAATCGTTGCGCACATTGACCACGGCAAATCCACGCTGTCGGACCGGCTGATCCAGACGACTGGCGGCCTGACCGCGCGTGAGATGAGCGCCCAGGTCCTGGACAACATGGACATCGAGAAGGAGCGCGGCATCACCATCAAGGCGCAGACCGTGCGCCTCTCCTACAAGGCCGCCGACGGCGAGACCTATATCCTCAACCTGATGGACACCCCAGGCCACGTCGACTTCGCCTACGAGGTCAGCCGGTCCCTCGCCGCCTGCGAAGGCTCGATCCTGGTCGTCGACGCCAGCCAGGGCGTGGAAGCCCAGACCCTGGCCAACGTCTACCAGGCCATCGACAACAACCACGAGATCGTCCCGGTCCTCAACAAGGTCGACCTGCCCGCCGCCGACGTCGACCGCGTCAAGGCGCAGATCGAGGACGTCATTGGCCTCGACGCCTCCGACGCCGTCGAGTGCTCGGCCAAGACGGGCGTCGGCATCCCCGACGTGCTGGAAGCCATCGTCACCCGCCTGCCCCCGCCCAAGGGCGACCCGAACGCGCCGCTCAAGGCCCTGCTGGTCGACGCCTGGTACGACGCCTATCTCGGCGTCGTCGTGCTGGTGCGCATCTTCGACGGCAGCCTGAAGGCCGGCCAGCAGGTCCGCATGATGCAAACGGGCGCCACCCACCGCATCGACAAGGTCGGCGTCTTCACGCCCAAGGCCACCGACGTCGAGTACCTCGGCCCCGGCGAGGTCGGCTTCTTCACCGCCTCGATCAAGGAAGTGGCCGACGCCGCCGTCGGCGACACCATCACCGACGAAAAGAAGCCCACCGCCGAAGCCCTCAAGGGCTTCAAGGAAGTGGTCCCGGTGGTGTTCTGCGGCCTCTTCCCGGTCGACGCCGCCGACTTCGAGGACCTGCGCGCCGCCGTCGGCAAGCTGCGCCTCAACGACGCCAGCTTCACCTACGAGATGGAATCCAGCGCCGCCCTCGGCTTTGGCTTCCGCTGCGGGTTCCTCGGCCTCCTGCACCTGGAGATCATCCAGGAGCGTCTCTCCCGCGAGTTCGACCTTGATCTGATCGCGACCGCCCCCTCGGTGGTCTACAAGATCAAGCTTCGCAACGGCGACGAGATCGAGCTGCACAACCCGGCCGACCTGCCCGACGTCATGCAGATCGAGGAGATCGCCGAGCCCTGGATCAAGGCCACGATCTTCACTCCCGACGAATATCTCGGCGGCGTCATCAAGCTGTGCCAGGACCGCCGTGGCATGCAGCGCGAGCTCTCCTATGTCGGCAGCCGCGCCATGGTCGTCTACGATCTGCCGCTGAACGAGGTGGTGTTCGACTTCTATGACCGCCTGAAGTCGATCTCGAAGGGCTATGCCAGCTTCGACTATCAGCTCGAGGACTACCGCCCCGGCGACCTCGTCAAGATGTCGATCCTGGTCAACAGCGAGCCCGTCGACGCCCTGTCGATGCTGGTCCACCGCAGCCGCGCCGAAAGCCGCGGCCGGGGCATGTGCGAGAAGATGAAGGAGCTCATCCCCCAGCACATGTTCGTCATCCCGATCCAGGCCGCCATCGGCGGCCGCATCATCGCCCGCGAAACCGTCCGCGCCCTGCGGAAGGACGTGACCGCCAAGTGCTACGGCGGCGACGCCAGCCGCAAGAAGAAGCTTCTGGAGAAACAGAAGGAAGGCAAGAAGCGGATGCGCCAGTTCGGCAAGGTCGAGATCCCGCAGGAAGCCTTCATCGCGGCGCTTAAGATGGACGAGGATTGATCGGGGCGGTTAGCGCCGGATTGTTGGGTTTGAAGCGCCCCCGCCGGGAGACTGGCGGGGGTGTTTTTTGGCTCATTGCTAGGACCCGAGACGCTCGGAAGGGCTGCTCTCAGCTCATCACTGTATCAGGCGTGCCGGATAGTACTCCGCAGTAGAGCCGAAACCCTATGCCGCTCCGTAGGGACGGGATGGCGGACCACGATCTCAAGCTTGGTATTGACCGAACGTATGTGCGACGTCTTGAGGCTACGCTTTGGGGCCAGTTTCAACCATAGGATTGAAACCCTTCCATGAGTAGCTAAAGTGCACTCTAGCGCACGGAAACTACAAGAGCCATGCCGTCAAAGACCAGCGAACCATCCCCGGCAATAGCCCGGCCGGACCTTGGCAAGGACGAAGCGGCTTTCGTCACTGCGATCCGGGAGAGTCGAACTTCTGGCACCGCCGCGACGGCGACCCTGACGACGGACGATCGGGTGCTGGCCCGTATCACCGACGGGATCTACCGCCAGCCCTCATCGGCTCTGCGGGAGCTGATCTCCAACGCCTATGACGCTGACGCAACCCAGGTGGTCATCGATACCGACGCGCCGCGGTTTAGGCAGATCCGCATTCGCGACAACGGCCACGGGATGGACGAGGACGCCCTTGGCCGCATGATCTATCACATCGGGGGCAGCTCAAAACGGACGACCGTCGGTGCCAAGGTCGGAACCACCGATGCGAAGGATCCGAACCGCTCACCAAACGGGCGAAAGCTGATCGGCAAGATCGGCATCGGCCTGTTTTCAGTCAGCCAACTGACGTCGCACTTCCAGATCATCACCAAGGTCGCGGGCTCCGATCATCGACTCTTCGCCGACGTTGTCCTGCGGACCTATAGTGAATCCGACGAGCCTTCGGATGGGACCTTTGAATCGGGCACAGTGAAGGTGGTCTCGGTGCCCGCCGAGGATCTGGCTTCACACGGCACGGAAATTATCCTGCTGAACGTCCGGCCCAAAGCCAAGGACATCCTTCGCTCGAAGGACCGATGGGAGAATGTCTTCGAGCAGGAAGGCCTGCCGGCCGGCGAGCGCGACCCCGGTGCCGTTGCGCCACCGTGGCATATTGGATTTGCGGAGACGAGCTCTCTGGACGGCGAGGAGTCAGTCTCGTTCCGTGTCCCGCCCAGCCTGCCTTGGAATCTTGATGATCCCCCGCAGGTCAGGTTCGAGAAGCTCTATCAGGGCGTAGCGGACCAAGTCGGGAGCACGACAGGAAGGCCCGATCTAGCCAAGACGCTAGACACCTATCTGGGAACGATCTGGGCGCTAAGCCTGTCAGCCCCAATTGGCTACATGGGCAAGCATCCGTTCGACCTGGGCGCGGATGATAATCTTCTGGTGTTCAAGCTTTCGAACATCGGCCGAGGCCGGGCCGATCCGGTCCCTCTTCAGCCTGGCCAAACGGTGCGCCAGGCGCTGGGACTAAAAGCTGGCGCGGAAGATTCAGCAGGCGGCTTCACGGTCTACATTGACCAAATCGAGCTTCGCCGTCCCATCAGCTACCAATACTGGGCAGCCAAGAGGCAGGGCGTGTCTAAGCCCATGCTATTCGTTGGATCCTATAAGCCGGACCTGTCAAAGGTCAGCAAGAATATACGAGGTGGAAGCCTGGCATTCGAGGGTTACCTGTTCTGGAATTCCAGGATTGTCCCCAAGGAAAACAACGGGATTTTGATTAGAATAAACGGTTCCAGTGGCGCACTGTTTGACGATACGTTCATGAAGTATCAGGTCTCGGAGCAAACTAGGCTTCGCCAGATCACTTCTGAGATTTTCGTCAGCGAAGGCCTAGATGCGGCGCTGAATATCGACAGAGAGTCTTTCAACTTCGCCCATTCGCACTATCAGATCGTGTCGAACTGGGTGCATCGCGCGCTTCGACAGCTGGCCAATACGCACAAGGGCATAGGCGATGATATCCGCGCTGGCCAGAAACACATCGACCGGATAGCGGCGACGGATAAGCTTGGCCGATTTGCCGCATCGACGTGGGCAAGAGCACGTAGCGATCAGGACGAGGCACCGCCCGAAGTCGAGATAGTTCCCACTCCGATCGAGGCGGCCGCGCTACGCCGCTCCGGGGTGCTGGCGCTCGATATGTCACAGCTACCGCGCCTTCCAGCGCTACCGGCGCGACAAGCCAAAGACGAGGCTGAACACCGCGCCCAGATAATGAAGGCCATCGCCCTAGTTCTCGACGGCTTTGGCCTACTTCAGGACATGCCCTACGCGCGGCAGCATGAGCTCATCGGCGCTCTGCTCGCGGTCTTTTTTGAGGACGCCCAGGACCAATGAGCGAGGAGCATGGGGACGAAGTAGCGCCGGAAGACATCGATCTCGGCGCGGTCCCGGAACACGGCGAGTTCGACAAGGTCAAGACGCAGTTCGAGCGTTGGCATCATCCGCGCAAACAGTTCGTGCGGGTCAAGCAATGGTGCGCGGCCGCGAAGTCGCTGATCAAGGAGCTGAACCTGGCACCCGGAACGCCTTTCAGCTACCTGACCCTGCCAGGCAACGAGCTGCTGGATGTCCGGGCGCTGAGCGGAGTCTGCAACGGGGCGTCCATCCCCCTGAAGTATCTCGGCTTCAACAGCGTTGGTAAGGGTACGCCTGGGCAGGCCGAGCTCAACATCTCCCAAAGCGAAGTGCGGGAACTAGGGGGCATCGACCCGTTCTCGATCGTGCTTGAGGAGCGGCTTGAGGCCGTCGCGAACGACCTGAGCCCAGCGTACCGCCGCACTCTCGAGTACGGCCCGTTTCATGCGATCAATATCGATCTATGCGACTCGATCACGCACCGGGATGCTGACGACCGGCGCGGTAGCACGCTGGGGGTGCTCGGCAAACTGCTGGAGCTTCAGCTCCAGACGACATCGCCTTGGCTGTTGTTCGTAACGACGATGGCCCAGCCAAACCTAGTCTCGGATCGAACTCGTGAAGGCTTCATGGGCGCAATCAACGCCAATAAAGCAGCCAGCGAGGAGTTCAAAGCGGAGCTGGCCAAGCTCATCTCGGGATCCGTTGACGAACTCGACGCGCGGCTCGACGCTGCGTGGCAGAGCCAGGATCCGGATTTCCTGCGGCTGTTTTGTACCGGCTTGGGGAAGTGGCTCCTATCCCTGCTAGGCAACGCAGCCCCACCGCGGAATTTCACGCTGCTTAGCAGCTACTATTATCGTGTCGGTCCTGATGGGCCCGACATGCTGTCGCTCGCCTTCCGGTGCGACACCCCGCCCCAAGTGCTGAACGACCAGTTTGGCATCATCGCTGCCAGCCCGGCAGCGGCACAGGATCCCTTCTCAGAAGTGCAGCTGGCAATTCGGATGGCGCAGGGGCTAGGCGCTAGCGCGGATCTGGATCAGATGTTGAAGGACGACGTCACCTTAGCGGAAAAGCTGATCGTCGGGGCCAGTAAGCTCCTGTCGTCGGCAAGGTTCAGCGCGCAGGCCTATGAGGCTTGGGCGCGCGAGGAGCTGGAGCGGTTCAAGGCGACGGGATAGCCGCGCATCGAATTGCGGCGAGCTAGCCCGCCTTCTTGAGCTTGTCCGCGTAAAGCGCTTTGTGGACGGCCTTGGCCACAGCGTTCGCCAATGGAGGCGGAACGGCCTCACTCACTTGATCGATCTGCGACGAAAGCGTCCCGTGCAGCTCATACGTCGGCGGGAAGCCCTGCAGCAGCATAGCCTCATAGACGCTAAGGCGGCGCCGGCCGGAGGGATGAACATTGACCTCGCGATGGCCGTAGGCCACCGCAATACTAGGCTCGTCCCACTCCAGCATCTTGAAGCTGCGGCCTTTCACGCCTGGCCGGACGCCACCTTCCTGGCTGAATTTGGGTGACTTCGGGAACATGCACCAGTGGTTGATGTGGCCATCGTGGGCCGCCATGTCTAGGCCGCGCGCGAAGTAAACTGGGTCGGGGAGGTGCTCGATCGTTTGGCGCACGGTCTTTTTCGGCTTCATCGGAACGCTCAGTTTCGCCGGATCCACGCCAAGGAACCGATCCCTGTTGATGCCCACCAAGAACAGGCGAGGCCGGTTTTGCGGCGTACCGTGGTCCTTGGCGTTCAGCATTAGCCGCGCGGTCAGAAAGCCTGCGGCATCTAGCTTCTCTTCGACGGCGGCAAGGGTGGCGCTGTGCTTCTTTAGTGTCAGGCCGACCACGTTCTCCATCACGAAGAAATCCAGCTTCTGCCGGGCGTGCAGCGCTGCAACAACATCGGCAAAGGTCTGGGGCAAGGCGGTCCGAGCGTCATCCACCCGCTGGTTGACGTTAGCTTGGCTAAAGCTCTGGCAAGGAGGGCCGCCTATGACGCCCGTCGGCCGAAGTTCGCCCTCGTAGATGCTGTCGAGCTTTTCGACCGTAATCCCAGCGAGGTCCTGGACCCGGGCGACTCGGGCGTCTTTCTTGCGGTTCTGGTTGTAGGATCTGACGCTGTCGCTCTTTCGGTCAAGCGCTAGCGCGACCTTGAAGCCGGCTTGTTCGAAGCCGAGGTCGAGTCCGCCAGCACCGCAAAATAGGCTTAGCAGCAATATACAACTCCTAGACGTACTGGCTCACCAGATTCAATCCTGGAATGAAAATCGCAGATTCCGAGATTCACGCCATACTCCGGACACGTCGATGCCAACCGACGATCTAATGCGTTTAGCTGATCGGCTGATACAGCGGGCCGTTGCCCCACTCTAGACAAAACAACCGACATCGCTGCGGAGACCGCCGGTAGCTGACCTATAACCACAGCCTAGACCGCCTAGCCAGTTCGCGCCGATGATCTTGAAGATGCGTTCAGATTGATATGGCACCTTTACTCTCTTTCGAGGCTGGGAGCTGAGTACCCCCACCTCTTCCCGCACTTAACCCCCTGAATTCCCTCACTCCGCCCCCGCCCTACACCCCGCGCCGTCCCCGGTGTCCGGAACGGCCGTATCCTCGGGGCATGAGCAAATCGCACCCCGACGCCCGCCCCACTTGGTTCCGCCTCTCGGAGGACTCGTGGGCCCAGATCGCCGATGAGTACAAGAACGGCGCGACCGCCGACGAGTTGTCGGCCAAGTGGAAGGTCGCGGCCCGCACGATCTATCGCCGGGCGGGCCTGGGCGGCTGGACCAAGAAGCGGCACGGCGACCAGGTGGCGCGCGAGCACGCCGCAGCGTTCGAGGCGCAGGCGGAGGCCGCGCGGCGGGCGGCGCTGGGCGGCGCGGGGCCCCTGCCCGGTGAGCTGTGGCTGACCGGCGACGAGGACGCCGACGCCGAAGCCCTCGACGCCTTCGATCCGGCCTTCGCCGCCGCGTCGGGCCGGGGGGCGTCCCCGCCTCCACCGCCGCCGCCGCTGTCGACCGATCCCTCCGACCTGAAGGCCGCGACGCTGGCGCGGCTGGCGGCGGCGATCCAGTCGGGGCGCGACCAGGAGGCGCTGAGGCTGGCCACCCTGGCCGACCGGCTGACGCGGCTGGCCTCGGCCGATGAGGAGGGGCTGGGGTCGTTTCCGGGCGGCGCGCCCGACGGCGATGAGCCCTATGACGCCGAGCGGGCGCGCCTGCTGATGACCGGCTTTGTCGACTGGCGGCCCTCGCGGGCCCAGGTCGAGCACGAGACGGCCTACATGTTCCGCTCGATCTACCTGATCGCCCTGGCCATGCTGATGAAGCCCGACACCGTGCCGGGCCTGTTCAAGCGGCGGGTCAGGCGCTTTCGCCGCGACTATCTGGGCGAGGATGATCCCCAGGCGATGGAGGCCGCGGAGATCATCACCGAGGGCCTGCTGCGCGAACAGGAGTTGGCGGCCATGGACTTCACGGGCCCGACGCCGCAGCCGGCCCGCAAGCTGCCCGCGCGCACCTGGCCGCCGCCGCGTCCGCCCTACCCCTCGCGCAAGGACCTGGCCAAGGAGGCCACGCCCCTGCCGCCGGCCGAGCCGCCGCGCGGGGCGGTGCGATACGGACGGCGACGCTAGAGCAACGCCCGTCCCCTCCCCCTCGCCTCACCCGAACGGCGGCTTGAGCCGGTAGAACCGCCCCTTGCCCAGGAGGTCGTAGACGCGGCGGATGCGGAAGGCGTGGGGCTGGGCTTTCGCGAGGTCGTACTCGGCCTGGGAGAGGCCGAAGGGGGCGACCTCGCCGGCCAGGGTGGCCTTGACCACGATCAGGCGCGGGATCTCGTCGAGACCGAAGCTGATGACGTCGCAGCCCTCGGGGTCGCCGCCACGCGCGGGGCGGATGGCGCCGGCCAGGTCCGGGCGGCCGCGATCCGACAGGCGGCGGGCCTCGTGGGCGACGACGCTGGCGATCCCCAGGCCCTTCAGGAACCGGTCGTCGGCCTCGCGGCCGCCCATGTCAAACCGCTGGATGGCCTGGATCAGGCGCTCGGTCATCGGCATGGGCCTGGGCGGCGCGGTCTCGATAAGCGGGATGGCGCTGGGGGCGGCGAACAGGGCGGCGGGGCGGACAGCGGCGGCCAGCAGGGCGGGCTTGGCGGCCAGCTGCTCCTCGACCGCGTCGAGCAGGGCGTCGTCATAGGCCCAGCGCGGCGGCTGGTCCTTGAGGATCGGCAGGCCGATCAGCGACAGCACCGCCGAGATCTCGCCCTGCTTCCAGCTGATCGGGCCGTCGGCCTTGCCGGTGACGAAGCGGACGGTGCGGTCGTGGGCGGCGCGGTCGACGGGCTTGCCGACGAGCGTCTTCTCCAGCTGGGCGATGTAGTCGCCCACCACCACCGCGAGGTCCGCCCCCGTCCAATCGCGTCCGCCCGATTCCCCCGTCATGGGGCGATGATGCGTTAGCCGCGCGCGCTGCGCCAGCGGCGAAGCTTAGCGGCCGACGGCCGGGGCGGCGGTCGCGCGCGGGGCCAAGGGCGGGGCGTCCTGGACGGGGGTCTGGTCGTCCTTCAGGCCCGCCGCGGTCATGGCCCGGCGCAGGGTGGTGACGGGGGCCTCGGCGCCGACCTTGAAGGTCAGCACGGCGGTCTGGGCGGGGTTATCGCCGAGGTTCGCAAAGCCCCCCGTCCGCTCGGCGTTGAGGGTGACGCCGTAGGTCCGATTGGCCTGGACCCGGCACAGCAGGACGAAGGTCTTCTGGTCGGCCAGCAAACGCGGGGTCTTCACGCAGTCCAGCGGCTCGGCGCCGGCGGCGGGGGCGTAGTTCCACGCGGTCGGCGACATCTGCTGGTCGAAGGCGACCTTCAGGATCAGCACGCCGGGAGCCACCACCTGGTCCTGCGCCGGATAGCTGGACACCAGCTTGGGCGGCAGGGTCGGCGGCAGGATCAGCACCGGCGAGACCGCGTTGGGCCCCTCGGGCGGCGGGGTCTTGACCTGCGCGTGGGCGCTCGCGCCGCTGAGGGCGGTCAGCAGGATCAGGGCGGAAACCGGGTGACGCAGCGACATCTTTCCAGACTGACGGGCAAGCGCGGCCTTCTCAAGGCGCCTTCGGAGGCCTACATCGCTCTGATGACCGACAAGACCGACACCGTCCCCGACGGCGAGACGCCGATGCAGCGCGCCCTGCGCCTGAAAAAGGCCGCCCAGGGCCGCCACGGGCATGGCCCCAAGGCCTCCAGCGGCAAGGTCGAGCGGTCCAGCGCCGCCCCACCGACCGGCAAGTCCAAGCCCTGGATGACGCGGTGACGCCGCCGCGCGTCCTTGGCCGCACGTCCTCGATCAATGTCCGCAAGGTTCTGTGGACCCTGGACGAGCTGGGCTTTGAGTACGCGCGCGAGGACTGGGGCGCAGGGTTCGCGTCGACGCGCGACCCAGGCTTCCTGACTCTGAACCCAAACGCCCTGGTACCTGTGCTGATCGATGATCACGGGCCGCTTTGGGAAAGCAACGCGATCTGCCGCTATCTGGCGGCGGGCACGCCGCTGTTTCCGGACGACCGCCGCCAGCGAGCCCTGGTCGACCAGTGGATGGACTGGCAGGCCACGGAGCTGAACGCGGCCTGGCGCTACGCCTTCGGCGGCCTTGTCCGAAAGTTTCCGGGGTTCGACGATCCACGCCAGATCGAGGCCAGCGTCGCCGCCTGGAACGCGGCCATGGGCGTGCTGGACGCCCGGCTTGCGGAAACAGGCGCCTATGTGGCCGGCGACACCTTCACCCTGGCTGACGTGGTGCTGGGCCTGTCCATCCACCGCTGGCTGGGCAGCCCGATCCCGCGCGAGACACGCCCAGCCATCGCCGCCTACTTCGCACGCCTGAAGACGCGGCCGGCCTTTGCGGCGTGGAGCCTGCCCGACGTGCCGTGACCGCCTGTTGAGCGGTTACTTCGGCTTGCGGAACTTCAGGATGAACTGATCGGTCTTTCCGCGAATGGCGGGGTCGAAGACGTTGATGGTCCGCGCATCCGCCGGATCGGCCAGTAAGGCGCTTTCGGCCTCCAGCTTGAAGCCGGCCGCCTCGACCGCCTGCTTGACCGCGGCGATGTCGATACGATGCAGGGTGTCGGCGGCGGTGATCCCCGAGCCGGCGACGGCGGAATGGTCGACCACCAGGAAGACGCCGCCCGGCTTCAGCGACTTGAAGATCTCGGCGTTGGCCTTGGCGGCGGTATCCGTCGGGAACGGCTTCAGGTGCATGTCGTGGTAGTTCTGCACGGTGATCACCGCGTCGACATTGTCCGGCAGGTCCAGCGCGATGATCGGGCCGTCGAGCGGCTTGCTGTTGGGCAAGGCTGCGGTCACGGCTTTGAGGCTCTCGCCATAGCGGGCCGCGAACTTGATGAACTCGGCGGGCTGGTAGGCGTAGACCACGCCTTGCGGGCCTACGGCGCCGGAGATGATGCGGGTGAAGTATCCCCCGCCCATGACGAAATCGACGACGGTGTCGCCGGGCTTCAGCTCGGCCATGGCCAGGATCTCGCCGGGATGGCGGGCGGCGTCACGCGCGGTCTCGGCGGCGGGACGCGAGGGATCGGCGACCGCCTTCGCGATGTGAGCAGGAACCTGCGCCATCGCCGGAGCCGAGACGGCGAACGCCAGAACGGCCAAGGCCGGAACCATGAACTTGCGAGCCATCGCGCGCCTCCCCTGATGTCGCCCCTTTGGTAGCAGGTCGTCGGCGCTCGCAGAACGACGTTATCATGAAGTTTCAGCAAGGTTTGGCCAAACCCTGCTCTTTCCACCACCGGCCCCGGCGCTCATGATCCTCGCCAACGAAGAATACGGGGGGATTGGGGATGAAGTGGATCCTACGCGGTATCGGCGGACTGCTGGCGCTTGTGGTGATCGCGGCCGTCTCGCTGGTCGCTATCGATCGCATAAGCCTGCCGAAAGCTCCCAACCGGCAAGCGCTGCTCGACAAGGCCAAGGCCTATGACGTGCGCATCCGCCGCGACGAATGGGGCGTGCCGCACGTGCTGGGACGCACCAACGCCGACGCCGCCTTCGGCCTCGGCTACGCCCAGAGCGAGGACGACTTCGACACGCTGCAGGACGTGGTGCTGGCCACGCGCGGCGTCCTGGCGCGCAGCAAGGGCGTCAGCGCCGCACCGACCGACTATGTCGTCTCGCTGCTGGAGGTCTGGCCCACGGTCGACAGGCGCTACGCCGAGCTGCCCGCCGAGCTTCGGGCGATCATGGAAGCCTATGCCGACGGGGTCAGCCTCTATGTCGCCCGGCATCCGGAGAAGGCTAGGCCCGGACTGCTGCCGGTCACCGGCAAGGACGTCGCGGCGGGCTTCATCTTCAAGCAGCCCTTCTTCTACGGCCTGGACGGCGAACTGCGCCGGATCACCGCGCCGGCGAAGAAGGGACCACCGCCCAAGGGGTCGAACGGCCTGGCCACCGCCCCCTCGCGCAGCGTTGACGGCGCCACGCGGCTGCTCGTGAACTCCCACCAGCCCTACACTGGTCCTGTCGCCTGGTACGAGGCTGTCGTGCAGAGCGGCGAAGGCTGGCATGTGGCGGGCGGCTTCTTCCCCGGTTCGCCCTTCATGCTGCATGGCCACAACGCCACCCTGGGCTGGGCCAATACGGTCTCAAAGCCTGACCTCGTCGACGTCTATCGCTTGACCATCAACCCGGCGAACAAGAACCAGTACAGGCTGGACGGCCAGTGGAAGGACTTCGACAAGCGCTATGTCACTCTGCGCGTGAAGTTGCTTGGCCCCATCGTGCTGCCGGTCCGCAAGGCCGTGCTGCGCTCGGCGCACGGGCCGGTGCTGGAGACCGACCATGGCGTCTTCGCCATCCGGTATGCCGGCATGGGCGAATGGCGCCAGCCGCTGCAGTACTGGCGGCTCAACCGGGCGCGGACCATGGAGGAGTGGCGCGCCGCGATGGCCACCCACGCCATTCCCAGCCTGAACTATGTCTACGCCGACGCCGCCGGGAATATCGGCTTCGTTCACAACGGCCAGTATCCGAACCGAACGGCGCAGGCCGACTGGAGCGGCGTGCTGCCGGGCGATCGCTCCGACCTGATCTGGCAAGGCTATCGGCCGGTGGAAAACAGCCCGCAGCTGTGGAATCCCAAGTCGGGCCTGGTGTTCAATTCCAACAACACGCCCTTCGAGGCCAGCGAGGCGGCCGATAACCTCAAGCCGGCGGACTTCCCAGCGTCGATGGGCCTGCAGACCAACATGACCAACCGCGCCTGGCGGGCGCTGGAGACGTTCGGCGCCGACCGCGCGCTGACTGACGCGAGCTTCCGCGCCTACAAGTACGACGTCGCCTTCAGCGACCGGTCCAGTGTCATGGCGATGGTGCGCGAGGTGCTGGCGGTCGATCCCAAGGGCGACGCGGACTTGGCGCAGGCCCAGCGCATCCTGCGCGCGTGGGACAATAAGGCCGATCGCGCCAATCGCGGTGCGGCCCTGGTCGCCCTGATGAGCCAGCCGATCCTGTTCGCCCATTCCAACGGCGATCCGGCCCCCACGCCGATCGACAGCCTGCGCGCGGCGATCAAGACCCTGAAGACCCATTTCGGCCGCCTCGATCCCGAGTGGGGCGAGGTCAATCGGATCCGGCGCGGCAAGGTTGATCTGCCGATCGACGGCGCGGCCGACACCTTCCGCTCGGTCTGGGGCAAGCCGCAGAAGGACGGGACCACCACCGCCGACGGCGGCGACACGTTCGTGATGTTCGTGACCTGGGACAAGGCCGGCGCGCTGCGATCTGAGAGCATCCACCAATTCGGCTCGGCGACGCTGGATGCGGCCTCGCCGCACTATGCGGACCAGACGCCGCTGTTCGTGGGGATGAAAACCAAGCCCGTGCGGTTCACCGAGGCGCAGCTGAAGGGCCACATCAAGGTCGACTATCGCCCCGGCGAACGCTGAACGATTGAGCTGAGCCGTTCAGCCGCCGTTCAGTTGCCGAGCGGTTAGCTGCCATCAACGACCAAGCCTCAGTTGGGGGAACATCATGCGTAAGACCTTCGCGCTCGCGGCCCTATCCGTTCTGGCCCTGTCTACTCTGGGCATGGCCGGCTCAGCTGCGGCCCAGGCCCCCTATTGGAACGGCCGCTATGACGACCCGCCGCGCGGCTCCTACACCCGCTCATGCCGCGAAATCACGGCCTTCAACGGCCAGGTCTGGGCGCGCTGCCAGACCGATCGCGGCGGCTGGGAATGGAGCAGCGCCCGCGCCCGGGACTGCGGAGGACAGGGCCTGGAGAACCGCGACGGCCGCCTGCAATGCGCCGGCATTGTCGGCCCCGGCCAGGGCGGCGGTGGCTGGAACGGCGGCGGTGGTCGCCCCCCCTACGGCAATGGCGGTGGTGGCTATCGCGGCGACATCCTGATGTTCGAGGACACCGGCTACCAAGGGCGCGTCTACGAGGTGATGGGCGACACGCCCGATCTCGACGTCGCGCGCTTTAATGACAAGGCCTCGTCGATCCGCATCGTCCGCGGCAAGTGGGAGATCTGCGAGCACGCCAACTATCAGGGCCGCTGCAGCCGCCTGGACGCCGACCAGTTCACGCTTCCGCGTGAATGGAACGACGCCATCAGCTCGATCCGTCGCGTTCGCTAAGGAGGCAAGGCCATGCGCAAGACCGCCTTTGTCATCGCCTGCGGCGCCCTGGCGCTGCTGACCACGGAAACCCTGGCCCAGGACCGCGACTGGGACCGCCGCGATCATCGCTACGACCAGCGGGATGATCGCTATGACCGCCGCGACGATCGCCGGGATGACCGACGAGACGATCGCCGCGACCGCTGGAGCGGCGGCGGGATCGTGCTGTTCGAGCACCGCGACTTCTATGGCGACGCCCGCCCGATCCGGAGCGACATGCCGGATCTGGCCCGCATCGGCTTCAACGACCGCGCCTCGTCGATGCGGATTTCGCGCGGGGCCTGGCAGTTCTGCGAGCACGCCTATTTCCAGGGTCGCTGCTGGGTCTACGACTACGACGTCGGGGTGTTGCCCAATCGGCAGAACGACCGCTTCAGCTCGGTCCGCCGGGTTCGCTGAACCGCGCATCGTCAAACGCCGCGCCCAGCTCTTGAAGCTCGGTGCGGCGTACGGCTAAGGTCCGCCAGCCTCGCGAACGAGTGGAGTTCCCAACATGCGTAAGTTCGTCGTTCTCGCCGTCGCCGCGTCGGCGCTGCTCGTCTCGGCTTGCAACACGATCGAGGGCGTGGGCCGCGATGTCTCGGCCGCCGGCAAGGCCGTCAGCGGCGCCGCGCGCGACGCCAAGCACTAAGACCTTACCGCCTCATGCGACGGCTGGTCGCCCTTTTCTAGCCGTCGCCGCGAGCGCATATGGACGCCATGTCCGAAGACCAGCCCACCACCTCCGTGCTTACCGGCCTCAAGCGCGGCCTGAGCCACCGTTGTCCCAACTGTGGCGACGGCCGGCTGTACCGTCGCTATCTGAAGGTGTCGCCCGTTTGCGAGGCCTGTGGTCACGAGCTGGGCCTCTACCCGGCCGATGACGGCCCGGCCTATTTCACGATCTTCCTCGTCGGCCATGTCATCATCGCGCCGATGCTGTTCTTCTCCTGGATCTGGGAGGCCTCGCCCTGGATCGTGGCGCCGGTGGTCCTGATCCCGCTTACGGCGCTGACGCTCCTGACCCTGCCGCGCGTGAAGGGCGCGGTGATCGGCACGCTCTGGGCCATCAAGATCCGCAAGGCCGAGGACGCGCCCTCCTAGAACATGTCACGATCTGACTTCGTCAGGCCGTGAGCTCCAACCTGATGTTTCAACCGCGCGTCTTGATGGCGCGGTGGGAGCCGCCCTCGCCCTTCGACAAGCTCAGGGTGAGGACGACTGTTGGCTTCGGTTCGCACAAAATCCTCATCCTGAGCTTGTCGAAGGACGAGGATCGCCATCCGCATAAGCGCACGATGCTCAGCGTCGATAGCAAAAAAGCTGGGAACCTTTTGGCTCGGAACCGACAAGCGGGGCCGCGAATTCCGATCGCATGACCCCGCATCGCCACGGTGGCTGACGCGGGCTCGGAGGGAACCTTCGCACCATGCTCGGCACGATTCTCATCATTCTCCTGATCCTGGCCCTGATCGGCGCGCTGCCGACGTGGGGGCACAGCCGCTCGTGGGGCTACTTCCCCAGCGGGGGCCTTGGCCTGATCCTGGTGATCATCATCATCCTGGTCTTGATGGGCAGGCTCTAAGCCCGCCTTGCTCTGATCCGGCGTTCGCCTAATCTCCCCCTCCAAGCGGAGGGGGAGATCATATGACGGCGACGACCGAGGCCAGGCGCCTCACGCCGCTGGCCAGGGCCAGGGCGATCCTGGGCGGCTCCGCCGGCAACCTAGTCGAATGGTACGACTGGTTCGCCTACGCCGCCTTCACCCTCTATTTCGCGCCCGCCTTCTTCCCCAAGGGCGACCAGACCGTGCAGCTGCTGCAGGCGGCGGCGGTCTTTTTCCTGGGATTTGTCGCGCGACCGATCGGCGCCTGGCTGATGGGGCTCTACGCCGACCACGCCGGCCGTCGCGCCGCGCTGTCGGTCTCGGTGTCTTTGATGTGCGCCGGCGCCTTCATCATCGCCATCACCCCCGACTTCAACACCATCGGCCTGTGGGCGCCGACGATCCTGCTGTTCGCCCGCGTGCTGCAAGGCCTGTCGGTGGGCGGCGAGTACGGCGCCAGCGCCACCTATATGAGCGAGATGGCCGGCAAGGCCCGCCGCGGCTTCTGGTCAAGCTTCCACTATGTGACCCTGATCGCCGGCCAGTTGTTGGCCTTGGGCGTCCTGATCATCCTGCAACGCACCCTGGGCGAAGAAGCGCTGAAGGCCTGGGCCTGGCGTGTGCCGTTCATCATCGGCGCCTTGCTGGCGGTCGTGGTGTTCTGGATCCGGCGCGGCCTGGAGGAAAGCGTCTCGTTCAAGCGCCCCGTCCAGAGCGAGACCCTGTCGCGCGGACAGATCATCAGCGCCGCCGCCTTCCTGTCGCTGACCATCGCCTCGGGCGTCATCGGTCTGATGGGCGGCCCACTGGCCAAGGCCGGCCAGTATCTCGGCGCAGCGTTCCTGGTGCTGTTCTTCGTATCGCTGATCGTGCCGCTTATCCGCCGCCACCCGCGCGAGAGCCTGCTGATCATGGGCCTGACCGCCGGCGGGTCGCTGACCTTCTATGTCTACACCACCTACATGCAGAAGTTCCTCGTCAACACGGCGGGCTTCAGCAAGGCGCAGGCCTCGGAGATCAGCGCGCTCAGCCTGATCGCCTTCATGCTGATGCAGCCGCTGGCGGGATGGCTGTCAGACCGGTTCGGCCGCAAGCCCATGCTGATCGTCGCCTTCGGCGGCGGCGCCCTGACCGTCTGGCCGATCATGAGCGCCATCAGCCAGACCAACTCGGTCGGCGTGGCCCTGGCCCTGATCCTCGCCGGCGTCGCCTTCCAGTCCTGCTACACCTCCATCAGCGCCGTGGTGAAGGCCGAGATGTTCCCGGCCGAAATCCGCGCCCTGGGCGTGGCCCTGCCCTACGCCTTGGCCAATGTGCTGTTCGGCGGGACGGCCGAGATGGTCGCCCTGGCCTTCAAGCACGAGAATCTGGAGAGCACCTTCTACGTCTATGTCGCTGCTGTGATGACCATCGGGCTGGTCTGTTCGATCATCCTGAAGGACACCAGCCGACATAGCCTGATCCACGAGGACTAGAGCGTGACGCCGAAAGTGGGAACCGGTTTCGGCGCAAGTCACGCTCTAAGTGTTTGATTTTAGAGCCTCGTTATCGCGTCAAAACGAGTCCGTTTTGACGCGCGAGGCTCTAAGCCGGTTTTCCGACTCTTCGCCCGAGGCTAGGGTGGCGCCATGCCGTTGCTCGACATCATCGTCCTGACCGTCTTCGCCTGCTGCTGGCTGCTGTATGAGCCGATGCTCAAGCGCCTGGGCGAGGCGGGCGGCGTGCTCAACACCGACATGACGGTGATCCGCCGACGGTGGATGCAGGAAATGGCCGTCCGCGAAATCGCCCTGCTCGACGGTCAACTCCTGGGTCACGCGATCAATTCGGCGAGCTTTTTCGCGTCCTCGAACCTGATCCTGATCGCCGCCGCCGCCGGCGTGCTGTTCGGGGGCGACAACGCCTTGAAGAGCGTCGAAGGCTTGGCCGTACTGGCCAAGACCACGCCGCTGATGTTCCAGATCAAGCTTGGCCTTGTGCTGATCGCGCTGGCCCGGGGCCTGCTGGACTTCATCTGGTCGATCCGTCAGATGAACTATTGCTTGGCCGCGATCGGGGCCACGCCGATGTGGGCGCCCAGCGCCGTCCTGGCGGAGTACGCCGAAGCGGCGGGGGGCATCCTGAACCCGGCGCTGTCGGCCTTCAACGCGGGCGTCCGCGCCTACTATTTCGCCCTCGCCGCGGCGGTCTGGTTGCTGGGCCCCCTGCCCTTCCTGATCGCCACGCTCGGCGCGATGCTTCTGCTGCTTTGGCGGCAACGCCGCAGCCGGGCCTCGGTGGCGGTTCGCAAGGTGCGGCAGATCCTGGAGCGGCAACCGGTCGTGCACGGCCCACACCTGAGCCGCACGGCCTCGACGCCGCCCGACGATCGCGTCTGACCAGGACTTCAAAGCCGGACCGTAGGAACGAGGCCTGATCGCTCGCGTTGTCATCAGCGCGAGCCGACGCCCCCAGATGCAATAAGCCCCGCCGGAGACGCGGTCTCCGGCGGGGCCAATGGGAAGTCTTGTGGGTAGACCCTCCCTACATATCTTAACCGGCGCCGGTTCGCAACCTTTGAAGCTTGGAAATCCGAAACTTCGACGTGTTTTCCGAACACAACCTCCGATACTTAGACCCCTTGCGCCAGATTCTTGGCGCCGGCGTCAAATATCGAGATAGCTAGATCAAATGCCGCCCCCTCCCTGAAGAGGTTATCAGCTATAACTGTTCATACCAAAGCGTTCCCAGCGAAATTTTGAGAACACGAAGCCATTTTGTAGGCCCAGAAAATTTTCCGAATACGCGATCTACTGAAGAAGAATATTTATATAGTGCCAAAAAGACACAACGGGCGACAATTTTTAAAAATCTCTCTCCTCAGAAGCGAAATGAACGGGTGAACAGCACCCAAGCGGTTTGACTAGGCTCCGGCAGGCTCTCGCTAAACGCGCGGTGGCGGTTATGGCTAGACGCCCAGCGCAGTCCAGAGCGGAAGAACTTGCTTACCCCACTTTTGCGCCTGCTCTCTTAGTTCCGCACGTGCGGCCTCGGGCGACAGACGGTCGCCCTCCTTCGTCAAGGTCTGGCCCTGCGCCTGCAACTGCGCCCACGCAAAATCCGCCCACTCCTGGTAGCCTCCGCCGCCGGTTTCCTTGCTAAGCCAGAACAGTTGATGGAACCGCGTCGCGCTGACGCCACCGCCCATGACGGGTGAGGCGAGATTGGCAATATCCCCTTCGGTGCAAGACCGCATCGCGATGGCTCGATTGAGCGCTTTCGTGTGTGGCATGGCCTTCTCGACGTCATGAGACGCCACTGCCGGCTGAAGAACGCCGGTTCCGAAGAGTACCGCCAACGCCGATCTGAGGTGGCCAAACGCCACGCCCTTCCCTTCGACCGCATCGGCGATTTCTCCGACACTGCGCGGCATATTGTCGGCCAGCAATTCGGCGATCGGTGCGTAGATGCCTTCGTTCAGCTGAGCCTCGGTGATCGCGCCCCTGACCTTGGTCGGGAAGCTATCGCGAGCGACCGCCAACACAACACGCTCGTCGCGCAGCGCGTTGACCTGCTGCTGCCCTCCAATCAGACGCAAACCCTTGACCCAGTAGTCCCGACGGAACTGCTGATTGACGCAGAAATCGCGAAGGGTTTCGCGCAGGGAGCTGTCGGGCGCGGCGCGCACGAACTCAGCCTGCTGGGCGGTCATATTCAGTTCCGGAAGGCTTTCCAGAGTGTTCGCTGAAGCGGCGTATCCAACTTTGGCCTTGCTAATCCAAGACTCAAAATCGGCGAAATACATCGGGTTCCAATCGCGATTCATGAACTCATGCGCCACGTAGGTCCGATTCTGCGTCTTGATCTGCTTGAGCCGCTCCACAACCGACGGGTTAGCTCGGGCGTAGAGCGGGTCAAGCGCCAGAAACTGATCAATGTAACCGATCGCTGCATCGGTGCGCCCAACCAAACCTTGCCCCGGAGGACTCAGCACCTCGGCGTGACGCTTCATCAAGTGGCGAAGCGGAGCCGACGCGGCCCAGCCAGGGAGGGTGTTGTACGAGACATAGAGCACGCCGCCGGGCTTCAGTTTGCGTCGCACGAAATCGACAAGCACGTGACGGTTCTCGTCCGACACCCAGCTCCAAATTCCGTGCAGGCCGATGAAGTCGAAGTCTGGCAAATCGTGTCGATTGCAAAACTCGGCGAACGCCTCGTCGTAAAGCTTGGCCTCGACTCCTGATAGTCGCACCAGGTCCGTCGCAAAGGCGGCCTGAGAAGGGTTGAAGTCGGTGCCATACCAGCGCACGCCCGGTTGAGCCGCCGCGTGCATCGAAACCGAGAGGCCCTGCCCAAAACCCAGCTCGCATGCAGCTTCGACGCGAGCGGCTTGGCACCCCGCCAACAAAAGCGGGAGGCGAGTTCGCAGAGGGTTCAGTTCGGCGTAGTAGCCGCTCGTATAGTTGATGTCCGTAACGTAGCCAGCGTTCCACTCAGTCGACACGCGCTGATCCCCCAAATCACTTTCGGCGGCATTGCTGCATGGAACGCGACGCCTGAGCAAGGTCGTGAAGTCGGGCCTGCAACAAGGCCCGGCTTTTGATGGCGCTATGCCGATGACTCCCGCTATAGAGTTGCGCGCCGACAGTACTCACCCGGCCTTTCTCCGGCGTCCTCATGAAGCCTCGCCTGCTCGCCGCCTGGCGCAACCTCCCTGAACCGCTCCGCAGAGCCGCACACCTTGCTGTTCAAGCGCCGAGCGTAGCGCTGTCCGGGACGGTCCAAGCTTGGAACCAGTTGAGCGATGATCGCAGGCGGCGGACAGCGTTCAATCGCGCCAAGCGTCGGGCCCGATCCTTCGACCGCGCGCTGTCAGATCCGATCACGATCGTAGGCTATCTTGGCGCGGTGCACGGCCTTGGAGAAGGCGCCCGCAGCCTGGCGCGGGGCTTCCTGGACGCTGGTCGGCCGCTGCGAGCCCTGGATCTGTCAGAGATGGCCGGCCTCCCCATCCAGCTCCCCGTTACAACGCCTGGTCCTACGAGCGCGGAGCGCGGTACGGTAGTCTCCCATATCAATCCGCCTGAACTTCTGCGCTGGGCGATCGCCACGGAGGGCCGCTTTTTGGCGGGGCGCCGCCATATCGGCTATTGGGCCTGGGAGTTGGAAGAAGCTCCCCGCGACTGGGCGCCGGCTTTTGATCTTGTCGATGAGGTTTGGACGCCGTCGGAGTTCGCTGCGGACGCCATCCGTAAACTCGCACCCAAGCGCGTGCGCGTGTCCGCCGTCCCCTACCCCATCTTTCTCAACGATCGCGCACATCCGGATCGGACGCGCTTCGCGCTCCCGGAAGATAAAGTCATCGTCTTCATGGCGTTCGACCTGCGGTCTACGGCTCAACGAAAAAATCCTCGCGCCGCCTTAGAGGCTTTTCGGGAGGCGAACCGGCGTTGCGACTACGCCGCGATCCTGATTTGCAAGGTAGTGGGCGCGGAGCTCTACCCGGAGACATTTAGCCGATTGACCGAGGAGGTCGCCGCCGATCGAAGCGTCCGCCTGATGACCGAGAACTTGTCGAGCGCAGATATGACCGCGCTGACTGCGAGCGTCGATATAATCCTCTCGCTTCACCGCTCCGAAGGCTATGGCCTTCTGCTGGCTGAAGGCATCTGGCAGGGCAAGCCGGTGGTGGCGACGGGATGGTCGTCCAACGTCGAGTTCATGGACCCAACGGCGAGTGGACTCGTGGACTACGATCTGGTTCCCGTCGAAGGGGACGGCGCCATCTATCGTGGCGGACGCTGGGCCGAGGCTGATATCACCGACGCCGCCGAAAAGCTCGCCAACCTCATTCAGACCGAAACGCTGCGCGCGGCTTGGTCGGAGGCCACAACACGCAATCAGCATGTTTCGTTCAATCGCGCTGGCTGGCTGGCTATGCTGAACACACTACTGCCCAAGCAGGGCTGACCGCACGTGCGGTCGCGCCGCCAAGCGGCGCAGTGTCTTTATCGCACGCAGCCTACCTAGCCCTTTGGCGCTGTGGCGACCGGCGCATCATCGCTTAGAGCGGGCAGTTCGTTGATCGAGGGCGGAGGCTTCAGCTTTTCGGCCGCGATCGGTCCCGCCGGCAGTTCGGTCGACAGCGGTCGGATAGGCGCCGTATCGCCGATCGGAGGCGCTTTAGCCGCCATAGGCAAGGCGATGCGATCGAAGGTCTGGATGATCAAATCAGACGGCAGGGTCCCGCGATAACGCACCTTCTTGAAGTTGCGCTCAGGATCATAAGGAGCGATGCCGGGCGCCAGATTGCCGACCTCCAGCGTGCCGATTTGCGACAAGAGCTGGAAGCGGGCGACATACTCATTAGCCCGCGTTCTTAGGAAGCCGATCTGCGCGCTTTGGAGTTCAGCCTGGGCGTTGAGGACTTCGATCGTGCTGCGAAGGGCGAAACGCTCCTCTTCCCGAACACCATAGAAGGCGATCGTATTGGCCTTCATTTCCTCTTCCAGGGTCACCAGCGAGCGACGCGCGAACACCAGTTGTTCCCAGGCCTCAGAGACGCTGAAAACCATGTTGCGCCGCGCATCATCGATCAGCAGCTTGTCGCGGTTGTTCTCCTCGATCGATTGCCGGATCACAGAGTTGATCTGGCCGCCCGAGAACAAAGGCTGTGAAAGCGTGACGCCAGCCGAGACCGAGTCCTCACGGTTACGGATCTTGGCGCTATACGGGTAGGTGGGCCCGTTCCGATAGTCGAGCCGCGCTGAGATGCTGAACAGACGCTGGGCGCGCGCTTCGGCGACACCTAGTCTCGAGCCCTTCTCGGCATAGGCGGCGCCGAGCACCACCGGGTTGTTCGCCTCAGCTTGGTTGAAGGCTTCGTCCAAGGCTTTAGGGAGGTTGTCGATATCCGGCTCGGGCTCCAGATCACCTGGCAGGCGCCCCACCAAAGACGCATAGTTGGCGATGCTCAGGTTTAGCTGCGCCTGGGCGTTGATCACCTGAGTGGACGAAGACGCTAGGCGCGCCTTGGCTTGCTGGACGTCGGTCAGCGTAACCTGACGAACTGCGTACTTGTCCTCCGTGTCTTGGAGTTGCTTCCGCAGCCACGCCTCGCCGCCGAGGCTGATACGAAGTACTTCACGGTCACGACGGACCGAGACATAGGCGTTGGCGACTCGAACCAAGAGGTCCATCTCGATACGGCGAAGGCTCTCGCGAGAAGCCTTGATCTTCGCCTCTGCGCCGGCGAGACGCGCAGCATAGCGGCCATTCGTATAGAGCGACTGGCTGACTGATAGCTGATTTGTCTGGCTAGCGGCCTCAAGGCCAAGCGGCTTGTTGCTCCCAAAGGGCGTTGTACTAGGCCCTTTCTGATAGCCGTAGGCTTCGGCCACCTGGGCGCTGGCTTGCAGGCCATAGGCTGCCCGCGCCTGGGTGTAGTTCTCATCGAGCGCACGCAAGGCCGCGCGTTGCGCCTGAATATTTGGGTTGCTCTGATAGGCCGCTGTAATGGCGTCAGCCAAGGTCTCGGCTTGAGCGAGTTCAGCGCGACCAGCCATGGCTACGGCGACAGCCACAGCGATCAGGGACGTTCGCACGGACAGAACTTTCGACAGCACTCGCATTTCCTAGACTTGCGGCTCGGGCCTACCTTAGGCCTTCAACCCAATATTTGTGGCTTAATCAAGAAGACGGCGGACCGTCTCTTCCCATGTGACATTCTTGTCGCGCCAGAGTTTGCGCGCCGCGTCGCCCAGCGATATGGCGCGCGCCCGGTCCGAGGTCAAACGGTCAAGCGCATCAGCCAAGGCTTGCGCCGTCGGCTCGGCGACCGCGCCGGTGTCGGCGCTGACGATCTCCAGCAGGCCTCCGGAGTCGGTCACCGTGAGGACGGCCTTGCCTGCGGCGAAAGCCTCCATCGTGACGTACCCGACGCTATCCTCGTCGAAGGGTAGGTAGGCGCAGACCAGAGCGCCGTTGGCCCAGCGCGCGATGTCCTCACGCGGATGGAAGCCAAAGCGCAGCTCGACCCGGTCCTTCAGGTCCAGATCCTCGACCAGCTTGGTCAGGCGGTCTGCATAGGCCTGGTTCTCCGGCGGGCCGGCGATGACCAGGCGCAGGCCGCCCGGCAGCAGGGCCAGGGCCTCGATGAGCAGGTGCTGGCGCTTGCCCGCCGCGACACGGCCGCCTGCGAAGACGTAGTCGCCGTGCTCACCGCCGGTGAACAGTTCGCCATCATTGAGCGGCGGATAGAGCACCTCGCTGCCCACCCCGTTGAACTTCATCAGCCGGTTCTGGGTGACGGGCGAGTTGCAGTAGATCTTGCGGCACTCGGCGAAACAGGCGTTATCGGCCGCGCGGATCGCCGCCTTGACCGCCCTGCCCGTGTCGTCGAAGTCCAGATGACTCTGGCCGGCTTCCGACAGGTCGTAGGCCTGGCGGAACTGGTGCAGCAGCCACAGCACCTTGTTCTGGTGCGGGATCAGATAGGCCGGGAACTTCAGGCCAATTACGCGATCCACGTTGTAGAGCCGCATGCCTTTAGAGATCAGCATCTCCTCAATCAGGCGCTCGGCGGGCTCCCAGGTGAACGGCACGCGCACCAGCTCGGACTGGACGCCGGGCGTGGCGTTCAGGCGTCGAACCAGATGATCGGCCAGCTCCTCGGCGCCGCCCCTCTGGAACGGCGCGGCGTTATTGACGACCAGAACCTTCATGCGGGCTTCCTCATGAGGTCAGGCGCTCCACCACGGTGGTCCAATCGATCTTCATCTCGGCCAGACGGTTCAAAGAGGCGGTCCCCATCTTGGCCACCGCCTGCTTGTCGGCGTGCAGACGGTCGAACTGCTCGGCCAGGGCGCGAGGGTCGGGCGCGCTGATCAGACCGTTACGGCCATGCTCGACCAGTTCCAGCACCCCGCCGGAGTCGGTCGTGGTGATTACCGGCTTGCGGGCGTGGGCGCCTTCCAACGAAGGATAGCCGTAGCTGTCCTCGTCCTTGGGAAGATAGGCGACAGCCAGGGCCTGTTTCAGCAGATCGGCCTTCTCGTCCTCGCTGATCCAGCGATCCTCCAGAATGACCCGATCGGCCACGCCTAAGTCGTGGGTCATCTTGACCAGTTGGCGTCCGTACTCGGCGCTGGACGCCGTGCCCGCCAGACGCAGCTTCACCCCGGTCTTCACGTACTGCATGGCCTCGATCATCAGGGCCTGTCGCTTGTGCGGCTCCAGGCGCGAGATGGCGACGATCTCGTCGCCATAGCCGGTGTGGGTGAAGCGCTCCGGCTGGTAGATGGGCGGATACAGCGGCGTGGCGTCCAGGCCGTTAAAGGCCTTCAGCCGGTCGGCCACCACCTGGGAATTGGTGAACACCGCCCGGGCTTCCGAAATCGCCTGGGTGTCGAGCGCCCGCAGGTTGTCGCGGATCGCCCGGTGATGGGCGTCGTCGGGCATGCCGCGATAGGGCGTGTCCCAAAGGTCGTAGAAGGTGCGGATGTGGTGGATGAACCACAGCACCTTGTTTGGGTGATCCACCACATAGGCCGGCGGACGGAAGCAGATCACCCGGTCGCACCATTGCGTCAGGTCCATCAGCCGCCAGGCGGCGATCTGATGCAGGATCTCGTTCGGGTCGTCGACGAACGGCAGATAGAACCGCTCAACCTCGTGGCCGGCCTCGACCAGCTTCTCCTCGAGCCACTCGACGATGAAGCGCGCCCCGCCGTTGATGAACGGCACGATCGAGGACAGCAGGACGATGCGCATCGGCTAGACCAGCACCTGGTCCAGCGCCGCGATCACGCGGTCGATATCAGCCTCGCTGAGGCCCGCATGCGTCGGCAGATTGAGGCCGTCGGCCCCACAGGCCTCGGCGATCTTCAGATCATCCCTAGCCAGATGCGCGTAGGGCGGCATCACGTGCATGGGGTGGAACACCGGGCGGCTCTCGATGCCCAGAGCGTCGAGATCCTTGATCACCTGCTCGCGCGAGGTCGATAGCCCCTCGCCCAGGCGCACGGTGTACATCCAGAACACATGCCGGCCGGTGGGCTCCACGTGGGGCTTGATCACCCGGTTACCCAGGCGCGCAAGCTTTGCGTCATACCAGCCGACGACCCGCTCGCGGGCGGCGAGGTGCTCGTCGACCCGCTCCAACTGCGCCAGGCCGATCGCGGCCTGGATGTTGGTCATGCGATAGTTGAACCCAACAACCGGGAACCAGTAGCGGCGGTTCGGATCCATGCCCTGGCCGCGCAGCAATCGCATCTTGGCGGCGAGTTCGTCGTCGTTGGTGGTGATCATCCCACCTTCACCGGTGGTGATGATCTTGTTGCCGAAGAAGCTGAATGTGGCGCAGTCGCCGAGCGCACCCGACTTCTTGCCCTTGTAGGTCGCCCCCACAGCCTCGGCCGCGTCCTCGATCACCAGTAGGTTATGCCTGCGAGCGACTTCGAGGATCGGATCCATGTCGCAAATCTGACCGTAGAGATGCACGGGCATGATCGCCTTCGTGCGCGGGGTAATCAGCGCCTCCAACTTGGTGGCGTCCAGGTTGAAGGTCCGCGGATCGTTGTCGACCAGCACAGGCGTCGCGCCGCAATAGGTGACCGAATTGGCCGAGGCGATATAGGTCAGGCTGGGAACGATCACCTCATCGCCGGGTCCGATACCCATCGCCACCAGGGCCAGGTGTAAGGCGGTCGTGCCGTTATTGCAGGCGATCGCGTGCTTGACGCCGCAGTAGTCGGCGAAGGCCTTTTCGAACTCAACGATGAAGCGTCCGACCGACGAGATCCAGGTCGTGTCCATGCATTCGAGCACATAGGCGCGCTCGTTGCCGTCGAGGCGCGGCGCGGCGACGGAAATGCGCGGCAGGTCACTCACGAACGGTCTCCTTTGATCTTGGCCGGCACGCCGATCGCGACAATGGCGTCCGGAAGGTCACGCACGACGACGCCGCCGGCGCCGACGGTCGTGTCGGCGCCGATCGACACGCCCGGTATGGCCCGGGCGCCGACACCGAGGAAAGCCCGCTCTCCCACGGTTACGCCCCCGGCCAGCGCTGCGGTGGGCCCCAGATGGCAGGCGGCGCCGAGGCGGCAGTCATGGTCAACGACGGCGCCAGTATTGATGATCACAAGGTCGTCGATCGCGCTCTCGGCGTTGATCGCCACGCCCGCCATCACGGCAATCCCCTCGCCCAGGCGTGCGCTGGGCGAGACGATGGCCGAGGGATGGATCGCGTTGACCAGGGCGAACCCGTGGTCACGACCCTTGCGGCCGAGCTTTTGACGCAGCCGATTGTCACCGATCGCCACGAACAGCCTCGAAAGCCCCTGCCCGCGCAGTGTCGGCAGCGCCAGATCGTCGCCCACCACCGGGACGCCCAGCACCTCGCGCGGCGTCGGATCGGCGTCGATGATGGCCGCCACAGTCTCACCGCAGGCCCGCAGGCTCTCGATGACCACCTTGGCGTGGCCGCCGCCGCCGATGATGACGACGCCGCCGCTCATCAGTTGCGCGAGCGCCGTGCGATGTCGGCGTCGACCATTTCGGCGATCATCTCCTGCATGGTCGTCTTCGGCTCCCAGCCCAGCTTGGCCTTGGCCTTGGCCGGGTCGCCGAGCAGGAGATCCACCTCAGCCGGACGCAGGAACTTCGGATTGATCGTCACGTGGTCCTGATAGTTCAGGCCGACATGGGCGAAGGCCACTTCGCACATCTGGCGCACGGTCCAGGTCTTGCCGGTGGCGACCACGTAGTCGTCCGGCGTCTCCTGCTGCAGCATCAGCCACATCGCCTCGACATAGTCCTTGGCGTGACCCCAGTCGCGCTTGGCGTCGAGATTGCCCAGGTCGACGGTCTTCTGCTGGCCCAGCTTGATGGCCGCCACCGCGTCGGTGACCTTGCGGGTCACGAACTCAATGCCGCGCAGAGGGCTTTCGTGGTTGAACAGGATCCCGGCCGAGGCGTGCAGGCCAAAGCTCTCGCGGTAGTTCACCGTCATCCAGTGTGCATAGAGCTTGGCCACCGCGTACGGCGAGCGCGGATAGAACGGCGTCGTCTCCGACTGGATCGGGTGCTGCACCAGGCCGTACATCTCGGACGACGAGGCCTGGTAGAAGCGCGCCTGCGGGCATTCGAGGCGCACGGCTTCCAGCATGTTGGTCGTCCCCAGACCCGTCACCGACCCGGTCAGGTGCGGCTGGTCCCACGAGGCGCCGACGAAGCTCTGAGCCGCCAGGTTGTAGACTTCGTCCGGTTGTAGGCGGCGCATCAGGCGCGCAAGGCCGCCGGCGTCCAGCAGGTCGCCCAGCTCGAACTGGACGTCGTCATAGACGCCGATCCAGCGCAGACGATCACCGATCACATCGGCCGAGGCCGAGCGGCGCAGCATGCCATGGACCGCGTAACCCTTCTCGAGCAGCAGCTTGGCGAGGTACGCCCCGTCCTGACCGGTGACCCCGGTGATCAAAGCCGTCTTCGCCATGCGTATCCGCCGACTCCAGTAACAACGAAGGGTCCTGACTACACTATTGCCCGCGAATGGAAAGCAGCGCCGGCGATTTTACGTCGCCCGCGCCGCCGTCCGAAAAGCGTTGCAAATCAGGCTCTTGAAATCGCAGCCCTATTCCTCGCGCATCGTCTTGCGCAGGGTGTCCTTTAGCGGGGCGAAAAGGTACTGCAGCACGGTGCGCTCGCCGGTCGAGACAATAACCTCAGCGGGCATGCCGGCCGTGACACGGCTGCGGAACTCCGGCGGAAGCTGGTTGATATCGACCCGGACGATCGCCAGGAAGTAGGAGGTCTTACCCTCCGCATCGGTCAGCCGGTCACGAGAGATCGACTCGATCCTGCCATTCAGGATCGGCATCTTGCGCGAGTGGAACGCCGGCATGCGCACCTCGGTGACCATGCCCGGGTGGATGTTGTCGACATCCGTTGGGCTGAAATGCGCCTGGATGATGTAGTCGTGGCTGTCAGGCGCAATGTCGATCAGCGGCTCGGCCGGACGAATAACCGCGCCCTCCGTGAAAAAGCGCAGGTTCTGCGCCGTGCCGCTGACGGGCGCGGTGACCTTCACGCGCTTCTGGGCGTCGGTGGCCACCAGTTCTTTCTCGGTCACCTCGTTCAGCCGAAGGCGCGTTTCAGCGATCGCCTGTGAAACCTCGGTGTAGAACTCCTGCTTGATCTGACGAACTTTGAGTTGGGTGTCCGACAGGCCCTGCACGGCCTTGGCGCGATCAGCGGTCAATCGGCCGATTGAGCCGGACAGCGATGCCTGCTCACGCTCAAGCGCCAGGAGGCGCGGGCGTGGCACAAGGCCCTTCTCATAGATCTTCCGCAGATCAGTCAGCTCTTCGTTGATATAGCCTAGCTGGTCCTTCAGTCCTTGAGTCTGACGGTCGATACCCTCGATCTCGCTTTGATACTGGTCGCGCTGACCGTTCATCAGATCGACTTGGCCCTGAATGGTCTGGCGGCGCTCGATAAATTGGGCCTGTTCGTCCGCAATCGCCCGGGCGACCATCGGGTCGTTGCGCTGGCGCAGCAGTTCGGCCGGGAAGGCGATCGACGCGCGCTGGTCGCGTTCAGCGACAAGCCGAGCCTCGGAGGCCTGCAGCGCGACATACTGGTTGCGGGTGATACCGGCCATGGCGTCGGTCTGGGTGGGGTCCAGCTCAAACAGAAGCTCGCCGGCTTTCACCGTCTGACCTTCCTTGACGAGGATCTTGCGGATGATCCCACCTTCAAGGTGCTGCACGGTTTTGCGATTGCCCGAAGAGGCGATGATGCCGGGGGCGATGACGGCGCTGTCCAGCTCAGCCAGGGCGGCCCAGATCAGCGGCACCACCAGGCATAGTGCGATAACGACATAGCCGATCCTGGCGACCGAGCGGTAGTTGTCAGTGGGACGTTTGATCGTCGGAGACTGCATTATGCTTGCCTAGACAGCGCGCTTGGTGGGCGACGCGAAAGTATTGGAGCCAAGAACGGACTGACTAGCCCTGAGGCGCGGGGACGGGCGTCGGAGCTGCGCCTGTCAACTTGGCCAACATCTGGTCGCGGGGACCAAAGTCGGCGATGACCCCCTGGTTGACGACCATGATGTAGTCCGCCTGGCTGAGCAGGTTCACCTTATGGGTGGCGAACAAGATCGTGCGCTTGGCGGCCTTGAGCTTGTTCATGGCGTCCATCAACGCCAGCTCGCCCATTTGATCCAGGCTCGCGTTCGGCTCGTCCAGCACGATCAGCGCCGGCGAACGATAGACAGCTCGGGCCAGAGCCACACGTTGGCGCTGACCGCCGGAGAGCGCAGTGCCGCCCTCTCCGATCGGCGTGTCATAACCGTCCGGGAAGGCTTGGATCATTTCGTGCACGCCGGCCAGGGTCGCGGCCTGAATCACGTCGGCGGCTTCATACTCGGTGAAGCGCGCGATGTTCTGCGCCACGGTGCCTTGGAACAGCTCGATATCCTGCGGCAGGTAACCGATGTGCTGGCCAAGCTTTTCGGGGTCCCACTGCTTCATGTCGTAGCCGTCCAGCCGGAAGACGCCAGCCACGGCGGGCCAGACCCCCACGACCCCGCGGATCAGCGACGACTTGCCGGCGCCGCTAGGACCAACCACGCCGACCGCCGCGCCTGGCTCAATGCGGAAGCTTGCCTGACGAATGGTCGGAGCCGTGGCGCCCGGGGGCTGCACAGACACCGCCTCGGCCGACAGAACACCGCGAGGCTCGGGCAAGGGCATACGATCGACGTCGTTGTCCTCCTGGCGGAACATGGTCTGCAGGCGATCCCAGGACTGCCGCGCGGCCAGGAAGCCCTTCCACTGACCAATAGCGCCTTCGATGGGGGCCAGGGCTCGGCCGACGAGAATCGAACCGGCGATCATCGCGCCCGCCGAGATTTTCCCGTCGATCGCCAGATAGGCGCCGCCGCCCAGGATCAGGGTCTGGATGATGTTCCGGAACACCTTGATGGCCGACATCATCGCGCCGCCGGCGTCGCTGGCGGCGGCCTGCCAGGCCACCTGTTCATCGCGGCGCACGCGCCAACGCTGTTGCAGCCCGCCCCACATGCCCATGGCCTGCATGACCTCGGCGTTGCGCAGGGTGGAGTTCGCATCATTCTGCGCAGCGATCGAAGACAGGCTGGCGCGCATCAAGGGATCCTTGGTCACACGGTCATTGGCGACCGCCAGACCAAAGATCACGAACGAAGCGATGATCGCCAGAACCCCAAAGAACGGGTGCAAGATCCAGGACGCGAATACGAAGACCGGCATCCACGGGGCTTCGCAGAAAGCGATCAGGCCGCCGGTCATAAACTCGCGGACCTGGTCCATATCGCGGAAAGCCTGGCCGCCGCCGCCGCGGCGGTTGAGCGTCGCGGACAAGACGCTCTTGAAAACCGGATCGCGAACAATGCCATCGAACTTGAGACCGGCGCGAACCAGGACCTGAGTGCGCAACGCTTCGAGCGCGCCATAGATCAGGAACAGGAAGACGCAGATCACCGTCAGCATGACCAGGGTCGTGACGTTGCGGCTCGCCAGCACGCGGTCATAGACCTGGAGCATGTAGATGGGGCTGACCAGCGCCAAGATGTTGATGAAGAAGCTGAAGACCATGGCCGTTATCACGGCGGACTTGGCGGACCCCACGGCCCGATCCAACACGGTCGGCTTTTGGCCGGGACGGCTTAACAACATTGCGCGCCTACGAGAAGCCGGTCGAGCCGGCGAAGGATAACTGAACAGAGCGCGTCCTCACCATGGAAACATGGCGAAATCTGGCCCCTTAGCGTGTTCGGCTAGACCACTTTCTCCGAGACAACGCAAGGGGTCCTCGCCCTTGGCTTGAGTCCCGCATCGCGAGCTCGCCCCCCGCCGCATAAAGACCTTTGGATAGAACAAAACCCCCGGCGATTGCTCGCCGGGGGTTCCGCTTCGTCTGTCGACTTCCTCCGGCGCTCCGAAGAGCGCTGGAGCCCGCTGAACTTAAGAGCTCAGGCCGGTCAGGAAGGCGGCGGTCGTCAGGGTGGTCACGCCCGTGAGGGTGATCACCGAGTCGACGTTACCGTCGTCGTTGAAGTCCATGTACAGCTTGCCGGTCGAGCTATCGAGCACGAAGCCCGTCAGCGTGCCGTCGTTGGTCGCGATGTTCTGGATCTGGGTCTGAGCATCCGCCGCGTTGGTGGCGATACCGACCTTGATACCCGTGACCGAACCACCGAAGCGGCCCGAGACGTCGATGACGTCGCCGGTGCGCTGCACGATGTTGGTGTTGGCGCCCAGCGAACCGGTCGTCTGAGCCGCGGTGTTGGCCGAGAAGTCGGTGATGGTGTCACCAACGGCCAGCAGCGTGTGAGCCGAGCTCAGCAGCTTGTAGCTGTCCTTGCCCGCGCCCAGCGTGATCGTGTCAGCGCCAGCCGACGAGTTGACCACGTCGTTGCCGTCACCGGCGTTGATCGTGTCGCCAACGGTGGCCGAGGCCGTGCCGGTCAGCGTGTCGTCACCAGCGCCCGAGGTCAGCGTAGCGCCGCCCTTGGTGTTGGCCGACAGGTTGATCACGTCGTTACCCATGCCGGTGGTGACCGTCAGGGTCTTCGAGGTGCTGCTGGCGGCCGTGAAGGTCACGGCGGCGGCGGCGGCGGCGCCGGTCGTGCGGGTCGAAACCACGCCCGAGGCGTCCAGCGTCGTCAGGCCGGTCAGGGTCGAGCCGGTGAAGTCAACGCCGTGGTTGCCGGTGACCGTCACGGTGGTGGCGGCGGCGGCGACCAGGTTCGGCTTCGAAGCGGCCGACGGATCCGACAGAGCGTTACGATCGGCGGTGGCGATGTTGATGGTTTCAACACCGGCCACGACGACCGTGCCACCGTTCGGGTTCACGACGTTCGACGAGCCGTTGATCTTCAGGTTGACGACGTCGGCCGAACCGGTGGCGTCAGCCAGGTTGACCGTCAGCGTACCCGCGTTGGCAGCCCGCAGTTCAACCGTGCCGCCAGCGGCCAGGTTGTCCAGCGTGAGGTTGCCGTACGACGGAGCGCCTTGGGTGATGGACAGGTCCGGGGTCGTGGCGGCCACAGCGGCCGAGGTCGAACCCGAGAAGTTCGTCACGTTGGCGCTCGGCGTGGTGGAGGCGTACTCGACCACAGCGTCACCCGACGCGGTGTTGCCGATCGAGAAGCCCGAGATGAGCGTACCGCCCACAACCGCCGAACCGTAGATGCCGTTGCCCGAAGCGTAGGCGTCCGCAACTTGGGCCGCCGTCAGGTTGCCGCCCGTCGCCGTCACCGAACGACCGCCGACCGTCACCGACTGACCGTCCAGCAGAGCGCCGAAGGTGATCACGCCGTTTTCAGTCACAGCCGCCACGGTGTTCACGCCATCCGTGGTCGAAACCGTCAGGCTGGCGCCCGAGGTGGTGGCGACGCTGATGTTCGACACGTTGCCGAGCGTCGTGCTGGTGAAGGTCACCGACTGGGCCGAAGCGGCGCCGGCGGTGTAACCCGACAGGCTGCCCGAAACCACGCCGTTACCGGCCGAAGTGCCGCTGGAGAACAGGGCCGCAACTTGCGAAGCGGTCAGGTTACCACCGGTGGCCGTGATCACGCGACCCGCAACCGTGGTCGACTCACCGTCGAACAGGCCCTGGAACGTCACGGTCGAGGTTTCAGCCGTGCCCGTCACCGGAGCCACGCCGTCGACGACCGTGAAGGTCGCAACCGCCGGAGCCGAACCAGCCGAAGCCGAGACCGTCAGGTCGGTCACGTTGGTGGTGGCGGTGCTCGAGGTGTAAGTGATCACCGAACCCGACTTGCTCTCGGTGTAACCGGCGACGTCGTAGGCCGCGGCGAAAGCGGTCGCCACGTCAGCGGCGGCCATCGTGACGCCCGAGCTGTTCGTGTAGGTCGCGCCACCGACGGTGACCGACTGACCCGGCTTCAGGTCGTAGAACTCCACTTCAGCCACTTCGGTGATGCCAGCGGCGGTGTCGCTACCGTTGGTGACGACATACGAGATGTCATCCAGGTTCGCGAGGTTCACCGTGGCGTTTTCGCCGTTGCCGACGTAGTCGATCGAGACCTTTTCGAAGCCGTCGATAGCGCGCTCGAAGGTCGTGCCGCCCGAAACCGCCGTCGCAACCGCAGCCGAGAACGACAGGGTGTCGACGCCGTCGCCGCCCGAGACAACGTCCTTGACGCCCGTGGCCGACGAAGACCAGCTGACCGTCGTGCTGTTGAAGAGGACGACGGTGTCGTCACCCGCGCCGGCGTTGACAGTCAGGGTGTTGGTGCCCGCAGTGTCGATCTCGATGGTGTCAGCGCCGTCGCCGGTCGAAACCGTGGTCGCGCCGGTGCCCGAGGTGCCGACATAGACGTAGTCGTCGCCAGCGCCGGTCGTGACCGAGGCCGAGACGGTTTCGTCAGCCGTGGTGGCGACGTCGTCAATCACCGTAGCAGTGTTGATGTAGATCGAGTCATCGCCCGAACCGGTCGTGACCGTACGGACGTTGCTGCCGCCGCCGAACTCGATGCCGCCGGTGCTCGCCGAAGCGTCGAGCGTACGCAGAACCGTGCCGCCGGTGTTGTTGCCGTTGTTGTTGTAGTCAAGCTCGATATCGACCGACGAGTTGACCGTCAGGGTCGAGACGTTCTTGCCCAGGCTGACTTCGACGTAGATCTGGTCAGCGCCATCAGCGTTAACGTCGTCCAAAGCGCCCGAGATCGTGACCGAGCTCAGAGCACCAGTCGCAGACGAGTTGCCAACATAGATGTCGCTATCCGTGTCGTCGGTGTTGTCCAGCGCGATGGACGCCGACTTGGCGCCAGCGGCGGTGACAATTTCCAGGTCGCCCGACGTGTTGCGGAAGCCAGCCGTCTGACCCGCGGCCAGGTTGCGGACTTCGTCTTCAGCGCCGATCTGCCACAGCTGGGTCAGAGCCGCACCGTAGGTCGAGGCGTCACGCAGGTCGTTGCTGGCGGCAGTGGCCGAGTACAGGTTGACGACTTCAACGTTCTTGATCGTCGCGTTGGTCGGCAGAGCACCGTTGCTGCCCGTACCGCTGATGTACAGGTTCAGCGTGTCGGTGCCCGCGCCGCCGTCGATCGTGTCGAAGGTGCTCAGGGTCGCGACGTCGGCGTTGGTGCCTTCGGCGAACAGACCCGTGATGGTGTCGTTACCGTCGCCGCCCGTCAGGGTGTCGATGCCGGTGGTCAGCTTCAGAGCCTGCGGCGTGGACGGGGTGGCGTACTTGGTGAACAGGTTGATGCCGGCCGGGTCGTTCGAGACCAGAGCGCCGTCGTCAGCCAGGTCCTTCAGCAGGTTGTTGGTGGCGGTCGCGTACGAACCGACGCCAGCGCCGCTGTTGAAGGTGGTGGCGGCGTTCAGGATGGCGCCGACCAGGGCGGCCTTGACGGCCAGGTCGATGTCAGCGGCCGACGGGCTGGCGCCCAGGCCAGCGTTGGCCTTCACGAAAGCGGTGTAGTAGGCGATGGCCGAAGCGCTGGTCAGGAACGACACGGCGTTGGCGACATTGATGCCGGCCGCAGCAGCGGCGGTCGAACCAACGATCTCGTTGTACATCAGGGTCGCAGCGTCGGCGTACGACAGAGCGCCGACCTTGGCCGAGAAGGCGGCCTTGGCGGTGGCGTTTTGCATCGCCAGCGACACCGACTGAGCGATGTAGCGGTTTTCGCCGTTGAAGCCGGCTTGCGAGCCCGTGCCGACGTAAGCGGCGTTCAGAGCGGTCAGACCAGCCTGGCTCGGCGCGAAGCCGAGGAAGTACTGGTAGGTCTGGACGCTGACAGCGGTCGTCGTGTCCGAACCCAGGTCGACGGCCTTTTGCAGGGCCTGAGCGTCCGTCAGGGTCAGGGTCGCGTTTTCAGCAAGGATGCCCTGCAGAGCCGCGGTCTGCGCGGCGGTCGGGGCGGTACCAGCGTTGGCGTTCGTAAAATACGACGTCAGCTGGGTGATCGTAACAGCCATCTGGCTTGTCTCCCAAAGTAAATCCCACACCCCCCGCGACCTATTGGCACGCATGGGAGCAGCGATGGCTATAGAGCAAACGTCATACGTCGACAATAGCCGAATTCGAGCCGTACAGCATTTTTCTAACCGGTACAGCAAATTCCTATATAGCGTTCCTTGTACCCCCCTCCGGAACGGGCTATAAGAAAGCGAATTCGCCTGCTGCGTGAGGCCTCCTCGCGCCGCGTCGACAACCGAGGCTTTATATATGTACGGCAACCCACAACGCCGCAGCGCCCCGGAGGTCCAGGACCTTCGCCGCGAGGGCGGCCGCTGGCTCAAGGACATGCGCGAGGCCGCCGGCCTGTCACAGCGGCAGCTGGCCGCCAAGGTGGGTGCTGACTATTACACCTTTATCTCGCAACTGGAGACGGGGCGCGGTCGCATTCCGCCGGACCGTTATCGCGAGTGGGCCGCCGCGCTGGCCGTGCCCGAAAAGGTGTTTGTTCGCGAACTGATGCGCTTTTACGACCCGATCACCTACGAAATCCTGTTCAGCGGGGAATAGTTCGTCTAGGGTCGCCGCAGGCGCCTGTGGGGGGCGCCCTAAAGATTAGGCGTGAGGAAGCTTCCAGCGCATGGCCGCTCAGGTCCTTTCGTTCTTCGCGCGGGCGCCGCGCCACCAGCCGAGGCCCAGTGACTGGACCCAGCAGGAGCTGGCTGAGTTCTACCGTGTCGAGTCTGCGCTGATCCGCGCGGGCATCCGCGTAGGCACCGATCGTGGCCTCAGCGACGAGAACGAGCCCTGGTTTGTGTTCTATCGCGTCGACGACGGCGACGTCGTTATTCACTTCGCGCGCATCGACGGGCAGTACATCATCGCTGGCCCGGCCTACGAAGAGATTGCGCGGGGCTTCGACTTCACGGCGCTGGTGCGCAACATGGTCGAGCGGCATCCGCTGATCAAACGCCCCGAGCGCGGCTCTAACATCGCCCTTCACCCGGCCGCTCTGCTGGTTGCGATCGTGGGCACTGCATTCTTCAAAAGCGGCGAGGCCCGCGCTGAGTCCGCCGGCGGCGCGCCGCAGCCCTCCACACGCCCTGCCCTGCTGAGCACCAGCTCAGCCGCCAGCATCACGGGCGGCGCTGCTGCCTCCGCCATCGCAGTGACCGGCGTTTCGGTTCAGGTTCCGGTCAGTCAGGCCGTTCTCATTCTCGCGGCGGCGATGATGGCCGCAGAGATCAAGCTTGACGAGCGCGCTTTGTCGCCGGCGGCCAACGACGCCATTCGCGCGGCGGCTGCGTCGTTGGATTTTGGCTCGGCGCGGGTTGAGGGCGCTCCGCTGTTGACGGCGGCTGGCCATGTCGGCGCCAGCGCCGAGGTGACACCGGCCACACCCGCCCAGACCGTATCGTCGGTTTTGGCGTTGATGGCCATGCTGTCGACCCTTCCCGCCCTCGAGCGGGATATGACGCCTGCGGCTAGTGTAAGCCCCTATGGGGCCGACGCGAGCGGCAACGCCGCCCATTTCCTGGCGGCTCCCGCTGGTGGTCAATGGAGCATCGATATTCGGCTCGCCAACAGCGGTCTGCCTGAGGTCGAGGCCGTGCAGCTCGTCCGCGCCATCGTTGGCGAGAGCCTGGTCGAGCGGGTTGCGGTGATCGAGGTCGAGAAGCTGCCTCAGGTCCTCACCGACCTGATTGATAGCGGCGCTCACTATTCGGTGCGTGGCGGAGAGAACCTAGCGCCTGGGGCCCAACCCGAAACGCCGGTTACAACGCCTGTGGCTCCGCCGACGAGCGGATCAGATGCCGCCCCCCCTGTCGCTGAGACCGCGCCCAAGCCAGGCGCGCCGGCGACGGATGGTTCGCTTACGACTCCAACCGCCCCCCTGCCGGTCGACACCGCCCCCATCAAGCTTCCGCCGTTTGTGGGCTTCGCCAGCCAGGATTTGGTGAAGAAGTTCGTAGAGTACTTCGTGACTCACACCGAGCAAGTCACCATCATGGTCCAGGGTCTGCAGGTTGTGATCTTCGACAGCCGGGTCACGACAGACCCGGGCGCGGTCGAAAACCTCACCAGCATGAGCTTCACGTTCTTCGACGGGACGTCTGTGAATCTTGTTGGCGCGCAGTCGGCGTTCCTGCATCACGACGGCTTGAGCTGAGGCGAAAGCGACGTCCGCTGTGGCGTCGCGGCTCCGCCGGACAGTAACAGCCCCCTTCTCCGCGCTTTGGCGTATGCTGTCGTCGTCATCGTCTGGTGGCCATGGCTTGGCCGTTGCAAAGCTTAGATCACGAGAGTCACCTTGCGTCCGCTACGCTTTGATCTTGCGATACGATCCGCCATGGCTGCTTCGCCCTCGCGGAACGACGCGGTCGCGCCGTCGGGCGGCGAGCAGGCCGCCTTGGCCAGCCACGGCACCCCCGTCCAGGGCGCGCCCGCAGCGTCAGGCCGACGCCGGCTAGCCCTACCCCGACGTGTCGCCGCCAAGCTGTTCGGCCGCGTCGCCGACTATGCGCGTCGATACCTGCAGGCCCCAGTGCTGCATGACCTGGGCGAGCAGCGCACGTTGAGCCAGGCGCTGCTGGAGGAACTGCGCCACACCCGGCTTCACGTCGTTCAGCTTGAACACCAACTGCAAGCCTTGGCCCTCGAACACGGCCGCTCTGTCTCTGCGCTCGCCGCGCTGGCCAACGAACATGGCCAGCAGTTGACCGCCCTCCTCGCGGCACAGGACGCTCTCGCGACCCAGCAAGGCCAACTCGCCTTGGAGCAAGGCAAGATCGCGCGCGCTCATACCGAGCGCCTCCACGTGATCGAGACCATCGGACAGACCGCCCTGACACGTGTCGAAACTCTCCCCACCCTGTTCGGCCCCCGCTTCGACGAGCTGGAGATCAAGCAGCGGCCGCTCATCGCCTATGACGAGGAGTCGATGGCGATCCGTATGCGTGACGGCTACGTGCTGGCGCCGCGGAACCTGCCGACCTTCGTGACCATGCTGGCCAACGCCACCAGCCGCGGTCTCGAGCCCGGCACCGGCGACGTGCTGCGTCGCCTGATCCAGCCGGGCATGGTAGTGGCCGATGTCGGCGCCAATATCGGCCTGCTGACCCTGGTGATGGCCTGGGCCACGGGTCCCGGCGGCCGTGTCATCGCCTTCGAGCCCGAGGCGATCCCGCGCTCGAACCTCGAAAAGATGAAATATCTCAATGGCCTGTCCTGGGTCGAGGTGCGCGATCAGGCCGTGGGCGAAAAGCCGGGCCGCCTGACCTTCCACGTCAGCGACATCATCGGCCACAGCTCGCTCTACGCGCTGCCCGAGGCTGAAGAGGCCCGGACCATTGAGGTCGAGGTCGTCCGCCTGGACGACGTGGCGCCGGCCAAGCGCCTGGACGTGGTCAAGATCGACGTCGAGGGCGCGGAGCTGGACGTGCTGGCGGGCATGAAGGGCGTTATCGCCAAGAACCCCGACCTCGCCGTCCTCGCCGAATTTGGGCCCGAGCACCTCAAGCGCGTTGGGCAAACCCCGGCGCAGTGGTTCAAGGCGTTCGGCGATGCGGGCTTTACGCCCTACATGATCGACGAGACCTATGGCGACTGCGTGAAGACCAACGCCAAGGCTGCAGCCAAGGTGGTCTCGGCCAATATCGCCTTCGTGCGCGCCGGCGGCGACGCCGAAAAGCGCCTGCTGGGGCGCTAGGAGCGTTCGATGAAGATCTGCTGGGTGACGCCCTTCGTCCTGCGCTCGTCGATCGGCCGCGTCAGCGCCGAGGTCGCCAAGCAACTCGCCGCGCGCGGCCATCAGGTCGAGATCCTGCGCTGCGAGGACCAGAACGATCCGGCAGAGCCGCTGCACCCGACCGCCCTGCCCGTCCATCACTGGCGCGCCTATGACCTGGCGCAGCTAAGGGCGGAGTTTGACGTGGTCGTCGTCAATATCGGCGACAACTATCCCTTCCACGCGGGCGTGTTCGCGATTCTGGACGCCGCGCCGTGCCTGGGGATCTTCCACGACTTCTATATCTACAACCTGTTCTCGGGCTGGCTGCACTACAACGGCCTCGACTATCGTCGTCACGACGCCGAGATCATCGCGACCTACGGCGAGGCTGCGCTTCCCCACGCCGTAGCCGTTCGCTCGGGCCAGATGCTGGACATGGGCGAGATCGCCCAGCATCTGCCGATGACGGAATGGTTGGCCGGCCGCTGCGAGGCCGCCCTGGCCCACGCGCGCTTCTATGCGCCGAAGCTGGAGGCCGTTTGCCCGGGCCCGGTTGCGGTGACGCCGCTGTGCTGCCCGGATCGCGCAACGCCGCCGGGACCGCCGAAGCCCAAGCGACAGCTGACGGTCACCACCGTTGGGGTGATGAACCCCAACAAGCGCGTCGCCGACGTTATCCAGGCCCTGGGCGGGTCTGAAGCGCTAAAGGCTTGCGCCTATCGTCTGGTGGGTCCGATCTCCGACGAAGAGCGCGCGCGCCTGGAGAGCCTCGCAGCCGAGGTGGGTTTCGAGAACCTGATCATCGACGGCGCAGTGGACGACGAGACCCTGGACCGCCGGCTCGACGAAGCCGACATCATGGTCGCGCTACGTAAGCCGGTGCTGGAAGGGGCGTCGGGTTCCGCCTGCGAGGGCATGCTGAGCGGGCGGCCCACGGTCGTGGCGCGCGCAGGCTTCTACGGCGAACTGCCCGACGACCTCGTGTTCAAGATCGACGGCGAAATCGTGGTCGACGAGCTGCGTTCGACGCTGGAGCGTCTGGTGGCGGACGAAGCCCTACGCCTCAACACCGGCAAGGCGGCTCGCGCCTGGGCGCTCGAAAACCTCAACGCCGCGCGTTACGCCGAAGCGGTGGAGGGGTTGGCCAAGGTCCAGGTCACCAGCCGTCCGCTGCTGGCTGTGGGCCGGCGCATCGGCGGCGAGCTGAGCGCCATGGGTCTGGCCGAAGGCGACGCCGCCGCCACGCGGATCGGCGCCACTCTGCAAAAGCTCTTCGCGCCGCTGCCCCAGTAGCGGTGTCAGCCCGGGTCAGGCGCTCTTGCTGACCGGCGGCGCGCAGTAGTGATCCAGGAAGGCCTGGTGCTGCGGCAGGCGCGACACGGCCCCGGCAATGTTGCGCTTGAGATCGTCCAGCGCCTGCTTCAGCTGCTGGGGCGGCATGAGCCGGCCCATGTGGTGATAGGTCTTGGGCATGATCCGCTGGCCCAGCATCACCTGCAGCCAGGAGTCGACCTGGAACAACTCGCCCGGAGCCTGGAAGACCTGCGCGCCCTCCTGGAACAGGGCGATGCGGTGCGCCAGGCTGTCCGGAATATCCATGGTGCGCACCTGGTCCCAGAACGAGCTGTCGGTCCGCTCGGTCACCTTGTAGTGCAGAATGATGAAGTCGCGGATCTTCTCCAGCTCGTCATCGGCCTGGCGGTTGTAGCGATCGATCGCCGCCTGGCTGATCCCCCCGAACGGGAAGAGCTGCATCAGCCGGGTCACACCGATCATGATCAAGTGGATCGAGGTCGACTCCAGCGGCTCGACGAAGCCGCTGGAAAGACCCAGCGCCACGACGTTCTTGTCCCAGGTCCTGCGACGGCGGCCGGTGCGGTAGCGGATCAGACGCGGGGAGATCAGGGTCTCGCCCTCGATCTCGCTGGTCAGCATGGCCATCGCCTCGTCGTCCGAGATGTGGTCGCTGCAATAGACCAGACCGTTGCCCACGCGATGCTGCAGCGGGATCTTCCAGCGCCAGCCCGCCCGGTGGGCGATGGCGCGGGTGTAGGGAACCGCCGGCTCGGTGGAGCGGGTCTGGACCGCCAGGGCGCTGTTGGTCGGCAGCCAGTGGCTCCAATCCTCATAGCCGGCCTTCAAGGTCTGCTCGATCAGCAGGCCCCGGAACCCGGTGCAGTCGATGAAAAGGTCGCCCTCGATCACTTGGCCGGACTCCATGACCAGCGCCTCGACGAAGCCATCGGTCTGGCGCTGGCGGACGCTGGCGATCTTGCCCTCGATCCGGCGCGCGCCGTCGGCCTCGGCCATGCGGCGCAGGAACTGACCGTAAAGACCGGCGTCCAGATGGTAGGCGTAGTTCAGCGGGCTCTCCTCGCCCGTATAGAACCGCTGGGCTTCGGCGGCCTTCAGCTCGAAGCAGTAGTCGCCAAGGTCGCCGCCAAAGCCCTGCGCAACGGCCTGCAGCCAGAAGTGATGGAAACCGCCCATCCAGGTGGATTTGCCAACCTGACCGAACGAGTGGATGTAGCGATCGCCGACCTCGCCCCAGTTCTCGAACGAGATCCCCAGCTTGAAGGTCGCCTGGGTGGCGCGCATGAATTCAACTTCGTCGATGCCCAGCAGCGCGTTGAAGGTCCGGGCGGTCGGGATGGTCGACTCGCCGACGCCGACGGTGCCGATGTCCTCGGACTCCACCAGGGTGATGTCGAGCAACGGGCCCAGCTGACGGGCCAGCGCGGCGGCGGCCATCCAGCCGGCCGTGCCGCCCCCGGCGATCACTACCTTGCGGATCGTTTGGGGTTGCATCGTGTCCCCTCCCCCTGGCTTGGCTATCGGTTGAGTCGATCAAGGAGCCAGGCGCGCAGGCGCCGGGCCTTGAGGGGGTCGAGCGGGCCCAGGGGACCGCGCGCCGCCTCGGGCAAATGCGCGCCGGCCCGCTCAGCGGGGCCGAACACGTAGTAGTCGAACAGGGCCTTCCAGCCTTGCTTCTCGAAATCTGGCCGATCGCGCAGGCTAAGCAGGCCGTGCATCAGCGTGGTCATTGGCGTGTCGACATAGGCGGGCGTGGTGTTCCACCAGTAGTTCATCAGCACGTTGAACTCGGCCAAGGCCTCGACCTGGTGCCACCAGAGCGCGGGATAGACGAGCACGTCGCCGGCCTCCATCTCGGCGACCTGAGCGCTGGCCAGCGCCTCTCGAAACCCGGGATGACGGTCGAAGTCCGGGTTCTCGAAGTCGACCATGCTGACGACCTGGCCGCCCGGCGTCGGCTCCAGCGGGCCGGGATAGAGGTTGGCGACCTGGTCGGGCGGAAACAGCGTGAAACGCCGGCGTCCCACCGCGCAGACGGCGATGTTGTTGGACATGTCGTAGTGGGCCGACGCCACAGTGCGGTTACCAAGCCATATGCCGGCCATCGGCGGCTCCGGGCCGTAGATCTCTGGTCCCAGACCCAGATCGTTCTCGGCCTTCAGGCTTGGGAAATAGGCGTCCAGGTCCGTTGAGCCGATATAGATCGACGGTGCGTCCGCCTGGCCCTCGACCGCTTCGATCCGGCGCAGGACGTCGTCCAGCGGCGCGCGTTCGGCCCGGAAGTTCAAGCCGGTGAGGGTCTCGTCGTAAAAAAAACGGCCCCGGATCGCGGGGGCGCCGGTGTAACCGACGACGCCGACACCACGATCATGGCGTCGGATGTAGTCGCGAGCGGCCTGGGGTGACTGAAGCCCGGCCTGGACGATGGGCCAGTCGCGCGCGAGGCCCTTGAACAGCATCGGCGTTTGCCCTGCCAGAACAGCGTCGAACGGAATCTCGCCCGGCGTCGCCACCGTGGTCTCGACCGTCCGTCGCGCCGTCAGCGCGGTCATGCCAGGCTGGCCCGGCGGCGGTTCTTTCGCGCGATCAGATCCTCGATATTGCCCATCGAAGAGACGATCCACTGCGCGGCGCGCAGCAGGCCGGACTGGTGCAGGCGCTCGAGGGCCTCCCCGCTCAGGGCGTTCAATCGATCCGGCGCGATGGAGTAGACCTCCGGCACGACGTAGCTGGTGCTGTCATCGAGCTTGATCTCGATATCGATCGGCTCGATCAGCCCGTATTGCTCGAAGGCCGCGAACATCGGTCCGGCGATCTCCAGGCCGTCGTGGATCTGGCCCAGGGTCTGGCTGACCGACTGCAGATACGGCGAGTTGCCGCCGGCCGACAGGAACAGCGGCTCGCCCTCCGCGCTGATGCGCGGATGGTCGAGATCGACATGGATCATCGGACGAGGTTCGCCGCCCCGCTCGTCCCGCTGTAGAGCAATCGAGAACGGGCCGCGGCGCTGTACGGCCGGAATGTAACGCGCGTTCCAGCCGGTCTCGTCGAGGAAAAGGTTCTCGTCCCGATCAAGCCCGAGAAGCGCGACGGCCTGATAGGCGTCGGCGGCGTCCTTGCGGATCAGGATGGGATACTCGCGTTGCGCCGCTTCGAACTCGGTCGGCAGCAGCAGGGTCTGGTTGACGCCGTCGCCGAACGCCACGCCGTGAGTGGCGATCACACGCAGATCGGCGTGGTCGACATTATTGAGAAGCACTCGGTTCATGGACGCATACCCACGCTGGAGACGCTGAATTCAAAGGAATAATGGGGCCGCCGCAAGCGGCGACCCCATCCTTGCTTCCAGAGACTTCCGACTAGAAGCGGTAGCGCGCGCCGAGCAGGATACGGCGATCCAGCTCTTGGGCGAACCACAGTTGGTTCGGATCGCGAGCGTAGGTCCGCAGGCTTTCCTTGGTCAGGTTGATGCCTTCCAGCGAGATCGCCAGCTTCGGCGTCACGTCGTAGCTGACGTTGATGTCCAGCTGGCCGAACGGCGCGACATAGACCGGGTTCCTCGAGCCGCCACGGTTGGTGGCTTGCAGGAACTTGTCACGCCAGTTGTAGGCGACCCGGGCCGAGATCCCGTTCTTGTCGTAGATCAGGGTGGCGTTGGCCGTGTCCGACAGACCCAGCAGCGCGAACTGGTCTTGCGACGGGCTGGCGCCGTTGTCGAAGCTCACATCGCCGCGCACCATCGTGTAGGCCCCCGACACACCAAAGCCGGTGTCGCCGAAGAAGTGCTGAGCGGCGATTTCGAAGCCGTGGATCTTGCCGGTCTTGTTGTTGATCGGCTTAGAGACCTGGAAGTTGAACAACGGGTCAGTGCTGTTGGGCGAGATATCCACCGCCGCCAGGATCTGATCCACGAAGGCCTGATTCAGGTCGCCCGTGACGCCACGGTTGGCCTGGAACTGGGCCTGAGCCGCCGCCGAAGAGCCGGTGGTCTGCAGCAGAGCCGTCATCGTGAACAGGTTCACGTCGGTCTGGTCGGCGCCGATGGCCGTCAGGATCGCCTTGGCGGTGCCCGAACGGGTGCCCGCCGCGCCGGAGCTGACGTCACGCAGGCCGAACAGGTTCTGCGAAACGGTGCCGGTGCCCACGAAGTTGTTCACGCGCTTCTCGAAGAAGCCGGCCGTGATGTAGCTGCTGGGCTTGTAGTACCACTCGAGCGAGACGTCGAAGTTATCCGAGATCAGCGGCTCCAGGTCCGGGTTGCCGCTGGTGCCAAGCGGAATGGCGCCGTTGGCCACCGGACGGTTCGGTGTGCCCGCAGTCTGGGCGGCGAACAGGTTGCCGTAGTCCGGACGGGCGATCGTGCGGCTGAACGAGAAGCGACCGATCAGGTCTTCGCGCAGGTCGACGCTGAAGTCCAAGGCGGGCAGCAGGTTCGAGTACTTGCCCTCGCCAGCCAGCGGCGCGTAGGTGGCCGCAGTGTCGAGACGGAAGTCGTTGTCCGCCGTCCAGACGATCGCGCTGGGCGTGCGCACCAGCGAGGTCGAGGTGACTTCGGTCTCCTCATAGCGGACGCCCGTCACCAGAGTGGCCGGCATGCCGCCCAGTTCCGACTTCCAGGTCACTTGGGCGTAACCGGCCAGGATGTCTTCGTCGACGCGGTTATTGGCTTGGCCCGTGATCGCGACAGCGTTGCCGCGGGCGACATAGGCCTTCGACATCGCGTTGTAGAGGTCGATCGCGTCAGCGCGGAACGACACCAGACCGGCGCCGCTTTGCTTCAGGTCGAACTCGTTGAACTGGCAGGCCATGCAGAAGGCCTTGACCAGGCCGGGTGCGTACTGCGCCACGTCACGCGGGTTCGAGATACCCCAGCTGCCGAGGTCTTGCTGGGTCGAGCTGCCCGCCTGAACCATCTTGGACGTGCGGTAGTTGAAACCGAAGTCGAAGCGGCTGCCGTTGTCGTCGAGGTCATAGGTGACGTCGGCGCGGATTTCCTTGATCTCGTGCTGCTGGCTGTTGGTCCAGGTGCGGGCCACCTGGCTGCCCAGGTCGCCGGCGTCCAGAGCGCCGTTGCCGTTGCCGCGCGGGGCCGCGTCGTTGATCGTGATCGATTGGACCGGAACCTTGCCGCTGTAGTCCACCGAGTGCGACGAGACGATCGGCGCGCCGATCGAAACCGTCGTCGAGCTGGTGCCGTTCGACGAGTGCGGACCGGAGTCGGCCTTAGACATGTGACCATCCAGCTTGACGCGCAGGCGGTCGGACAAATCCCACTCGGCGCTCAGGCCGTAAGACTCCAGGGTGTCTTCGTTGCTGCGATACTGCTGCTCGAAGCCCATGTCCTTGGTGCCGCTGAGCTGCTCTTGCAGCAGCACGGCGGTCGCGACGACGGGGTTGTTGTCGAACGTGACCTTGTCGAACGGACGGTTGAACCAGTTGGTGCTGTCGTTGCGGCGTTCGAACGACTTGTTCACGGCGTACAGGGCGTCGGCCGTGATCGTCAGGTTCTCGGTCGGACGATACTGGGCCGTCAGCTGGCCGTTGATCCGCTCGCGCTCGCCTTGCGAGAAGTGGTAGCGGCTGTCGTTCGGGATCGCGACCAGAGTCGAGCCGCTGGACGGCGCGCCGGTGATCTGGGTGGCGCCGCCGTTGCGGACGAAGCCGTTGGCCGGATTGATGAAATCCGCGTAGGTCCGGATGTTCCAGTCGTTCGACGTCACGCTACGGCTGGTGAAGTCGCGCTTCTGGTAAGCGCCGAACAGGGCGATACCGAAGGTGTCGCTGTCATCGGCCCAGTTCAGCAGGCCCGACACTTCCGGCGTGATCTTGCTGCCGCCCTCGTCGACCTTCTGGTCCATGCTCTGGTCGTAGACGGCCTTGACGCCGATGCTGCCCGTCAGGCCCGGCTTGCCTTCCAGCGGACGGCGGGTCTTGACGTTGATGGCTGCGCCGATGCCGCCCGACGGAACCGCCGCGCGGCCCGTCTTGTAGACTTCCAGCGTGGTGACGCCTTCCGAAGCGAGGTTCGAGAAGTCGAACGAACGGCTGGTGCCGCCGGCTGTGTCCGACGACTGGTCGCCGCCGACCGTGGCGACGTTGGCCGTCGGCATGGTGCGGCCGTTCAGGGTGACGAGGTTGAAGCCGCCGCCGAAGCCGCGGACCGTGACCTGCGAGCCTTCGCCGTTGGTCCGGTCGATCGACACGCCCGTGATCCGCTGCAGGGATTCAGCCAGGTTGGTGTCGGGGAACTTGCCCATGTCTTCGGCGGAGATGGCGTCGACGACGCCCGAATTGGTCCGCTTGATCTCGATCGACCGCTCGAGCGAAGCGCGGATGCCCGTGACGATCACTTCATCAACGGTGGTGTTTTGAGCCTGCTGGGCCAGCACCGGGCTGGCGAACATGGCCGCCGTAATAGCGACGCACGAGGCAGACGCATGCAAGCGACGAAGCCGCTTCATAGCCATTCCCCCTAATTTAAGCCCTCTCTGGGGCGCTGTTTTTGTTGCGAGCCGGAAGCATTTCCGGAGCGCTCTTCCCGTTTCACCACCCGAGTCCAGACTCGAAGCCGCGAACACTAGTTAGCGGTAACATTGGTCTCGGATGGCTGCAATGGCCAATTGACAGCGCTAGCAATCTTTTTTCAAGCGACTTTTTGAGCATATTTTTATGATAAATGAAGCAACCTGCCAGCGAACACGGCGAAGGGTTCGCGGGCTGGCCGGCGGCGCAGAACGTCGCTTTTGCGACATATTTCACGCCCGTAACCGATTACATGACGATCACGCGATGGTTTAGCGGCGCGCGCCCCCGCGTCCGCGCTCGGGACCAGCGGCGGCGTCAGGCGCCAAAGGTCGTTGAGAGGTCACCCGCCTCGTCCGTTGCGCGCGAACACAATTCCGCGAAGCCGAGGTCTCGTGCCGAGCTAGACCGAACGGAACAGTCTAACCGCCAGGGTGCAGCCCCGGCGCTTCCTGCCCCGTCCGCGCGACATACTCGGTGTAGCCGCCGCCATATTGATGGATGCCCTCAGGCGTCAGCTCCAGCACCCGGTTCGACAGCGCCGCCAGGAAGTGGCGGTCGTGCGAGACGAACAGCATGGTGCCCTCAAAGTCCGCCAAGGACGCCACCAGCATCTCCTTGGTCACCATGTCGAGGTGGTTGGTCGGCTCGTCCAGCACGAGCAGGTTGGGCGGATCGAACAGCATCTTGGCCATGACCAGCCGCGCCTTCTCGCCACCGGACAGCACGCGGCAGGGCTTTTCGACATCGTCGCCCGAGAAGCCAAAGCAGCCGGCCAGGGTGCGCAGAGCCCCCTGCCCCGCCTGCGGGAACGAGCGCTCCAGCGACTCGAAGATCGTCTCCTCGCCGTCCAGCAGATCCATGGAGTGCTGGGCGAAATAGCCCATCTTGACACTGGCCCCGATGTTGACGACGCCCTGATCGGGCTTGGTGTCGCCGGCCACCAGCTTCAGCAGGGTCGACTTGCCCGCGCCGTTGGCGCCCAGCACCGCCCAGCGCTCCTTGCGGCGAACCAGGAAATCGAGATCCTGATAGATCGGCCGCTCGCCATAACCCTTGTGAACGCCCTTCAGGCTGATCACGTCCTCGCCGGAGCGCGGCGGGGTCTGAAACTCGAACTGCACGGTCTGGCGACGACGCGGGGCCTCGACGCGTTCGATCTTGTCGAGCTTCTTGACCCGGCTCTGCACCTGGGCGGCGTGAGAGGCGCGCGCCTTGAACTTCTCGATGAACTTGATCTCCTTGGCCAGCATCGCCTGCTGACGCTCGTACTGCGCCTGACGCTGAGCCTCGCTGAGCGCCCGCTGCTGGTCATAGAAGTCGAGGTCGCCGGAGTAGGTGATCAGCTGGCCGGCGTCGATCTCGATCACCTTGCCGATGATGCGGTTCATGAAGGCGCGGTCGTGCGAGGTCATCAACAGCGCGCCGTCGTAGTTCTTGAGGAACGACTCCAGCCAGATCAGGCTTTCCAAATCGAGGTGGTTGGACGGTTCGTCCAGCAGCATGCCGTCGGGCCGCATCAACAGAATGCGGGCCAGGGCCACGCGCATCTTCCAGCCGCCCGACAGAAGACCGACATCGGCGTCCATCCGCTCCTGGCTGAAGCTGAGGCCCGCCAGCACCTCGCGGGCGCGGGCCTCCAGCGCATAGCCGTCGAGCTCCTGGAAGCGCTCCAGCACCTCGCCGTAGCGCTCCATGACCGCGTCCAGCTGGTCGGCCTGATCCGGATCGACCATCGCCGCCTCCAGCGTCGCCATCTCAGCGGCGAGCGCGCTGACGGGGCCAACGCCATCCATCACCGCAGCCACCGCGCTCTGGCCCGACATCTCGCCGACGTCCTGGCTGAAATAGCCGATCCGCATGCCCGCATCGATCGAGACGATTCCGTCGTCGGGCTGCTCCTGACCGGTGATCATGCGGAACAGGGTGGTCTTGCCGGCGCCGTTCGGGCCGACCAAGCCGACCTTCTCGCCCTTCTGGACCCCCATCGAGGCTTCGATGAACAGGATCTGGTGGCCGTTTTGCTTGGAGATGTTGTCGAGGCGGATCATGGGCGCCCTGCTAACGCGCGCGAACGCCGAACGCCAGGGAAACCGGCGCGAAATGCAGCCGGCGAAACGCGTGGCTCATGTCGGACCAGGAAACCCCGGCCCAAACGATGTGAGGTCTCCCACGCCCGCCCCTGGAAGCCAGGGCCAAGCGTGGGAGCGCCCGGATCTTAGAAGTTGAAACGCACGCCAGCGACGTAGCGCGGGCCGAACTTCTCATACTCGATCGGATACTGCTTCTGGTCGCCGTAGCGACGGGCGCCGGCGTTGGTCAGGTTGCTGGCGTCGAAGAACACTTCGATGTTGCTATTGACCTGATAGCGCGCCGAGAAATCCACCTCCTCGTCGCTGTCCCAGTAGATGTCGCCGTTGTCCGCGGGAACCACGACGCCGTTGACGACGCGGTAGGAGCCCACCGACTGGCCCCACGGCGTACGGTACTGGTAAGCCAGACGCATGGTCAGGCCGTACTTTTCGTAGATGGCCTGGACGTTGTAGACCGCGTCCGAGGTGCCCAGCACCGAGATGGTGCGGGCCGGCACGCCGCCGACCGACGGCAGGGTGACTTCCGAAGAGGTCCAGGTGCCCGACAGACGGGTCCCGAAGCCGCCCAGCCAAGCCGGCAGGTTGCGCGACTGGACAAAGCTCTCGGCCGTGCCCGTGAAGAAGACTTCAAGGCCCTTGATGTGGCCTTCGCCGGCGTTGCCGATGCTGGCGAACGCATAACCCGAACGATCGACGCCGCCCGAGTTCAGCGAGGTGTCGCCGAACGTCTTCGAGGTCTGGACCAAAACGTCCTTCAGATCCTTGTAGAAGACGCCGGCCGACACGAAGGTCTCGCGGTCGGCGTACCATTCCAAATAGGTGTCGATACCCACCTGACGCTCAGGCTTGGCGTCGGGATTGCCGCCCGAGATCGTCTGGTTGGAGTCGCTGAAGGTGAAGTTCGGGCGCAGGTCGTCGAAGTCGGCGCGCGAGGCCGAGGTGGTGACGCCGACGCGCAGCTTAAGGTCTTCGCGCAGGTTCCAGTTCAGGTGCGCGCTCGGATAGTAGAGCGTGTCGTCGCTGGCGACGTTCACTAGGCGCAGGCCCGCCGGGGTCGTGCCCGAGGCCGGGAAGTTCACAAAGGCCTGGCCTTCGTTCTCGATGTGCTCGACGCGCGCGCCGAACACGAGGCTACCCCAATCGAAACGGGTCGTGGCCATCGCATAGCCAGCGCTGATCGTCTCGCCCACGCGCCAGTAGTTGGCCCGGGTGTCGTTTTTGGTCGCCTGACCCGACTTCACCAACTGGTCGACGAACTCCGTCGTGTACTCCTTGTTGGTGTAGCGGAAGCTGTAGTTCAGGTTCTGGCTGCCCAGATAGTCGATGTTGGTGGCGTATTGCCCCCAGGTCGGCACGCCCGAACCCGAATAGGCGCGGGTGAAGCTGCTTTCACGCGACTTCTTGGTGCGCGAGGTCCACAGACCGCCGAACTCGAACTTGGTCTCGCGACCGAACAGTTCGCCTTCATAGTCGAAGTCGGCCTTGGCCGTGTAGGCGCCGGTGAAGTCGCCGCCCTTCAGCATGCCGGCGCTCTGCAGCGGGAACTGGAAGTCCTCGATGTTGGTGACCTGAGCGCCCTTGGTGCGCGCCGTGGTCGTGCCGCCGGTCTGGAACAGGCGCACGGTGTTCACGTCGCCGTTGCGGAAATCATACTCGACCGTCGGACGCAGCGAGAAGGTCGACGGGCTCTGGAAGGCCATGGTCACCGGGGTGTCGCGGCCGTCCTGGGTGTAGGTATAGTTCAGACGCCACGAAGCGCTGAGCTTGTCCCACTTGTGCTCGCCGCCCACCGTGTTGGTGGACATGCCTTCCTTGGTGTTGCGGTAGTCGATGCGGGCGTTGATGCGCGCGCCATAGACCGTGCCCGAGACCGGGTTATTGCCATTGATGTAGGCGGTGCTGGTATAGCCGTTGCCGGCCGCGTCCGTGCCCTGATCCAGGCGGAAGATGAAGTTATCGCGCAGCTCGTCGTCGTTATAGTAGGTGTTGATCGTGCTGAAGAAGATCGCGTTGTTCTCGTCGAACTTGTAGTCGGCGCGGATGGAGGCCGACATGTTGCGACGGGTCAGGCGATAGTGCTTGTTCTCGTGTTCACGGGCGAAGCGCTTGTTCGGGTCGACAGTGTTCGACAGATAGGGATCAGTCTCCCAGTTGTCGGTCGCCATCTCGCGCGAATAGTACGAGGCTTGAGCCACGATGCCGAGCTTGTCGCCGAACACGTTCGAATAGACGAGGTTGCTGTCCAGCTCGTCGCCGCCCCCGAGCTTGACGCGACCCAGGCCCAGCTTGCCGGTGATCTTCTGGCCCTTGTAGTCGAAGGCTCGACGGGTGCGGATGTCGACATTGCCGGCGACGGTGTCGCCCGGCATCGACGGCACAATGGCCTTTTCGACCGTGATCAGGCTGGCGATCGCCGACGGGATGTTGTCGAAGCGGGTTGCACGGCCCTCGGGGCTGACAACGCTGAGGCCGTCGAACGACAGCGTGGTCCAATAAACCGGCGCGCCGCGCAGGTTGACGTAACGGGCCTGGCCCTGGTCGCGCTCGATCGCCACGCCCGGCAGACGGCCGACGGCGAAGGCGATGTTCTGGTCCGGCAGATCGCCGATGGCGTCGGCCGACAGGACGCTGATCAGCGAGTCCGAAGCCTGCTGGATCTGCATCGCCGCAGCCTGGCTCTCGGCCAGCGGGCGACGGGCGGTGACGACGACGTTGCTGACGGCGTTCGCTTCTTCGGTCGCGCTGGTCGTGTTGTCCGCCGCCTGAGCGGCGCTGGAGACCGCAACGACCGAGATCGCCAGAAGACTAGCGCGACGCAGAAGCGCCATTTTCGAGCGGTTGAACATGGATACCCCCGTTTGGCGTCATGGCGACGCTCCTTGAGGGGGCGTGTTAGCGGCGGGGGATCACGGTGAGACGACAGTCACGTGACGGAGCGACCGCACTTTGATGGCAATTTGACTACAGTCGGCTGTTACAGAAACGACATGCACTGCGTCTAAAGCCGCGTGACCTATCATTCGTCCCTACGGGACGGCGCGCGGCGAGGACGTGATGCACCGATTTATGCTGGCCAGCAGCCTGCTGGCTCTGAGCCTGGCGTCCGCCGCCTTCGCTCAAGACGCCGCGCCTGCGCCCGCCCCTTCGGCGCCCGTCGCCAAGGCCACCGCCCCGCTGAAGCGCGGCGGCGCGAACGGCGTCGTCTTCATTCCCGACGCTAAGCGCCCCGACGGCGGTGTGATCGCCGCCAGCGGCGACCTGGGCGGTCTTGAATTCTTCGGTCTCGACGGCCAGCCGCTCATGGCCGTTTCGGGCGGCGAGATTCAAGCCGTTGACGCCCGCGCCGACCAGCAGCGCACGCTCATCGCCGCGCTCGACAGCCAGGCGGGCCGCCTGCGCCTGTTCGCCCGCGACACCGCGAGCGGCGCGGTGACGCCTGTCGACGCCCGCGAGATCAAGCTGGGCTTCTCAGGCGAAGGCCTCTGCCTCTATCGCAGCGCGCGCGACAACGCCCTCTACGCCTACGCGATGGGCCGGAGCGGCGAGCTGGACCAATGGCTGCTCTATCCCGTGGCTGACGGAAAGATGGACGGCCGCGTCGTACGCCGCCTACGCCTGTCGTCGGAAGCCAAGTTCTGCGTCGCCGACGACAACACCGGCGCGCTCTATGTCGCCCAGCAGGACGTCGGAGTCTGGCGCTATGACGCCGATCCCGAGGCCGAGCCGATCCCGGTCATCATCGACATCAATCGTCTCGGCCGGATCGCCAGCGAGGTCGGCGGCCTCGCCCTGGTCGACGGCGGGCCATCCGCCAGCTTCCTGATCGCCGCCAACAGCGGCGCGGGCGACTACAATGTCTATGACCGCAACGCCCAGGATCGCTGGATCGGCGCGTTCCGGCTCGGCGGCGGCGGCGGTCCGGCGATCGAGGAGGCCTCCGGCCTGTTCGCGACCCGCGCGCCGGTTGGGACCGCGTTCCCCGGCGGCGTCCTGCTCGTGGCCGACGACGCCAACAAAAATCCGGACATCAAGATCGTCAGCTGGGCCGACGTCGCCAGGGCGATGAACCTGCCGCTGGGCGCAGCCGAAGGCGCTCCTCCGCCCAAGCAACTGGCCCTCGTGCGCCCGACCATGGAGACCGAGCCGGTCAGCAACGACGGCGACGCCGCCGACGATCCGGCCATCTGGGCCCACCCCACCGACCCGGCCCAGAGCGTCATTATCGCCACCGACAAGAAGGGCGGCCTGCTGGTTTATGACCTCGCCGGCAAGCCGCTGCAGCATCTGCCCGACGGCAAGATGAACAATGTCGACCTGCGCGACGGCTTCAAGCTGGGAGGCAAGGCGGTGACCCTGGTCGCGGCCAGCGACCGCACCCACCGCGCCATCGCGCTCTACACGCTGGATCCCCAGACCCGCCTGCTGACCAATGTCGCCGACGGCGTGCAGGCCAGCGGCCTCTCCGATCCCTACGGCCTTTGCCTCTACCAGGACCGCAGGGGCCGGACCTTTGCGTTCGTCAGTGATCCCGACGGCCTGGTGCGGCAGTACAGCCTGACCGCCACCAAGACCGGCAAGGTCGCCGCCAAGCCGGTGCGCGACGTCAAGTTCGACACCCAGACCGAAGGCTGTGTCGCCGACGACGAGACCGGCGCGCTCTATGTCGCCGAAGAAGACGCCGCCCTCTGGAAGCTGGGCGCCGACGCCCGCGCCGGAACCGCCCGCAAGGCCATCGCTCGTATCGCCGACATGCCCGCGCTGAAGGCCGACCTGGAAGGCATCGGCCTCTACAAGCAGCCCAAGGGCAAGGGCTATCTGGTCCTGTCCAGCCAGGGCGACAACACCTACGCCGTGTTCCGCCGCGAGGGCGACAACGCCTATGTCGGCAGCTTCACGGTCGGCGCGAACGGCGAGACCGGCATCGACGGCGTCTCGGAGACCGACGGCCTGGACGTCACCAGCGCCTCGCTCGGCGCAGGCCTGGAGTCCGGCGCTTTTGTCGCCCAGGACGGCCGCAACATCTCTCCGCCGGAGACCCAGAACTTCAAGCTGGTGCCGTGGTCGGCGATCGCGGCGAAGCTGGGGCTATAGGAGGGCGTTGGGTTAGGTCGCTACGGGGGCTATATCGCTCCCACCAGCCTTCTTTTCATTGAAGAAGCGTGGCGGCGTTTTCAGTCTAAAGCTTACCCGTGTGCATATCTCGGCATAACCTGAGCCCTCGCCCGGAAACTGAGTTAAAAGCCTCCGCCGTTCAGGCGTCGTCGTTTTCCGCCGGACTTCATCAAAGGCTCTAACGCAGGTAGGCCTTGGCCTTCGCGACAGTGAACACCTATTGGCCCAGCGCGGCGTCGAGGTCGCTTGAGCGCCTAGCGCGCGTCGGCCTAGGGTGGCGAACGCTCTGACAAGGCCTCGCAGATGACCAGTCGCCACCTCGTCGACCCCCAGTTGCTCCCGCTTCTGGATTTGATCCCCCCGATACCGGTTTCGGCGGAAACCCTTCCCGCCATGCGCTCGCGCCCGCGAATGTTCACGCCCGACCCGGCCGACGTCGAGCGCACAACACTGACGATCGAACAGATTCCCGGCCGTTCCGGTGATCCCGACGTCGAGATTCTCGTTTACACGCCGCAGACCGCCACCGCTGAGCGAGCGGCGGTTTTACACATCCACGGCGGCGGCTATGTCGCCGGCGACGCCCGTGAGCTTGAAGTAGCTCATCGGCGCCTTTGCGCTGAACTCGACGGCGTGATCGTGTCGGTGAACTATCGCTTGGCCCCCGAGACAGTATTCCCGGGAGCGATCGAAGACTGCTACGCCGCGCTGCACTGGCTGTTTTCGAACGCCGACGCCTTGGGCGTGGATCGGGCGCGTATCGGCGTGATGGGGGAGAGCGCCGGCGGCGGTCTGGCTGCGGCCTTGGCGCTCCTGGCCCGCGATCGCGGCGAGTTTTCGCTCGCGTTCCAGCATCTGATCTACCCGATGATCGACGACCGCACCTGCGTTCAAGCCGATACTCATCCCTATGTCGGAGAATTCGTATGGACGCGGGCCTCCAATGTTTTCGGCTGGACCTCGCTGCTAGGTCAGGCGCCGGGCGGTGACGGTGTTTCGCCCTACGCCGCGGCGGCCAGGGCGCAAGACCTGTCAGGCCTGCCGCCCACCTACCTGGCCACGGGTGCGCTGGATCTCTTCCTGGAGGAAGATCTCGACTATGTCCTTCGGCTGTCTCGCGCAGGGGTCTCCACAGAGCTGCACGTCTATCCTGGCGCCTTCCATGCCTTCCAGTGGGCCGCTCATACAGACGTAGCCAAGAGCGCCGCCCGCGACAGCTTCGAGGCCTTGGCGCGCGCTATGGGCGGCGTCAGCGCGAAAAACTCAGCGGAGACGTGATCTGCGGCCTGTCCGAGCCAAGCCATTCCTGTTTGCGGGGGATCCGACCGGCAAGGCTTGGCCTGACCAGGCCGCTTGCTGGGTTGGAGCTACCGGCGGGGCGTTGGCTAAGGATCGTCGCCAGTCGGCGCGGCCAACTCCTCGAAGGTCCCGCCAGGCGCTGCGCGCTCTATGATGCGCGCAAGCTGCGCCACCGCACCCTCCATGCCCGCAGCGTCGCCTGTGAAAGCCCGGCCTAGGGTCATGCCGCGGATCGCCCAGACAACCATGCGGATCGTCGGCATATCCACATCTCTGGCGCCGATCCTTTCAACGAAGTTCATGGCGCCGCTTCGCTCGACCTCGGCCTGCATCGGCGTGACGAGTTCGGCCAGTTCCGGGTCGCTTCTGGACGCCACCAGGATCTCGAGGACCGCAACGCCGGAGGGACGGGAGAACACATCCCAAAGCAGCGCTGGCCAGTCGCTGACCCGAGCGCCGACCCGACCATCTTGGGTCAAGGCTCGGAAGATTTCAGTCTCGCGTTCGAAGACCCAGCGCACAACCTCCGCCATGAACGCCGCCCGGCTGGCGAAATGGTGGTTTATGGTCCCTCGGGTCACCCCGGCCTCGTCGGCGATCAGAGCCGTGTTGGCGCCAGCGTAGCCATATCTATCGATCGTGCGGACGGCGGCCTCAAAGAGGGCTGCGCGCGTCTCGGCGCTACGCTGTTCCTGGGTCCGGCGCGGCCGCTTTTGGGATCGCGCGCTCTGCGCCGTCTCTGAACTCATGCGGCTTTTGTACGCCAGGCCGCAGGAGTCTGAAAACTCCCCAAAAAGGCCTGTGCGCTCCCCAGGAGCGAGCGCCCTCAACGCACGCTCGCTCCGCGCCCACGGCTTACAATGCTAACCCATGCCCAGCGGAGTCGCGGCGCGTCGTTGCGGCGGACCTGTCGTCGCAGGGCTCGCCTCGCCGAGCCCGATGGCGCCCGCACGCGCAATCGCGCCGTAGACCAGGGCCGAAGACTTAATCACTCGCCGTTGGGTCGATCTGTCGACGCCGACAATCCCGAACTTTGGACCGTAGCCGGACATCCATTCGTAGTTGTCGAGCAGGGACCAGTAGAAGTACCCGCGAACATCGACACCATCGGCGATCGCTCGCTGAAGGTGGTCGAGCGACTCGCCGACGAACGCGCCTCGCCGCTCGTCATCGTCGCCGGAAAAGCCGTTCTCCGTAACGAGAACCGGCGTGTTCGTCCGTTCCCAGACATATCGGCACACCGCCGCAAGGGCGTCCGGGCGATCTTCGTACCCCATCGCTGTAAGTGGCGCTCCGGGCCTTGGGCCGTGACTGCCGTCCCGGCGGGACGTCGTACGGGTGTAGGTCTGCACCCCGATAAAATCGTCTCCCGTCACCAGATCGAGAAATGGATCGACCATGCGCGCGCGGCGGGCGTCGCGCACCGCCTCAGCTCCCAGCTCGGCCTGTTCGTCCTGCAGCGAAAGCGTAACCCCGACCTGCACGTCAGGCTGGACGGCCTTGATCGCGTCGCGACCCGCCGCATGGGCGCCCAAGCCATTGCGGATCAGCGCGTCCGGCGGCGTGAACAGGAAGTTGCTGGTGATCGGCGCGCCAAGGGCCCGTTCCGCAGCAACCCGTTTGGCCTCGCCTTCTGAGCCTGAAAGAACATCACGCGCCACGTCCTGAATGATCAAAGGAACATTCATCTCGTTCATGGAGCAGACCACGACCAAGCCTCGGAGGGACCGCGTCAGGGTCTCACAGTAGCGCGCGAAAAGCGCAGGGAAGGCATCGCACGTTATCCCCCCGCGACGGGCGAGCCACAGCGGGATGGTGAAGTGGTGGAAGGTTACGACGGGCGTGACGCCGCGCTGATGGCACGCGTCGAGGCAACGCTGGTAGTGATCCAGCGCAGAACGGGCGAAGACGCCCTCTTCTGGCTCGACGCGCGCCCATTCGATGCCAAACCGATAAGCCTTGAGCCCGATAGCGGCCAGGATGGCCATGTCGTCTTCGAAGCGGTTCCATTGATCGACAGCGTCCCCCGAAGGCTCCGCAAATATCGAAGGCCTGGCCTGCTCCAGCGCCCAGCAGTCGTTGTTCCAGTTGCCGCCCTCAACCTGATGGGCGGCTGTCGCGGCCCCCCAGAGAAACGTGTCGGGGAAAGCTCGGGGGTGGTTGATCAACGCAATAGCCCTAGATGGAGAAAAGAGCGGCGTCGGCGAAAGGGTGCGCCGACGCCAGTTGAGGCAGCTGTTAGAAGCGCCAGTCGAGCGCGATCCCCACACGTCGGAAGGCATTGTCCGGCAGCGACTGGACGTACTGACCGACCGAGAAGTTGCCCGGGTAGATCGTCGCGGCGTAACGCTTGTCGAATAGGTTGCGGACGAACAGGCTCAGGCGCACGCGATCGTCGCGGCGCGCCAGGCCCACCGTCGCGTTGACCAGCGCATAGGCCGGCTGGATCGTGTTGGGATCGTTGATCGCGTAGTAGAAGCGGCTGCGATAGCGCCAGTCGGCGCTCAGGAAGGCCTTCAGGTCCTGACTGACGGGCCGCTCCAGGTTGGCGGCCAGGCTGGCGGACCATTTAGACGCGCCCACCAGCGGCGAGCCGGCGGCATCGAAGCTGGGCCCCGGTAGCGAGCAACCCTGGCCCGCAGTCTGTCCAAAATAGCAGGAGACCCGGTAAGCGCCGTAGTGGGTATCAAGGTAGGTCACCCCCGCCGAGATTGTAGCGCCAGGGACGAGGCGCGCGAGGGCTTCGACCTCAACGCCACGCGTCTTCAGAGTGCTTGCATTGCCCGTGCGGAAGGCTCCCAAGCCGCCATTGAGTGCGGGGTCATAGATCTGCGCCTGGAAATCTTTGAAGTCGTTGATGAAGGCGGCGGCGTTGACCGAAACACGGCGGTCCAGGAAGTCCAGTTTGGCCCCAAGTTCGTAGGCGTCGACGGTCTCAGGGTCGACGTTGAACGCGACGCCTGCGGCCGAGCTGACGGCGGGGCCTTTGTAGCCTCTGGTGTAGGTGGCGTAGAGATTGCCCCGGTCGGCCAGGGCGTACTCAAGCCCGGCGCGCGCCGACAGACCATTCTTGGCCCGCGAAGCGACAACAGGCGCAGCGAGAGTTCCAACGCAACGTGCGCCGCCGCTCAGCAGGAAGGTCACCAGATTACAGACGTTTGGCTCGACGCTGACCGTCGTCAGCGAGTCTATGCTGTCGTGCGTATAGCGACCGCCCGTGATCAGTTTTAGATTGTTCGCGAGGTTGAAAGTCAGCTGCGCGAAGGCCGCATAGCTTTTGGTGGCGTAGTCGAAGTTTGACCGCCCGTTCGTCGGAGAAAGCCGCGTGGCGACGCTGGCCGGAAAGACGCCGAAGGTCCCTGCCTGAAGAATCTGGGCGTCGATCTGCTGCGAGAAATAGTAAAGCCCGGCAGTGTAGTCGACACGCCCTGGTCTACGGTTGGCGATGCGCAGTTCCTGAGAGACCTGATCGGACCGCGAGTTGGCGATGTTGATGTCGAAGAACGCGACCGGCGTCTGATCGACGTCGTTATTGGCCCTGGCGTCCAGCTTGCGATAGGCGCTCACTGAGGTGAGCGTTACGGCTCCGACATCAAAGGTCGCCGTGAGCTGCGCCCCGAAGCTCTCTTCATCCCGGACGACATCTTGGCTTCCGATCGCGGTGCTGTTGTTGCTCGCCCCCGCAACGACGCCCAATGCGGCGTTCTGCGTCTGCACAAAGGTTGGCGGCGCCAACGGGCGGAACGCGGCGGGGATGGGAGTGGGATCAACACCGCCGAACTTGCGGATCGTCGAATAGGACTCGATGCCGCCATTGGATTGATAGTCGACGATGGCGTAAAGACTCAGGTCGCTCGTCGGCTCCCACAACAGCTTGCCTGTCGCAAACCACCGCTTCACCGGATCGAGCCGTCCGGGCCCCACCACCTTGGTCGATGGATCCTGCGACTGGTAGCCGGCGACCAGACGCAGCGCGGCGCTTGTTGCGATCGGCGCGTTCAAAGCCACGTAGCTCTGGAACTGGTCGCGGCTTCCCACCTGGACGCGACCGCTGGCGCGGGATCCGTCCAGCCTTGGCTTGACTGTCGTGATTGAGATCAGGCCTGCAGTCGTGTTCTTGCCAAAGAGAAGTCCTTGCGGCCCGCGCAGGACTTCGGCTCGGTCAATGTCGGCCAAGGCGTTGAGCGGAACATAGCGCGGGAGCGTGATATTGACGTCGTCGATCGCGATGCCGACGGCGGACTCAATGCCGTAGTCGAACGAGTTGGTTCCAACCCCCCGGATCGAGAAGTTGGGCACGCCCGGCGTTGCGGTGAAATTCAGGCTCGGTGCGCGCTGGGTGATGTCCGAAAGCTGATTGGCGCCCGATTGCCGCAGCCCATCGCCGCTTACCACTGTGACCGCGATCGGCACGTCACGAAGATTTTCCGTCCGGCGTTGAGCGGTGACCACGATCTCCGCGATCTGGCTGACCGCATCGGTCGTCGGCTGGCCGGCGTCAGGCGGCGCAGTCTGCATCTGGGCCTGCGCCGCGCCGGCCATCACCAGCACGCTGGCGCCAATCATCAGTTTCCAAATTTGCATGAGCCGTCTCCTCCCCGCGATCTAGCGTCACGTCCTCATGGCTTGACCGATATAAAACATACTGTCAAGTACGTAAGTATGTTGAATGAACGCTCCCGCTCGAACGGGGCGGTGGGAGGAGATGACGATGAACTCGCAGACAGGAGACAGTGCGCTGTTCGAGCAAGTTATGCCCGAAGGGCGCTCGCTCACCCAAGCACAGCCCCGGTCATGAACGCGCCCGACATGATGATCGCGACCCTATCGCCGCCGGAGGAATCCGCTGCGGTTCCGCTTGGCGCCCCTGTGGAGGCTGGCGCGTCGCAAGAGCGCTGGTTTTCCCTGGGAGGACGCGCGCACGTTCGTAACGTTACTCAGGCGACACTGACGCCGGTCTTGCCGGCTCGAGACGCTAGCGGCGCGGCCGTGATCATCGCCGCAGGCGGCGCATACCTTATGCAGTCGATGGAGAACGAAGCCTGGCCCCAGGCCCGCTGGCTGGCCGATCACGGAGTCGCGGCCTTCATCCTCAAGTACCGATCAGAGCCGACGCCAGAGGCGGACAACGGATTCGCTGCAGCCCTCTTGCAGCGGTTCGTGGAAGCGGCCGACCCGAACAAGCGCGCGGCGTTTCAAATTCCCACGCACATGATCGCTGACGCGCAAGCCGCCCTGGCGGCTGTGCGCGCACAAGCTCCCGAGTGGGGCGTCGATCCTAATCGCGTCGGCTATCTGGGCTTTTCCGCCGGCGCGATGCTGGGGCTGGCGAGCTGCAGCCCGGCCTTTCCTGGAGACCGTCCGGACTTCCTGGGCGCGATCTATCCCGGCCTAACGATGATCGACGTCGAATCTTCCCCACCGCCCCTCTTCGTGGCGCTCGCCGCCGATGATCCGCTTTGGGACGGACAGGACTATGGCCTTTTGCAGGGCTGGCGAAGCGCAGGCGGCGCTACGGAACTTCATGTCTACGCCTCAGGCGGACATGGCTTTGGCATGGGGACGCCTGGCACAACGAGCGAGAGCCTGATGCCGGCGTTTCACGCTTGGCTGCGGAGTGGGGGTTGGCTGGATCGGGCTGGCGTGACGCATGCGTGATCCGACCACTTCCCCGCCCGGCGCCATCCGGTTGCTCTCGCCGCTCCGCGGACAGCAGAAGATCGGTTACGCGATCGGCGCGATGGTCGATGGCGTCGCCACGCAAGCCATCACCATTTTTCTGATGTTCTACGCCTCCGCGGTATGCGGTTTGCCCGCCGGTGTGGTCGGCGCTGCGCTCGCCGCAGGCCTCGTGATCGACGCGATCGTCGATCCGTTGATCGGCTCGTTTTCCGACTCCTGGCGGTCAAGGCATGGCCGGCGGTTACCCTTCATGATGATCGGCGCGCCGGCCACGGCGACGTTTCTTGTCCTAATTTTCACCCTGCCCACGGGATGGAGCGTATCGGCCCTAGCCTGTTGGCTAATGCTGATGTCGATAGGCCTGCGCGTCTCCATTTCCCTCTTCCTGCTCCCCTTCAACGCTGTGGGGGCCGAGTTGAGCGACGACTACGAGGAACGGTCCTCAGTGGCGGCCTGGCGCTGGGCCTTCGCGATGCTCGGCGCAGTCGCGACCGTCGTCCTGGGCTTCGCCGTATTCCTTTCAGGACCGGGCGGCCTCTCACGCCGGGAAGCCTATTCCCCTCTAGCCCTTACGCTGGCCATTCTCATCTTGGCCGCCGGCGCTCTTTCGATCCTTACGCTCAATCAGATGAAGGAGCGGCTACACCCACCCACGGCGAAGGACGGCAGCCTCCACCATCGGATGCGCCGCGAGATCAGCGAGCTCTTCGCCAATCACTCCTTTGTTGTGTTGTTCGTCGCAGCGCTTTTGGTGTTCACCGCTTCAGCCATCCACTCGACACTCGCCATACATATGAACACCTATTTCTGGGGCATGCGCCCTGATCAGGTGCAAGTCGTCACGCTCGCCTTGTTTGGCGGGCTCCTATCCGGCGCGCCTTTCGCCGGTCCACTTCTGCGGCGCATGGAAAAACGTGACGTACTGATCATGGGGGTCTTGGGCCTTGGCGGGGCCTTTGCAATTCCTCCGACCGCTCGCCTTGTCGGCCTGTTGGCGGAGGGACCGCCGCCGGTGGGGCTCCTGGCAGGCGCGGTGTTTTTTGGCGGCGCCCTGATGGCGACGGCCGCCATCGCCTTTGCATCCATGATGGCCGACGCAGCCGACGAACATGAGTATCTCTTCGGCGCCCGGCGCGAAGGGCTCTTCTTCGCGGGATGGACTTTCGCGAGCAAGGCGGCCTCTGGCCTAGGCTCACTACTGGCGGGCGTCGCACTCCAGGTGATTAGGTTCCCAAGCGCCGCGCATACAGGCAACATCGGCCTTCCAGAACAGGTCAAGACGATGCTGGGGATCATCTATGGCCCGGGCGCGGGATGCCTTGCCGTCGGCGCCGCCCTCGTTTGCGTCCTTTATCGTCTGGACGCGCGGACCCATCTCAGCGTCATGCGAAAGCTTGGTCGCGGTCGCTGATGGTGCGCAAGGGCGCGCCGCCTGGCTCTACCTGTGTTTCAAACTGAGCCTTAGGGGGGGACGTCGGACGGCACGCTGGCGCGAAAAGTCCAGGCGCCATTTCGAAGTTCGAGATGCAGGTGGCGTGCTCCGCTCTCTGGCGGCGCTTCCGCGCTGCGCCTCGTGACGCACCGGAGAAGGCACGGCTAGAAACGGGCAGCTATAGCCCGTCCGCAAACTGTGAGACTTGGCCTGAAGCGGCCTAATGAAAGTGTAGATCCCTCGCCGAGCTTTGCCATCACAGTTACTTGCATAACAAGACCATGGTGCTAGGTTTCTCCAAAGGTCCTCAGCGAACCGGGACGAAGATCTTGGTCGCTCGGCAGATTCGAGAGGGAGGAGACGGCGCTTATGGACATCAAGGGCAGCATCGTCCTGGTCACGGGCGGCAATCGCGGCATTGGCGAGGCGTTCGTGCGCGCGTTCCTGACAGCGGGCGCGGCCAAGGTCTATGTCGCCGCGCGTGATCCGGCCAGCGCCGCCCACCTTGTCGCAGAGACTCCGGACCGAGTGACGGCGCTGCGACTGGACGTCAGCGACGCCGCAACAATCTCGGCGGCGGCGGCGCAGTGCACAGATGTCACCATCCTGGTCAACAACGCCGGCGCCTTCACCATGCAGACCCTGATGGGGGCGCCCGACATGGACGCCGCGCGCCAAGAGATGGAGGTCAACTACTTCGGCCCGCTGGCGATGAGCCGGGCGTTCTCCCCGATCCTGGCCAAGGCTCCGAAGAGCGCGATCATCAATGTTCTGTCAGCAGGCGGCCTCGTGGCGGTGCCCAGCATGGGCGGCTACAGCCCGTCGAAGTTCGCGGCGCGTGCCATGACCACCTGCCTGCGCGCGGAACTGGCGGCGCAAAACACCCACGTGCTGGCCCTGATCGTCGGCTCTGTCGACACCCGGATGGCCAGCCACGTCGAAGGCTTCAAGGAGGCGCCGGCCACCATCGCCCAGGCGGGGCTGAAAGCGCTCAAGCGCGAGGCCGACGAGATCGACACGGACTTCATGGCCATCGACGTGCGCGCTCACCTGGCGCGCGATCCCAAGGGCCTGGAAATGGCCATGCGGCGCGCGCTGACCAGCGACCGCGTCAGCACCGGCCGCTAGGAGGCGAGCATGTCCCAGATCGACTACGTGGACCTCGCCCATCGCTTTGTCGCCGCCATCCAGGCGGGCGACGCCCAGGCCGTCCGGGCCTTCTACGCCCCGGACGCCAAGATCTGGCACAACATCGATGACGTCGAACAGACCGTCGACCAGAACCTGAAATCGTTGGCCTGGTTCGTCAGGACCCTGCCAGATCGGATCTATCGCGTGCAACGTATCGCGCCCTTGCCCGACGGGTTCCTGCAACAGCACGTTCTGGAGGCGACTCTGCCGAACGGAGAGCGCTGGGCGATGGACGCCTGCGTCGTCGTCCGCGTCGAAAACGGCAAGATCGTGCGCCTCGACGAGTACATCGACTCCGCCAAGACCGCCCAGCTGGTCGCGGCGACCCGCTAGTTCATCATCATCACGCCCAGGCGCCCATGTCCCGACTCTTTCCTATTCTCTCGCGGGTGATCGCCGCGTGGCAGGCGCAGGATATCCCAGCGGTCCTGGCGCATATGACCGACGACATCGTCTGGCACTACGCCGCCCCGGGCCTGCCGCCGGTGCGAGGCAAGGCGGCGGCTGAAAAGCTGCTTCGGAAGCTTCAGGCGGACATGCACGACATCCAGTGGCGAATCTTCGCCCACGCCGAGGCCGGCGACCGGCTGTTCCTGGAAGGCGTCGACGAATATCGTACCGCCGACGGCAAGCGCATGGCCCTGCCCTATGCGGGCGTGCTGGAGTTCCGCGGCGACCAGATCGCCGCGTGGCGCGACTATGTCGACCTCGGCGTGCTCGCCGATCAGAAGGCCGGCAAACCGTTCACACCCCAAGTTGAAGCCCTGCTCGACCGCGCCGCCGCGTCCCGCTGATCGAACCGTTCAGCGGGGCGCTGTCAGTCTAACGCTAAACAGTCTCTCCATCGCCCGTCAGCCGGACCTGAAAAGAGAGACTAAAGGTGAGGTCACTCTCGTTTAAGCGCCACCGCTTTCCTGCGGAGGTCATAAGACATGCTGTCTGGCTCTACTTCCGTTTCAGTTTGAGCCTTCGGGATGTCGAAGAGCTACTGGCGGCTCGCGGTATTGAGGTTAGCTACGAGACGATCCGATTCTGGACCAAGAAGTTTGGACCCGCGATCGCGAGGCGACTGAAGACGCTCCGCCCCTACCCTTCCCCCCGCTGGCATCTCGATGAGATGCTCCGCCGCGTGGGCGGACAGCACAGGTATCTCTGGCGCGCGGTCGATGATGAGGGCGAGGTGCTGGAGGTTTTGATGCAGCGCCGGCGGGACGCCGCAGCCGGCAGAAAGCTCCTTGAGCGGCTCCTGAGGACGCAGCCGGTGGTGCCTGAGCTCATAACGACCGCTGGCCTTCGGCCCTATTTAGCGGCCTTGGCGGAGCTGGGTTTAGAGCGCCTTCACCGGCCCGGCAGGTTGCGCGAAAACATCCGAGCGGAGAACTCTCACCTCCCTATTCGGCAGCAAGAGCGAAGGATGCAGGGCTTCAAAAGCCAGGTTTCCGTCCAGCGCTTCCTCACCACTCACGCAGCCGTCTACAACACCTTCTACACCCAGAGACATCTGATCAGCCGCCCCACTCTTCGGCGCTTGCGCGCCGGGGCCCATGACGCATGGGCGACAGCCACGACCTGAAGCGGTCAAGTATAGGCTCTCTGCGTCCAGCGAGACTTAACTTGACAGGTCTGCCGTCACGCTCCGCCGCGGAGCGAGTAGGTTCTTCGAAATTGCTGCGGCGCGAGGCCTGTCTCGGCTTTGAACGCCCTATTGGAGGGCCGATTCAGCCGACATAGTCCAGTATAGACCCGCTTCAACGTGCAGCGGTTAACCGGGCAGCACAGTAGATATAGGCCATCCGCCACCGCCGAGACTTAACCTGACAGGGCTCTTGTGGCTCATCGTCTGCTGAGGCCATCGCCCGTCAGTCTCGTACGATCGCTTCGTGCAGCGCCTGGATCTGCCGGTTCAGGGCGCTTAGGTCCTCTCCAGCCATGCCGGACCGCTCTAGAAGGGTCGTGTTCAGGCAGCCGGCCTGGCCCAATAGCGCTCGCCCCGCCTCGGTCATCGTCACTTCGACCTTGCGCTCGTCCTCGAGCCCGCGCCGCCGCATGACCAGGCCAGCGGCCTCCAGACGTTTCACCAGCGGCGTCACGGTGCTGGACTCAAGGTCCAGACGCGCCGCGATCGCGCCGATGGTGGCGCCGTCGCTCTCGCCCAGCGCATTCAGCACCAGATACTGCGGATAGGTAAGGCCCATTGCGTCCAGCAGGGGCTTGTAAGCGCGCGTGATCGCCATGCTGGTGGCGTAAAGGGTGAAGCAGATCTGCTGATCAAGGGGATGCGGGGGCGGCGTCTTCGTCGTCATGAATCCTTCTTATCACAAGAAAAGATATCGCAACAAATAAAATGCTGGACAGTCGCCCAGGGCTGGCGTAGGCCTAAATCATTATCGCGATAACCATTATCGCAAATCAGAAATGAGGGATGATCATGAGCCAGTCGAACCAAGCTTCCCGCCGGGGTGTGATGACCGCCGGCTTCGGTCTCGCCGCCGCCGCCTCGCTGGGCGTTTCCGCCCAAGCCGCGACCCCCGCGAAAAAGCCCGCCGCCTCGCCGCCCGCGGCGAACCGCGCCGGAAGCGGTTTCGTCACCGCCAAGGACGGCGTCCAGATCTTCTACAAGGACTGGGGTCCCAAGACCGCCCAGCCGATCGTCTTCCACCATGGCTGGCCCCTGTCTTCGGACGACTGGGACGCCCAGATGATGTTCTTCCTCCTGAAGGGCTATCGCGTCATCGCCCATGACCGCCGGGGTCACGGCCGCTCGACCCAGACCGACACCGGCAACGAGATGGACACCTACGCCGCCGACGTCATCGCCCTGGCCGACCATCTGGACCTGAAGAGCGCCTTCCACGTCGGCCACTCCACCGGCGGCGGCGAGGCCATCCACTACGCCGCCCGCGCCAAGCCCGGCCGCGTGGCCAAGGTGGTTCTGGTGGGCGCGGTGCCGCCGATCATGCTGAAGACGCCCGCCAACCCCGGCGGCCTGCCCATGGAAGTCTTCGACGGCTTCCGCTCGGCCCTGCTGGCCAACCGCGCCCAGTTCTTCCGCGACATCCCCGAAGGTCCGTTCTTCGGCTTCAATCGTCCGGGCGCCAAGGTCAGCCAGGGCCAGATCGACAACTGGTGGCGTCAGGGGATGATGGGCGGCGCCAAGGCCCACTACGACTGCATCAAGGCCTTCTCCGAGACCGACTTCACCGACGATCTCAAGGCGGTCGATATCCCGGTGCTGATCATGCACGGCGAAGACGACCAGATCGTCCCCATCGCCGACAGCGCTCACCTGGCCATCAAGCTAGTCAAGAAGGGCACGCTGAAGACCTATCCGGGTCTGCCCCACGGCATGGCGACCACCCACCCGGACGTCATCAACGCCGACCTCCTGGCCTTCTTCAAGGCCTAGGACTTTGGGAGCCGCCGCCATGCGCGCAGCAAAGCAAGCGCCTCTGCGCCACCACGCTTGCGATCGCGGCGGCGGCTCTTCGAACTATGCCGCCCCCGCGCCCGACGCGTACCGACGTGCGGTTTGCACCAGCGCCCTGAACGCGGCCGAAGCGTTTCTGCGACCTGAATAATAGAGGCAAAGCGGTGCGATCGGTGGCGTCCAGTCCGCCAGGAGCCTGACCAGTCGGCCCGCGGCGATATCTTCGGCCACGTCGGCTTCCAAAAGATACCCTATGCCCATACCTCCCATGACCGCGGCGCGCACGAGACTTGTCTCATCAAGGGTCAGGGGACCTTCTGGATCGAGCTGGACGACTTGGCCGTCCTTCTCAAACCCCCACCGCAGCAAGGCCCCGTTGGGCAGCCGGACCCGAATGCAGGGATGGCTGAGCAAATCTGCCGGAACACGCGGCGGCTCGGCCAAGTAGTCGGGCGCGGCGACGACGGCATGACCGCGAGCGACGCCGAGCGGCAACGCGATCATGTCGCTGGGAACCAGATCGGCGCGCCGAAGGCCAAAATCAAAGCCGTCCGCCACGATATCGACCAGCTTGCCTTCCGTGACCAGATCGACGTGCACCCGCGGGTAGCGGCGCACGAACTCCAGGATCAAAGGCTCAAAGATCTCCCGCGCGGCGCTCGGGAAGGCGTTGATGCGGAGCATTCCAGACGGCGTATCCTGCTGTGATCGCGCGGCTTCCACCGCATCATGGATGCTCTGCACCGCCGGTCCCAGCTGCGCGACCAGCGATCGCCCCGCGTCGGTCAGCGACACGCTTCGGGTTGTGCGATGAAACACCCGCACCCCAAGCCTTTGTTCGAGCTTAGCGACCGTGTTGCTCAACGCGGTCGTCGACAAGCCCAGATCAAGCGCGCCGGCGCGGAAGGACCCTTTGCGAGCAATGGCGAGCACGGCTTCCAGCTCGATGAGTTTGAGGCGCTCCATTGTCCTCTTTTCCGAAACACTACATGCCGATTTGTCCCGATTTTATGGACGCCGGTCCAGCTCTAAATTGAACGCGTCGCCCCCCAGGAGGCCGACCTCAACAGAAAAGGCGGTTGGACCGCCCTCCCCATGTTCAAGACAGGAGCCGTCATGACCATCAAGTTGCCGCCGCCCATCTCGCGGTACTTCGACGTCGACAAGGGCAAGGATGCGGGCGCCACCGCCCTGTGCTTCACCGGCGCAGCCGTCGTCCGCGACGAACGCAACACCTATGTGGGACGCGACTCCATCCGCCGCTGGAAGGAACAGTCCTCGAAAAAGTACGCCTACAGCGTCGAACCGTTCGCGATCACCGTCGACAAAAGCCGCATTGTGGTCACCGCCCGCCTTACCGGCGACTTCCCGGGCAGCCCCACGGATCTGCGCTACGCCTTTGTCCTTGAGGACGATCAGATCGCCGCGCTGGAGATCACGCCGTGAGCTCGCGTGATTTCGAAAGCGTGCGCGCCGTGGTCACGGGGGGCACAAAGGGCGCTGGCCGCGCAATGGTCGAGCGGCTGCTGCAAGGTGGCGCTCGCGTCGTCACCGCCGCCCGAAGCGCCGCCAACGCCCCCGGCGGAGCCTCAGCCGTGGAGGTCGATCTGACCAAGCCGGAAGGCGCAGAACACCTGGCGAAGGCTGCGATTGAACGCCTTGGCGGCGTCGACGTCCTTGTTCACGTCCTGGGCGGCTCCTCCTCGCCTGGCGGCGGCTTCGCCGCGCTGACCGACGCGCACTGGGCCGCGGAGCTCGACCTCAACCTGATGACGGCGGTCCGCCTGGACAGGGCCTTGCTACCGCAAATGCTGGAGCGCGGCCGTGGCGCGATCATCCACGTTTCATCGATCCAGCGAACGCTGCCGCTACCAGAATCCACGACGGCCTACGCCGCCGCCAAGGCCGCCCTCAGCACCTACAGTAAGGCGCTGTCCAAGGAAGTCGGCCCCAAGGGCGTGCGGGTCAACGTCGTTTCGCCGGGTTGGATTCACACCGAGGCAGCTGATGACCTCATGCGCCGGATCGCCGAAAGTACGGGCGGGAACCTGGAGACGGCGAAACAGAGTATTCTTACGGCCCTCGGCGGTATTCCACTGGGCCGGCCGGCCAAACCCGAGGAGGTGGCGGAGCTGATCGCCTTTCTGGCGTCCGACCGCGCCTTGGCCATTCACGGCGCGGAGTACGTCATCGACGGCGGCACGATCCCCACCGTCTAAACGAGGACCCCGGCCAAGCGACCGCTTGGGCGGGCGCCATCCGCGCCCGGATCCGCAAGAACGCCGATGACCAAACGCCTCGGGTTTTTCGCGCGCCACGCAATTGATGCTGTCAGTCCATCGGTCATTACGGCGTCCAGTCATCCACGCTGCGTCCGCTACCCGAACCGACCTTGGTATGACGCCGCCTGTTGCAAAGATGTCGGCGGACGCTTGCTGGCGCGCATTGACCTCTGGGGTGGCCGGACTCAACGGCGAGCTTGCCCCGTCGTAAGGTGCTGTCAGTCTAACGCTAACAAGTCTCCGCATCTCGGCGCGGCCGGGGCGCCATTCGGAGACTGAGCTTGAAACCGCTGTCCTTTAAGCGCCACCGCTTCCCCCCCGGCTGTCATCAGACACGCGGTCTGGCTCTACTTTCGTTTCAGCTTGAGCCTTCGAGACGTGGAATGCCTTCTCGCCGAGCGCGGGATCGAGGTAAGCTACGAGACAATCCGATGCTGGACTAAGAAGTTCGGACCGGCCATCGCCAGGCGCTTGAAGACGCTTCGCCCCTTCCCTTCGCCCCGCTGGCACATTGACGAAATGGTCTGCCGGATCGGCGGACGGCACATGTATCTATGGCGCGCGGTCGACGACGAGGGAGAGGTTCTGGAGTTGCTGATGCAGCGCCGGAGGGACACGACAGCGGCTCGAAAGTTCCTTGAACGACTTCTGCGTGGCCAACCGGTCGAGCCAGAGCGCATCACCACCGATGGCCTGGCTTCCTACCCAGCAGCCCTACGGATGTTGGATTTGGAGCACCTTCACCGGCCGGGACGGCTTCGAGAAAACAATCGGGCCGAGAACTCCCACCTCCCCGTCCGACGACGGGAGCGAAGGATGCAAGGTTTCAAAAGTCAGCCTTCCGCCCAGCGCTTCCTGTCCATCCACGCCGCCGTCTACAACACCTTCGCCGTCCAACAGCATCTGATCAGCCGCCTCAACCTTCGCCGCTTCCGCGCGGAGGCTCATGCCGCTTGGGCTAAGGCCGCGGCCTGAAACGGCCAAGTACAGGCCCACTTCAACTTGCGGCGGTTAACCTTACAGCCCCGTTGAAGCGGCGCCCACGGCGATCGTGAGGTTGGCCGCCTGGTGTCCAGCCAGGCGGCCTTAAGACCTGGTTCGCGTCAGGCCTCCCCCTCGCCAACGTCTCCGTCGTCGAGCAGGTTGAACTCATACCAAATCCCGTTCAGGACGCCGAAGGCGACGGCCAGGCCCAGGCCCAGGATCCAAGCGAAATACCACATCGGTTCGTCTCCTTCGGATCAGTAGAGGTCTGGATTGACGGCCAGGGCGGCCGTGGTGCTGCGGCCCCAGAGGACCTTGTAGACCCAGGCGGTGTAGGCCAGCACGAT